>NZ_FMXA01000003.1 GCF_900103425.1 Dialister histaminiformans | reverse complement strand
ATTCCGCAGCTGTATGTGCTTTGGGATGGTGTTTGGGCCTGCGGGATTTATTACGTAAGGACTCCAGTGAACCATCATAACGTCGAAGCCAGCGATACACGTATTGGCGATATGTATTGTATTTGATGGCGGTTTTAGTGACGCCATGCTTCAATGCATATTCGACCATAGATCTACGAAATTTCATAACTTGTGTTATACTGTTCATGCGAGATACTCCTTTGGTAAAAGTTTGTTTTGACGAATTAACTATATCACAAGGGGGTCTCGCTTTTTATGTTTTCAATGTGTAACACATGTATTGTAATCCTACAATTGCAAATCTGGCTGGGTTCGCACGGACCTTGAGTGCCAGCCCGTCCTTATGTATAATGAGGAATAAACACATCTTTCAAAGAGGAATTACAGAGAAACTGAGGAAAGAAGAATGAATGTAAGACAGACTCCGGAAGTGGAAAAACGTATTTGCCAGCTTTGGGAACGCTTTTTGCTTGCCGGAATATGCAATGATCTGATGCTGGGAGAGGTAGAGGATCATTTATTTCTTGAACACATTGAAACACCAGTGGACCGGACCGTGGTGCCGGGACAGCCGGATCCGCTGATTGATGAAGTGACCGGGTGCGGGTTTGCCGATGACATCCGTGACGCGGTGTGCGACCTTTACTATGGGGAAGAGGAAATCCTTCCTTATAGCGAACTGGCCACCCGATGGGATGGGGAAGCGCTGATGGAAACGCTGTTTGATGAAATGACTCATCATATCCATGCTTATGATACCCGGATTATTACAGACAATCCTTATTATCAGAAGGTGAAGCCCCAGGCGGGGCAGGCGGGAGCCATTACTCTGGCGCCAAGGGATACGATTCCCTATGAGTTTTTCCAGTCCTATCACCAGACGTATGATCGGGATGATCCGTTTTTCTATGCGGAACTGGGATTTTTCACAGACCGGGTAGAATTTCCGGTCCTTCTGGAAAACGGCAATGTGTGGATGAGCGTGGTGGTCAGTGAGATTGAGTCCATGGCGGATGCGATTGCGGAAGCTCACGGAAAGGTCATCACCTATGGTCTGGGTCTTGGATACTATGCCTTTATGGCGGCGGAAAAGGATAATGTAGAAAGCGTAACGGTGATTGAAAAGAACCCGGATGTCATCCGTCTGTTTACCGAGTCCATCCTTCCGTTCTTCCCGCATAAGGAAAAGATTCAGATTATCGAAGCGGACGCGCTGGAATTTGTGAAGGCTCAGGAAGATGGATGCTATGATTATGCATTCAGTGATTTCTGGGGCGGGTATTATGACGGAGTGGACCTGTACATGCAGTTCATGCCGCTTACGGCGCGGTTTAGCCAGACAAAGCACAGTTACTGGATTGAAAGCTGCTTTATGGAATATTTCTTCCGCCCTGTATTTATGAGGCTTCTCATGGAAAAGGGATTGGGGCAGCGGGTAAAGCTTCCGGAACGTTCCCGTGAGGTTCGGGCACTGCAGGATGAATTTTTCCGCTACATGGAAACCCAGCCGCTGTCCATCGCATCGGCGGACGATATAGACCGCCTGCTCACGCCGGAGGAAGTGACCCGGTGGATGCGGCAGTTTGCTGTGGCACGAAGCCGGAAATAAAGCGGAAAGAGATGGAATTAAGACCGCTTTAATGTGCTATAATTGATTGGTTGACCAGAGTTCATTCCGGTTGATTGTACAGGATTCCGAAAGGAATGCCTGCGAGTTATGTTTCCATGAGAATGCATTGGTTCATTCTCTGTATGATAGTTATATTCTGCATAAGGCACAGTATAGGAGTTATCTATGAAAAATTCAGAGATTCATGCAGTGCACAGTCACTATCGCAGGCCGCAGAGGAAAAAAACGCCTTTGTGGAAAAAACTGTTTATGGCACTGGTTGTGATCATGGTGATCTGCGTCGCTGGAGCCGGGGCTGGTTTTTTGCTGTCTATCACCGGGACGCTGCCTGACGTCAGTCAGACTCTGTCGCCAGCGGCCTCTTCACAGATTTATGACTGCAAAGGCCGGTTGATTACCACGGTTCATGCCGAACAGAATCGTCTTCCTGTCAAGCTTTCAGAAACGCCGAAGGAACTGCAGAATGCATTCATTGCGGCAGAAGATATCCGTTTCTATAAGCATCATGGGATTGACCCTATCGGCATTGCCCGTGCACTGGTAAGCAATATCCGGCACAGGGATGCCACCGGACAGGGTGGTTCCACCATTACCCAGCAGCTGGCAAGAAACGCGTTCCTCACACAGGAACAGACGCTGAAGAGAAAGCTGCTGGAAGCCGTACTGGCTGTGGAAATCGAAAACAAGTACACCAAGGCGGAAATCCTGGAAATGTACATGAATCAGATTTATTTCGGCCAGGGTGCGTATGGCGTACAGACCGCTTCCCATGTATATTTTGGCAAGGATGTTAAGGACCTGAACCTGGCGCAGTGCGCTATGCTGGCCGGTCTTCCGAACAGCCCGAATTATTATTCCCCGTTCCACAACCTGCAGGCGGCTAAGTACCGTCAGGGCGTAGTACTGGATCAGATGGCCAAGTATGGCTACATTACTCAGGAACAGGCGGATGAAGCCAAGGCGCAGGATCTGGGCCTGGTTAAGCCGGGGTCCAATCAGGACAACAATAAGGTAGCTTCCTATTTCGTCAACTACGTAGTACAGCAGGTAAGTGACAAGTATGACTCTTCCGCTATTTACAAGGAAGGTCTGAAGATTTACACCACACTGGATCTGGATATGCAGAAGGATGCAGAAAATGCGGTGAACAAGGACCTGCCGAAGGGCACAAAGAATGCCAAGGGCATTACTCAGCCGCAGGGCGCTTTGCTGGCTATTGAAACCAAGACCGGCGATGTAAAGGCCATGGTAGGTGGACGCGGAGAGGACCAGTTTAACCGTGCTACGCAGATGTACCGTCAGCCAGGTTCTGCCTTCAAGCCGTTTACCTATGTAACCGCTCTGGAAAAGGGCATGAGCCCGAATATGATGCTGGATAACAGTGCGGTAAGCTTTGCCGGCGGATGGTCTCCGAAGAACTACGGACATACTACCGGCGGCCCGGTCACCATGACCGAAGCGCTGGTTAAGTCCATGAACATTCCGACCATTAACCTGGCCAACAAGGTAGGCATGTCCAATGTCATCAAGACAGCCGAAAAGTGCGGAATTACCAGTCTGGTGGATTCCGGTAAGTACAGCGATAACAACTTGTCAGCTTCCATCGGCGGGCTGTCCAAGGGTGTATCCCTGTGGGATATGGCACAGGCATACAGCGTATTCGCCAATAATGGTCAGCTGATTAAGCCGAGAGTTATCCTCAAGATTGAAGACCGCAACGGCAACATACTGGAAGATCATACCGGAGAATCGGATGCAGAACAGGTACTGGATGCCAACGCGGTAGCACGTCTTAATGTGATGCTCCAGCAGGCAGTTATGAGAGGTACTGGACGCAATGCTTACTTCGGACGTCCGTTAGCCGGTAAGACCGGTACCACAAACGGGGCACACGATGCATGGTTTGTCGGATATACACCGAACATGGTCACTGCGGTATGGATTGGTGATGATACCTCTACCAACGCGGGCTACACCGGCGGTACCATTCCGGCCGCTATTTTCAGAGACTTTATGAGTCAGGCTACAGCCAGCCAGTCTGCATCTTCGTTCAATATCCCGGCTTCTATTCAGGGAGAACTGGCTAAGGCGCAGAATGAGGCTAAGGCTGCAGATCAGCAGGCTCAGGGAGATGAAGCCGTTCCGGATCAGGATACTTCCACTACGGAAACCAACACTCAGGATTCCGGAAAGAATTCTCAGAGCCGGAATTCTCAGAACCGGTCCTCCCAGGATAAGAGTGACTCCGGAAAGAAGCACAACTCATCCCAGGATCAGGCCAGAAGGTCAGCGGCAAAGGCAGGCAAGAACATTCTTGACCAGGTAGCCGGACAGTAAGCCAAACCATTATAAAACTGAAAAAGGACTTCAGAAACAAAAATGTTTCGAAGTCCTTTTTTGATGCGGTATAAAAAGGAGAACTGCAGATTAAAGACAGATTCGAGGTTTGAGGAGGCTGTATGAACGCAGAGCGTTCATAGGTCGGCAAGCCTGAGGCTCGAGGCCGTGCACAAAAGAAAAGTTAGAGGAGCCGATTGGCAAAGCCAATCGGCCGGCCTCCTGCCTCTTACCTCCAGCCTGTCTTTGATGTATAGGAAAGTGTATTGACGCTATTCTGAAGTCTGATTATCAGATAGTCGTTTGGCTATCTGCTGGCAGACTAAAGGCAACCTTAACGGTATCATAAAATACTTCTATAATATAGTATCCTTTAACGTGATGAAATGTAGAAGAAAAAGCAATAAATGTAGGCACCATTTGATTAAATGTGCATTTAAAAAGAGACATTTCTCTGCTTTTTTTACTATAAATAAACATCAAGCTAAAAAATGTATCCAATAATGATAAAAAATGATTTGACATCACGTTTCTTATAGTATACTATAATGCATGTAAGCACTAATGACGTATACACTTTTATAAAACTTATGAATAGTATTTATGGTCATGTGTTCTAGGAGGATTATGATGGACAAAAGAGAAAACGAATATGTATTGTGGTTCGATGAACTGCGCAGAGCCGATGTAGGTCTGGTAGGGGGCAAGTCTTCTTCCCTTGGGGAACTGACCAGTGCAACCAAGGTGCCGGTACCATATGGATATGCTACAACCGCTAACGCATATCGTTATTTCATGGATGTTACCGGACAGAACAAAAAGATTCATGAACTTCTCGAAGGACTGGACGATGTAGAAGACAGCGTAGAACTTCACGAAGTCTGCACACGCATCCGTCAGAGCATCATGGACGCTGAAATGCCAGCTGACCTGGCACAGGCCATTGCTGATTCTTATGATGAACTGGCTGAAAAGGTTGGCGAAAAGGATCCATTCGTTGCTGTACGTTCCAGCGCTACCGCAGAAGATCTTCCGGACGCTTCCTTCGCAGGCCAGCAGGATACCTACCTGAACGTACATGGCAAGGAAGAAGTCATTCGCAAGGTTAAGGAATGCTACGCATCCACCTTTACTGACCGTGCGGTATATTACCGTGCAAAGCAGGGCTATGATCATGAAAACGTAGCACTGTCCGCTGCTATTCAGATGATGGCTGACTCCAAGGCTGCCGGTGTAATGTTCACCGTTAACCTGGCAACCGGCGAAGATGACTGCATCATGATTGAAGGCTCCTGGGGCCTCGGTGAATACGTAGTACAGGGAACTGTTACTCCGGATAACTTCGTCATCAACAAGAGCGACCTTTCCATCCGTTCCCGCCGTATCAACGAAAAGGCTATTGAACTGGTTCGTCTCCCAGGCGGCGGCGTAGAAGAACGCAAGGTTCCGGAAGAAAGAGCTAAGGCTCAGGTTATGACCGATGAACAGCTGAAGGAACTGGCTGGCTACGCAAAGGCTATTGAAAAGCACTATGGCTGCTACATGGATATGGAATGGGCTATCGACCACAAGGACCGCATCTGGATTCTCCAGGCTCGTCCGGAAACCGTATGGTCCAGAAAGAATAAGGAAAAGAAAGAAGCTAAGAAAGTGAACATCACTACCGATCATAAGGTTCTCGTTAAGGGTCTCCCGGCATCCCCGGGCCTGGTAGCTGGCAAGGTACACGTCATTACCAACCCGAAGGACATTGAAGAATTCAAGAAGGGCGAAATCCTGGTTACCCAGATGACTTCCCCGGACTGGGTTCCGGCTATGAAGAAGGCGGTAGCCATCGTTACTGATGCCGGCGGTATGACCTGCCACGCATCCATCGTTTCCCGCGAACTGGGAATCCCATGCGTAGTAGGTACCAAGAGCCGCAGCGTAGAAGCAACCCTTACCCTGAAGAATGGTCAGGATGTAACGGTTGACGCACAGAACGGTATCGTTTACGAAGGCGTTGTAAAAGATATGGTTAAGAAGGATGAACCGAAGGCTGCCGGCCAGACAGTAGTGGCAGCAGAATACTTCCCGCCAACCGGCACCGGCATCATGATGAACCTCGGTGATCCGGATCTGGCTGAAAAGTATGCATCCCTCCCATGTGACGGCATCGGCCTCATGCGCGAAGAATTCATCTGGACCACATTCATCCATGAACATCCGCTGTATCTCATTGAAACCGGCCGTGCAGACAAGGTTATTGACATGCTCGCTGAAGGGGTGGCTAAGGTTTGCCGTGCTATGAGCCCAAGACCGGTTGTACTCCGTTTCTCTGACTTCAAGTCCGGTGAATACAGAAACCTTAAGGGCGGTGACAAGTATGAACCAGTAGAACCGGCTGACCTGCTCGGCTGGAGAGGCGCTTCCCGTTACTATGATCCGAAGTACACCGAAGCATTCCGTCTGGAATTGAAGGCTGTACGCAAGGTTCGCGAAGAATTCGGCCTGAAGAACCTGAACTGCATGATTCCATTCTGCCGTACGGTAAAGGAAGCTGAACTGGTAACCGGCATTATGAGAGAAGAAGGCCTGGTTCGTGGTCCGGACTTCAAGCTGTTCCTCATGGCAGAAATTCCGGCCAACATCATTCTGGCTGATCAGTTCAATCAGTTCGTAGATGGTTATTCCATCGGTTCCAACGATCTGACCATGCTGCTTCTGGGATGCGACAGAAATAATGACACGGTATCTGCCCTCTTTGATGAACGCAACCTGGCAGTGAAGAGGGCCATCCGTCACCTCATTGCTACTGCACACAAGGATGGAAAGACCGTTTCCATCTGCGGACAGGCTCCGTCCGTATATCCGGAATTCACTGAATTCCTCATTAAGAGCGGTATCGACTATGTATCCGTAAACCCGGATATGGTTAAGGCAACCAAGAGAAATGCTGCACGCATTGAACAGCGCCTCATGCTGGATGCAGCAACCGGCCGCGGAATCAAGGAAGTAGAAGATTACACCTGGTAAACAGGATAAGCGGGAAGGCACACTTCCTTATGACGAAGCGGAACTACACATGTAGTTCCGGCTTTGTCGTCATTTGAGTAAATTGATATGAGCTCCTGCCATGGGGCTTAAGAAAGTGAGATGAGACAATGCGACTTACAGAAAGACAGAAGGAAATTACGGATATTGTCCGCGAAAATGGCCCCATTACAGGAGAACAGATCGCAGAACGTCTCCATGTAACCAGAAGTGCACTGCGTGGAGATTTGGCGGTTTTATTGTCAGGAGAAATCATTGCTGCACGTCGTCGTCTGGGGTATTACTACCTTGGCGGCGGAGAGGATCCGGCAGCTATGGAAATACGGAAATGTACTGCAGCAGAGTGCATGTCCAAACCGGCTCTTGTACCGGTAACCGCCAGTGCATATGACGCAGCCGTACTCCTGTTCACAAGGGACATCGGTACCGTCTTCATTGGTACACAGGATGATGTACAGGGCGTTGTGTCCCGTAAGGATCTGCTGAAGGCGGCAATGGGCAGAGAAAATCTGCAGAGCATGCCGATTTCCATGGTTATGACATCCAAGTCCAAGATGATTTTTGCTACACCGGAGGAAAGCATGGTGGATGTGGCTCAGAAGCTCATCGACTTTGAAATTGACTGTCTCCCGGTCATCACGATAGAAGAAGACAATGGGGTAAAGAAATATGCGCTCTGCGGACGTTTGTCCAAGACCAACATTACCCGTTTGTTCCTTAAGCTTGGGAAGGGCAAGGGCAGATAATTATGAGCGAGACCAAAACGCTGTATGTAGTTTCTGACTCCATCGGAGAAACTGCCGAAAAAGTGGCAAAGGCGACAATCAGCCAGTTTGATCAGGATGCCATGGATATTGTGCGTATTCCTTTTGTCAGACATACGGAACAGATTCGCAATATTATTGAAGAAGCAGCTTCCAATGGTGGTGTCATATGTCATACCCTGGTGTCCCAGGAACTTCGGGAGAGCTTTGAAAAGATTGCCAGAGAAGAACATGTGCAGTATGTGGATATTCTGGGGCCTATGCTGAACATGGTGTCCAATGTGACTGACAGCCGTCCACGTATGAAACCTGGCATTATCCACCGTCTGGACCAGGAATATTTCAAGCGTGTGGCAGCCATTGAATTCGCTGTAAAATATGATGATGGAAAGAACCCATCCGGTTTCAAAAAGGCCGATGTGGTGCTGGTAGGGGTTTCCCGTACATCCAAGACCCCACTTTCCATGTATCTGGCGAATAAGTCCTATAAGGCAGCCAACCTTCCGCTGGTTCCGGAAGTACCGATTCCACCGGAAATATTTGAAGTACCGCCGTACAAGGTTATCGGGCTTATCATTGATCCGTTTAAGCTTAATACCATACGTACGGAACGCATCAAGGCACTGGGGTTTTCCGGTTCGGCCAATTACACCGATCTGTCCCGGATTCAGGAAGAACTGATGTATGCCAAAGAGGTTATGCGGAGACTGCACTGCATGGTTATCGATGTATCCAACAAAGCGATTGAAGAAACCGCATCCCGGATTATCGAAATCATAGAAAAGAACAAACAGCTGTATGGCAATAAATACTGAGAAGAAGGAGGCCTGTGCCTCCTTTTTCTGATGGGGCTGAAATTGACAAAGGTCCAGATTTTCGATATGCTATATTGATAGATATCAATGTTGTAGAACTAAAGCAAAGAGGTTAGCAGAATGGCTCAGGAATTATATTACAAAGATTATGCCGTGGTTTTTAAAGCGCTGTCTGATGAAACCAGGCTCTGCATCGTGGATATGCTTTCATGCAGGGAGATGTCCGCCGGCGATATTCTGAGTAACTTTACCCTGTCTCAGTCCACGTTGAGCTATCATATGAAGATCCTGATTGAGGCAAAGGTTGTCAATGCACGCCGTGACGGACTCTGGACCAAATATTCCATAAATGAATCCACATTCGAAAATCTTCTTGCTTTTATCCCGAAACTGTACAGACTGAAGGATAAATGCATATGTCGTTATGTGAAATACAGTAAGGATAAGCCGGCTAACGGCAAAGATGGGAAGGATATTTTTGGAAACTGAGACAACCGCGCCTTTATGGCGCGGTTATTTCTTTTATGATCAAAAACGGCTTTTCCCGGAAAAGATCCGTTTATAGTCTGAATAAGGGAGGTACTTCATGTCTATTCGTGAACGATGGGAAAACCTGGAAAAGCAGATTCTCCGACCGGAAGCAGCCTTGGCCGTGAATGCGGTCCGTGACAGGGAAGAAGAACCATGTCCGGTGCGCACAGCGTTTCAGCGGGACCGGGACAGGATTCTGCACAGTAATTCTTTCCGGCGCATGAAGCATAAGACACAGGTCTATATTGCACCGGAAGGAGATCATTACCGAACCCGCATGACTCATACTCTGGAAGTAGCGCAAATTGGCAGAACTGTGGCCAGAGCCATTCAGATTAATGAAGATCTCACAGAGGCTATCGCCCTGGGCCATGATCTGGGACATACGCCGTTTGGTCATGTAGGGGAATCTGCATTAAATGATGCATGCGGTCATTTCCGACATAATGAACAGGGCGTGAGGATTGTGGAACATCTGGAAAAGAATGGGAAAGGACTGAACCTGACCCGGGAGGTAAGAGATGGTATTCTGCACCATACCGGCACAGAACCGGCCCAAACTATGGAAGGCCGGCTGGTAAAATATGCAGACCGCATAGCTTACCTGTGCCACGATTTTGATGATGCGGAAAGCTGTGGACTCCTCACTGCCGATGATCTGCCGAAAGAGGTGCAGGAGAGATTCGGGCGTACCCATTCGGAAATGATTACGTCCATGGTTATGGATCTTATTGCCCATTCCCGGATGGGAACTACGCTGTGCATGTCTGAAGAAGGGGACAGGACGCTTCTGCTTCTCCGGCAGTTTATGTTTGACAATGTATATATTGCTCCGGTAATGATTCCTGACAGGGAAAGGGGATATCATGTAGTGACCTGTCTGTACCATTATTTCATGAAGCATGAGGAGAAACTGCCGGAAAAGTTTATCCGCTGTGCGGACAGTCTCAGCCAGGCGGTGACGGATTATATTTCCGGACTGACTGACAATCGGGCCATTTCCCTGTATAAGGACATTTATGTACCGAGAAACTGGAACTACTGAATGAGGTGATGAAGGATGGCAGGACACAGGCGGTGGATTATGCACGTGGATATGGATGCATTCTATGCGTCGGTGGAACAGAGGGATCATCCGGAATGGAGAGGTAAGCCTGTCATTGTAGGCGGAAAGGGGAAACGGAGTGTGGCTGCTACGGCTTCCTATGAGGCACGGGCTTATGGGGTGCATTCCGCCATGTCCATCAGCGAGGCAAAGCGCCGGTGTCCTGATGGGATTTTTGTGGAACCGCGCTTTGGTGTATATCATGCTGTATCGGATGAGATTCATGCCATTATGCTTCACTACGCCGATGCTATTGAGCCTATTGCCCTGGATGAAGCGTTTATGGACATATCAGGTATGGGAAGTCAATACAGAACACTGGGAGCCATTGGAAGGGCGATTAAGGCGGAAATCAGGGAGAAAACTGGTTTGGTAGCATCGGTAGGCATTGCACCAAACAAATTTCTGGCTAAGATGGCCAGTGATATGGGAAAGCCTGACGGGCTGTTCATCATTCCCTATGGCAGGGAGCGGGCGGTTCTGGCTCCGCTTCCGGTGCGGAAACTATGGGGTGTAGGGCCGGTAACTGCCCGTCGGCTGCAGCAGATGGGGTTTGAGACCATAGGGGATATGCAGAATGCGCCAGTATCTCAGCTGCGAAAAGTGCTGGGGAATCAGGCGGTACTGTTTCATCAGCTGGCGCTGGGGATAGATTCCCGTCCTGTGGAAGCGGAGCGGGAGGTCAAGTCCATTGGTGATGAATCGACAATGGAGGAAGATATCTTTGACAGGGAGGACATAGAACGCCAGATTGCGCTGCACAGTGATGTGGTAGCCAGAAGGCTCCGGAAAAAGGGATTGTCCGGGCAGGCGGTGACGCTTAAAATACGTTTTGCTTCCTTCCGCACGCTTACCCGGTCTATGACACTGAGCGAACCCACCCGGCTGGCAGAGGATATTGAAAAGGCGGCCAGGATTCTCCTTCAGCGGATTCCGCTCAGCGAAGGCGTCCGGCTTGTCGGGGTGACCGCATCCCGTCTTGTGGAAGGGGAAGGTATGATGAATCTTTTCAGTGAAAGCCGTGACAGGAAGGGAAAGGCGGCGGCCGTGGTGGATGCGCTGCAGGAACAGTTTGGAGAAAGAGCAATCCGGCGGGGCCTGTGGGTGGAACAGGAACTGAAGGAAAAAGAAAAGAAATCAGAAAAAACAGTCATCTCCCCTATTATGAAATAGCTCCGGTTGGTGTAAGATAATAAGTGAAACAATATACAGGCAGATTGGAAACGGCAGTCAGGGGGTCAGGCTTATGAAAAAATGGATAACCATTATATTAGCGGTATGTTTATCGGCAGTGCTTACGGCATGCAGTCTGGGAAATACGGAGACGCAGACGGCCAGTGAAGAAACAGCGAAAAATCCGAATGTGCTTATCGTGTATTATTCGGATTCCGATATTATGGGGCATGTGGCAGAAGCCATTGCCAGCAAGACCGGAGGCCGCATAGTGGAAATTCGCCGTCAGGTTCCGTTCCCGGTGGATCTTAAACAGGCCATGCAGGCTGCCAGGGAAGAAGCGGTTAACCACACTTTGCCACCTATTGCCACAAAGATTCCCAATGCCAACAGCTATAAGACCGTATTCCTGTGCTATCCGCTCTGGTGGGGTACTATGCCGATGCCGGTATTTACCTTCTTGCAGGAAACCAATCTTACCGGTGTGAACCTGATTCCCGTGGCAGGATCCCCGAAGGGGGATATGGGACAAAGTCTGACCGATCTGGAAATACATGCTCCGGGGGCACAGATTAAGGATCATTATTTTATAAACACGCCCAAGAAGGCGGAAGACCTGAATCAGTGGCTGGAAAAGCTGGGATACTGAGTGAATACGCTGGTGCTTATGGGGGACGAGTTCTGAAGAAATTCGTATGACTGTATGAGCCTTTGGCGCATAAGGTTGTGTCTTAACAAACTTCAGACAGAGTTGTGCAATTCTCCGGGAATTGCGAGGGGCAGATTCTGCGAATATCTAAAAAGCAAAAAAACGACTTCCGATTCTAAATGGAAGTCGTTTTTTTGCCCCATTGGGTTTTTCCGGCAAATCTTCAGAAATTGCACGGATTTGAAAATGGCATAGCTGTTCTGGTGGAGAAAGGATAATGCTTCATCATTCCTGCTTAATCCCTTGCTGATGGAAGGCAGGCCTGCTATGAGGTTTATGGTCCATGAGTATGAGCGTTGCCCATCTTTTGATTTTTCCTCTTGACAACAAATTTAAAAGTGTCTATACTTACTTTAACTCTAACAGGAAAGGAGAGATTATGATGACACAGCCAATGAATACTATGGGACTTGCATACGTAAACTATGACTGGAGCTATTTTTATGGCTTCGGATTTTTTGCATACCCGTTACGTGCTGAGTCACATGGTCTTTTCAGATAGAATCGTATCGTTTTAAGAAAAGCAGGCTCAGGCGAGCCTGCTTTTTTTTGTAAGGATGGGCTTGTAATAATGAGCGGTTAGAGTTTCATATCTGAAGTAAAGTGTAGTATTGAAGGTGCCTTAACCGGCAGAGGAGGATTTTATGATTATCGTTATGAAGCAGAATGCACCGCTCACAGCAGTGGAAAACCTGGAAACTGAGTTGAACAACAGAGGATTCAAAGTGTCTCGCAGCCAGGGGGAAAGTAAGGTGGTACTCGGGCTTATTGGAGATACATTCAAGCTGGATGAACGCGATTTCCTTGGTAATGAATGGGTAGAAAAAGTAATGAGAGTACAGGAACCATACAAGCGTGCCAGCCGTTCTTTCCATCCGCAGAATTCCATTATTGATGTAAGCGGGGTCAAAGTAGGTGGAAAGAAGCTGGTGGTTATGGCCGGACCATGTTCCATTGAAACTCCGGAACAGATTCATACCGTGGCACAGGCAGTTAAGAATTCCGGCGCATCTCTTCTGCGTGGTGGCGCATTCAAGCCCAGAACATCTCCATACTCTTTCCAGGGACTCCGGGAAAAGGGACTGGATATGCTCATTGAAGCGGCGAAGGATGTACAGCTGCCAGTAGTTACTGAGTTGATGAGTGCAGATAAGATTGGGACCTTCCTGGAAAAGAAGGTGGATCTGATTCAGATTGGGGCAAGAAATATGCAGAATTTCGATTTGCTTCGTGCTGTAGGTCGTCTCAATGTGCCGGTACTGTTAAAGCGCGGCCTCTCCGCTACGATTGATGAATGGCTCATGAGTGCAGAATATATCATGTCAGAAGGCAACCAGAATGTCATTCTCTGCGAACGCGGTATCCGCACCTTTGAAAAGGCGACAAGAAATACTCTGGATTTGTCCGCCGTTACGGTAGTTAAGCGCAGAAGCCACCTGCCGGTTATTGTAGATCCAAGCCATGCTACCGGCCATCGCTGGATGGTAGAAGACATGGCCATGGCAGCCATTGCTGCTGGTGCAGATGGTATTATGTGTGAAGTTCATAATGATCCGGAACACGCATGGTGTGATGGGGCAGAATCCATTACTCCGGAAACCTTTGACCACCTTATGGGCCGGTTAAGACAGCTGGCTCCTATTGTGGGCAGAGAATTATAATCGGTTCGGGAAAAAACAAGGCGTCTTAATCAGGCGCCCTGTTTTGTAAATGGAGAGATATACGGTGTCGTATGACCCGTGCTATCATTACAACAGGTGGATGATTATGAACAGTGACTTTAAAAACAGGCCGGTTGCCGTTATCGGACTGGGGCTGATGGGAGGCTCTTTTGCAGAACGGCTCACTGAGCTGGGGTGTTTTGTCATCGGATTTAACCGAACAGAGGAAACCGCAGAACAGGCGCTGAGAATGGGCTTGGTACAGTCTGTTAATCCACAGGATCTGAAGAAAGCGGATATTGTGATTTTCTGTACACCAGTGAAGGGAACACTGGCCTTCCTTAAGGAACATGGGGACTGGCTGAAAGAAGGAGCCGTACTCACGGATATTGCCGGAGTGAAAGATCACAACTGGCCCCGTATACGGGAGCTGCTCCCGCCAGGAATGGACTTTATATCCGCACATCCTATGTGTGGCCGGGAAGGAGCCGGACTGGCGCAGGCGGATGGGACGATTTTTAATAATTGCAATTATGTACTCATCCCGGAAAAGGAAAATGAGCCGGAACACCTGGAACTCATTGCCCGGCTCGCCAGAGCCCTGGGGGCAAAACATATTCCCCGGGTTACGGCGGAGGAGCACGACCGGTTCATCGCTTACACCAGCGGTCTCCCACATGCAGTGGCGGCTTCTCTGATGAACAGTGAATCTTATGAGAAGGATACCGGAATGTTTATCGGAGGTTCCTTTACGGATGCCACACGGGTGGCAGATATAAATGGCCGGCTCTGGACAAGCCTGTTCCTGTCAAACCGGGATAAGATTTTAGCAGAAATGGACTCTTTTCAGGAGTCTCTTTGCAAGCTCAGGAAAGCGCTGGAGACAGAGGATGCGGAAGCGCTTTGTGAGTTTTTCACAGAGGCCCGGAGAAGAAGAAGGGAAATGATACATCATGGCAGCCGTTGATATACATCTTGGGAAAGATTCATATACCGTGGAAATCCGGAGGGGACTTCTGGAAGATACGGGAAGAAAGATACGCCGTCTTACTGATGCGGAGAAAATCGCCGTGGTCACTGATGACCATGTAGGGCCCCTTTACGGAGAACGGTTCCGCCGGATTCTGGAAGACGCCGGATTTACCGTTCGGATTATCACCATACCGGCAGGAGAAACGAGCAAGAATCTTTCTGTATTTGGAGATGTGCTCAATGCCATGGCCGATTTTGAAATGACACGTAAAGATGCGCTGGTGACCCTCTCCGGCGGTGTGCCTGGTGATTTGGGCGGTTATGCAGCAGCATCCTATATGCGGGGTATTCCGTTCTTTCAGGTTCCTACCACTATACTGGCACAGATTGACAGCTCGGTAGGAGGGAAGGTGGCTGTGGATCTGCCGGCAGGTAAAAATTTGGCCGGAGCTTTCTATCAGCCCAGAGGAGTCTTCATTGATCCGGATTTACTCAGCACGCTGCCGGCCCGGTTTATTCATGATGGACTGGCCGAAGCGGTAAAGTATGGATGCATTGGGGACAGCCGTTTGTTTTCTCTGTTTGAGTCTATGGAAAACGAAGCGGACCTGGAAGCCCATATGGAAGACATTATCTGTGCCAGTGTGCAGCAGAAGGCCCGGGTGGTAGAAGCGGATGCAAAAGAACAGAATCTCCGTCAGATTCTTAATTTCGGGCATACCATAGGCCATGCGGTGGAACGGTATTTCCACTATGAGACCTATACGCATGGGGAAGGGGTGGCTATTGGTATGGCTCTTCTTACCGAGCAGACAGAACGGATGGGGCTTACAGAAAAAGGGACGGCAGCGCGGATGAAGAAGGTACTGGAAAAGCTGTCTCTTCCTGTAACGGTACCGGTGGAGGCCGCCAGACTGATTCCCGAAATTATGCATGACAAAAAGAGAAGGGGGAACCGGATTACCCTGGTAACCATTCCCCGTATTGGAGAAGCGGAACTTCTTCCGGTAGATACAGAAGAGCTTTCCCGCTATATTGTGACAGGAGAGGATGCCTTATGAAGGTGACCATTACGCCAACACGCCTGGAAGGGCAGATCCGGATTCCTTCCTCTAAAAGTATGACCCATCGGGAAATCATCGCATCGGCACTGGCTCATGGGGAGAGCCGGCTTACCGGAGTAAGCTGGTCTCAGGATATTGAGGCTACCGTGCGCATACTTTCCCTCCTGGGAGCCAGTATCCAGAGGCAGGAAGGGACAGAAGGGACGACACTCCTGATAAAGGGAGGCTTGAAGGCGCAGGAGAAACCGGTGACGGCTCACGCGGGAGAATCCGGTTCTACGCTCCGTTTCCTTATCCCGCTGGGGCTCGTATCAGGCAATAAAGTGACATATACCGGCGAAGGGCGACTGGCTGAACGTCCTCTTTCGCCGTACTATCAGATATTTGATGAAAAAGGGATTACCTGGAAGGGGAAGAACGGACTGCCGCTGTATGTAAAAGGGCGGCTGCTGCCGGGGACGTATGCCCTGTCAGGAAATGTAAGCTCCCAGTTTTTCACCGGGCTGCTGTTTGCCTTGCCGCTGCTTGAAGGGAATTCCCGCCTGGTCAGCACCACGCCGCTGGAGTCAGAAAGTTATGTAAAGATGACGCTGGATACTCTGGCCCGACATGGCATTACGGTGAATGAAACCGGAAGAGGACAGTATGAGATTTCGGGTAATCAGACTTATAAGGCCGGAAACTTTGCTGTGGAAGGGGATTTTTCGCAGGCAGCCTTCTGGCTGGCATCCGGGCTTCTGGGCGGGCCAATCACACTTAAAGGCCTGTCCGTGGATTCCCTCCAGGGGGATAAGGCCATCGTTTCCCTGCTTCGCCGTATGGGCGGATGCATTGAGGAAACCGGAGAAGGTCTGTGCGCCGGAAAGAGCCGGCTTCACGGCATTGTCATGGATGCGGAAAATGTACCGGATCTGGTGCCGGTTATGGCGGCGCTGGCAGCAGTCAGTGAAGGAACCACGGAAATCGTTCATGCAGAAAGGGTACGCCTCAAGGAATGCGACCGGCTGCATGCTATGGCGGTGGAACTTTCCCGCCTGGGAGCCAGAGTGGAAGAAAAGGACGACGGACTGATAATTCATGGAGGGGCGCCGCTTCATGGCGGTGCTGTTTCTTCTTGGAACGATCACCGGATAGCCATGGCCCTGGCTTCCATATCTCCCGCTATTAATGGGCGGCTTACTATCGACGGAGCTGACAGTGTGAGAAAATCCTATCCACGTTTCTGGGATGATTTTGTAAAGACAGGAGGGCAATGCAATTATGAGTAATACCTGGGGAGAAACCATACGGGTGACTCTGTTTGGGGAGTCTCATGGCACGGGCATCGGTGCGGTTATCGATGGACTGCCTCCTGGAATCGCGATTGACTGGGAGCGGGTAAAGAAGGAAATGGCACGCCGCGCCCCGGGAAGTTCCCCGCTGGCGACACCGAGAAGGGAAAAGGACAGTTTTACTGTACTGTCCGGATACTTTAATGGGTATACCACAGGTACACCGCTAGCCATGGAAATTCGGAATGAAAACCAGCATTCCAGGGATTATGGAGAACTGAAGAGCAAGATGCGCCCGGGACATGCGGATTATACCGGATATGTAAAATATCATGGATATAATGATTATCGAGGCGGCGGTCATTTCTCTGGCCGTATCACGGCGCCTCTTACCTTCGCTGGAGCCATTGCCCGGCAGGTCCTTGAGAAGGAAGGAGTGTATGTGGGAGCTCATGCATTGGAAGTTCATGGGATTCCTGATCGGTCGTTTAATCCCATGGGGGAAGACCGTCAGGTACTGGAATCTCTGGATTCCATGAGACTTCCTGTGCTGGACAGAGAAGCCGGACAGGCGATGGAAGCACAGATACTGACGGCGCAGAAAGCAGGAGATTCTACCGGTGGCATTGTGGAATGCATCCTCTGCGGACTTCCTGCAGGACTTGGAGACCCGTTCTTTGATTCCCTGGAAAGCTGCATGGCCCATATGATGTTCTCTATCCCGGCGGTAAAGGGGCTGGAGTTCGGTGATGGATTCAGGTTCAGCCGTTTATATGGATCACAGGCCAACGATGCCATGCATTATCATGACGGCCGGGTGGAAAGTTTGTCTAACCACAATGGTGGGCTCCTGGGTGGGATCACCAGCGGAGCCCCGGTATTGTTCCGGACAGTAGTGAAGCCTACTGCCTCTATCGGTAAACGGCAGCATACGGTGGATATTGAGAAAAAGGAAGATACCCTGCTTTCTGTGGGCGGGCGCCATGACCCGTGCATTGTGCCACGGGCCATCCCGGTGATTGAAAATGCAGCCGCTCTGGTGGTACTGGACCGTCTCCTTACCGACAGGAGGCTGTCCTATGGGAAATAAAAAACTGCGCGTAGCCTGCTATGGCGCCAGAGGTGCCTACACCTATGAAGCCATGGAAAAACAGTTTGGAAACAGGGAAAAGGAAGTCATTTTCTGTCCTCTGTTTGAAGATGTGGTGAAAGCAGTACGGGAAGGTCAGGCGGATTATGGGGTAGTGCCCATGGAAAATTCATCCACCGGCGGCATTACGGAAGTATATGATCTGATCCAGCATTACGACTGCGCCATTGTGGGAGAGCAGATGGTGAAGATTGAGCATGTGCTGCTCGGTGTCCCGGGGGCCACACTGGATGATATCGATACGGTGTATTCTCATCCGCAGGGGTTTGCCCAGTGCAGGGAATTCTTTATGGAGAAGAGAAATTGGAAGCAGCAGCCTTATTTTTCCACAGCGCAGAGCGCGGAAAAGGTGGCCAGAGAAGGAAAGAAGAACCAGGCCGCTGTGGCCAGCCGGACGGCAGGTCGTCTTTATGGGCTTCAGGTATTGAAGGATGCGATTGCGTTCAACAGCAGCAACTATACCCGGTTTTTTATCATTGGACCGGCTATGGAAATTGCTGATGATGCGGATAAGATTACTCTGGTATTATCTGTACGCCACGAATCGGGGGCACTCTATCATGTACTGGGATATTTTTTCTACGGCGGTATGAATATGACGCACCTGGAGTCACGTCCCATTAAAGGCAAGCCATTCGAATATTTTTTTCATATCGATGTTATGGGAAAACTCAGAAATCCGGCTAATGCGCAGACACTGCGGGGGATTGAATCTATGAGCACATATTTTAAAATTCTTGGTAATTATCCGTCATATACACATAAGGAGGAGTCATGAAACTGGGATTGCTTGGCAAAGTGCTGGGGCATAGTATGTCACCGAAAATACATGAGTCGCTGTTTCGGCAGGAAGGGTGCCAGTCCACGTATGAACTCCTGGAAGTGCCGGAGGCAGAGCTGGAAGAACAGCTTCCCCGTATGCTGGCCGACTATGATGGACTTAACGTAACCATCCCCTATAAGGTGGCGGTCATTCCCTTTCTGGATGAACTGTCCCCGGAAGCAAAGACTATCGGGGCAGTAAATACCATTGCCAGAAAAAATGGATGTCTCATCGGATATAATACGGATTACACTGGGTTTAAACGGACACTGGCACGCATTCACTGCGACATGAAAGGGCGTTCAGCCGTTGTACTGGGGCATGGCGGAGCTTCCCGGGCCATTATTCAGTGTCTTGCCGATGAAGGGGCGCAGGATATCGCCGTTATCAGCCGGCATCCGGACCATATAGACAGCGAATTTGAGGCATTTGCCAGAGCGCGGCACGCGGTCATCCGCGGATACGACTGGGTTCCTTCTGCACCCAATCCGTGGCTTCTGGTGAACGCGACCCCGGTGGGCATGTATCCTCATATGGGCGTATCCCCGGTACCGGCAGAGATAACTGCCAGATTCCCCAAGGTGGTGGATATTATCTACAATCCGGCGGAAACACAGCTTCTGAAGGATGCCCGGGGCGACAGAATAAACGGTATGTATATGCTGGTCATGCAGGCGGTGGCAGCGGAGGAAATATGGATGGACAGAGATATTTCCGAGGACACCGTGCAGGCCATAGTAAAGGAAATGATGTCATGAAAAATATAGTACTTATCGGCATGCCGGGAAGCGGGAAAACCACGTTTGGCCGTGCGCTGTCCAGAGAACTGAACCGTCCCTTTGTGGATGCGGATGATTATCTGGAAGAGCGGGAAGGACGGACAATTTCCAGCTTCTTCGCAGAAAGCGAGAAGGCATTCCGGGATGCGGAAGAACGGACTATCCGGGAACTGGCAGACAGACAGGGCATCGTAATTTCCACCGGAGGCGGCGTGGTGAAACGGACCGCGAACGTAGAGAATCTTCGTCGGAACGGGCTGATACTTCTTATTGACCGGCCGGTGGATGACATCGTTAACGATGTGGAAGTGGAGAGTCGGCCGCTCCTTAAGGACGGGCCGCAGAAAGTGTTTGACCTGTACCGGGAACGCCGGAAGGCTTACCGGGACTCAGCGGATATTATCATTGATAACCGGGGAACGCCGGAAGAGGTCCTTGGACAGATGCTGGAAGCTATCCATCAGGCCATTAAATATAAGATATAGTTAAAAGAGGCGGAACATCCTGCGCAGTTGGGAGTCCGCCTTTTATACAGCATAGCCGGGCCTGCAGATTCGATGGAGGCTGGCGGTTTAGTTTGTTTTTTTATTATGGTATAATTACTAATACTGATAAATTATAAGTTGTATACAGGAGGTTATTGCGTTTATGGAAAGTGGAGGCCCTTTATGGCCCGAGTTACTGGTATTGATTCTTCTTGTGCTGGCGAACGGATTCTGTTCCCTGGCGGAAATCGCCATTGTGGGGGCCAGAAAGACAAAACTGGCAGAGCTGGCAAAGGATGGCAATAAGAATGCCAGGGCGGCTCTGGAAGTCTCCCATCACACAGAAGAACTTTTTTCCACTATTCAGGTAGGTATTACGACCATCAGTATCCTTACCGGTATGTTTTCCGGAGCGTCTCTGTCCGGACCGGTAGCTGGATTTCTGGAACAGTTTCCAGCGGTGCGTCCGTATGCCAGCGGCCTGGCGTTGTTCATTGTCATGGCACTGGTTACCTATTTTTCTCTGATTATCGGGGAACTGGTGCCGAAGTGGATTGCCATTGCTATTCCGGAAAAGGCGGCCTGCGTTGTAGCGCGCCCTATGATCTGGATTTCCACAGCATTTAAACCGATAGTTTCCTTCTGCTCCTGGTCTACCAAGGTGGTGGTTTCCGCTCTGGGTATTCATATGTCCGGGGAAAAGCCGGTTTCTGAAGATGAAATCATGGTGCTTCTCCATCAGGGCGCCCGTATGGGGACATTTGATAAGGAAGAACCGGAAATTATTGACCGGGTATTCCAGATGAACGACCTCACCTCGGAAGACTGTATGACGCCGAGAAGCAAACTGAAATGGCTGGACCTGGAAGACAGCGATGAGAAGCTGTGGACCGAGCTGGAAGAAAATGAACATTACCGCCTGCTGGTGGGAGAAGGTTCACTGGACAAATTCTGCGGGCTGGTAACTACCACAGATATCCTGTTGGATCAGCATCAGAGCCAGGGGCGCTGGCCCCTTAAGGAGTCCATAAAGAAGTGCCTGTATGAACCGGTGCTGATTCCGGAAACACTGACATTGGATAAGGTGCTCGGTACATTTAAGAAACAGGGTACACATGAGGCCATGGTCATTGATGAATATGGTATTCTCACCGGCATGGTCACCCTGCATGATGTACTGGAACAGATACTGGGCGATGTTCCCGGGGATCAGGAAGATGTGGAAGAAGAAAAGAATAAGATTCTGCAGAGGGATGAACATTCCTGGCTCGTGGAAGGACTCTGCACCATTGATGATTTCAGGAACTATTTCCATATTGAAGATGAACTTCCTGGTGAAGCGGAAGATTACTATAAGACACTTGGCGGTTTTCTGACCTATCGGTTTGGATATATTCCGAAGGAAGCAGAAAAAATTACCTATGGCCCATATACCTTTGAGATTGTGGACTGTGATAACCGTCGAATTGATAAGGTGCTGGTCACTGTACAGCCAAAGCCGGAGACAAAACAGGAAGACCAGGAAAAAGAATAATGGCCGGGAAGGCATAAAAAAGAGAAGCTCCCTATGGGTTGGGGGAGCTTCTCTTTTTTGCTGAAAGACAGAATTCAGAGGTTAGAAAGAATGAACGCTCTTTGCCTTTTCTCTCAGGGATTCCAGGCGGTTCAGTGCTTCGTTTAATGTAGCGTCCTGCTTTGCAAAGTGGAAGCGGACGAAATTGTGTACATCTTCTTTGAAGAAACTGGAGCCTGGAACGGTGGCGACTCCGACTTCCCGGGTCATCCATTCGGCGAACTTATAATCATCGTGAACATTGAATTCCGATACGTCCATGAGCACATAGTAGGCACCCTGCGGTTCCGTGACGGTAAATCCCAGATTTTTCAGCCCGCCTACGAAAAGATTCTTCATATGGGTGTAATGAGCCTGCAGGTCCCGGTAGTAGTCATCCCCGAAATTCAGGCCGGTTACTGCGGCTTCCATAAGCGGCGCGGCAGCACCAACCGTAAGGAAGTCATGCACCTTCTTTACCCGGTCAGTCACTTCAGGATTGGCCAGAACATATCCCAGACGCCATCCGGTGATGGAATACGTCTTGGACAGGGAATTGCATACAATGGTGCGATCTCTCATGCCTGGAAGAGAAGCCATATATACATGCTTGTGCGGAGCATAGAGAATGTGTTCATATACTTCATCGGTTACCACGTACGCATCGTATTTCTTTGCCAGGTCAGCAATGACCAGAAGTTCCTCTCTGGTAAATACCTTGCCGCATGGGTTGGATGGATTGCAGAGAATCAGTGCCTTTGCTCCCTGGCGGAAAGCGTCTTCCAGCTGGTTGGCGTCGAAGTGGAAATCCGGCGGCACAAGAGGAATGTATACCGGCTGGGCGCCAGTGAGGATGGTGTCGGCTCCATAGTTTTCATAGAACGGGGAGAAAATGGCCACCTTATCACCCGGGTTGATGATGGCCATCATAACCGCCATCATAGCTTCTGTGCTTCCGCAGGTGACTGTGATTTCGCTGTTCGGGTCATAGGAAATGCCGGAAAAATGCTTCTGCTTTCTGGCCAGAGCTTCGCGGAAATTCTGAGCGCCCCAGGTAATGGCATACTGATGAGGTCCCGTATGGGCAACCTCGGCAAGACGGTTGGTAATTTCTACCGGTGGGGCAAAATCCGGAAATCCCTGGGAAAGATTGACAGCGCCATACTGACTGGCTACCCGGGTCATACGGCGAATTACGGAATCTGAAAAATGAGCGGAACGATTGCTGAGCTGAGTCATATATTATCACCTTTCTGGTCCTCTGAGAGAACCCTGCAATTTCTGTAATATTTCATAGTATGGTTTTTCAGGCTGACTATGTCAATGTATATATATTCTGTGCTTATCCATAGTTTAAATGAATAGGGTAAGGCCCCACTGGGAATGAGCCGGAAGAGACAGCAAAAAAGCAGAAGGATGAGAATATGTGAAGTATATTCTCGCCCTTCTGCTCGGAACAGAGTAGGAGATTAGCTGTAGAAGTGAATGGTACGATACTGCGGTGGGAGTGCCCAGGCTCCGGTTTCATCCATCAGACCGGTGCCCATGTCAGTCTTTACCCGGGAGAACCCATGGTGGAACGGGGTGACCTCCTTAATCTGATTTCCTGTAAAGTGTGCCAGTGTCTGGCCGTCCACAGAAAGCAGGGTAAAATCCTTTTTATCATCACCGATTACCCAGGTAACCGACTGATTTCCAAACGGGAGTATATCGCTGTCTTCCGGGAGACTTATGATGGCTCTGCCGGTGGAAACGCTGGCCAGGACATGCGTATTTCCTGTGTCCAGTTCCACCCGGTCACTTCCAAGGAAACGAACTTCATCATAAGCGAAAGGAATTACGGTCTCTCCGGTAACCAGGCTGATGGCACCCATCTTATCCGTCTGGTCATTTTCCAGTGCAGCAAGACCTTCCTTCATGGCGAATGTGGTATCGTCCACATCGTATGGTCCAGGTCCGAAAATTGTTTTTCCACTGCGGTCAGCAAATCGAATCTGGCCCTTGTCCCGGATGAAGGTACCATAAGGCGTCATAGGATACACGGAATCACTGCGGCTGTCAAAGATTTCCTGCCCCTGAGTATTGATATACCCTCGTTTTATGTCCTTACGGGATAGTCCATAGTCTGCATCTTCATCATAATGAGCATGAGTGAGAGAGCCAACCACAGCAGCACCGGCCAGACTGCTCCAGCTGAAGGAGTGCACATTCCTTCTTATTTCGGCCAGACCATTGTGGAAAGGGTAAATGGCATCATAAGGTGCTTCAAACAGGAAATTTCCCTTATTGTTGATGGCTATCTTATGGCCGTCTTCATCTTTGACAAAGGCAATTCCTTCATGGAAATTGGTATACGCATCTTTGTATCTGGGAGTAATAACCACATGGCCCTGTGGATTTTTGAATCCCCAGCGTCCATTTTCCCGATAGGCAATGAACTCTGCCGAATCATCCCATACCGGGGGCAGGGAGTCCGGGACTGTGCCATGGGAGGTAATATATTTTACCCCTTTTTTTCCGGTTACGGAAAATAATCCATGCCCCTGGTAGGAAATGGACTTATAGGCAGGTGCTACGGACAGAGTGCCATCCATGCCAACCAGTCCCCATTTTCCTTTCTTGTCCTGAATAGAAGCCAGGGCCCCATGGCTGGCCGGCTGAGAATCTTCATAGCCCTCTGCAAAATGAGTGAGTGAGGATTTCTCCAGTCCGGAAAAAAGAACGGTTCCGGCGATGATTCCCGCATCCGGTACATTAACGGAAGTGGAGTGGCTGGTGGACTTTTTAGATGTACTCGTTTTTTCACTCCAGGTGGTCGTTTCGCGGGATGTGGTATGGCTTTCCCGGTGCTCATGGTAAGCTATCATGGCCGGTTCCTCGGCGTGAACAGAATACAGGCCTGTCGTTGTGACGGAAAGCAGGCCGAGAACAGAAATAAATAAAGCGGCTTTTCGGGGAGTATGAAACATTATAACCTCCGGGATAATAACAGTCGTTTTATTGTACGACAAATCTGGATATATACAGTATACAATAGACTATCAATTCTGTCTTGTATGGATATGCATATATACCGAAAATTTCTAAATAATTGTCAGTTATCAGGGACGAAAAAATCGGAAAGCATTAAATATTCTTTTCGGAAGATCGACGTTTATGCAGTGAAAATATACAGGAATAATGCATATGCCAATGGTACAGGAAATATGTCTGCCGGCAGAGCAGGTCAGGTTTACAGGACATGGGCAGCCGATGGAAATGTGCAAAATCGGAGGCAGGACGGGAACAGGGAGAAACATATCTGCTGCAGGAGATTTTAAACTCTCAGGGGATGTATTGTCAGGAGGGGGAATAAGACATAGGAGAAATAAAAATCCTGGCGCATTACTGCGTCAGGATTTTATTTGTGTTATTTAGTTTTCTGTTTCAGCTGTGGTTTCTTCTGCCCCGGTCATAACCGTTCCATCCGCCAGTACAATCTGATGACCATTGTAATTAATGGTGCCCATGCACATAAGGCTGGAAATGTGGGCATCTGCAGTAAGATTCCAGGTGGAACCGGCGCCAACGACCACTTCCGCGCGGTTGCGGGTAATTACATCCGGGATAGATGGGGTATCTTCATCGGAATCAGTGGATGTGTTGGCACTGGCTCTGATTTCACTGGCCTTAGCGGTAACGGCTGCGTTATCCGTAAGATTGATTGTGCCTGTGAAGGTGGAGTTATTCTGAAGAATCAGATTCATGCGGGAATACTGATCTACAGAAATATTTCCGGACAGAGTAGTGTTATCAAAGAATACATCCGCTTCCCCTCCATTGGAGCCTGCATATCCCCAGCCACGCTTGCCATCATTGGCAGTAACCGTCAGGAGATTAGATCCGTCCTTAGGAGTTATTGTGGCGTTATTGGTGAGATGGATGGTTGCTTTGGTGTTGGTCACCACAATACCATCGCCGGAATGGCTGGTAAGGCTGCCACCGAACATGGTAAATTCTGCATTTCCTGCGGAAAGGGCTTCTTTGGAGGTACTGGTCATGAGGACACCATACGGTGCGCCGGTGCTATCCACAGCGGTCTGGGAGAGAATTACGGCGTTGGTCCCGATGACACGGACAGCTTCTGCCTTAGCGGAAGTCATGGATGACTTGCTGGAAGTAACGCTTCCGGCGGCACGGATAACCGGGGAATCAGCACCAGTGGTGGCATAGGAGCCGCCTTCTACTGTGATGATACCGCCGTTGGTTCCTGTATTGATAGCCGGAGCATTGGTTCCGGAAGTAGATACCTGGGTATTAATGGCGCTGAGCTTGCCGCCACCAGCTACTTCCACGCCGGCAGAACCGGTGCCGCTGGTGGTTACGCTGGAATCGGTAAGGCGTACAAATGTGCTCTTACCGTAGCTGAATGCACCGATGGCATTGGGGGCAGAAGAGGAAATCTTAGTAGCGGAAATATCCGTACCGGAGTTTCCAGTACCCAGGAATGCTGCGTTCAGACCGGAATCTATGGTGTCCTGAAGACTGGTAGAATTGCCGCCGGTCTTGGAAATGGTGGAATTGGTGATAGCGATGCGTGCGTAAGTTACGCGCAGAGCGTTTTCATCGTTCTTCTTCGACGTATAGGCCTGTTCCGTGTAGCTTCCGTCCAGATCATAGTTGACAGCAGCGGTGCCCTGATAGAGGCCGGAGGCTGTACGCTGGGAAACAGACGGCGGTTCCTTGGCCTTTCTGGCTGCTTCCTCGGCAGCGGCTTTGGCAGCGGCCTTTTTAGCAGCTTCTTCAGCTGCCTTCTGCTGAGCGGCCTGCTTAGCCTGCGCTTCTTTGTAGGCTGCTTCCTGCGCCTGACGTTCACGGAGGCGCGATTCTGCCTGTGCGTAGTCACCCTGCTGTACCTTCTGTTCTACAGTAGGGAGGGTGGATTCCAGACCGCGGAGAAGGGCGCTGGTCATGTCTACAGGCTGGCTGTCCTCACTGGCAGTCTGGGTTGCGGAAACAGCGGCTGGTTCTGCAGCAAAGGTCGCCGGAATCAGATATCCGGTAATGGCCAGTGCACAAAGAGCAGCACGAATGGTTATATGTCTCATAAGATACCTCTTTTCAACGGTTCAGATGAACTAATACATGCGATTTCATTATATCATAAACCGGACAGTATCAAGGCAAAACAGGTATAATAGCCACAGGGAATTTCTTTTTACCAGTTCCCGTTTTGGAGGGAACTTTATATACAGAAAGGGAACAGATATGTTTTATGTTGGGTGTCACCTGTCAGTTTCGTCAGGTTATCTCCATATGGTGAAAAGTGCGGCTTCTCTGGGGGCCAATACGTTTCAGTTCTTCCCAAGGAACCCGAGGGGCGGCGCATCGGCATCGGTGAATGAGGAAGATATGACGGCCGCCGGAGAGTTTATGAAGGCCCATGGATTCGGCCCGGTGGTATGCCATGGGGCGTATACCATGAATGCGGCTTCTGCCAGGGAAGAGGTACGTCGTTTTGCCTGTCAGAGTATGAAAGAAGATTTAATGAAAATTTCCTCTTTGCCGGGGGTGTTGTACAATGTTCACCCGGGAGCGCATGTGAAGCAGGGGGTGGAGAAAGGAATCACCCTGATTGCCGACTGCATTAATGAAGTGCTGGACTGCGACCGAATACAGATGCCATTTCTGCTGGAAACCATGGCAGGAAAGGGAACGGAAATCGGGCGCACGTTCGAGGAACTGGGGGAAATCATCCACCGGGTGGAACGAAAAGACCTGATGGGCGTCTGCCTGGATACCTGTCATGTATATGATGCAGGATACGATATAAAAGAAGACCTTCCCGGTGTGCTTGCGCAGTTTGACCGGGTACTTGGACTATCAAGGCTCCGGGCGATTCATCTTAACGATGATAAGAATGAAATCGGAAGTCACAGGGACCGGCATGAAAAAATCGGACAGGGGTCCCTGGGGAATGACGTCTTTGCCCGGATTATCAATGATAAGGCACTGAAGGATCTGCCCTTTATTCTGGAGACACCGAATGAGCTGGCTGGATTTAAGGAAGAAATTGCCATGCTGAAAAGCTGGCGCAATGACTGAGAGGAAAGGAGAGCTTATGAAATTTATTCATACAGCGGACTGGCATCTGGGAAAATTATTTTATGGAAATTATCTTACCGAAGAACAGGAATGGCTTCTTGAACACCAGTTTATCCCCTTAGTGGATGAAGAAAAGCCGGACGTGATTCTGTTGTCCGGCGATGTATATGACCGGTCCGTACCGCCGGCAGAAGCCGTGGACCTGTTTAATCATGTGATTTCCGAAATCTGCGGCAGGCGCCATATACCTATGGTGGTGATAAGCGGTAATCATGACAGCGCGGAACGCCTTTCGTTTGCTTCGGACCTGCTGCGGGCTCAGGGACTGTACATGTGCGGGGAACTAATGTCTACTACTCAGCCTGTTGTCCTGTCCGACCCGTGGGGCGAGGTATATTTTGTACCGCTTCCCTATGCGGACCCGGGGGTTATCCGTCATCTGCTGCAGGATGATTCCATTCACACTCATGAGGAGGCCCAGCGGGCCTTTTCTGCCTGGCAGCTTCAGGGGGTTCCTGAAGGAAAACGCAAGGTGGCCCTGGCGCACGCCTATGTAGCGGGAGGGACATCCAGTGACTCAGAACGGCCGCTGGATATCGGCGGAACGGAACAGATTTCCGCGGATATTTTTGCACCGTATAATTACACCGCCCTGGGGCATCTCCATGGACCGCAGAAGGTGGGAAGCGAAGTTATCCGGTACAGTGGAAGCCTTCTTAAATACTCATTCAGTGAAGCCAGTCAGAAGAAAGGGGTCATTGTCGGGGAAATCGATAAGGAAGGGCAGGTCACCTGCCGGTTTGAACCGCTGAAGGCCCGGCACGATGTGCGCATTATTTCCGGTACATTTGATGAACTTATGAAGGGCGAAGGAGACGGGTTGGATGACTTTATCCGCGCGGACCTTACGGATGAAGGACCGGTCATCGATGCCATGTCCCGGCTGCGTTCGGTATATCCGAATATTATGATGCTCACGACCAGCCGCCTTACCCGGGATGATTCGGGGGAGAGAAACTTTTCCCTGCATAATAAGATCAGTTCCCTGGATATGGTGGAAACCTTTATGAAGGAGTTCCGGCAGCGGGAAATGACGGCAGAAGAACGAAAATATATGGCAGGCATTATTAAAGACGTGGAGGTGGGACAATGAAACCGGTGAAACTGACTATGAGTGCGTTTGGACCATATGCCCATAAACAGGTTCTGGATTTTACCTGTCTGGGGAACCACACTCTGTTTCTTATCTGCGGCCCTACCGGAGCCGGTAAATCCACGATTCTGGATGCTATGTGCTATGCCCTGTACGGGCGGACCAGCGGGGATGTGCGCACTGGGGAAAACATGCGCTCATCGTATGCCGGTCTGGAAGAGGAAACTTTTGTGGAATTCGATTTTGCGCTGGGCGGAAAGTACTACCGGGTGCACAGGAGTCCTGCCCAGCTGGCGCGGCGCAAACGCGGACCGTCGGATAAACCGGTGGAAAAAGCAGGAAAAGCGGTTTTCTCGGAAATTGATGACAAGGGAAATGTAGTGCGCCAGATTGCCTCAAAAGGAGTGGAGCAGCGGGTTGAAGAGTTAATCGGTATAGGCGTGGAACAGTTCCGGCAGATTATCCTTCTTCCGCAGGGGGATTTCCGAAGGCTGCTCCTTGCGGATTCCACAGAGCGTCAGGATATCATGCAGGAACTCTTTGGGACTATGCGCTATGGACTGATTGAAAACCGGCTGCGGGAAGAAGTATCTCAGCTGAAAGGACAGGCAGAACAGGCGCACAGTCAGGTACAGACACTTCTGGCTTCCCGGCATGCGGAAAACAGAGAGCAGTTGCAGCTCATGATGGATGAGGCAGGAAAGAAAATAAAGCAGCTGGAGGAAGAACAGAAGAAAAAAGAGCGGGAAAATGAGGAATTCATCCGTCACTATAATGAGGCATCCCGTCTGGCGGAATCCTTCTCCCGTCTTGAACAGGCCGTGAAGCGTGCACAGGAACTGAATAAGCAGGAAGGGGAGATGGTCCAAAAGCGGGCGGATCTGAAGAAGATAGATGCTGCCATTGCGCTAAACGGGGACCGGGAAGCCCTGGTTACTCTGTACATGAACCGGAAGACAAAGGAAAATGACCTGGCCAGGGCGGAAAAAGAACAGAAGGAAGCCAGAGACGGCTGGGAAAACGCGGAAAAGCAGTTTGAACAGCTGGAACGGGAACGCCCGCAGCAACAGGCACGGATTAACCGTCTGGCTGCCCTGGAGGCATTAAAGCCGGATGTGGATTCTTTTATTTCCGCCAGTCAGTCCTATGAGAAGGTATCCGGTCAGCTGACGAATCTGGAAAAGACACTGAAAGAGAGGACCGATACGCAGGAGGAAGTGGAAAAGACCGCGGTCACAGCCCGCAAGGTGGAACATGCCCTGACAGAAAGCTTTATCCGGGGACAGGCGTCTTTCCTGGCGGAAGGGCTGCAGGATGGGATGCCCTGTCCTGTATGCGGTTCCCTGCATCATCCGGAACCGGCCATATCCGCGGAAAACCAGGTGACCCGGGAGGATGTGGACAAAGCCAGGACGGCAGCGGAACAGGCGGAGAAGACAGCAGGTGATGGGCGGAAACATCTTCAGGAATTTAAGGAAAAGGAGTACATGCCTCTTCGTGACAAGGCCAATAAGGCGAAGAACCTTCTGGAAGAACTGGGACGCAAGGTAGATAAAGCCTACCGGACACCGGGGGTATTGAATCTGGAAATCGGGAAACTGAGTAAAGCTATAACCGATTTTGATAACCGGAGCAGGACAGCGGATGCTGCCAGACAGGAACAGAAAATCCAGCTGGAAAAACAGAATACCACCGTGCTGGAAATCAGGAAAAATCTGGAAAGCCTCAGCCGGGATTATCAGCAGGGGCTTCAGACCTTTACTGAGAAGGTTACGGCACAGGGGTTCCAGAGTCTGGAAGAACAGAAACGGTATCATGACCGCATTGGGGAAAAGGACAGTCTGACACAGGAACTGGAGTCCTACGGTGCGGACCGGAAAATGCAGGCGGAAACGGAAAATAAAGAAAAGACGTTTATAGGGGGCCGCAGCAAGCCGGATATGGAACAGTGGAACAGCCGGAACCGGAAGATTACAGAAGAAATCAAGGCCCTGGCCAGCCAGAAGGGGACACTGGAAGAACAGGAAAAGGCGCAGAAAGAAGCGGCAGCACAGATTGATGCGCTCACCGCTTCCGGCGCGGAGCTGGACAGGACATATCGCGTGGTGGGAGGCCTCTATGATGTCATAAGGGGACAGGAAACAGGAATTAATCTGGAGCGCTTTGTATTGGGGGCCCTTCTGGATGATGTGACAAGAAAAGCCAACATCCGCCTGTCTGTTATGAGCGGCGGACGTTATCAGCTGCAGCGCGCCTTAGGGGAACGGGCCGATGCCAGAAAGAAGGCAGGCCTGGATCTGGAAGTTATGGACAGCTACACCGGAAAAGCTCGGCCGGCCTCTACACTTTCCGGCGGCGAAACATTCCTGGCTTCCCTCTCCCTGGCATTGGGACTGGCTGATGTGGTACAGGAATATGCAGGCGGTGTCCGTCTGGATTCCATGTTCATCGATGAAGGATTTGGCAGCCTGGATCAGGAAACCCTGGATCTGGCACTGAAGACACTGGCCGGACTGCAGGGACAGAACCGGCTTATAGGTATTATTTCCCACGTGTCAGAACTGGAAGAACGAATTACCACCCGCCTTCGTGTAGATCGCACGAAAAAGGGAAGCGTGGCTGTATTTGAGGTGGAATAGCCTGTACGCAGGCAATAAAATGGACAGTGAAAAATTATCTTTCGCTGTCCATTTTTCTATCGGCGGGCCTGGAATGGTCATTTATAAGTGGTTATCTCAGAGATACTTTTTATTTAAGGCCCGTTTAATATCTGTTTAATTTCCCTGAGGTGGATCTGAACAATAAAAAAGAGGAGGACCTCCTTTATTCAGGAGATTCTCCTCTTTTTCGCTATTTACTGTTACTGTGCCTGAGCTACCTTTAACAGGAAGTAGTTTCTCTTGCCTTTTCTTACAATGACATACTTGCCATCGGTATTTGGATGAGCGGAAACCTGAGCTTCAATATCGGTAATCTTTTCACCGTTGATGCGGATAGCACCATTCTGGACATCTTCTCTGGCCTGGCGCTTGGACTTTTCCACGCCGCCTTCTACCAGGGCTTCGACAATGTTCATCGGAACCACTGCCAGGGTTTCCCCCTTGGTGTTGCGGAATGCGCCTTCAATTTCTGCGCCGCTGAGTTCCTGTACGTTACCGCTGAAGAGAGCCTGGGTTACGCGCTGTGCTTCCGCAAGGCCTTCTTCCCCGTGTACGAAACGGGTAACTTCTTCCGCCAGGCGTCTCTGTGCCTCTCTCTTTTCCGGATGCTGAGCTACTTCTTCCGCCAGTGCGTCGATTTCTTCGTGAGAGAGGAAGGTGAAGTACTTGAGATACTTCACTACATCCTGGTCGTCCTGGTTGAACCAGAACTGATAGAATTCATAGGGAGAGGTCTTCTTCGGATCCAGCCATACAGCGCCGCCAGCGGACTTGCCGAACTTGGTGCCGTCAGCCTTGAGCATGAGCGGAATGGTGAGGCCGTATACCGGAACGTCAGCCCCTTCCATGCTGTGAATCATATCGATACCTGCGGTGATGTTGCCCCACTGATCGGCGCCGCCGATCTGGAGCTGTACGCCGTAGGTGTCATGGAGATGCTTGAAGTCAATGGACTGGAGAATCTGGTAAGTGAATTCAGTGAAGGAAATACCGGTTTCCAGACGGCTGGCTACGACTTCCTTGGCCAGCATCTTGTTGATGTTGAACACTTTGCCGTAATCGCGCAGGAAGTCCAGCAGGGACAGCTTGGACAGCCAGTCATAGTTGTTTACGAAGGTAATATTTTCTTCGCCGCCGAACAGACGGGTCAGCTGAGCGGTCAGGCATTCTACGTTATGCTGTACCTTGTCCATGGTCTGAAGGACACGTTCAGTCTTGCGTCCGCTCGGATCACCGATGGAACCTGTGCCGCCGCCGATGAGCATATATGGATGATGTCCTGCCAGCTGGAAACGTTTGAGAATCATGAAAGGAATCAAATGGCCTACATGCATGCTGTCGCCGGTTGGGTCAACGCCGCAATAGACAGAGATGGACTGCTTTCCCACCAGGTCATACAGGCCCTGTTCATCTGTCTGCTGGTTTACCGCACCACGCCATTTGAGTTCATCAATAATGTTCATAAAATTACACACCTTTCTGTTTTCCTTTTTTCCATCGGCTGAAGGCGCCGTCACAGACAGCCGGTATTTTGACCGTCCGGAGGCGCACCATCCGATTTTATTGTTCTTACTAGTGTAACATATCCGATGAAATATAGAAATGTAAAGCCATTTCCGGGGACCCTTTTTGTGATATACTACAGTCAGAAAAATAAAATTCTATATATTTAAGTTTATATAACAGTAACAGAAAAGAGGGATTCCATGAAATTCACGTTTAACCATAATAACTTCAATGTGCTGGATTTACAGAAATCCATCGCTTTTTATGAAGAGGCACTGGGACTTAAAGTGGTAAGAAAATATGAAGCTCCGGACGGTTCATTCATCCTGGCGTATCTGGGGGATGGAGTGACACCACATCAGCTGGAACTGACCTGGCTTCGAGACAGAAAAGAACCATATAATCTGGGAGAAAATGAATTCCATCTGGCTATGGCAGTAGATGATATGGAAGCAGCCCATGAAAAGCATGAAAAAATGGGATGCATCTGTTTTGAAAACAAGGCCATGGGCATTTATTTCATCCATGATCCGGATAATTACTGGGTGGAAATCATCCCGGGAGGAAAATAATGGATTTACTGTATCAGAGAACAGCCCGCATTATCGGGGAAGAAGGGGTAAGGGCTCTTAAGGATGCCACTGTGGCAGTATTTGGCACCGGTGGAGTAGGATCGTATGCCTGCGAAGCACTGGCTCGCGCCGGAGTGGGGCATTTGATTTTCATTGACAAGGATGTAGTGGATGAAACCAATATGAACCGTCAGCTGGTAGCCGACCTGACCACACTGGGAAGAAACAAGGCGGAGGTTATGGCAGAGCGTGCCAGAAGGGTAAATCCGTCCTGTGATGTAAAGAGTATTGTAAAACTGTATGATCCGACAGACGAAGAGTTCATCCCATCTCTTCATGCAGATTTTGTAATCGATGCTATTGATGATGTACCGGCTAAGGTGGCCATGGCTATCTGCTGCTGGAAGCATAAGGTTCCGGAAATTTCCTCTATGGGAACCGGCAACCGGCTGCATCCGGAACTGCTGGAAATTTCGGATATATATAAGACCAGCGTATGCCACCTGGCAAGAAAAATGAGAAAGGCTCTGAAGGAAGCACGGGTCAGACGTCTTCCTGTGGTGTATTCCAGAGAACCGGCACATAAGATTATCGGGGAAGGGTATCAGCCCGGATCGATTTCCTTTGTTCCGCCGGTATCCGGTATGCTGATGGCAGGATATGTTATCCGTGAAATTTTAAAGAAGAAGGGGATACAATGACAGCGGTAATCCGGCATCCGGAATGGCTGACACTGCAGATTGACGGACAGCCGTTCTATGGATTTGATCAGGAATGGTACCCTCAGGGACGGCAGCGGATGGCCGGCTGTGGTCCTACCGTGGGGTCGGATATGATGACTTATGTGGAAATGAAGGAATGGAAGGTTCCGGCGGTCACCAGGGATGAAGCGGTAAGGAAGATGCTGGAGGTGTGGAAGTATGCGACGCCGCACATGCATGGTCTGTATAAGACGCACTGGCTGCGCGACGGACTTAACCAGTATATGGCAGATCATGGTTTGCGGGGCAAGGCGGAGTCCATGTCCATACCGGCACTTCACCTGGTGGCACCCCGGGCTTCTAAAGTGGCCAGATTTATTGAAGAAGGACTGCGGGCAGACTGCCCGGTTGGTTTCCTGAATCTTCATAGCGGAACGGAACCTATTCCGTATCACTGGCACTGGATGGTGCTGGTCAAACTGGAAGATATCGGGCAGGGGCACATGGTTACGTTGTGGGATGAAGGCAAACCGCTGCGCTTTAACCTGGAGAACTGGCTGGCGACCACAAAATTCGGTGGCGGCTTTGTCCGTGTAATGGGGACAGAGTGGGAAATGGACTGACCGGAGTCATCCTTCATTACAGAAAGGCTGTTTCCGGTAATCTGAAAGGGAGGAAACATAATGAATATTCAGAAAATTCTGGTACCGGTAGATGGTTCGACTGCATCGTTTGAAGCGTTTATGTGGGCCTGTGAACTGGCCTCCCGTTTCCAGGCGCAGGTGCACATGGTGTATATGGTGGATGCGCGGAAACAGGTGGCAGGAGCCGGCCGGGTGCCGATTGGGATAGAGAGCGGAGAAAAGGAAGCCCGTAAAGAAGGGGTACGGGTGGTAGAGGAGTTTTCGAAACATGCCCCTCCTGGAATTACTGTGGAAAAGATTATTGCCGTAGGACCTCCGGCAGAGGGTATTGTCAGACTGGCCTCCACTATGGATGTGGACCTTATCGTTATGGGAAACCGTGGTCTGGGGGCGGTTCGCCGTCTGGCCTTTGGCTCAGTATCTACCTATGTGCTTCATCATGCAGAGTGCCCGGTGCTGGTTACCCGGGAGAAGCAGGTAAGGACAGGGGTTATTTCATAAACTGGTAAAAGAGGGATGATTATGATGCACGTTGAACGTATTCTTGTACCGGCAGATGGTTCTGCTGAATCGGAAGCGGCCTTTGCCTGGGCATGTGACCTGGCCAGGTATTATGACGCAGAAATTACTTTGCTTTATATTGTGGATACCACCAAGCTGGGAAGTCTGGGCCTTCCTGGCGGACCGGAAAAGCCGGAATATTTTGATCATGAGCAGGGAAAGAAAATTCTGCAGACGCTTTGTGAGAAGGCACCTGAAGGCATATCCGTACATACGGTGACCGTCTATGGGGATCCGGGACCGGATATTGTACGTCTGGTGGACAAACATGACATTAATCTGGTAGTTATGGGAAGCCGCGGCATGGGCCGGGTTGCCCGCTGGGCGCTGGGATCGGTGTCCACATATGTACTTCATAGGGCGTCCTGTCCGGTGCTTACCGTTAAAGCGGACGCACAGGCCTGATTTTATCCAGGGGGTGTGATATGGCTATACAGCGGATTTTGGTTCCCGTTGATGGCTCCGTGGAAGCGTCGGCGGCCTTTGAGAAAGCAATGGAAATCGCCAGACTGGCCGATGCAGAAGTGATTGTAGCCTATGTGATGGATATCCGGAAAAAGATGTCCACCTTTGAAAAACTGACCGGAGAAAAAGAAGCCTGTACCCAGGACGAAGTGGAAGAAGAGGCACGCCCGGTATTGGCTCCGTTCCGAAAGAAAGCCGGGGCAGGCAGCCGGATCCGGTGCGTTGCGGCGGCCGGAGCGCCTTCCCTTACCATTACCGCGCTGGCCCATAAGCTGGATGTGCAGCTCGTGGTTATGGGTAACCGGGGAAGCGGCGGAATGAAGCGGTTTATGACAGGCAGTGTAAGCCAGTATGTACTGGAAAACGCGTTTTGCCCGGTCATGATCGTTAAAAATCCGGAAGCGATGAAGAAGAAAAAAGAGAAGGAAGAATGGGAAGAACAGTTCTATCCCAGCCGTCTCGCGGAGAGAAACGGAAAAAAGAATCAGTGACCATCAGCGGTCCGGTCATCCAGGCAGGATGGCCGGGCCGTTTTGCCTGCATTGACAGTATTTTTTAAACCGTGATACACTGATTTCATATTGAGTATTGACGGATTACCATCGTGGCATCCCTGAGAGCATGCAGGCTGCGCCTGTGCCGTGAAATACAGCGCATGTTCTGAAAGGGGTGCCTTTTCAGTGATTTCCAGAAGAAAAGTACGGAATGGAGATAGGATGATTCGTTGGCTTACGGCGAAAGCAGGGGCTGTGCCGCAGGGAAGGAGAGAAAACCATGTTTATGCATTATTTCGCGCTGGCGCTGGTGTTGGCGGCCGGACTGGGATACCACATGGTAAGCCGTGGTGTTCCGGATGGTGGAAACCGGTTTATCGGAGTGGGCATGGCGTATGTGGTAGGCTTTATCATCTGCATAATTTGCTTCCTTTTCACAAAACAGGGGAGTCTGGCTCAGGAATGGCAGGCGATTTCCTGGCACTATTTCCTTATCGGTATCATGGTCCCGGGCGTAGAAGTGGGATTTATCGCCATGTATCACAGCGGATGGCAGGTCAGCAAGGCAGCGCTTACCGCGGATGTGTTGGTAACGAGCCTTCTCGTCCTCATCGGTATGCTTGTTTTCGGGGAACATCTGTCCCTTATCAATCTGGCCGGCGTGCTGTGCTGCTTTGCTGGTGTGATTCTGCTGGAAAGGTAGGCGCGGCATATGCATAAGACAGGTCTTTATTACGGCTCTCTGGCCATTGTGTTAGCTGCCAACCTGGGATATCATCTGGTAAGCCGGAGCATTCCTGTGGGAGGCAATCAGTTCCTGGGAATCGCCGGTGCCTATCTGCTGGCCAGTGTACTCTGCTTTTTGGCCGGCGTGCTTACCCGGAAGGGACCGCTGCTGAAAGAATGGAAGGAAACACCGCTTCATTATCTGCTGTTCGGGCTGTTCGTTCCCGGACTGGAGGCAGGATTCATCCTCATGTACCACAACGGCTGGCAGGTCAGTCAGGGGGCGCTGGTTGCGGACATTCTGACATCCACCCTGCTTGCGGTGGTGGGGGTGGCCCTGTTTCATGACCGGCTGGCAGGAATCAACTGGGTGGGCATATTGCTCTGCTTTGCCGGCGTGATCATGGTAGCCTTGTAAGTACGCAGTATAGGCGATATGTTATGAATTAGTGTAAAACGAAGCGGAAATGGTATAATATCTGCGATCTGATTCACAATGGAGGCTTCTTTTGAAACTGGTTATAGCAGGCGGCTGCGGGGATTGCGGCCGTAACGCATTTTATATAGCAGGAAACGGGCATGCGTTTATTCTGGACTGCGGCGTATCCACGGACGGACTCAACCGCATCCCTGACTTTACGGCGGAACAGCTGGAGAAAGCGGAATTCCTGTTCCTTTCCCATTCCCATAAAGATCACTCCGGAGCCATTGAATATGTGGAAGACATGGGGTATACCGGGCCGGTGCTCATGTCCAACCGGACGTATCAGCAGCTGTCATACAAGCCGAAGAACACTATGATTCTTGATTCCACGGCACCGGAACTGGAACTGCTGCCGGATGTGCGGATTAAGTGGGGACTTACGGGGCACTGTGCCGGCTCGGTATGGTATCTGATTCAGGTGGGCAGCAAGCGTGTCTTTTATTCCGGGGATTACCGGGAAGGCGATGTGTTCTACCGCTGCCAGCCCATACGGGACATAACCGCGGATCTGGCCATTATGGAAGCTCATCTGGACAGGGGACTGTATGCGCAGCCTATGCGCCGGCAGGTGATGGATACCCTGTTTTCCCTTATGGAAGGTGGAAAGTCTGTCCTTCTTCCGGTATCCCTGCATGGCCGGGGACTGTCAATCGCTTCCGCGCTGGCGCTGACTCCGGGATTTGACCGCCCGATATTCATGTCGGAAAACCTGTGGAATCAGTGGCAGTCCCTGGCGAGACGGCACTATTTCGTAAATGAGGAAATATTTAACATTCCTCTGGACAGGTTCCGCTGCTGGGATGGGAAGACACTGGAAGGAAACGGCATCTATTTCCTCACCGATTCCCAGCTGGGCAAGGCGGAAAACCGGCAGCTTGTGGATCGGAATCCGGACATGCCGGTGCTGCTTACCGGACCTCTGCATGGATATGGTCAGGCCCGGGAGTATGTGGAAAGCGGGCGCATCCATCTGGCCGTATGGCCTAACCATACCTCGCTCTCAGAGATGGAGGAGATTGTCAGGAAAAACACTTTTGGAAAGGTGATTCCATTCCATAATGAACATATGCCCTGGCATGAGGAAATGGTAGAATTCTGATTTGTAAAATGACAAAATGGATGATACATAGAAATAAATAAATAGGTGCAGTTTATGCTTTATCGCATAGACTGCCTTTATTTTGTGATATAATCAATACAGTAAAGTCGAATAAAAATAACAGATATGTGAAATAACTGTGTTTTATCCGATGGAATATTTGAGAATTGGAAGGTGGGTAATATGCTAAAGTACAAAAATATTATGGTCCCCTATGACGGATCCGAACATGCAAAAAGCGCACTGGCGCAGGCTTGCGCACTGGCACAGGCCGGTGATGGCACTAAAGTATATATTGCCTCGATTTGTAATATGGTAGCTGCTATGAGCAATTTCGATCAGGTATCTATTGCTGAAGGCTGCCTCACAACCAAACTGGCTCAGGATCTGGAAAACCAGTGCAAAGCAGATTTGGAAGAAGCTAAGAAAATGGTTCCGGAAGGTATAAAGCACGAAGAAGTTTTTGAAATTGGTTCTCCAGGACCGGCTCTTCTTGAATTTGCTGATGACCATCACATCGATCTGATTGTTATGGGCAGCCGGGGACTTGGGCCAATCAAGGGAATTTTCATGGGCTCTGTTTCCAGCTATCTGGTCAGCCGTGCTAAATGCCCGGTTCTGGTTATTAAGTAAACATGCAGAAGAAGAGCCGCTATATGCGGTTCTTCTTTTACGTTGGAGGGAAAATGTATGAGCAGTAAGCGATGGCTCAAAGCCGAAATCAGAAAGTGGGTGCAGAATGACCTGATTACACCTTCTGAAGGGAATGCCATTCTGGCACAGTATGGGGAAGAATCTCATTCCTATCAGGGTATATTTTTCATTATGGCTTCGTTGTCCATAGGGGGAGGCCTGCTTTCCCTTGGAGCCTCATTCTGGAATGGACTCACTCAGGGACAGCGTTTTGTCACCGCTATGATTCCGCTTCTTCTGTCGGCACTGCTTATGCTGGCCCTGGTGGCACTGGACCGAAAGGTTCCGGTGACAGGGCACTGGAAAAATGTAGTAAGACGGCGTATGGAAACTGCCTATATGGATGAAAGTGACCGGGAGGAGGAAACGGTGACGCGTTACCGCGTTCCGGACTATGCCCGGGAAATTCTCTGTGCATTCCACGGAGGGGCCCTGCTCCTGGCATGCTATCTCCTGGAGGATACTTTCTTTATCCCCGGCACATTGCCGCTGCTGCTTCTGGGAGCCGGTGTGATTCTTCTGATTCTCACGTTTCTTATGGATTCCCTGTCCCTCAGTGTGGCCTGTGTGCTGGCTGCCACTGCGGCGGCTGTGACAGGCGGTCATGACTGGATAGTCACCGCCTCCTGGGGACTCATGGCGGCCCTCGTTCCTTTCCTTCTTACTCTTCTGAAGAATGACAGACAATACAGTCTCATCGTCCTTTCCTGGTGCTGGACCGCCGGAGTGTTGTTCCTTATTTCCCGGACGACCAATATGCTCTGGGAAATGATGTTCTTTTCCGAAGCGGCCGCCTTCACCTGGATTATCGGATCCATGATGCGTTCTTACACAGCGGCAGGGATGGCGGTGCGTTTCCTTGGTTCCACCGCCATGTTCGGCGTGCTGGGAATCAGTTCGTTTGGACAGCTCTGGATAGCTCCGCTGAGTCAGGAAAGCGGATGGCTCCTCTGGGGCGCCTTCGGGCTTCTTCTCCTTCTGAATCTGTATGTCCTTATGAAGGCGCTGCAGAAGAGAGAATGGCTGGCAGCGGCTTCCGGTATGGTGCCGGTATCCATGCTGAGTGCGGCGCTCCTTTCCCTGTGGGATACATCCGGGGCGGCCTCCGGCCTGGTTATCACTCTTACTGCAGTGGTTCTTTCACTGGGTGTCATACTGCGTGGGATTCAGACCGGACGGAGCTGGCAGGGGATGCTTGGATTTATCCTGCTTTTTGTCATGAGTGCCCTCCGTATGGTGGATTCCACACTGACACTGGCGCAGCGGGGCATCTATTTCCTTGCTGCCGGACTGGTTATGGCGCTGGTATGCCTGGCCGTCTACTGGCCGCGGAGGAAGAACCGGAGAAAAGGAAAGCGTAAACCGGTGACACATAGCAGCCGCCGGAGCGAACAGCCGATGGCTGTACAGAAGAAGAGCCAGGAAGTTCCGGCTCCGGATATACAGGAAACGTGGGAGGCACCGCCAGTTCCGGTGTTCCATCGCCCGGGTACAGATAAAGGAGAAAATGACCATGACCAGACGAAATAAGATCATCCTTCTTCTGATACTGCTGGCGCTGGAATGTGTGCTCCTGTTCTGGTGCAGAAACCGGTATATGACCGTCCTTTCCAGCGGTACGGTGTATGAATCGCCGGCATCGGTGGACTTTAAGCCGGATTTTGCGGAGAGAAACTATCTCAGTGTGTACATTCCCGTCACCAGCGCGGTATGGGTAGGGAAGAATGCACCGGAAAAAGGAAAGGAAATTTATCTGATTCCGGGGAAAAATGTGGATGGCATGTTGTTTATCCGACGGGCCAGTGATGTAAAACCATCCGGAGAATATCTGACCGTTATGGCTAAAGATTACCTGTATGGCCGCGTATCCTTCGATTTCCCTGCCAGTCGTGTATATATGACTTCCGGACAGATGAAAAAACTGTCTGTACTGGAACTTACGGAACGGGTGCAGGTAAAAGAGGGGACAGATAAGGAGGATAAGACCAGAACACAGCTTAAAAACCGGATTACTGCCATCATTCGTATTTATGACGGGCATGCGGTGATTGAACGTCTTCTGTGCAATGGGGCACCGGTGGAGCTGGCCTATACCACGGTGGGAACTAATACGCACATTACCTATTCCAACGGACAGACTGACAAGGATGTGGTGACTACTGAAGGTATGGATATGGACAGTGTATCCAAACCGGAAATTTCCGGAGACAGGGCATCCTGGCTGGATAAGCTGCTGTGATAACATGATTTCCGTTAGTTTCTGAGGAGGAACTTATGTATATTATTCTGGTACGACATGGGGAAGCGGAGCCGGAAACAGATAAGGTTTCGAACCGGAGCAGAAGGCTCACCGATAAAGGCCGCCGGCAGGTAAAGAAGTCAGCGGAACTGCTGAAGAGGCTGCTTGGTAATCAGCCCCTTACCGTCTGGGCCAGCCCTTACCGGCGGACCAGGGAAACTGCAGAAGTACTGGTTTCTGAACTGGCCGGGGCAGAAGGTGTGCAGGTGACAGATAAACTGATTCAGACATCCTGGGTACTTACTTCGTCTCAGCTTATCCGGGAAGGAAGGCCGCTGATTCTGGTGAGTCATCAGCCGATCCTTCAGTCCTATCTGCTGTCCATCGCTTCAGCCGGACTGAAATTTGCACCGGCATCCATGGCCGTTATACGGTATGATGTGGCCTGGCGGGAAGGAAAGCTGCTGGCATTTCTTACCCCTGGGCTTTGCAGGATGATAGAGGATTCCTATCGGGAATCTGAGGAGGAATAATGATAAAGAAATGTCTTACGATTGCCGGATCGGATTCTTCCGGCGGCGCAGGTGTGCAGGCCGATCTGAAGACTTTTTCTGCGCTGGGGACCTATGGAATGAGCTGTATCTCTGCCTTAACTGCACAGAACACACAGGGGGTGGATAAGGTGGAAAATGTATCACAGGCAATGATACGTGGACAGCTTGCCGCCATTTACAGCGACATTGTTCCTGATGCAGTTAAGACTGGGATGCTGTCATGCCGGGAAACCGTGGAAACGGTGGCCGGCTTTCTGGAGAGTCATAATCAGGCGCCTCTGGTTGTAGATCCAGTGATGGTAGCTACTACCGGCGCGCGTCTTCTCGATGAGGAAGCCATCATTTCTTATAAGGAGCGGCTCATTCCGCTGGCTACGCTGGTAACGCCAAATATTCCGGAAGCGGAAGTGCTTTCCGGGATGGCCATCCATACGGAAGAGGATATGAAGCAGGCTGCAGAAAAGATAATGGGCTTGGGTCCGAAGGCAGTACTCATCAAAGGGGGACATAAAGTTCATGATGCAACGGATTTCCTGTATGATGGAGAGACGTTTCACGTGTTCAGAGGAGAAAAAATAGATACGGAAAATACTCATGGCACCGGATGCACCTTATCCAGTGCGCTGGCGGTATATCTGGCCCAGGGCTATTCTGTGGTCAGGGCTGCAGCTCTGGCAAAAAAATATCTTACCGGAGCTATTCGGAAAGCCGCTGTGGAAAAAGTGGGACATGGGCATGGACCGGTATCCCATTTCTGGTTTTATGGAAATGACTGGGGTAAGATGAAATGAATTCTTTCTTTGCTTATCTGGCACGACTTAAACTGATTCGCCGATGGGGACTTATGCAGAGCGTGTGGCCTGAAAATGATGCAGAACATACACTGCAGACAGTCACCATAGCTCATGCGCTGGCGGTTATACGCCGGGATGTATTTCATGTGCCATGCAATGTGGAGCGCTGCGCCATGCTGGCGGTTTATCATGATGCCAGTGAAGTGTTTACCGGGGATCTGCCTACACCGGTAAAATATTTTAATCCGGCACTGCACGGGGAATATGAAAAGATTGAAATGATGGCCAGAGAACGTTTGCTTCGCACATTGCCGGAAGAAATGCGGCCAGGATATAAACCTTATGTGGTAGATATGGAAAAAGATGAACTCTGGCCGCTGGCCAAGGCGGCGGATACGCTGTCAGCCTATCTGAAGTGTGTGGAAGAGCTTCGGGCAGGCAATCATGAGTTCAAAAAGGCACATGACGAAATAAAGAAGAAAATAGAGGATATGCACTGCAGAGAAGCCGACTGGTTTCTCAATCATTTTGCCCAAAGCTTTACTCTCACGTTGGATGAGATGGAATAAGTACAGTGTCTTCTGGGGAAATGGAAGGTACGGAAATTGAGTGGAGACAGTGATTTTGCCTGATAAAACAGGGCGGTAAATGGTATTTAACTGAATTACGGGAAGATTTCATATTCTTTCAGCAGAGAGAATATGGAATTTTCCCTTTTTCAATGCTATAATCCCGGCGTTATAAAGGAAGACGCATTTATGCTAAAATAAGGGGACATAGAGAAATAATCTTTTGCAGGAGACGGATTTTTACAGATTAATGAAACACAGAAATTTCGAGGCGGGTATGGAAGAGCTTAGTAATATGCTGAATCGACTTCTTCATCGGGGAGATGAGGAGGAAATCAGGCAGGATGAACTGAAAAAACAGATAGACGCCATTTACCGGATCTATGCAGGGACAGTAGGACCTGAACAGCTGATTATAAACGCCGGAAAGTATGATGCACTGAAATATATACATGATGAAAATCCAGGGAAACGACTGCTTGGTCTGCAGCGACTGATTCTGGAAAGCAGGGATTATCATATTCCTCCATCGCCGGAAGATATGCCGGTAGTGATGGACAAGCTGGAAAACCGGCTGTCTGAACTGCTGGCCCGGCGCGCAGTGGAAGAGCGGCTGGAACGGAAGATTGCTGCCAGGCTGGAAGAACGGCAGCAGGACTATGTCAATGAAATCCGGAAGGAAATTCTGAAAGAAGAGGGAGCAGGGGAAACCGAGCAGGAAAGGAATAAACTGGAAAAGCTGAAAGCCCTGGATGAAATACATCTTACCGACGCAGCTCTTGCTCAGGTGCGCCCGCAGAAGCTTTCCGATATTGTGGGGCAGGATGACGCAGTTAAAGCCACAGCAGCCCGCATTGCTTCTCCTTATCCGCAGCACCTGATTCTGTATGGTCCGCCAGGTGTGGGCAAAACGACCACGGCGAGACTGGTACTGGAAGAAGCTAAAAAACGGGATAGTTCGGTGTTCGGGCCGGATGCGCCGTTTGTGGAATGTGATGGTACCACCCTGCGCTGGGACAACCGGGATATGACCAATCCGCTGATTGGTTCAGTACATGACCCTATTTATCAGGGAGCCAGAAGAAATCTGGCAGATTCCGGAATCCCTGAACCTAAACCGGGCCTGGTTACCAGGGCTCATGGGGGCATACTGTTCATCGATGAAATCGGAGAACTGGATCCGCTGCTGCTCAATAAGCTGCTGAAAGTGCTGGAAGATAAGCGGGTATTTTTTGAATCGGCCTACTATGATGAAGATAACAAGGCCATTCCTTCCTACATCCGGAAGCTTTTCCGTGACGGAGCACCTGCAGATTTCATTCTTATCGGGGCGACAACCCGTCAGCCGGATGAAATCTGTCCGGCTATCCGCTCCCGGTGTGCTGAGGTGTTTTTTAATCCCCTGCAGCCGGAAGATATATCCCGCATTGTCAGAGAGGCGGCCACACGTCTTCATGTAAAGCTGGAAGATGGGGTGCCGGATATGGTGAGTGAATATACCATGGAAGGACGAAAGGCGGTAAGCCTGCTTACTGATGCTTATAGCCTGTCTGTTTATGAGGCGGATGGATGCAGGCAGGTCACTGTAACCAGGGATACACTGAAAGAAGCAGCCCGGTCGGCCCATCTGACTCCGTGGCAATTTCGCGTGGCATCCCCGGTGCCTCAGGTGGGACATATTTACGGACTGGGGGTCGCCGGTTACTGGGGGAGCACTATTGAAATAGAAGCGGTGGTACACCCACTGGGAAACAGAGAAAAAGGTACCATCCATTTTAATGACACCGCAGGGTCCATGGCCAGAGATTCAGTAACCAATGCCAGCTCGGTGGTGCGCATGATTACAGGAAAGAACCTTTCTGATTACGATGTGCATGTCAATGTGGTAGGGGGAGGAAATATTGATGGTCCCTCTGCCGGAGCAGCCATTACCTGTGCCATCATTTCGGCACTTACAGGAAAACCGCTGCGTCAGGATATTGCGGTGACCGGGGAGATTTCCCTGTCAGGAAGGATAAAGCCTGTGGGTGGCATTGCAGAAAAGGCGTTTGGTGCCCATCAGGGAGGTATGAAGGCCATCCTCATACCGAAGCAGAATGCCCTGGATATGGGCAGTGAATATATGCATATGAAGGTTATCCCGGTAGATACCATACAGGATATACTGGAACATATGCTGGTAAGAAAAAAACAGAAAATGAAGGGGAGTAAATAATGCCACAGGAAGAAACAAAGAAATGGAACCGACGAGATGACGGCAGAAGAAATACTTCCACTGATAATATGCTGGTGAGCCGTGTGCCGCCACAGAATCTGGATGCAGAGCAGGCCGTACTGGGGGCCATGCTTCTGGATAAGGAGGCCATCGTCACCGCAGAAGATATGCTCCGGTCTGATGACTTTTACCGGGATGCGGACGGTATTATTTTTGAAGCTATTTTAAATCTGGCAAGAAACAATAAGGAAGCGGATATTCTTACCGTCACAGAAGAACTTCGCCGTATGGGACGACTGGATGATGTAGGAGGAGTCATCTATATCAACAGCCTGGCAGAGAAGGTGTTTTCCACCAAATCGGTAGGGGAACATGCTAAGATTGTGCAGGAAAAATCAAAACTCCGTCATCTGATTGATGCGGCTGGTACCATTGCTGACAATGCGTACAGCGAACGCGAATCCGTGCAGGATATTGTCGATGATGCAGAACGGCGCATTCTGGAAGTAGCCAAGGATGAACGAAAGAGTGATTTCATCCCTATCGGGGAAGCGGTGCAGCATGCACTGGAAGAAATCAATGAAAAATTTCAGAACAAGCAGGGCGTTACCGGGCTTTCTACCGGGTTTGCCAAGCTGGATGCATTTACCAGCGGATTTCAGAAAGGCGATTTCATAATCATTGCTGCCCGTCCATCCATGGGTAAGACCGCTTTCGTACTTAATATTGCCAAGAATATGTCGCTTTCCAGTGATCATAAGACGGTAGCATTCTTTTCTCTGGAAATGTCGAGAGAACAGCTGGTACAGCGTCTGCTTTGCTCCACAGCACTGATTGACAGCCAGAAACTGAGAACCGGGCGCATTACCAGCCAGGAAGAATGGAGGAACCTGGCAGCGGCAGCAGGTCATCTGATTAATGCTCCGCTTTATATTGATGACACTCCGGGGATTTCCGTATCCGAAGTCCGTTCCAAGGCCAGAAGGCTGAAGGCGGAACGGGGCCTGGATATTATCATGATTGACTATCTCCAGCTTATGCGGGGAAACTCCAGCCGTGCCAGTGAAAACAGGCAGCAGGAAATTTCTGAGATTTCCCGCTCCTTAAAGAGTCTGGCCCGTGAACTCAACGTACCGGTTATCGCTCTGTCCCAGCTGTCCCGAAGCGTGGAATCCCGTCAGGACCATCGCCCGATGCTGTCTGACCTGCGTGAATCCGGCTCTCTGGAACAGGATGCGGATATGGTAGGTTTTCTGTATCGTGAAGCTTACTATAACAAGGAAATGCAGGATGATGATGAAAAGAACAATGCGACAGAAGTCATCCTGGCTAAGAACCGTAATGGCCCGGTAGGGACCATTGAGATGTACTTTGCAGGTCAGTTCACACTGTTCTATGAACTGACGAACCAGGAAGAACCGGAAGGTATGTAAGCACGTCAGGAAAGGGCTGAGCGTATGGATTTATGGGGAAATGAAGACTGGTGGGACCGGGAGGCGGAAGAGAAGAAACCTCCGGAGGAAACGGATTATGAAGGCATGGAAAGGGAGTTTTATCACTGTCGGGCCTGTCCGCTCCGCCGGGAAGGCGGGCATGGTCCTGTCCTTTCTACAGGCCCATGCCCGGCACCGCTTATGCTGGTCGGGGAGGGCCCTGGCAGTGTGGAAGATGAACACGGACTGCCGCTTATCGGGCCGTCCGGACAGCTTCTTGACCGGGCCCTGCTGTCTGTAGGGATTACCCGCGACCATGTATATGTAACCAATATTGTAAAATGCCGCCCCAGAGGAAACCGTACACCGACGCAGCAGGAAGGATATTTCTGTGCATCCCGCTGGCTGGTAAGGGAAATCGGTCTGGTGAAACCGAAAGTTATCGTCGCACTTGGCAAACCGGCACTCCGGTTCTTCCTTGGCCGGGAAGCCGGAATTATCCGAAACCGGGGACACTGGATATCCTGGCATGGCATTCCGGTGATGCCCACATTTCATCCGGCCTATCTTCTCCGGCAGGAGGGACATGCCCAGGTGGAGGCCAAATGGGCCGTATATTACGATCTCATGGCGGCAAGGGATAAAGCGGCAGCTCTGGCTCCGGACTGGGTCTGGAAGAGCGGGAATGTGCCTGACCTGACAGAGATGTATGCTCAGCGGATTCTGATGCGTAAAGAGCTTGCAGAATCCAAATGAACTGACAGAGATGAGCCGGCGGCACATGGATTGCAAACTTCGGCTCTGGACGCTAAAAACATCTCCGAAACTTTAATGAGGCGGATTTTGTGAATAGCCTCCCTGATAAAAATCGAGAATGCAAAAGAGGCTGTGCAAAAATGATTTTTCATTTTTGCACAGCCTCTTTTATTTGGTATTCGCAGTTACAGGCGGGATTCACTTACTAACCCCTTTGAATTCTGAAAGAATTAACCTGTTTTTTACTTGGTTCCGAAGATTCTGTCGCCGGCGTCACCGAGGCCTGGAACGATATATCCGTGTTCGTTCAGGCATTCATCTACAGCGGCGGTGTAAATCTTTACATCTGGATGAGCTTTGTTTACAGTATCTACGCCTTCCGGTGCGGCAACCAGGCACATGAGGCGGATATCCTTTACGCCTCTGTCCTTGAGCATCTGGATAGCGGCTACGGAGCTTCCGCCGGTGGCCAGCATCGGATCGACAATGATGAAGCTTCTGTTTTCAATATTTGGCAGCTTGCAGTAGTATTCTACCGGTTTTAAGGTTTCCGGATCTCTGTACAGACCGATAACGCCGATACGTGCAGATGGAATCAGGTCAAGAAGCCCCTGGACCATGCCAAAGCCGGCGCGGAGTACCGGGACAATGGCGATTTTCTTTCCGGTGAGTCTCTTGCCCACTGTCTTCTGTATCGGGGTTTCAATTTCCACATCTTCCAGAGGAAGGTCACGGGTGGCTTCATAGCCCATCAGCATGGTTATTTCTTCCAGAAGCTTTCTGAAATCAGCAGAACTGGTTTCCTTTTTGCGCATAATGGTCAGCTTATGCTGGATTAACGGGTGGTCAATAATATTTACCTGCATAGTGGTTCCCCTTTCAAATTTGTTAACATATCGTAATTTTGCCTATAACATGATAACACAAATACCCCGGTGCTGAAAGGCCGGGGTAAAAGAAGGGCCAAATGGATGGCTTATTTTCCGATTCCGAAGAAGCGCTCGGTGTTTTCTCTGGCATGCTTTACCAGTTCCTCCGTGGGGACGCCCATGTAGGAAGCCAGGGTTTCGGCTACATAGGTTATGTTCTGCGGTACATTGGTGCGCGGCAGGTTGAATCCTCTGGGGGTGAGATATGGTGCATCCGTTTCAATCATGATGCGGTCCAGTGGGATGGCTGTTACCGCCCCCCGGAGGTCGTCGGCACGGCGTTCATCACAAATCCACCCGGTGATGCCGATGTAAAATCCCATGGAAATGAGTTTTTCGGCCATCTGACGGTTTCCGGTGAAACAATGGACTACTGACCTGTGGCAGATATCTTCGTGGCCGGAAAAGCAGGAAATAAAGTCTTTTTCTGCTTCCCGTTCATGAAGGAACAGCGGCTTGTTGAGATCTTCCGCAGCCTGGATGAGGGACCGGAATACGGAGAGCTGTTTTTCTCTGGGAGAATACATGCGGTCATAGTCCAGGCCGCATTCTCCTACGGCGACAATGCGGGGGTTGGAGGATACGATTTCCCTTATGCGGAGTACGTCGGCCGGTGTGGCGTGCTGAGCTACATGGGGATGGATACCTGCAGTACCGTATACATCGTGGGTGCGGACAAAGGTATCCACTTTTTCATTATCGTCCGGCTGAGCACCGGTGAGTATGCAGCATACACCGGCCGCTTCGGCATCGGCTATGATTTTTTCAGGGTCATGAAATGAACGGACAAACAGATTTAATCCAATATCATAATAAGTACGCATAGTTCCTCCTTGCAATGGACGCTTTCCTGCCCACGGGCAGGGGCGGGTATACTATATATTGTAAATGAATATTTTCAGTGGAAACAGAAGGAATGAAACCTTCTGTCCTTTTATTTTATCGCAAAGGGGAACTGGAGACCAACCAGAATCGAAGTAAAGATAATGGTTATATACAGAGAAGGATAAAAGTGGTTTACAGATTACGAACAGGCAGTAAACGCCGAATGTGTCTGAAGTATACCTGAGAGTAATAACCTGTATGCAAAAAAGATATGATTCAATTTTCCGGATGCTGCAGAAAAAAACAAAAGGCGCAAAAGTACACTTATCATTGACTTTTCAGAGATATTGAGAATGGTCAAAAGTGAAATGGGTAGAAAAGCGGACATGTTTTGGAGTTGAAAATATGATGGCAGGGGAGTATTATAGTCAAGGACGACATACAATATGTAGTGCTGAAAAAATAATAAGAACAGCATATTGTATATAGAGTAAACTAAACAAAAAAGGCAAAAAGCCTTTAAATACTGAAGTTTTATGAATGTTTATGGAGGTTATGGATATGGCACCGCTGAAGAGTGATCTGATTGAAGTAAAGACAAGAGTTATAAAGAGAAATGGTCAGGAAGTAGCATTTGATGGACATAAGATTATCAATGCGATTGCTGCAGCCAACAGGGAAGTCAGTGAACTTCACCAGATGAATGATTTTCAGATCCGTGCTGTAGCAGATACCATAGCCAAGACGGTAAATAATATGCTTCATGCGGTAAACGTAGAAGATATTCAGGATATGGTGGAACGCGGCATCATGGAAATGCGCGCCTACGAAGTAGCCCAGAAGTATGTCCGTTATCGTTATAAGAGAGAAATCTCCCGTAAGTCCAATACTACGGATAATGGAATCCTTTCTTTGATTGACCTGTCCAATGAAGAAGTAAAGCAGGAAAATTCCAATAAGAACCCGGTAATTAACTCCACACAGCGCGATTACATGGCCGGTGAAGTATCCAAGGACCTGACAGAACGTCTTCTCCTGCCGGAAGAGATTGTGAAGGCACACAAGGAAGGCATTATTCATTTCCATGATTCTGACTACTTTGCTCAGCGTGAACATAACTGCGACCTTATCAATCTGGAAGATATGTTGCAGAACGGAACCGTTATCAGCCAGACTATGATTGAAAAGCCGCACAGCTTCTTCACTGCCTGCAACGTAACTACCCAGATTGTTGCGCAGGTAGCATCCAATCAGTACGGCGGACAGTCCTTCACCCTGTCCCATCTGGCACCCTTTGTAGATGTAAGCCGCCAGAAGATCAGGAAGCAGGTTATAGAAGAACGGAAAGAATGCGGTGAATCCCTGGATGATGCAGTGATTGCCAAGATTGTAAAGCATCGTCTGGCAGAAGAAGTAAAGAGCGGTATTCAGACCATTCAGTACCAGCTGATTACTCTGATGACCTGTAATGGACAGGCTCCGTTTGTAACCATGTTCATGTACCTGGATGAAGTACCGGAAGGCCAGACACGGGAAGACCTGGCTATGATTATTGAAGAAGTACTCCGCCAGCGTATGCAGGGCGTAAAGAATGAAAAGGGTGTATGGATTACCCCGGCGTTCCCGAAGCTTATTTACGTACTGGATGAAGACAACATTCACGAAGATTCTCCATATTACTACCTTACCGAACTGGCTGCACAGTGCACGGCTAAGCGTATGGTACCGGACTACATTTCTGCTAAGATCATGAAGCAGCTCAAGCAGGGCAATGTATACACCTGCATGGGATGCCGTTCTTTCCTCACTGTGGAAGACCGCCAGAGAAATCCGGATGGAAGCCACAAGTTCTATGGCCGTTTCAATCAGGGCGTAGTGACCATCAATCTGGTGGATGTGGCATGCTCTTCCTACGGGGATATGGATGCATTCTGGAAGATTCTGGATGAACGTCTGGAACTCTGCCACAGAGCACTCCGTTGCCGTCATGAACGTCTGCTGGGGACCGTGTCCGATGTAGCACCAATCCTCTGGCAGTATGGCGCTCTGGCAAGACTCAAGAAGGGTGAAACCATTGATAAGCTCCTCTACAATGGCTATTCCACCATCTCCCTGGGATATGCCGGACTGTACGAAATGTGCGTACGTATGCTTGGCAAGTCCCATACCACTCCGGAAGGACGGGAATTTGCTCTCAAGGTTATGCAGAGACTGAATGACAAGTGCGCAGAATGGAAGAAGGCTGAAAACATCAGCTATTCCGTATATGGAACCCCGATGGAATCCACAACCTATAAGTTTGCCAAGTGCCTGCAGAAGCGCTTTGGCATCATTCCAGGTGTAACCGACAAGAACTATATTACCAACAGCTATCATGTTCATGTACATGAACAGATTGATGCATTCCATAAGCTCAAGTTCGAATCTGATTTCCAGAGACTTTCTCCAGGCGGCGCTATCAGCTACATTGAAGTGCCGAACATGCAGAACAATATTCCGGCAGTTCTCACGGTAATGAAGTATATTTATGACAACATTATGTATGCAGAACTGAATACCAAGAGCGATTACTGCATGAAGTGCGGATATGATGGCGAAATTCAGATCGTTGAAGATGAAGATGGCAAGTTAATCTGGAAGTGCCCGAAATGCGGCAACACCGATCAGCATCAGATGTCCGTTGCCCGCCGTACCTGCGGTTATATCGGCACACAGTTCTGGAACCAGGGCCGTACACAGGAAATCAAGGACAGAGTACTACACCTCTGATATGCTCCTGTATGACCTGATACAGCGCTTATAACAGGCATATATACAGTAAAAGGTGGTGTCAAAAGCGTTACATCGTTTTTACATCACCTTTTATCATTTCTGAATCATGGATTTTTCACAGGAGGTTCCTTTGAACTACTCAAATATTAAGACGTATGACATCGCCAATGGTCCGGGAATCCGGCTTTCCCTGTTTGTGTCCGGATGCACTCACCACTGCAAGGGATGCTTCAACCAGATGACCTGGGATTTTGACTATGGACAGCCTTTTACAGAGGAAACCATAGACTATATTATGAAACAGATGGCACAGGACTGTTATCAGGGAATCACTCTGCTGGGCGGTGAACCGATGGAACCGGTGAATCAGAAGGGACTGCTTCCGCTGGTTAAGCGGTTTAAGGAGACTTATCCGGAAAAAGACCTCTGGTGCTACACCGGATACCTGTATGATGAAGACCTGCTCGGGCATTTCTGCAAAGTGATGCCGGAAACGGAAGAGTTACTTAAACGCATTGATGTATTGGTAGATGGAGAATTCATACTGGCTAAGAAAGATATTACCTTGCTGTTTAAGGGGTCATCCAATCAGCGTACTATTGATGTACAGCGCTCCCGGAAGGAAGGAAAGATTGTGCTCTGGAAACCGGGCATTACGACAATGAATCCAAAGACGCATCTTTAAAATATGACAAAAAAGACGGGCATAGGGAAAATAGGACATTCCGGTTTTCTCCAGCCCGCTTTTGATTTACTGATTTACAGGAAAATTTATGATAATTACTATACACGATGATTTTAATCTGCAGCGCATCATTGACAGCGGCCAGTGTTTCCGGCCGGTGAAGATTCCGGATGGACGCTATCGTTTCATTACCGGGAAACATCTCCTGCACATACAGGAACTGGGAGACGGGCGGTATGAGGTGGACTGCTCCCGGTGGAACTGGAAGCATACCTGGAAACCGTACTTTGATTTAAATGCCTCCTATGCCGCTATACGCCGTTCCATTCCCGACTCGGATACTTATCTTACCTGGGCAGCAGAGTACAGCCAGGGGATACGCATTCTCAGGCAGGATCCATGGGAAATGCTCATAACGTTTATAATTTCTCAGAGGAAATCCATTCCGGCCATCCGAAGTGCGGTGGAGATGTTGTGTGAAAAGGCAGGAACCCTTTGTGAAGAAGGCGGGGAAAACTTTTATACTTTTCCACGGCCAGGGGAGCTGGCCCGTCTGTCAGAGGAGGACCTCCGGGAATGCTCTCTGGGGTACAGGGCTCCCTACATTTACCAGACAGTGAAACGGGTATGCAGAGAAAAGATACATCTTTCCCAATGGAATAGTCTTCCTGATGAGACACTTATGGAAAAACTTCTGGAATTTCCCGGGGTGGGTATCAAAGTGGCCAACTGCACAGCCCTCTTCGGATTTCATCGCATATCCCGTGCACCGATAGATGTATGGATTGAACGGGTAATCCGGGAACATTATGGAGGCCGAAATCCATTTGTACTCTATCCGGAAACTGCGGGGATTATGCAGCAGTACATGTTTTACTACATCAGAAATGAAAGATGAGCAGAAAAGAAAGGTACGCGAATTGAGGTAAGAGGGGAAAAGACAGGGGGGAGGCAGATTTGCTTTGCGCATCGGCAGGCGGTTGTGCCATACCTATAAGTATAGACACTGCTTAACTGGCCATCCTCATTCTGGCAAATCAGATTATCAGACTAAATGGTTCTGTAACCCCGTGTGGTCTGGGTAATAGAAAAGCAGAAAGAATCAAACGAAAATTGATTCTTTCTGCTTTTCAGTTTTGTCTGAAGTCAGGGAGGGAAACGCTCCCTGTCTGACGTCTGTTTTTTACTTCTTTCCGCCGGCAATCCCCGGATGGGTCATTTCAAATGGGGAAAGGATTTCTTCCATTCTTTCTCTGGTCATGAGTTTTTCACGCATGATGATTTCCTTGACCGGCGTACCCTGGTTATATGCTTCCTTGGCAATAGCAGAGCACTTTTCATATCCCAGATGCGGAAGCAGGGCGGTGATGATACCTACACTGTTATCAACCCACTTCTGGCACTGTTCCTTGTTAGCCTTCAGGTCCTTGAGGAGCAGGTTGGTGAATGTGTTGATGGCATTGGTGAGATAACGGAAGGAATTGAACAGATTGAATGCCAGTACTGGTTCCATAACGTTCAGTTCCAGCTGACCATTTTCTACAGCCATGGTAACGGCCAGATCGTTGCCGATTACATGATAGCAGGTCTGGTCAAGTACTTCGGCGATAACCGGGTTTACCTTGCCTGGCATGATGGAAGAACCTGGCTGACGTGGTGGCAGTTTGATTTCATTGAGGCCGCAGCGTGGGCCGGAGGCCATGAGACGCATATCGTTGGCAATCTTGATGAGGGACAGGGCAGATACCTTCAGTGCAGAGGAAACTTCAGCGAAGCAGTCAGTACTGTTGGTGGTATCAATCAGGTTGGGAGCGGATTCAAACTGGAAACCAACCAGGTCGGACAGAATCGGCGGGAACTTTTTGATATATTCCACTTCCGCATTGAGGCCGGTACCTACTGCGGTGCCGCCCATGTTAATGTTCTGCAGTGCGCCAAGGGAGCGGGTAATTCTCCAGATGCAGCGGCGGACTACCGAGCCGTAAGAAGTCATTTCTTCGCCAAGAGTGATCGGAACCGCATCCTGCAGGTGGGTACGTCCCATCTTGATTACGTCTTCAAATTCCACGCCCTTCTTTTCAAATTCCCGTGCCATATTGATAAGGGCATCGTTCAGAATTTCGGCCTTTCTCAGAATGCAGACCTTGATACTGGTTGGGAAGGCATCGTTAGTGGACTGTGCCATGTTGGCATGGTTGTTTGGGGAGATGATATCATAGCGGCCACGTTCATAGCCGAGAATTTCCAGTGCGCGGTTGCACAAAACTTCGTTCATGTTCATGTTGATGGATGTTCCGGCACCACCCTGAATCGGGTCCAATGGGAACTGATCCAACATTTTGCCGGCAATAATCTCATCGGCAGCCTGTACAATGGCTTTTCCGATTTCCTTTGGCATACGGCCTGTTTCCATGTTGGTCAGGCAGGCAGCCTTCTTTACTGTGGCGATAGCTTTAATGAAATCCGGATCCAGATGCTGTCCGGTAATCTGGAAATTTTGGATGGCACGCATGGTCTGTACACCATAGTAAGCATCATCCGGAACCTGCAGTTCGCCGAGAAAATCGTGTTCAATACGCATTGTAATCTCCTTTGTGAAAATACATATAATTTAATAAATGTATGCTTAATCAATTAATCTTGTAGGTATAATACCACATTTAAGTATAACTATCAACGTCAATGCATATGTTTTAAGGATACACTCTTTTAAGAAGTGCAAATTTGATCAAATAAGTGAATACACAAAAATGTAAGGAACAGAAGACAGCCTGGCAGTATCAGATGGGGATTATTGACATAATATACCCTATGGGGGTATATTATGCACAGGAGGATGCTTTATGGACAAAAAGAAGGAAAATATAAATCATACGGATGAAAATTGCTGTAAGCGGCATACCTGGCGGAACGACGAAGAAAAGAAACGGCTTCTTTCCCGGCTTCGCCGCATAGAAGGCCAGATAAGAGGATTGGAAAAAATGGTAGAGAATGATGCATACTGCCCGGATATCCTTATGCAGTCTTCAGCGGCTGCCTGCGCTATTCACAGCTTTAACCGACAGCTTCTGGAAGCCCATATCCGGGGCTGCGTGACCGAGGAAATCCGTGAAGGCGGCGAAGGTAAGGTGGACGAACTCTGTAATATGCTGCAGAAGCTGATGAAATAACCGAAGCAGTTGCAGTAATGATAAGAAGGTGATTTATTTGAAAAAATATATAGTAACGGGCATGACCTGCTCTGCCTGCCAGGCGCATGTGGAAAAGGCGGTATCGGCGGTACCGGGAGTAAAATCGGTAGCGGTATCCCTTCTCACCAATTCCATGGGAGTGGAGGGAAATGCGTCAGATGAAGCTATAGAGGAGGCGGTGGAAAAAGCAGGGTATGGGGCCCGCCCGCTGGAGGCAGAGAAAAAAAGCGGAGCGGCAGCTCAGCTTCGCGCCGGAGAAGAGGCATTAAAGGACAGGGAAACTCCGAAACTGAAACGCCGGCTGTTGCTGTCCATTATTTTTCTTCTGCTCCTTATGTCCATAACCATGGGACATAATATGCTGGGCATGCCGCTTCCTGATTTCCTTGATGGAAATTATGCGGGGCTTGCGGTTCTGCAGATGCTGCTGGCCCTCATAGTGATGCAGATTAATCATGCATTCTTTGCCTCCGGAACCCGTTCCTTTCTTATGGGAGCGCCTAATATGGACACTCTGGTGGCGTTGGGATCCGGTATATCCTTTCTCTGGTCGCTGACAGTATTATTTAAAATAACTGTGGCGGTTTCGCAGGGCGCTCCGGTTTCCCTGGTGGAGGACCTGTATAGGAATCAGCTGTATTTTGAATCGGCTGCCATGATTCCGGCCCTGATTACGGTGGGGAAGATGCTGGAATCCATGTCCAAAGGAAGGACTACCGATGCGCTGAAACAGCTCATGAAAATTGCACCGAAAACCGCGGTGGTGGAAAGAGACGGTAAAGAAGTCACCATTGCCGCCGACGAAGTGCAGCCGGGGGATATTCTGGCCGTACGCCCCGGGGAATCCATCCCTGCGGATGGCATTATCCTTTCCGGAGAAACCTCGGTGGATGAATCGGCACTTACCGGAGAATCCGTACCGGTAGATAAAGGCGAAGGGGATAAGGTCAGTGCAGCTACCCACAATACCTCCGGATTTATCCGGGTAAAAGCCCTCAGAGTAGGGGAAGACACCGGATTCGCCCAGATTATCCGCATGGTCAGCGATGCGGCGGCTACCAAAGCGCCGATTGCCCGCATTGCCGATAAGGTATCTGCTGTATTTGTGCCGGCGGTCATTGGCATCGCTGTCGTAGTTACCATCGTGTGGCTCATGCTGGGCGCCAGTCTGGCAGAAGCTCTGACTTATGGCATCAGCGTTCTGGTTATTTCCTGTCCATGTGCCCTGGGGCTAGCTACTCCAGTGGCCATCATGGTGGGCAATGGGGTGGGAGCCAGAAACGGCATTCTCTTCAAAACCAGCGAAGCACTGGAAAATGCGGGGAAAATACAGATTGTGGCATTGGATAAGACCGGTACCATTACCGAGGGAAAACCGCAGATTACGGATATCCTTCCGGCCGCCGGTCTGTCAGAGAAAGAATTTCTTTCCCTGGCGTATGCTCTGGAAAGCCCGTCGGAACATCCGTTGGCCAGAGCGGTGACGGAGAAGGCGGAAGCCCTGGGCCTTTTGAAACGGGAAATTACCGGATTCAGAAATCTTCCGGGACATGGGATTTCCGGCACCGTGGAAGGTCATGCTCTTATGGGTGGGTCCCTGTCTTTCATTTCTTCCCGCATCTCTATTTCTGACACCGTTCGGAAAGAGGCAGAACGACTGGCAGAGGAAGGAAAGACACCCCTTCTCTTTGTAAGGGATGATGAATATCTGGGCATGCTCGGGGCGGCTGACGTAATCAAGTCCGATTCCGCTCAGGCGATTCAGGAACTTCGGAACATGGGAATTGAAACCATCATGCTCACTGGCGACAACGAGAAGACCGCTCGTGCCATTGCAAAAATGGCCGGTGTGGATTCCGTCATTGCCGGAGTACTTCCCGATGGGAAAGAAGCGACAATCCGGAATCTGCAGAAACGAGGACGCACGGCCATGGTGGGCGATGGTATCAATGATGCGCCGGCACTGGTCCGGGCAGATACAGGTATTGCCATCGGTACCGGTACTGATGTGGCAGTAGATTCGGCGGATATCGTTCTTATGAATTCCCGGCTCACTGATGTGTCAGCCGCCGTACGCCTCAGCCGGAAGACGCTGAAAAATATCTACGAAAATCTTTTCTGGGCTTTTGCGTACAATGTACTGCTTATCCCCATGGCGGCTGGGCTGTATCCGGGAATCCACATGAATCCTATGTGGGGAGCAGCGGCTATGTCCATTTCCAGCGTCACCGTGTGCCTGAATGCGCTGCGGCTGAACTGGACGGATGTTCATAATTCCAGGCATGATAAACCGTTGCGTCATCGGGCAGCCCGGGAAAAGACAGTCGAAACGCCGGAAGAAAGGCGAATGACCATCCAGGTGGATGGTATGATGTGCGGTCATTGTGAAAACCGGGTGAAGGGGGCATTGGAAAAGATTTCCGGGATTAAGGAGGCGCATGCCGATCATGCCCGGGGAGAAGTGCAGATTATCTGCCACAGAAATGTGGAGGAAAAATCAATAGAAGAAGCCATTACCCAGGCTGGATATGTTTATAAAGGGACAATCCCTGATAAGGAGGAAAACAAAATGAAAGAAACAGTAAAAATTGAAGGAATGATGTGTGGTCATTGTGAAGCCACAGTAAAGAAAGCACTGGAAGCACTGGACGGAGTGGAACAGGCTGAAGTATCTCACGAAAAAGGAGAAGCGGTGCTGACTCTCTCCCACGCCGTAGCCGATAAGGACATTCAGGCGGCAGTAGAAGGAAAAGATTATAAATTCCTTGGCATTGAAAAATAAGAAGAACGGAATATAAGCATGACAAAAAACTCCATTTTTCCGGAAAATTCGGAAAAATGGAGCTTTTGTCATGTCAGATATATCAGCGATTCATGAGAGACTCTACATCCTTTTCGTTCAGCACCGGGATGCCAAGTTTCGTGAGGGCTGCGGCCAGGAGTCCCTGCCCGGGAACGAGGTGATGGGAAAAGGTTCCATCGTAGATTTCCCGGTTTCCGCAGGTGGGACTTTTAGCCTTGAGTACAGCCAGGTCTACAGATTTTCCCCTAAGCTGCTGAATCACCCGGTCCACGCCCTTCTGATAAATGGCGGTAAGATCCATCCCCTTTTCGTTGATGACCCGCCCTTTACAGAGTTCCACCGGAGGTCGGGGAACCGGCATGCCGGAAAGGACTTCCGGGCATACGGGGATGACCTGTTTATCCCGAAGAAAAGCGTGGACGGCGGAATTGTCGTTGTTTCCGCCATTATATTTTACGTTGTGTCCCAGGAGACAGGCGCTGACCAGTACAGTACATGGTTTCATGAGCTCCTCCTTCAGCGGAAAACCGGTATCCGGGCGCGGCATGGACGCTCTTTAATTTCTGTTGCCGGATACCCCACGGCTACAGCAAATTCTGGATGATATCCTTTCGGAAGATCCATGCGGGGTAACCATGAACTATCTTCTTTCCGGTTTTTCAGGTTGCGGATAAAACTGTATACACAGACCGAAGCCAGTCCCAGATTGGTAGCCTCCAGATGAATATTTTCCGCAATAATTCCTGCATTAAGCTTTATCGAATCATCTAATGCGCCATCTCTGGACATAATCAGGAATACCAGAGGCGCATCAAATACAGGATTTCCCCGCCCGGTGATTTTCTCATCTTCTGCAGCCAGCGAAGAAAGAATGTCAGAATCCGTGATAACCGCTATGGCATAATGCGAGAAATCCGCCTTGCCGACAGGCGAACACTCTCCGGCACGCACCATCTTATTAATCAGAGTCTCCGGAATCTCCTTATTCTGAAACTGGCGAACAGAACGCCGCAAAGACAGAACCTGTTCAAAATCCATAAGCCACCTCCTGAAATATATATTCAGTATAGCATGGAGAACACAGTGTTTAATTTTTCTCCCCATGGGGCTGCTATAATGGATATAATATGCAGGAGGAATCACGATTATGTCGGATATACAGCATTTACCGGATGGGATTTATGAGGAAGTAGTCTCTCAATCCTTAGAGGAAAAGATAAAAAAGGCACTGGCCGATAAAACCATATGGGCGAATTTTGAAGATTTGGACAGTCATGAGGCAGTACCCTATTTAGCAAAATATTTAGAAAAACTGGTCAGACTGACATTGAAGGATATTGCAGATGAGGACAGAACGGGAAAAGAGTCCAAGCAGAGAGAAGTATCGGTTATCAACCGGCTGATTCAGGAATTGGTCCAACAGGCCGATGTTCTGCAAGGGAAAGAAGAAGTGGTAAAAGAGAACTTTCTGCTTACCTCATTGGAACATCGACGGAATAAGATTAAGGAACAGGAATGGGTACGCCCAGAGACTCCGTTGACCAGGTCATTCCTTTTTACCAATGATAAGGCGGAAGCTTCTATGGCATCGGAACTGAGTCGGGAAATATTATCTTCTGACCGAATAGATTTCCTTGTCTCGTTCATTAAGTTTTCCGGGCTCACTATGATACTTCCTGATTTGCGGCGCTTTACGGAACGAGGGGGCCAGCTCCGTGTCATCACTACCACTTATATGGGGGCTACCGATGCCAAGGCTGTAAAGGTGTTGACTGAATTGCCTAATACCGAAGTCCGTATGTCTCATGATACGGATCGGACCCGGCTTCATGCTAAAGCCTATATGTTCCATCGGAATAGTGGATTTTCTACGGCCTATGTGGGGTCGTCTAATTTGTCTCATGCAGCCATTGCGGATGGATTGGAATGGAATATGAAAATTGCCAAACAGGATATGCCGGAAGTTATGCGGAAAATGGAAGCCTCCTTTGAAGGATACTGGCATTCTCCTGGGTTTAATACGGTTCATACAGAGGATATAGAGGCTCTGGAAGCAGAAATTGATGCGGTAAGAAATCGTGGCAAGACGGGAAGTCAGGGGCGCTATTATTTCGAAATCAAACCTTATACATATCAGCAGGCAATTTTGGATGCTTTATGGGCGGAACGGATTGACAGGAACCATTGGAAAAATCTGGTAGTAGCAGCTACCGGTACAGGAAAAACTGCAATTTCTGCCTTTGATTATCGGTCGTTCTGTGAACGGCAGAAAAAGGAGGGAAAGACAGCCAGGCTTCTTTTTGTTGCCCACCGAAAGGAAATCTTGGAACAGAGCATACAGTGTTTTCGTCAGGCACTAAAGAACCCTCAGTTTGGGAATCTGGCAGTAGGTGAATATAAGGCAAAGCGGACAGAACATCTCTTTATTTCTGTGCAGACATTGAACAGTCTTAAACTTTGGGAAAAGATGAATCCAGCCTATTATGACATGGTTATTGTGGACGAATTCCATCATGCGGCAGCAGCTTCTTACCAGAAACTTCTGTCGTATTTTAAGCCTAAGATTTTACTTGGACTCACCGCTACACCGGAACGTATGGATGGAAAGAGTATCTTGAAATATTTTGATGGCCACCTGGCAGCAGAGATTCGACTGCCTGATGCGATTGAAAAGCGGCTTCTTTGCCCATTTCATTACTTTGGAGTGACTGATGCTATTGACTTAACCCATGTGAAATGGACTAATGGTCACTATGATAACGAAGAGTTGACCAGAATTTATGCGTTGGATCACTATACGGCAGATAAACGAGCCGGGCAGATACTCGGTGCATTAGACAGATATACAGCCGATATCCGTGATGTGAAGGCCTTAGGCTTCTGCGTATCTAAGAAACATGCTCATTTTATGGCCGAGTATTTCGAGAAGCATAATATCCCGTCCATGGCGTTGGATGCGGATTCTAAAAAGGAAGAACGAGATTCTGCTTGCACCCAGCTGGCCAGTGGGGAGTTAAAATGTCTTTTTGTAGTGGATTTATTCAATGAAGGCGTGGATATTCCAGAAGTGAATACGGTCCTGTTTTTGCGACCAACCAACAGTATGACTGTATTCCTTCAGCAGTTGGGGAGAGGTCTCCGATTATCTAAAGGGAAAGACTGTCTTACCGTTCTGGATTTTGTGGCGCAGGCTAATACCAAATATGATTTTGCATCCCGTTTTTCTTCACTTCTTGGTAAAAGGCACGTGCAGATTTCTAAGGAAATAAAAAATAAATTCCCGCACGTTCCTAAAGGCTGTTCAATACAGTTGGAAGAAATTGCGGAAAAAAACATACTGGATAATATCCGGAAACGATTGAGGAACAGTGATTTCTATAAGGAACTTGTACAGGAATTATATTGTGCATCAGACCGGCGGGTACCGCATGTACAGGAGTTTTTTAAAGCGGCTGGGATTGAACCGGAAGTTTTCTATAATGGAAAACGGACATTTACCCGCCTTTGCATAGATGCAGGGATTATCCCTCCTTTTTCCGATGAGGAGGGCATGGAAAAAATAGTGGCCAAAGCGATGCCTAAGATTATTTCCATGGATTCACCTAAGTGGATACGATTCATACAGCAGAGTCTGGTACATGGACCCGTTCCTATATCCGCAGTACAAAAGCAATATATAAGGATGTGGCAATACACCCTTTGGATGCAGGATTACGACCAGGCAGGAATGAAATCCCCCTGGGATGCCTTGACACGCCTCTCTGAAATCAAGCCTCTGGCAGAAGAAGTGAATGAGGTGCTGGAGATGCAGTACGGTAGAGTAGATGTTATTCCTATGCAGGAAAATCTACCATATACTTGTGCGCTGGATGTATATTCCACGTATACACGAAATCAGATTTTAGCTGCACTTGGATATGGCAAGCCGGGAAGTGTCAGAGAAGGAGTAAGGTACCTGACCAGTGGGAACAGCGACGTAGTTACCGCAGGGACAGATGTGCTTTTAATCACATTAAACAAGACGGAGAAGGAATTTTCACAGACCACTTTATATGAGGATTATGCGATAGATAAAAATCTTTTCCATTGGCAGAGTCAGAATAAGATACGGCCTGAGTCAGCCACTGGACAGAGATATATACATCAGCGGGAAAAGGGAAATATTGTATTGCTCTTTGTGCGGAGTGCCAAAGTAGATGCGTATAAACGATCTATGCCATATACTTTCCTTGGGGCAGCGGATATCGCCAGCTGGCAGGGGAGTCAGCCTATGAGCATCATATATAAGCTCAGACATCCAATTCCGGCTAAGTACCTTAGGGAAACAGCGGCTAGCGGAGTTATCTGAACCAGTTCTTATAATTTATAATATAGTGTATCAATAAAAAGAAACCACACCAGAATGATATACATCTGGCAGTGGCTTCTTTTTAATTATTGGTTTACAAAAACGATATATAGATTTTATATTATTATACTATTTGTATTAAAAGAGTTATAATTTTCCCGGAGAAGGAGGGGTGGAGGTAAGGTTGTTTGAAGTAAGAAGAATGTGAGTCCTGTAATTGACCCGGCAGGAATGGCGTTCTATGTGGGAAACTGATGTGAGGCATGTGTACGATACCTGCTGTTATACAGGAAAGTGTACTGTCAGATTTCAGAAAGTTAACGGAGAAGGCTCCGGCGTTCCCTGCCGATTAACCCATGCCCTTTTCGGTTATCCCTGATAAGGAGATTGTTATGTCTATCCGTAAGAAAATGTTAAAAGCCTGCGTGCTCTCAGCGATGATGTTCTGTATTCCGGCTGTATCCATGGCCTGCACTACGATTCTGGTAGGTAAGGATGCCAGTGTGGATGGTTCCTGGATGGTAGCCCGTGCGGTGGATTCTTCCAATGGTACGGAAAATATGGAATTTATCGTACATCCGAAGAAGACAAATCAGACAGGAAATTTCAAAGCCTATGACAGGGATACTTTTAAGATGGCACTGCCGCAGACCGCTATGGCTTATACGGGAAATCCGGACCTTGGCAATGAAAAGGATGGGTATGGGTACAGTGAAGCCGGTTTCAATGAACTGGGGGTTGGCGAAAGTGCTACGGAAACCATTTATTCCAGCGACAATATGCTGAAAGTGGACCCTTATCTGGAAGATACAGGAATTACAGAAAATGAAATGCTGGACGCTGTTCTTCCCTATGCGAAGTCGGCTAAAGATGGGGTAACCCGGTTAGGACATATGATTGAAACCATGGGTTCCGGAGAAGGTTTTGGCGCTGCCTTTATTGATACGGAAGGCATCTGGTATCTGGAAAATGCAGGGGGACACCAGTGGATGGCTATGAAGTTGCCGTCTGACAAGGTATTTGTTTCTGCCAACGAAGGCCGGCTCAGAACTTATGATCCTGCGGATAAGGAAAATTACATGGCTTCTCCTACCGTAATTTCCTTTGCGGAAAAGAATGGCCTGTATAATCCGAAAGACGGGGCATTTGATTTCCATAAGGCTTACTTTGAAGAACGAAAGAATGATGAAACGTATAACTACCCGAGAGTATGGCGCCTGCAGCATCTGATTAATCCGTCCATGACTACGACAGTTGCTGACAGTGGTACTACGGCAGCTCCGGTGCTGATTACTCCATCCAGAAAACTGTCAGTGGAAGATTTGAAGGCTCTGGAAAGAGATCACTACAACGGCACTGAACATGATCCGTATGCTAACGCAAATCCTAATGAACCGTATCGCCCGATTTCCGTTATGCGCTGCGAAGAAGTGCATATCCTGACGGTACGTCCGGACCTGCCGGCAGCTATCGGATCAGTCAACTATATGGAATACGGCATGGCCGACCTGGGATTGTTCCTGCCGTTCTATCAGGGCCTCACCAGTGTACCGGATGCCTATCATGCGGGAGAAACCCCTCTGAATGAAAAGGCAGCCAGCTGGATTTACAGAAAACCGCAGGTACTGGCTATGACCAATTACAACAAGTATGCACCTATAGTAAAGAAGACCTACGCAGACTATGAAGCCAAAGTAGCTAAAGAACAGGCCGAAATGGAGAAACAGTATCTGGCGGTGTATAAGGATAATCCGATTCAGGCGCAGGCTATTCTTCAGAATTTTGAAGATAAGACCCTCACCGGCGGTCTCCAGGTGGCAGAAGAACTGACACATACCCTGATGGCACAGATTCTGAAGGATACAGAAAGTGCTTATCATTTTGAAGGATTCTGAAAAAAGACAGGGATGAGTGACGAGATTTGAGGGGAAGGCTTGATGGATTCAGTTAATCAAGTGAGGATGAGCTGATGCTCATGGGCTGTAACCTTCAGCTCAGGGTTGTGACTTAACGTCCAAAGGCCGGAACTGTGAGAAAGTAAAAACTTTTTCCTGGAATGGATTTTACGAATGGTCACATGGTAAAAAAGCAGAAAGAATCTGACTGATTTCCAGATTCTTTCTGCTTTTTGTCATTCTGTAAATGGATTATCCTGTTTTATCCTGCAAAGCAGGATGTTTTATACCATTCTGAGAATTCTGAAGGACTCTTGCGACCTCGAGCCGAAGGCTTGCCGTTTCGAGTAGATGAGCGCCGCTCATTTTTGCTCGCTTTCCTGAATGAACTCCACGGTTCCAAGATAGTTGCCTTTTTCATCCCGCATGGCGGCATAGGTTACAGTGACCATTTTGCCGTCTTTGGGGAAGGTACGGACCTGCTTGTCGCTGGATCCTTCTTTAAACTGACGGATCATGCGTTCCACCATGGGCTTGATATATGGCGGATGACAGTCATAGGTGGGGCGGTTCAGGGTAGACAGAGGACGGGAGAATACCCGGTCGGTATTCTTATAGAATCGGTTGATTTCCTGTTCATCGATAACTGTAATATCCAGGGGAAGCAGAGAAAGTATGGATTTCATCTGCGCCATGGTCAGGGTCCCGGCCGGGCTTTTTACGCCATCGCCGGAGAATGACAGGGTTCCGTCCTGAATAGCTTCTGTTTCATTCTGGGAAGCCTTCCGGCGGGAAAGTACTTCGTCCCCGTGTGGCCAGCTGGGTATTTCCTGAATAAAGGCAGGCCCCATTTCATGGAGATCCCGGTATACATCCACCCATTCTTCATCGGTAAAATGGGACAGGCAGAGTGGAAAGAGGATATGTTCTTCCTTGTAAATCATTTCTTTCATCCGGGTAATTACTGCCTTTATGGTCTCTTTGAGAGCAGATACCTCTTCTCTTGTCAGTCGGTGGAGAATGCGGGAAAGGTCCATGCGGATTTCATCATCTACACCCCACATGACTTCCGAGGGGCCGGTTACGCCGTAACGCACCAGTACCGTCATGAGAAGCTCCTCTTTTTTACTGTAGAGAACACGCACTTTTTTCAGTGTTTTCAGAGATTCTATGATACGCACTTTGTCGCCTTTGAACAGAAGGACAGACAGGAGGTCCAGCTCTTTGGTCAGTGCTGTATTTTCATGGAAGAAATAGTCTACCGGATGACCGGATGGAATCTGGGACAGCCCGGCTTTCTGCTTTCTTTTTTCTTCAGACAGGATTTCCATTTCTGTGCGGCCGTGGAATAAGGTGGAGTGAAGGTCGCAGAGCTTGCGGATACGGGCTGGATCTTCTCCTTCGGCGATAAGGCTCTGTTCGGCTTTCATGATGTCGTGAGCGGATACCTGGCCGAAGTCTGTGACAAAGTCTTTTCGCACCGATTCAAAATCTTCACCGGCACCGAGCCGTTTGAGAAGCTGTTTGATTTTTTCTGCATGGCTCTGTATTTCCGCCTGCTGTTCTGACTCTGTGGCAGGTGGCGCATCTTTTACGGTAAGACCGCGGGAAGCAAAGGCTCTGATGATGGTTTCCATGGGAATACCCATCATGGCAGCACCCTTGGGGATGGTCATGACGCGGCCCATAACCTTGAGAGCCATCGGGCTGGTGATTTTTGAAAAACCAAGGGAAGCCAGTACATCTTTTACTTCCGGGAATTCCTGAACCAGGTCATATACGGTTTTATTCAGATCTACAATTTTATCCATAGATTTATCCTTTTCTTATATGAATATGATGGAAATATCTCCCTTTTAGTATAAGGGAATATGGCAATGTACACAATACTTATCCACTTTATACTATCTCGGCTCAGGTCAGGGGAAAGGGGCAGGGGATTTCTTGACGTGCAGAGCGGTAGGGGCATACAATAAAATCGATAAAGTTTACATTTGTGAAATCAGAGCAGTCAGAGTACGAATCGGACGTGGAAACTAGCAGCAGATGGTGCTTCTTCCTTAAAAGAGACACTATCTGGTATAAAAATAAATCAGATGGGCAGGAAGGAGTTCTGCATGGGGACGCACATAGATAACCAGGCATTGGAAAAAATTCCCTTTGGGGTTCTGGTGTTTGATAGCAGAGATTATAATCATATTCTGTTTGCCAGCCGACGGGCAGCACAGGTGTGGGACTGCCAGGATGAAGAGGAGCTTCTGGCATACTGGAATGCAGGGCTTTCTCATGGTATATATCCGGGAGATATGGATCGGGTATTTCAGGATATATCGCAGGTGTCTGACGGAGAAAAGAATGAGTTTCAGATCACGTTCCGTATTCTTACCCGCAAGGGGGCCATGCGCTTTGTCCACATGTCCGGACGGAGAGAGGTGCAGGATGGGCTCATTTATGCCTGTGTAACGGTGCACAATGCGGAAGAATCCGATGTGGACATGCTGACCGGATTGCCGGGACCTATGCAGTTCTCCAGCCATGTGGAGGCACTGTGCCGAAATGGTACTGAGGCAGGGAAATATGCGGTTCTGGCCTTTAATATTGAACGATTCCGACTGATTAATGAACGATTTGGACTCAGGGAGGGCGATCTTTGCCTGAAGCGTCTGGCCGGCATTCTTACCCGGGTTTTTTCCGGTGGGATTGTATGCCGTTATGCGGTGGATACATTTTATGTGTTTACGCAAACCGCACATATGGATGACGCATTGGAAATATACAGGGAACTGTTGAAAAAGCAGATGTCTCCGGAATGGAAATGTGTGGTGAACATCGGGGTGTTTCTCATGCCGTCCAGGGAACTTCCTGTAGGTGTATGTATGAGTCACGCTATGCAGGCCTGCCGCAGCCTGACCGGAACGAACGGGAAACGGATTGCTTATTATGACAGGGCACTGGAAAAGGAGATTGCCTTTGCGCGGTATATTGAAGGACATCTGGAAGAGGCGGTTTCCCGGGGATGGATTAAGGTATATTATCAGCCGGTAGTGAGGCCGGTCAATATGGCACTCTGCAGCATGGAAGCGCTGGCTCGCTGGGAGGATCCGAATTTCGGGTTCCTTGTTCCGGGACAATTCATTCCCATATTGGAAGAAAAGAAGCAGATTCATAAACTGGACCGGGCTATGATATCCCTTGTCTGCCGGGAATATGAAAAGCGGGTAAGCCAGGGGAAAGAGGTAGTTCCTGTTTCTTTTAATTTGTCGCGATATGATTTCCTTACCGGGGACATTGTGTCGTTTATTGAAGATGAAGTGCGGACGCATCATGTGCCCAAAGATATGATTCATGTGGAAATCACGGAATCGATGATGGTCAGCGAAGTGGAAGTAATTGCATCAGCGGTCAGGAGGCTTCATGAAGCGGGCTATCAGGTGTGGATGGACGATTTTGGCAGCGGGTATTCGTCGTTGAATCTGCTGAAGGATTATGACTTTGACAAGATTAAGCTGGATATGAAGTTCTTCTCCACCTTCACACAGAAATCGAAGCACATCGTTATGACCATGGTGCGGATGATCAAGGAGCTCCACAGTCAGACCCTGGCAGAAGGGGTAGAGACAGCGGAGGAATTTGAGTTTCTGAAGCGGATTGGCTGTGAACGTGCGCAGGGATATTACATTGGAAAACCGGCACCATATGATGCGACACTGGAACAGGTAAAGAAACTGGGCGTGCAGATTGAGCCAAGGCGCATCCGCCGGTTCATAGATAAGGCGATAAAGGTGGATTTTCAGCAGGATACCCCATTGGCTCTTGCCGAACTTAATGGACAGACGCTGACACCGCTGTATATCCGACAGGACTATAAGAAGCTGCTGGATGAGCTTTGTAAAATTACCGGTAGAAAACTCAGGGTGGAAGAACCATCTGCACCATGGGGACAGACCATTGATTTCCTGCAGACCTTGAAACAGGAAGGCAGTGAAGGCGTCACTTATATGGCTCATGGATATATCTATATCCGGCTGGAAGCACGGGTTGTATCGGTTCTTAAAGGGGAAGACCGCCGTCTGTATGCCTGCAGTCTTACCATGGTGAAAAGCAGGGGAAACCGGTATTCGCAGATGGGGGAAGCGGTGGCTAGAAATATCAGTCAGATTTTCCGATATGCGTCAATTGTGTCGGTGCCGGAGAATAAAATACAGGTTGTTTTCAATTACACCGGGGTACCCGAGGGACTGCTGGCAGGGACCAATCTGTCAGAATGGACGCAGAGGGGATATCGCCGGCTGATTCATCCTATGGATCAGGATCGGTATGCTGCATTTGTTGATCGGGAAAAACTGAAGAAAGCACTGCAGGGAAGACAGTATGTGGCCGGGCTTTTCCGTACCCGGGCTGATGATGGAAGTTATCCATGGCGAATCCATATTATTGCCAGATTCTCAGACCCGGACAGACAGCTGCTCTACCTTACATCGGCCATTACCTTTGATTCGCAGGATGTGGTGGCGGCGATGTATGAAAACAGCAGCAAGGGACAGGCATCCAATCCACGAGATGCGGTACTGCTCCGGGCAGAACTATGGGATTCCCTGGTGGATTTCATGCCATTCAAATTCTTCTGGAAAGACAGAGAGCACCGGTTCCTGGGGGCAAGTCACAGCTTCCTTACTTACTATGGAGTGTCTTTGAAAGATATTGTGGGTAAGAAAGAAGAAGAAATTGGAAACTGGGTTATTGACCGCCGGCTGTATATAGATGATGAAGACCAGTGTATGCAGGAAGGAAAAGCTATTATGAATACAGAGGGGCAGGTTACGGTGGGTGGCATGTCCCGGCATATTTATTCCTCTAAGATTCCTGTATTCACCAATGGAGAGGTTATCGGGCTGATTGGCTATTTTTTCAGCGAGGAGGAAATGAAGGCGGTAGAGGCACAGCGTCAGCGGTTGCTTACCGTGGACTCGCTGACCGGAGTGATGAATCATAATGGGTTGGCCGGAGAGGTGTACCGTTTTGCCCGGTCGTATCATCAGCTGGGGGTTGATTTTGCACTGGCGGACATTCACATTCGGGGGATGGATGAAATCTGGTCCTCCTATGGGGAAAGGTTTACACAGCTTGTGGTGAAGCATATTACCGGAACTCTGCAGCAGGTGCTGGGAAATCATGGGGAGCTGGCCCGGCTGTCAGAAGACCAGTTCCTGGCGATTATCCATTTTCGTAAACGGGATGAAATTACGGAATGGATGGAAAAGATTAAAGAGGCAGTATGGAATATCCATGAGGTGGACAATATATCCATTACTGTACAGGCAGAATGCCGGGGAGCACCTTTCAGTGAGCAGGGCGTGGAAATCATGTGGCAGGCTATCATGGAAGGAATAAAACGATTTTCTGCTGACAGGGCAGAACAGACATTACGGCCGTGAAATAACTCTGGAAATCAGAGACATCCGGATTGTGATCATACCCGTAGCAGATATCAGTGTAGATGAGGTGTAAGTTATGAAGGAAAAATGGCATGGAGACGATGAGCAGGAAGCCGGCATGATGCCAATTCATCAGGACCTGGAAAGGCTTCCCGGAGGAATTATCATTTATCGGGTGAGTGAATCCTATGAAATTCTCTATGCGAACCGCAAGGCCGCAGAGATCTGGGGTTGCACCAGTGGAAAGGAACTGATGGACTTCCTGGGGGCATCGATGCTGAAGGCGGCCTTGCCAGCTGATGTAAAGCGTGCAGAAATGGAAATGATACAGCAGTTCAGGCAGGTGCAGGGCGGCGTGGGCAATGTGGAATTTCGTACCCGTTCCCGGGATGGACAGATTCAGGAAGTGGAAATCTTCGGACGAGTGGAAGAAGATGAACGGCTGGGGAAGCTGATATATGCCAGCGTGTATAAAAAACAGCTGGCCCGGTCTAATATCGACCGGCTTACTGGCTTTTCCGGACATACGCAGTTTATAAGACGGGTCCAGGATATTCTGGAAATGGATCAGGATTTGCCGGATCGGGAGCCCCGGGTATTTATATTTCTCAATGTAGAGGGATTCCGTTTGCTCAATGAACGATTTGGTATGGAGGCAGGAGATGACTGTATTCGTCTGCTGGCCGAGCTGCTCGTGCATGCTTTCCCCGGGGATCCGGTAGTACGGTATTCCGTTGATCATTTCTGCCTTCTCACCAGTAAAAAGAATGTGGAAACCGAAATTTCCGGGATACGCAGTATGGTTCAGAAACATCATCCGGAGTGGCATCTTATCCTGGATGCAGGGATTTATGAGGTGCCTGCTGGAGAGATTCAGGCCAGTGTCTGCATGAGCTGTGCGGAAGAGGCCTGCCGTAGCGTTTATCGGGATATGGAACGGGACACGGCCTGGTATGACAGTCGTATGGCGAGGCAGCAGGCCATGGAGCGATATGTGGCAGCACATATTGATGAGGCAGTAGAGAAGGGGTGGATTCATGTTTTCTACCAACCGGTGATACGTACAGTCACTGATTCTATCTGTAGTATGGAAGCGCTGGCCCGCTGGATTGATCCGCAGCATGGTATGCTTCGCCCGGCAGAGTTTATTCCGGTACTGGAAAAGACAAAGCAGATTATCAAACTGGACAAATATATGGTGCAGAGCATCTGCCAGGAATATGAAAGCCGGATAAATCAGGGGAAGACGGTTCTCCCGGTTTCCTTTAACCTGTCTCGTTATGATTTACTGGTAGAAGATATGGTGGATTTTGTCGATGAGCAGGCGAAAAAGTATCGCGTGCCCAAAGATATGCTTTATGTGGAAATCACAGAATCTGTACTGATGGATGACCGGGATGTGATATATGAAACCATTGAAAAATTTCATCAGCTGGGATATGCGGTGTGGATGGATGATTTTGGAAGTCAGTATTCATCGCTGAATCTGCTGAAAGACTATGACTTTGATGAAATCAAGCTAGATATGGATTTCTTTTCTACCTTCTCTGATAAATCAAGAAAAATCGTTAAGTCTGTCGTGTCTATGGCGAAACGGCTGCATACCCATACGCTGGCAGAAGGAATTGAGACGGAAGAAGAGTATAGATTTCTGAAGAGCATAGGCTGTGAAAAGGTGCAGGGATATGTGCTGGCACGGCCGGATTCTTATGACCGGATTCTGGAAGCAATGCAGAAAAGAAAACTGCCTGTAGAGATGCGGAAGGATAAGGGGCTTTATGAAAAGGCAGGGCGGGCAGATTTCCTGACACCAGGACCATTCTGTGTAGTGGAAACGGATGGAGAATCGGTACGGTATCTGTACATTAATCCGGAATATCTGAGCATTTTGAAAATGCTGGGGGGGGCACTGAGGAAGAAGTCGCGCATCGTATTTTGCATTCGCTGGAAGGAATAAAATGGGAACGAATGCGTGACCTGTTGTTCTCGGTGAATGAAGAAGGGGATAGTAATGAACAGGAATATAATTATGGGCATATCTATCTGCGTATGAGGGTTCAACTTCTGGGGAAGACTGGATGGCGGCGGGTATACTCCTGCAGGATTCAGATGTTGAATCGGGAAATCGGGGAATGGGATGCATCTGAACATTCCATGTCGGTGATTCTTAATTCCTTTTACCGGGTAGCCATGTTCTGGAATCTGGAGAAGGATTACAATCATATGCTGATAAACCGTACTTCTGTTCCTTTAGGGAGTGTTGGAAAACCTTCGGCCTGGACGGCAGGAAGATACCGGAAGTATGTGCATCCGGAGGATTGGGATCGTTATGCGGTATGGATTGACAGGAAGAGTCTGTCAGAGCGATTGCAGCAGAGTGGATATTTGCAAGATTTGTTCAGGACAAAGAATGCAGATGGCAGTTATTCCTGGAGTATTCATTTTCTCTTTGCGCTGGCAGAAAAGAATCATCTGATATATGCGACGGCAGAAACCCGTATGGATAACCGGAAAATTACCGAAGCGATTATAGAAAGTCTGCATCTGGCGACGGATGGAAGTGAGAAGAATGCGCTGGCCCGGGATATATGGGAAAGTGTACTTAGTTTTTCCCCGATTAAATTGTTTTGGAAAGACAGCGAACGGAGATTCCTGGGAGCCAGCCGCGCCTTCCTGGACTATTATGGCATCCAGCGCAGGGATCTGATCGGCAAGACCGATGAAGATATGGGATGGCATGTGAATGATCACGGATTCCAGGAAGCCGAAGAAAATTGTATTCATCGGGGCAGACTGGTTATCAACATGCCGGGGCACTGTATAGTGAATGGTATAGAACATGCCATCATGGCCACGAAGGTGCCGCTGTACCGGCAGGGGGAGATTCAGGGACTGATAGGCTATTTTACCGACCTTCAGGAGGAGGCAGAACGACAGCAGCTGTTTCCCCGGTTGTTGTATTCGGATATTGATAGCGGGGCGCTTAACCTGATAGGAATCATGGACAGGCTCAGCCGATACTATGAAACGTATGCACGGAACAAGCAGAATTTTACTATGATGGACATCGAGATTCTTTCTCTTGAAAACACGCTGCAGTCCTATGGTGTGGAAATCGAACGGAAACTGGTGCGAGCTATCAGCGACCGGATTCGCAGAATATTGGGGATTCATGGGGTGCTGGGGCGCGTGGAAAGGAAACGCTTCCTTGCGCTCATGCAGGTACAGAGCAGGGCCGAAGCAGAAGAGGTTGGACGGACGATTCAGCAGGGAGTGTATGCCATCCAGGAAATCGATGGGTATCCAGTTACGGTGCAGATGAAAGTACAATGCCTCTTATTCAGTGACGACGGAATGAAGGGACTCATTAAAAATCTGGGGATAGGTCTGGAAACTTTGCTGGAAACGAGGTACGCGGAATGAGTACAGATAAGAAGATAGATAAGAGAATCACCGGGGGATGGATAGATGAGGCTATGGACCTGCTGCAGGTACCCTCCTGCATTGTGGAAATGGCAGACAGCCGGTCCGGGAGAATATATAGAATCCGCTATGTCAATTCTGCATTTTGCCAGCTTACGGGAAAGCACAGAGACTTCCTTATAGGAAAATCTTTCATTCAGGCGGGAATTACAGAAAAAGAGTCGGGCTGGATATCTGCTATGGAAGCAGTGATAGAGGGGGAAAGGGTAATGAAAGGCAAGTTGTATGCCGATATCCTTGGAAAATGGATTCGTTTTTCCGTTTCCCCTGTGCATATGGCTCATGAATGTATAGTGTCCTGCGTGGATATCTCGGAGGAAGAGGCCAGACGAAGACGGCTGCGCAGAGCCAATACAACCAATGAAACGGTTATCCGGGTTATACGCCGTCTTGTGTCTGAACCATGTTTTTCCCGGGCCATGCAGGGGATTCTGTCGGATTTATCAGAAGCGATTCACCCGGATCGGCTGTATGTGTTGGAAACAGACCGGAAAACTATAAGCAATACCTATGAGTGGTGCGCTCCCGGAGTGAAATCAGAAATAGAGTCATTGCAGAATCTTTCCTATGATGAGTACATGCTAAGCTGGGAAAAGTGTCTGGAAACAGATACCAGTGTGGTAATTCCGGATATTGAAGAGCTGCGGAAGCAGGGGGATATTGACGGATACAATATTTTAAAAAGGCAGAATATCAGAAACTTGATGAGTACGCCTCTGTATTACCAGGGGAAGCTCATAGGGTTTCTGGTGGCGGACAATTACGAAGAAAATGAAATGATGAATACCCGGTACCTGCTGGAAACGGTGGGAGCCTTCATGGCTATGTATGTGGCCAATCGGCGTCTTCTTGAACAGCTGGAATTTGCATCTGGAAAGGACAGCCTGACTGGCGTTAAAAACCGGAATGCCATGGATATTTATTTTAACCAGCATGCCGGAGAGTCTCAGCTGGGCGTGCTGTTTATCGATGTGAATGGATTGAAGTATGTTAATGATACCCAGGGGCATGCAGAAGGGGATAGGCTGCTGCAAAATCTGGCAGAGTTCCTGTGCAATTATTTTCCCAGGGACAATATATATCGGTCTGGCGGTGATGAGTTTGTCATCGTTACCCCTGGTACTACGGAAGAGAAAATGAGAGGTAAAACCAGAGAGATAAAGGACGCGATGCAGAAGGAATCTTTTTCTTTTGCCATTGGTTATGCCGTCAGTGATCATCGGGGGATTCAGCAGGCTGCAATTCGGGCGGATCAGAGAATGTATCAGGATAAACGGGAATATTATCAGAATCATCCCAGATATCGATGAAATACAACGCTATATGGATATTGGATGGATGTATTGTGCATGAAGAAAATAAAAATCGATTTTGACATTCCGTAATTCTTTTATGTGTGATATACTATACCTGTATTCATGCGGGTGTAGTTCATCGGTAGAACGCCAGCTTCCCAAGCTGGACAGGAGGGTTCGACTCCCTTCATCCGCTCCACAGATAGAAAAAACCACCGTTCAGAAACAGGACGGTGGGTTTTTTGTGTGAAAAAACAGAGGAGCCTTTGGCTCATAACTGTGATAAAATTAAATCAGCTTATTGCAGGGGAACTATATGTTGAGAATGACCTGGTCTAAACCCTTGGCACCTGATTGAGTTAAGACTTACGCAGGGAGCAATAAAAAGCTCATGGGACAATACCATGCAGAACCAGGCTCGCGGCAGCGGGCTTTTTTAATGTCCGCTGCATAGAAAGGAGCACATAATGACAGAAAGGGAACTGAGAAAAAAGATAAGGCAGGCCGTGGAAGCGGCAAGGAAGGAGTGTCCGCTGGTTCCGTCCATTACCAATACAGTAACCATCAATCTGGTAGCCAATGCGCAGCTGGCCTGTGGAGGTTCGGCTGCCATGGTATATCTTCCTGATGAGGGGGAGGCAATCAGCAGCATATGCCAGGCTTTTTATATCAACATGGGGACGCTGTTTCCTGTGTATGCAGAAACCCTGCCTCGGACTATAAGGGCATTGGCTGACGCGGGTAAGCCATGGGTATTGGATCCGGTAGGAATTGGTCTGGGAAGCCTGCGTACAGAACTTCTGCGTCAGATGAAGGCTATGCCTCCGGCCATTGTCCGGGGAAATGCTTCGGAAATTATCGCTCTGGCCAATCTCTGGGGACTCGATACAGGCGTAGCTAAAGATGGTGTGCGCGGTGTAGATGCTACCGATTCAGTGGATTCTGCGGTAATGGCAGCCAGGGCACTGGCCAGGTTCATTCATGGCGCAGTCGCTGTGTCCGGAGCGGTGGATGTAGTCACGGATGGGGATGTGGTTGTCAGGAGCTATGGAGGAAGTCCTCTTTTTACGAAGGTGACCGGATCCGGATGCTCACTTGGCGGGGTATGTGCGGTCTATGCGGCAGTAACGGATCCGTTTGCTGCGGCGATTACGGCAGTAAACATGTACAATGCAGCAGGAAAGCGGGCTGAAAAGGAGGCCCGGGGGCCGGGTTCATTTGAAAAGATATTCCTGGACACTATGTACAATCTGTCAGCTGATGATGTGGCATCCAATGCCATGGATGCATGTAAAGCATAAGGAGAAGACGATGAATGCACTGATTGCGGTAGCCATTGCTCCCTGTGGGACCGGAGATGAGATGTCTTCCTATGTGGGGGAAGTGGTGAAGGTGATACGGGATTCCGGTCTGCCATGTCAGACTTATTCCATGTTTACAGAGATAGAAGGGGAATGGGATGAGGTCATGGCCATAGTGAAGCGGGCCACTATGGTCCTGGCGGAAAGAGGAATACGTACGGAAGTGGTACTTAAAGCAGATATCCGTCCTGGATATACGGATATGATGCATGGAAAGATAAAACGGATGGAAGAACAGATTCAGAAGAAAGAAGGAAAGGTCTTATGAATATGCGCAGCGTACTGGACATTTCAGCCTATCTGGTGGTGGGCCCGGAAAATACAAAGGGCCGGTCGGTCAGAGATATAGTAAAGGCAGCACTGGATGGCGGATTTACCTGTGTTCAGCTCCGGTCGAAGGTGGCATCCGCCCGGGGAATGATTTCCCTCTGTAAAGAGACGGCCCAGGTGATTGCGGAAAGCGGGAAGTCAGATTCGGTAGTGCTTCTGGTAGATGACCGCCTCGATGTGGTACTGGCAGCCAGAGAAGCAGGAATAAAGGTGGATGGAATCCATGTGGGACAGAGCGACATTCCAGTGGAAGTGTGCCGTAAATATCTGGGGAAGGATTCGGTTGTCGGTCTTTCTGCCAGAACAGAGGAGTTGCTGGATTATGTAGCTCATTATGATACCCGGTATATCGATTATTTTGGAGCAGGTCCGCTTCATGAGACGCCTTCAAAGAAAGATTGTGGGAGGCTTCCTGATGGAACGGTGGTAACCCGAAGTCTGGAAGAACTGAAAACGTTGCATGAAATCAGCCCGGTACCTGTAGTGGTAGGCGGCGGTGTGAAAGCCAGGGACCTGAAGGCGCTGAAAGCCACCGGAGTAGATGGCTTCTTTGTCATCAGTGCTGTGGCCGGGGCAACTGATCCTCTGGCAGCGGCCCGGGAAATGACCGGATTGTGGAAGGGGCGTAAATCTGCTGACTGAATCTATGTCCATGGAAAGCGGGAAGGGTGATTTTTTTAGCCCCTTCATATATAATATTTCTGTAGCTATTGCAAATGATACTCATTTAAACAGGAGGCATATATGAAAGAAACCTATAGCAGAACAAAACCCGTATGGGCTCGAATGAATGAAGAAGAACGCAAGGCCACTATGGAATATGGGGAAAGATATAAGAAGTTTCTGGATACCGCCCGCACAGAAAGACTGGCTGTGACAGAAATTCTCCGCCAGGCGGAAGAAGCAGGATTTAAGCCGCTCTATGACATGAAGGAACTTAAGCCGGGAGATAAGGTGTTCTGGAATCAGAAGGGGAAATCTGTGGTGCTGGCGGTAATCGGCAAAAAGCCGGTTCATGATGGGCTCAAGATTGTAGGATCTCATCTGGACACACCGCGTCTGGATCTTAAGGGGAATCCGGTACATGAAAGCGATGGAGTGGTTTATTTCCGGACCCATTATTATGGTGGAATCAAGAAGTATCAGTGGACCTGCATTCCTATGGCACTCATCGGGGTAGTATATACCCGCAGCGGGAAAAAGGTGGAAATCAATGTAGGGATGAAGGATGATGACCCGGTATTCTATATTTCTGACCTGCTTATCCACATGGCACAGGACCAGATGAAGAAGACATTGGCTCAGGGTATTACCGGAGAACAGCTTCAGGCCATCTGCGCAACTCACAGCGAAGAAAATCTGGCTGCTAAGGATGCGCTGATGAAATTCTTCAAGGATACTTATGGCATTGAAGAAGAAGATTTTGCCACCGCAGAACTGGAACTGGTTCCGGCCACTAAGAGCCGCGATGTGGGATTTGACCGTTCTCTCATCGCCTCCTATGGTCAGGATGACAGAGTATGCTCTTACGCCAACCTGGAAGCCATCCTTCATGCAGAACCTGGTGAATATACCCAGGCGGCTCTGCTGACTGACAAGGAAGAAATCGGTTCCTACGGTAATACAGGGATGGAATCCTCCTATTTCGTCAAGGTGGTTATGAAGATGCTGGCTCTGCAGGGCAACGGCTCTTTGCTGGAATTCTATGAAACCATGGAAAACAGTGAAATGCTCTCTGCCGATGTTAACAGCTGCATGGATCCTATGTTCCCGGAAGTTACCGAAAAGGATAACTCTTCTCTCCTGGGATATGGTATTGCCCTCACCAAGTACACCGGTGCGCGCGGCAAGGCAGGAAGCAATGACGCCAATGCGGAATTTATGCACAAGGTCAGAACCATTTTCAATGAAGCCGGCGTAGCATGGCAGATTGGTGAACTTGGCAAGGTCGATCAGGGCGGCGGCGGAACCATTGCGTTCATGATGGCTGACTGGGGATGCGAAGTTGTGGACTGCGGCACCGCTATGCTGTCCATGCATTCTCCTTATGATCTGCTGTCCAAGGCGGATGCCTATGAAACCTATCTGGCCTATAAGGCATTCTTTGAAAGCAGATAAACGTTATGATACGAAAGTTTCATAAGGAAAATTTTCGCTGGGATGGGATTGAACCGCATATTTACAAGAAAAATCCCGGAGTTTTTCGCGATGTGACCAAACAGGTTCTTTTTGATAATGAAGAGGATCTCCCGGTGCAGTTTCGGTATTTCCAGGTGGAAAAGGATGGCTTCTCTTCACTGGAGCATCATGAACATATGCATATGGTCATTATTTTCCGTGGACGCGGGCACGCCCTGCTGGGGCATGATGTGGTGGAAGTGGAAGAAGGGGATTTTATCACCATTCCGCCATGGCAGTTTCACCAGTTCCGCGCGGATTGCGGTGAGCCGCTTGGCTTTTTCTGTATGGTAAATACAAAGAGGGATATCCCTGTATATCCTTCGGAGGAAGAGCTGGCAGAGCTCAGGTCCCATCCGGATATAGCGGCCTTTTTAAAAGAATAACAGGACAGGGAAAGAAAATTCAGTCATCTATAATGGCTGAATTTTTTCTGTCTGAGGCGCTGGAGAAAGATGACAGGGAAAACGAAGTAAAAAATCGGAAAATTTTAAGAATTTTTCTCAGTTTTTCCGCTGACTTCTGATTGTTGAAAGAAGCAATTGTGTTATAATAAAGTATAAGTATGGTCTTTTACCTTTTTCTTAGAACTAAAGGGCAATATGATAGATTAAATGTGTTTTTTATGACTTGAAAATAAAGAGGCTTTACTTATGTCAGAAGTAACTACAAGGTTGAAGGAAGTACAGAATAGAATTGAAGCAGCCCGCATGCGCTCCCCTTATCAGCAGGATGTGACACTGGTGGCAGTAACTAAATTTCATCCGGTTTCGGAAATGAAAGAAGTGATTGCCCAGGGCGTTACCCAGGTGGGGGAAAACCGTGTTCAGGAAATGGAAGAAAAGTATGAATTCCTGTCGCAGGAACCGATTACCTGGAATCTGCAGGGTCATCTGCAGAAGAACAAGGTGAAGAAGGCAGTGGCTATGGCGGACCTCATTCAGTCCGGTGATTCCATTTCCATTCTTCAGGAAATCGATAAGAGGGCCGGCCAGATTGGGAAGGTGCAGGATGTGCTGCTGGAATTCAATATTTCCGGTGAGGAGACCAAGACAGGTATCGAGCCGGATGCCTTTGAAGAAGCGGTGGAAGCCGCTAAGGCACTTCCGAACATCCGCGTATGTGGACTGATGTGCATGGCTCCTGATTTCGGAGATCTGGAAAAGACAAGACCGGTCTTCAGAGAAGGCCATGAGCTTTATAAGAAATTACAGAAAAAATTCCCAGAAGGACAGATTCATATCCTGTCCATGGGAATGAGCCATGATTTTGAAATTGCAATTGAGGAAGGCGCCAATATGGTGCGCATTGGTACCGCTATTTTTGGAGCAAGAGTGTACCGCTGATAAACCGAGGAGGATAAAGGTATGGGAATGTTCAGTAAGCTGAAAGATCAGTTCATCGATCATGATGAATACGAAGATGAAGGCTATGAAGATGAAGAAATGATGGAAGAAGAGGAAGAACCACAGCGTCCGGTTCGCAGTGCAGCTCCTGCGGTTCCCAGATCTGTAGCCGCAAGGAATGTAGGAAGAGCTACGGTTCCAGGCCGCCAGGCTAAACCGTATACTATGGTGGTAGTTAACCCGAAGGTGTTCAATGACTGTGAAAAGATTGCAGATCATCTGAAGTCTTCCCGCCCGGTAGTGATGAACATGGAACAGACCGATGATAGCATTGCACAGCGTATCGTTGACTATGTTCAGGGGGTTATGTATGCACTGGATGGAAAGATTGACCGGATCAGTGAGAGCATTTATCTCTGCGCGCCAAATAATATGAGCGTGTCACGTGAAAACTATGCGGATGTAAAGACAAATCAGGAAGCTCCGCAGGCAGAAGAACCACGTTGGCAGGCTCCGCAGGCTTAATGCATGTCCTTGTTTAAAGGATCTATGCAATGGATTCGTGATCAGTTTACGGCTCCGGATGAGGATGATCTGATAGACGAATCCTATGATGACCTGTATGAGGAGGAAGAGCCGACAAAGCAGGCAGGCGCGCTGCCAGCCCGGTCCGTTCGCCCTCAGGAACTGGTTATCATTACTCCTGGTTCCTATCATGATGCCAAGGCCATTGTGAATGCCCTGCAGCAGGGACTGGTAGTCTTTGTATGCCTCGGCAATCTGGACAGTACCATAGCGGCCCGCATTGTAGATTTTGTAGGCGGTGCGGTGTATCTTCTCCATGCTTCTATCCAGTTGATGAATGAGGATACGCTTCTACTGACTCCTGAGTCAGTAAGCATTACTACAGATCCACTGGCACCATCGGATGCATTTCCACAGTGGAGGGCTAAATTATGAAAGTACTTCTGATTGGAGCCGGTGCGATGGGTGGGGCCATATTGCGTGGCTGCCTTGACCACCAGGTATGGAAAAAAGAAGACGTACTGATTAAGGGACGTACGGCAGAATCATCCCGCGGAGATGCGGCGGCGTATGGCGTTTCCTGGTCGGAAGATGGTCATGAAGCCGGTGAGGTGGATATGGTCATTGTGGCAGTGAAACCAGGGGTTGTACCTCAGGTGTTGAAAGAAATAGCACCGTATCATCCCCGGCGTGTACTATCCATTGCAGCAGCCGTTGCGATCTCCTCGCTGGAAGAGGCATTACCTGAAGGAACAGAAGTCATTCGGGTTATGCCCAATACTCCGGCTTCCGTAGGAGAAGGAATGACAGCCATTGCTCCGGGGACAAGGGCATCTTCTGAATTTATCCATGATGCGCAGATTATATTCGATGCTCTGGGTAAAGAAGTGGTAGTTAATGAAAGACAACTGGATGAACTGGGGGCACTCTCCGGTGCCGGCCCGGGATATGCTTTTGTCATTATTGATGCCCTGGCAGATGCCGGAGTACTCATCGGTCTGCCACGGAAGATGGCCATTGAGGCTGCTGCACAGACACTGTATGGGGCAGCCCGGATGGTTCTGGAAACCGGACGTCATCCGGCCCAGCTCCGTGATGAGGTGACAAGTCCCGGGGGAACGACCATTGCCGGAATTTATGCCATGGAAAAGCGGGGACTTCGGGCAGCGCTTATCGATGGAGTAAAGGCATGTCTTGATAAATCAGATGAAATGAGTCGAAAGAAATGAAAGACAGACAGAAAATTATAGATTTCTTTAAGGCGTCCGGACAGGAAGCCGAAGAAATAGCCATCCGTCTGACAGATTTAGCGGAATCCACAGAAAAGGGAAGACCTTTTGCCGTAGGGCCGTTCATGTCTCCTTATGCTGTGCAGGTGGCCTCCACAATTGCTGCACATATGAAGACAGTATCTGCCAGGGCCTGGGGTGGTTATCACGAAGCTGAACGCGTGAAGATTGCCTTTGTGAATGAGGATTTTGGCGGTACCGTGGATTTTGGAATGAAACTTCTCCGGGCTACCTGGGATGACCGCTATCGCCTGATCGGACATCGCGATGTACTGGGCGCCCTGATGGGACTGGGGATTGAACGCGATGTACTGGGAGATATCCTCATGCAGGGCTCCGGGGCACAGCTGATAGTAGACAGCCGCATGGCGGACTGGATACAGCAGAATTTTGTGAAAGTAGCCATGGTTCCGATGAAAGTGGAAGAGATTCCGTTCGATGAACTGGTCCTTCCTGAAAAGAAAGCAAAGGGAATCCGTGCCACCGTGGCATCCCTTCGTCTGGATGCGGTAGGGGCCGCTGGATTTGGCGTTTCTCGCTCGAAAATGGTATCTGCCATTTCTGGCGATAAAGTGCAGGTTAACTGGGCTCCGGCCAAAGGCACGTCCCAGACGGTGAAACCGGGGGACATCATAAGCTTCCGGGGCCGTGGACGTATCGAGATTGTGGAACTTACGGGAAAAAGCCGCAAGGGACGCACCGGCGTACGGATTAACCGATATAAATAATTTGAACAGAGCAGTCCAGGCCATGCATGGCAGCTCAGGCTGTCAGATGTCAGGACATATTAAGGAGGACACACAATGATTACACCGATGGATATTCATAACAAAACGTTTTCTAAAAAACTTCGTGGATATGCTGATGACGAAGTAAACAGCTTTCTCGAAGAAGTAGCAAGCGATTATGAACGGATTTATCGTGAACATCGTGAAATGGAAGAACAGATGGATTCTCTTAAATCCAGACTCGCTCATTATGAAAAGATGGAAGCAACCATGTCTTCCACCCTGGTAATGGCTCAGGAAACTGCTGAAAATGTAAAGACAACCGCTAAAAAAGAAGCGGATGTCATTGTAAGGGAAGCCCAGAACAAGGCAGCACAGATTGTGGCTGGTGCTGAAGCGGCACGCCGCAAGATGAATGCGGATGTGGTTAAGATCGAAGGGGATCTGAACCTGTACATTGAAAAGCTTCTGGCTAATTTCACCTCCGCGCTGAATATCGTCAAGGCCGCTAAGGCTGCCAGAGCTCCACAGACCATCCATGATGCGGCAGAAGCTTCTGTAGCACCGACTGAAGCCGCTGTGGAAGCACAGGAAGATACCATAGCTGAAGAACCGGCAGCAGAAGCAACTGAAGCGGAAGAAACTGCCCAGGCAGCTGAAGGGGCAGAAGCAGCCCAGGACGAACCGGAAGAAAAGGAAGCAGAAGAAGAAAAGAATGACTGAAGAAAAAACCGTAACGGAATGGGGGAACCCGGCCACCGGTCTGACGCTAAAGATTACCGGTGTATTACATGAAGAACAGACGCCTTATCAGCATATTCAGATAGTGGATACGCTGCAGTATGGACGGATGATGATTCTTGATGGGGTATTCCAGACTTCAGTAAAGGATGAATGGATGTATCATGAAATGATTGCCCATGTTCCGCTCATGCTTCACCCGAACCCGCAGCGCGTACTGATTATCGGCGGGGGCGATGGTGGCTGTGCCCGGGAAGTCTGCCGGCATGCATGCGTTACCTCCATTGACCTGTGTGATATCGATCAGCGGGTGTATGACCTGTCGAAGGAATATTTCCCCTCCATTGCCAGCGCCCTGCTGAATCCTCCGGAAAAACTGCACGTGCATACCGGTGACGGGATTGCCTTTGCGAAGCAGTTTGAGGATTATTATGATGTTATCATCATTGACTGTTCTGATCCGGTGGGACCCGGCGAGGGACTGTTTACCAGAGATTTCTATCGCAGCGCATTCCGCGCGCTGAAGAAAGATGGTATTCTGGTGCAGCAGAGTGAATCACCCATCGTTCAGCAGCCTCTGGTTCATGCCGTGTATGAGGCCATGGGGGATGTGTTCCCGCTGGTACGCATGTATTATTCTCATGTTCCGATTTATCCGGCATGTATGCATTCTTTCATGATGGCATCGAAAAAGTATGATCCACTGAAAGATGAAGCGCGGACAGATTGCCCGCAGCCGATGAAATATTACAACCGGGACATTCAGAAGAGCGCCTTTGTTCTGCCTGAATTTGTTAAAGAATGTTTAAGGGGTAATTATTCCTTTTAATGATTTCATGACGGTCAGACCGTTATGAAATAAAAATCCTTCTTCAATGTATGAGGAAGGATTTTTTCACAGGATGACCCAACGCACTCCTGAAGCGGCGCCGCGGCGGTCCGTAAATATAATCATCATATGGTCATAAATACAGGTTGTAAGGAAGAAAGGGAGGAAACCTATGTCTTTGCAAAATAAATGGATGTCTGGAATTAAATCAGGCGGCGAAGAAATAATGGACAGATGGTTCAGCCCATTTACACAGAACGTACGTAAAGTGTGGAACAGCCGCATGGACCGCATACTGGATGTGGGCTGCGGAGAGGGAACCCATGTGGGACACCTGCTGAGCCGCATGCGCCGCGGGGTTGTCACCGGAATCGATGACAACCCGAGCTGCGTACTCAAGGCCATTGAAAATAACAAAAAGGCGGTCGTGGATGGACGATGCCGCATTATCATGGGAAGTCTGGAAAAACTTCCGTTTGCCAGCGATTCCTTTGATCTGGTGACCCTGGCCTCTGAAAAGGCGGATATCCGGAATCCGCAGATTGTAAAAGAAGCCTATCGCGTACTGGATGAAGATGGTACTATCCTGGCCATGGAAAAGGTTGCACCGGATGAGGAAACGGAACCGGTGGTACCGGCATCGGGAATTCTGGAAGATGCCGGATTTACTGATGTTACCGTACGCTGTCACCGGGAATGGCTCTGTGTCACCGGCAGAAAGCCGATTCGGAGTGGATACAGTGCAAAGCTGCTCTATATTTCCGGATTTATCACGGAGAATATCCGCCTGCTGGCCGCTGCTGTGGGGGTGATTATCGGCGTAGGTGCCATTCTGTTTACCTGGTGGAAACGGAAATAAGAAACAAAAAGTCTGCCGGAACGGACAAAACAGACCGGAGACCATGGAACCTGTATGTATTACATATGGGTTCCATTTATTTTGTCAGCAGGAAGGACTTCCGGCTGCTGAGAGGTGGGCAGCGAAATGATATAATAAAACAGACGATTAATTTTATACAACAGGTGATACGATGGAAACAATAAAAGGAAAAGCACTGCTCATGGCGGCAGACCTGGGCAGTATGACCGCGGCGGCGGAAGCGCTGGGATATACCCAGTCAGGTATTACCCGTATGATTTCTTCTCTGGAAGAGGAAATCGGGTTTCCGCTGCTCAGCCGAGGCAAGGCAGGAGTTAAACTGACGGAAAACGGAAGGCTGATGATTCCGGCTATACGAAAAATGGTGAATGCAGCAGAATTGGTCAATCAGCTGGCGGCAGAAGTGCAGCATGTGGCCACCGGTGTCATTACCATTGGGAGTTATTTCAGTATTTCCGCACTCTGGCTGCCCAAGATTCTTTCTGCATTTGAAAAGAAATATCCAAAGGTAAGTATACGGATTCAGGAAGGTGGCAATCAGGATATGGCCAAATGGATTAATGAAAAATCCGTTGACTGCTGTTTCTGTGCCAAGCCGGACCGATCGACTGTATGTGACTGGATTCCTATATCCACAGATGAGCTGGTGGTATGGCTGCCGGAAACACATAAGAAGGCAGAATGGAAATCCTTCCCACTGGCCGATCTGGAAAAGGAACCGTTTATCCAGACCTCGCCGAACAAGGATACCGACCTGGACCGCCTGATTCGCAGCAATCACCTCCAGCCGGATGTGCGGTTTACCACACGAGATGCTTTTTCCACATATAACATGGTATCTGCCGGCCTGGGGGTAAGCTTCAATCAGCGCCTTATTTCCAGAGAGTGGAACGGGGATGTGGTGGAGGTTCCTTTTGATCCACCGCAGTATATTGTTCTGGGATTGGCCGTTCCTTCCCTGCAGGAAGCGTCACCGGCTACCCTTCATTTCCTGGAATGCGTAAAGGAACTTATGGATAACGATGAACTGCTTACCGATTGAGCATCAGGGAAATTGACTTTTTGGAAAAAGTGTACCATAATTAACTGTATGTTATCTGAACAGAAAATCTGTCATGTGTCCATGATGGAATAACCAAGGAGGAATTATGCAGTTATTTATCGATACCGCAGATATTGAAGCAATTAAGAAAGCCAATGCCATGGGATTTATTTCCGGTGTTACCACCAATCCATCCCTGATTGCCAAAGAAGGAAAAGACTTCCACGCAACCATTAAGGAAATCGCATCCATTGTGGACGGCCCAATCAGCGCGGAAGTTCTGGCTGATGACGCTGAAGGCATGGTTGAACAGGGTAAGGTTCTGGCTGCGCTGGATCCGCATGTTGTAGTTAAGATTCCTATGACCGGAGAAGGGATGAAGGCTGTTGCCGCACTTCACAAGCTGGGAATCAGAACCAATGTCACCCTGGTATTCTCTGCCAATCAGGCTCTCCTGGCAGCAAGAGCCGGTGCATCTTTTGTAAGCCCGTTCGTAGGCCGTGTTGAGGATATTGGCTGGGATGGCATTGCTTTAATTGAAACTATTTCTGATATGTTCCGCATTCATGGAATTGAAACTAAGATTATAGCTGCATCTATCAGAAAGCCACAACACATCATGCAGTGTGCGCTGGCTGGTGCAGATATTGCAACCTGCCCATTCAAGGTACTGGAAGCAGCACTTCATCATCCGCTGACCGATGCAGGAATTGCCCGCTTCAAGGCAGACTGGGAAAAGTCCGGACTTAAAGAATAAGGAATAATGACCCTTCAGGGATGTGGAAAGATGCAGGATGCTTTTCACATCCTTTTTTCGTACAGAAGGCCCCGGAAGGAAATGCGGATTTACAGTCTGGCAGGCATCTGTTTTTATAAGTTGAGGAAACCAAATGAATTCTGAAAATAAAAATGATTTCAAACGTTTACTCCATACCATGCTTCCCCTGGTGCTGGCACAGCTTTCACTTATGGGAATGAATGTCATGGATGCCACCATGAGCGGCCACGCCGGGCCAGTGGATCTTGCAGGGGTCTCCATGGGGGCCAGTCTGTTCATGCCGGTTACTGCATCCTTTACAGGTATTCTTGCAGCATCTACACCGATGATCGCACAGCTCCTGGGACGCAGGAGGAAACAGGATATTCCACATGTAGTGAGAACCGGTATGGCTCTGGGAATGCTCCTGACGGCGCTGTTTGCCCTGATCTATTTCCTTGCTATAGACCGGGTTATGTCCTTTCTTTCACTGGACAGCGGGGTGGCTCACATTGCTACCGTATATCTTATGCTTATGATTGGAAACCTGTTCTTCCAGACGATTATGTTCCCGCTGCGCGCATTGATTGATACATCGGGATCAACAGCCACTTCAATGAAACTTATGCTGTCAGCCCTTCCTGTCAATGGGTTGCTTAACTATATGTTTATCTTTGGTCGGCTGGGAGCTCCTCGTCTGGGTGGTATCGGTGCCGGAGTGGCTACCGTATGTACGGCGGCGATTTTGTTCGGCATGTTCCTCTGGGTAATCTTCCACAACAGTAAATATATGGCCCGTGAAATTTTCAGTGACCTGACTACTCCATGGAGTGACTGGAAAGAATATTTTACCGTAGGGATTCCTAATGGGCTGTCCATCCTTATGGAAGCGGGGCTGTTTGGTTTTATCATCATATTTATAGCTCCGTTTGGCACGGTGGCTATTGGTGCGCATCAATCGGCACTCAGCTTCTGTAATCTGATTTATGTGCTGCCTATGAGCTGTTCCATGGCGATGACAATTTTGATTGGCTATGAAGTGGGGGCAGAAAATTACGCCCGAGCAAGAAAACTGAGCCGCATGGGGTTGAAGCTGACACTTTGCTGTGCATTCCTGACGGCAGCGGGGACCGTCCTTGGAAGGAATGCCATAGCGGCTCTGTATTCTGAAGATCCGCAGGTTATCCGTATGGCCGGTCGATTCCTTCTCTATGGTGCCGCGTGGCAGTTATTTGATGCCATAGCGGCTCCGATTCAGGGTATTCTGCGTGGATATAAGGATACCCGAGTGCCTTTTCTGTTGATGCTTATTGCTTACTGGTGTGTGGCTCTTCCTGTGGGACTTTTCCTTGACCATGTGATGGGACAGGGCGTTATTGCCTACTGGAGGGGGCTTGATTCCGGTGTGGGGACGTCGGCATGCCTTATGGTCTGCCGCCTTCTCATAGAAGAGAGAAAATGGAAAGAATAAGTATATAAAAGACGGAGGTAAGAATCATTACAGGTTCTTACCTCCGTCTTTTTGTTCAATGCCAGGGGCGTTTTATTTACCGGAGAAGCTTGTGCTCAAATTCGGCAAGCATATGTTTCAGCCATGTGGTGGTTTCCTGAGTTATGCTGTCAGGAAGGCAGGTGCCGGGATCAGATTAAATTAAGCGTATTCTTTAACCGCAAGGTCATTGAATACGTTTTTTTTATCGGTTATAATAATGTAAGAAAGATACATAGTTTAGAAAAGTTGAAATGATTAAAATTGGAAAAAGAAGAAACAAAGCAAATAAGGAACCGGACAAGATTAAAACTAGCGGAGTGGAATATGGATAACTTTTACCAGCGCATTTCAATCAAATCGTTTTTATTTGCGTGCATGCTTGTCTTTTGCGTTTCGTCTTCTGCGCTGGCCGGTATTGTAGAATCCGGCGAGCTGACAGAAGCGTCGTATTGGATACGAAAAAACAGTGAAGGCGACCAGGTCATTTTGAATCCGGAACAGATTGCGGCGTTCAACCGGAAACTGTATCAGGCGGATCTGGATGTGACGGAGATGAAATCGCTGCCGTCCTCTATGCCGGTGCGGGAGTTCCTGCCATGGATATCCGACACGTGGGCGATGAAAGGCGCGGTGTACCGTAACGGAAAAGAAGTGACGGAAGCAGAGAAGGAAACAATCAGGGATAATATGAATCTGGATGCGCTGCCTGGAGAAGAGGAAAGCGTGCCGGTGTTATACGGTGTAACCGTACGTCACGCTATGATTCGCAACCTGCCGTTAGCCGACGGCCTTTTTGACGAACCGGACGATGTGTATTACGACAACGTGCAGGACTCTGTGCTGGAAGCGGGGGAACCGGTGGCAATACTGCACCTGTCCAAAGATGAAAAGTACTATTATGTACGTCTGTACAATCTGTTTGGATGGATCGCACGCAATGATGTGGCCCTTTGCTCCCGGGAGCAGTGGGAACGCTATGCGGACCCGGACGATTTTCTGGTGGTGACGGGTCGCGACTTCACCACGCGGACAGCAGGGGAAGACGTCTTTCATTTAATGGGGGCGAAACTGTTGCTGCTGCAGGAAAACAAAAAACGCTGGCAGGTGGCGCTGCCTTATAAAGATGATAAGACCGGACAGTTAAAAGAAAAACATGTCTGGCTGAACAAAGGGGAAGACCTGCACCGCGGGTATCTGCCTTACACAGCCAATCAGGCGATCCGGCAGGCGTTTAAGTTCTACGGCTCTGTTTACGGCTGGGGCGGCGTCATGCAGAGCGTGGACTGCTCCTCTTTGGTCGGTTCTGTGTATCGCACCATGGGACTGGACCTTCCCCGTAACACCTCCAAACTGGTGAAAGTGCCGGGACAGGTGACTGATTTTACAAACCTGAACCATGACGAACGGATGGCGGCCTTTAAATCGCTGGCGCCCGGTTCTGCCGTGTCGCTGAAAGGACACATCATGATCTATCTGGGGATGGAAAACGGAGAGCCGTACGTGATCCATTCCAGCAGCAGCTACTATGTAAATGACCGGAAGATTTACGTGCGCCGGGTACTGGTCAGCGACCTGCAGCTGGGTCGCAAATCGGGACAGAGTTTTCTGGACAGCGCGATCAACGCGGTTGCTTACAGATAATAAAAACTTACGCGAGGGAAAAGAATATTTGTTTAAAGAGCAGCAAAGAAAAAAACGCGCTGTATAAAAACGCGGAAGCAATCGTTTTATTTTTGTGTAAAGAGTGCGTGGATCACATCCGTCATCTTTCGTTGCCGGAGGAACTGTTTGATGTGATTGCCTTTGAAGTGCAGAAACAGAAGTATGCCTTTACGGAAACAGGAAAGATTACGTCGCTGCTGGTTAAAAACGGAAAAACCTTTCAGCATGTCGTCTTGGCGGGCATCGGAGCAGGAAAAGAATGTACGCCGAACCATCTGCGCACGGCAGCCATTTCCTTAAGCCCCTGCAGGGAGTCCGGGGCATTTCTCGTTATGAACTGAACCGGATATTTGCGGAGCAGAGGAAACATGGTTTCTTTTCCTTCGGCATGGAGAATATTGCACCATCCCGGAGAAGAGGATAACACGGCGATATCATAGGGAAAACCATATTTTCTGTACAGGGATGGGGAGAGGGCGTCATACGAGGCCAGGAGGGTAATAAAGAATATACCATCCGCTCCCGCTTCTACCGCGGTTCTGACCAGAGAGCATGTCCGTTCTGAAATATCGGTGAGTAGCTCTTCTTTCTGCGACGGGGATACGGATGCATCAGTCAGCAGGTGGGGATACATGGCCGCAGCGCTGGAAAGAGGGCTGAGTACGGTGAACAGGACAGGGGCTGAATCTTTTTTCATAGGGATGAAGGATTTCAGAACCTGGAGCTGTTGATGGAGCGGGCCGTGATTTACCGAGCCCATTGACAGATTCGTTTTTCCATCCGGCACATGGCGGCCGGTGGAGGAAACAGGTATGGGAGGGATATTATTTATCTTTATGATGTCAGAGTCATGGCGTTCATAAAACTCGGAGGTCTTTTCCGCCTGTTCTTCCGGGCTGGTATACATGGATGGGGCCTGCCAGAACATGCAGGGAATTCGGGTTACCGGCTCACCGGCAATAACCGATTCAATCAGTTCTCTTTTTATCATGATGCACTCCTTTCCGGTAGTTTATTAAGTTACCTTCATTATACACAAAGGGGAGCCCGGATGCCTGTGTGGACATAAAAAAGCAGAAAGAATCAATGGAACAAAGATTCTTTCTGCTTTTCTGACTTTTCGTCCGGGATGACGGCACAATGATGTGTCAGCATGGACGTGTATTACTTGTGAGCCAGCTGTACTTTGGGATGTCTGTACTTAACTACGGAGATAACATATCCCAGGATGGTGCAGAGCACTCCATAACTGATAATGGTCCAGCCGCATCCGTAAATGGCATAGAGGGAATAGATAGTTCCTGCAAAAGCGGCAATGTACGCGGTCTGGGCCCGGTTTCCGGTAATGCCTTCTTCACGGAGGAGGGAACGGATACTGGTCATGGACAGTACATAGGGAACCAGATTGATGACCACGGCCAGGTTAATCAGTACATTGAACTGTTTGAGCAGGGTAGGGCTCATGGTGGAAAGGGCCAGAACGGACTGGATCAGAAGAAGCAGCAGGATGGCCACATAAGGTGCACGGAAACGGTTTACCTTTTTCAGGAACGAAAGAAAATGACCGATAACGGCGGAGGAACGGACTACTTCTGAAATGGTAAACTGCCATGCGGTGAGAGATACGTAGCAGGAACAAACCAGAAGGAGGGAGACCACTGTGCCGGCTACAGGTCCAAACATCTTGCTGTAGGCGATTCCAAACGGTGCATGGCTTACCATGAGTTCCTGATAGGGAACCAGTCCGCCGATGATTGCGGCGGAGATTGCGTAGGTGATTCCCGCCAGAAGAGTACCACCTAGAACGGCGATCGGAACATTCTTTTCTGGGTTCTCTACGGCGCTGGAATTAGCACAGGCGGTTTCCAGCCCGAGGAATGCCCAGAGAATGACAGCGATAGAGTCCCGGAGCGCCGCGGTAAACGGCAGATGGGATGGATTCCATGCAGCCATATAGTTGGATGGGCTGAAGAAATACCATCCAAACAGGATTAGTCCACCGATAGAGGTGAGTATGCAGCTGATTCCAGGGGGGAAAACTTGCCGGCTGCCTTAGATCCGAAGAAGCTGATGGAGGCAGCGGACATGAGCACAAGGAGGGTGACCAGACAGGTACCTGCAGGAGACAGTGTCCAGTTGAAGACGTAGGTCATGTAACTTACTACACCGGTGGCGATGGCAATGTTGGCAATAACCAGTGAAATGGCATAGGTAAAATTAGCTACGAAATTCCCACGGATACCGAAGCGATATTCCGCATATCCGCCCATACCGCCGCCCTTGCGGCTGAACATGCCGCAGATGGAAAAGGCATAGGCCAGAAGCGTAGCCCCCAGAGCGGCCAGTATCCATCCGAAAATGGAAATGGTTCCAATGGAAGCCAGATTGGCCGGAAAAAGAATGATACCGGAGCCCATCATGTTGATGGCGGTCAGTGGGGTGAGCTGAATAACTCCCATCTTTTTACTTTTCTGCATAACAGATCCCTTCTTTCTATGGAAAGCAGGTGCGGTTAAAGGCTGGACTGGATTCAGCCATACCTGCCGGCGATACCGTCGGAAAACATACCGCACAGAGAGGGCCATGTCCTGTGTGAACAGACACACAGAGAAAAAGAAAATAGATAAGGCCTGTGAATCTGTAAGGATTTGCTCTTAAAAACGTACACAATATAACATAATGAAAAGGCAGCAAGTACAAGACCTTAAGCCAATGAATTTTAATGCATTTTAAAGGCAAAAAATGAAAAATGGAGAAATCGAAAGATAACTGCATGTTTTTAATGAATTGCCATACTTTACTTCGATAAAACATTATAAAATGTGATGTTTTTATAATGTTCATTAATGAGAGCAACCGATGATAAATGCCGGAAAACAGGGGGTTTTTTCATGGGAAGGCCGGGTGGCAGAGGACAGGGGAGAGAAAAATGGAGAATTAAAAGAAATAGTAAAAATCTTCGTATCGATCCTGAAGCCCCAAACAGACAGATTTTGGGGAAATATGGTTTAATTTGCGAAAATTTAAGAGAAATGTTTATTTCCATTGACCATTGTATAATTCATGCATTCGCAGACCGTGGCGGACCAGGTTGGTGGATAAGCGATAAAGCGGATGTATTCGCATTATGGAGTGCATACGGCGCAGTTGTGGGATGCATAGTCCATATCCGCAAAATCGTGAATAAGTGCAAAATATATGCATAATACTGATAAGAGATAATTATTAAGAAAAAAGATACTAAAAAAGTAATAATTTAATTAGAAAATTTCGTTTGACATATTTTATGAATACGATTATACTAAGGTCACGAACTATTTCAAAAGACAACTTTAAAATAGTATCTTATGAGGAAAGGAGCAGACATATGGCAGAACCACAGCGCACGTACGTCACCCAGGAATTCCTTGAGAAGATGAAGGAAGAGCTTACACAGCTGAAGACCAGGAAGCGTGCTGAAGTTGCACAGCGTCTGAAGGAAGCGATTGCCATGGGCGATCTTTCGGAAAACTCCGAATATGATGATGCTAAGAATGAGCAGTCCTTCGTTGAAGGCAGAATCCTCGAGCTGGAAGCGCAGATTCGTACTGCGGTAGTCATTCAGACTACAAAGAGTAATCATGTAGCTATGGCTTCCACCGTTCGCATTCGCGATGAGAAGACGAATGAAGAAGAAACTGTAACTATCGTGGGCAGCACGGAAGCTGATCCTTTCGAAGGAAAGATTTCTAATGATTCCCCGGTTGGCAGAGCATTGCTCGGAACCAAGGCTGGCGATGAAGTAGAAGTGGATACCCCTGCTGGCGTAATCAAGTACAAGGTGCTTGAAATCAGCGGCAGTACAAATAAATGAGCCCCCACAGGCTCATACTAAAGTAATACCTCGGCAATATAATAAGAAATAATCCTGATTTATTTTGTTGGAAATTTTACTTCCTGTGGGAAGCGTATTTATTACTTTTATACACTTTTATTAATCGAAAGCGAGATAACTATTATGACAGAACAGACCAGACCGCACACTAACGAACAGAGAGAAATCAGAATTGGCAAGCTTGATCAGATTCGTGCACTCGGATATGAACCATTTGGCCAGGCATTTAATTGGGATCACTCCAGCACTCAGATTATTGAAAATGCGGATGCACTGGAACAGTCCGGTGAACACGTAAGAATTGCTGGCCGTCTGATGATCATCCGTGATCATGGTAAGACAGCATTTGCAACTCTTCGTGATGCAAGAGGCGACATTCAGCTTTACTTCCGTCAGGATACCCTGACAGACAGAGAATGGCAGCTGTTCCACCTTCTGGACAGAGGCGATATCATTGGTGTTGACGGCATTGTATTCCGTACCCACACCGGCGAAATCACCGTTCGCGTAGAAAGCTACACTATTCTTACCAAGGCTCTGCGCCCACTCCCGGATAAGTGGCATGGCCTTACTGATAAGGAACAGCGTTATCGTATGAGATACGTTGACCTGATTATGAATCCGGAAGTAAGAAGAACATTCGAAACCCGTACAAGAATGCTCGCAGCTATCAGAAAGTATTACACTGAACATGGATTCCTCGAAGTAGAAACCCCGGTTCTTCAGCCACTGTATGGCGGCGCAAATGCCCGTCCATTCATTACTCATCTGAACGCTCTGGACATGACTATGTACCTGCGTATCGCTCCGGAACTGTATCTGAAGAGACTGCTGGTTGGCGGCATTGACCGTAACTTTGAAATTACCCGTAACTTCAGAAACGAAGGTATGGATACAAAGCATAACCCGGAATTTACCGCAATTGAAACCTACCAGGCTTATGGTGATATCGAAGACGCTATCAGACAGACAGAAGAAGTTGTTGCTCTGTGCGCTCAGGCAGCATATGGCAATACCCGCTTCGTATATGAAGGCGTTGAACTCGACGTTACCCCGCCGTGGCCGCGTATGACCATGGTTGAAGCAGTAAAGAAGTTCACCGGTGAAGACTTCGGTGATCTCTCCGACCTGGAACATGCACGTGCTATTGCTGACAAGCTCAACGTAGAATACGGCGAATTCGATGGTGCAGGCAAGATTCTTGCTAACGTATTTGATGACTATGTTGAAGATAAGCTCGTTCAGCCATGCCACATTACCATGCATCCAATCGAAGTATCCCCGCTGTCCAAGCTTAACGCAGAAAATCCACGTCTCACTGACCGTTTCGAATCTTACATCTTCACACGCGAACTGGCTAACGGGTTCTCCGAATTGAACGATCCGCTGGATCAACGCAAGAGATTTGAACTTCAGCAGGAAGAAAGAGAACATGGTGATGATGAAGCTCATCCAGTAGATGAAGACTTCATGAAGGCTTTGGAATACGGCATGCCGCCAACAGCAGGCCTGGGCATCGGTCTTGACCGTCTGTTCATGCTCATGACAGGTTCCCGCTCCATCCGTGATGTAATTCTCTTCCCGATGATGAAGCCGGCTCCGGAAGGCGAAGATGACTAATTCTGGTTTAGTCTGAAAGTCATATAAAGTCATATAAAGTCATATAAAAAAGAGGTGAATTAATTTCACCTCTTTTTTGTTCTGCAATTCGGGTTAGGGTTATAGGACATTTTGGGGTTATAGGGCATTTTGTGTGTGTTTTAATGCCAATGGAGCTAGTGTTTATCGAGCTTCATTGGCGCGACAACAAGGGATTGTTGTTGCGGGTTGCAAATCTTTTATTTCAGAAATTTGAAGAATTTCCTTATTAAAGGCAACCAGGTCTGCTTTAAAGATTGATATGATTTTTGGGGAAGGATGACGAGAAGGGATTCTCGTCATTCTATGTGCAACATCTATCACACAACAACACCCATTAGAAGTTTTTGCTGGCCCGCCTTTTGATGCTGAGGTGCCCGCTCGAATCCCGTAGGGATTTGCTGCCTCGAGTCGATGGTTTGGGAACTTTGATTGAATATTGGTATAGAATTATGGAATAACACTTTTGGGCCTGTATCCCTGCAATTCTCTTCTTACTGGAAGGGAACATAAAAACACAGCAGGTTGAACATTCACCCTGCTGTGTTTTGTAATTTCATATTCCATCATTCTTCAGACTTCATCGGATTCATCATCGAGGAAGTGCGGATTTTCATTTAGTTTTTTGCATGCTTCACTTAAGCACATAAGCCCTGCTACCAGCTGGCGGTGGTCACAGGCATAACTGATACGGAAACTGTTTGGGACACTGAAAACATCGCCTGGAGTAATCAATGTACCGGTGGTATCAAACAGATAGTTGCAGAATTTAATAGAAGATACATTCTTCTGATGATAAAATACCAGGACCGTGGAACCAGCTTTAGGATATACATAGGACAGATGCTTTTTGTTCTGGCGAAGCCACCCATCCAGCGTAATCAGGTTTACACGGAGCAGACTCATGTTTCTGTCGATGAGAGCCTTCTGATGTTTAAGGGCAGATATGGCAATATATTCCTTCAGGCCGCCAATGCTGCTCATATTATATGCTGAGTGCTGCTTCAGGATATGAAGTGCTTCCTTATCCCGGGTGGCAATCCAGCCAAGGCGGAGCCCGGCCATGGAACAGGTTTTTGAAAGGGAACCAACAGAGATGCCTTTTTCATAGAGATCCGCTATAGATGGGCAGACCTGATCATCCTGCAGAATATGGCTGTATACTTCATCACAGATAATATAAGCATTATATTTCCTGGCAATGGAAATGAGTTCATTTAATTCATCCATAGACAGGAGTGCACCGGTTGGATTATTGGGGTTGGAAAGGGTGATAAGTTTGGTGTTTTCATCACAGATTCTGTCAAGTTCGTCCTTATGGATAGCATATCCATCTTCAGGGGAGCGATGAAGCATGCGTACTTCGGCTCCAAAAGATTTAGGAATAGAAATAAACTGCTGGTAGTCCGGATAAATCGCGATAATGTTATCCTGTGGTTTTACCAGCGACCATACCAGATGGGTATTGGCAAAGGTTGCTCCGTGAACGGCCAGAATGTCTTCAGGTTTTACATTCTTATACTGTTCGGCTATAGCACTTTTCAGCTCCGGTGTGCCTCCGTCTATATTGCCATAATCCATCTTGATACTGCAGAAATCGTTAAGGAATGATTTTTTATCAATGCGGGCAATATGGAAAAAATCATCCAGTGTTACCGCATATACGCAATTTTCTGCAAGATTGAAACGGGTTTTAGATTCTCTCTTTTTCAGCCATTCTTCCAGCTTAAATGTTTCGATATCCATACCTATGTACCTCATACTGCTTGTCAGGTGTATATCCTGGTGCATATAAAGATGGCTATGTTGACAAACGACAGATAGAAAAGAAGCCATCTGATTTTCAAAAATAAAAAGTATATAAAGAGTATATATAATATATTATATAGCACTGCGATAAAAAACGAAATGAAAATATTAAAAAATATATCTTTATACGGCTGGAAAGACAGGTAAACAATCAGGAAAACATATACGGGTAAAGGCTGCCATTATAGATAAATAAATATACCAGGAGAAAAGCAGGTGGCCTGACTGTAGTAAAAGTTGTTTCTTTGAATGGCTTTCCAGTGAAAAGGCATACCCAAAGGGAAAAATACTGGATTATTAGAATAACTAATAATTATAATAAAAGTGTAATATTCTTTCAAAAGACTATTGATAATACAAAAGCTATATAAAAATCAAAGAAAACAAAAACTATAATCATTTTAGTTATGTTAATCAATAGATAATTATTTTATGATGATTTATTATATAAATTGTTTACAAAAATTTATTTTTACGTTATGAAGTATTGGTACACGATAGAACTTCATGCTAAACTGTTTATAGTGAAGCCTGAGATGAAGGTTTCCAAAGTGCGCACGTGATATATACTATTCATTTACTATTTGTTTTAAGGGGGTTATTCTTTTGAAACATCTTAAGTATGCATATTCTCCAAAAGCAATGGAATTATTCGGCGTAGTAGCTGACCGTGACCAGGTTTGCATTTGCGACACCGATTTCACCGATGTATCTGCTGTAATCATTACTGATCTGGACGAAGACATTCAGGCTCTGGCAAAAGCTGAAGCTGTTGAAGCATTCGGCATTCCGGTATTTGCAGTCCTCACCAAGGGCGCTATGATTCCGGATGCTCTGGAAGGCAAAGTAAGAGGCGCTCTGAGCCTTGATAAGGTAAAGCATGACGCTTATGTTTTCCAGATTAAGAAAGCTGCTAATGAATATGAAGACAAGCTGCTCCCGCCATTCTTCAAGGCTCTGGAAGGATACGCAGACAGCTGCCGTAACTCCTGGACAACACCAGGTCACCACATTGGTGAATCCTATCAGCAGCATCCGGCTGGACGTATATTCTATGATTTCTTCGGACCGAACGTATTCCGTGCAGACTGCTCCTGCTCTGATGCAGCTATGGGCGACCTCCTGCTCCATGATGGCGCTCCGGGCGAAGCAGAAGCTCATGCAGCAAGAGTATTCAATTGCGATAGAGCATACTTCGTACTGAATGGTACCTCCACATCCAACAAGATTGTTCTGAACGCAGTACTCGCACCAGGCGATATCGTTCTTTATGACCGCAACAACCACAAGTCCATTTCTCAGGGCGCTCTGGTTCAGGCTGGCGCTGTTCCGGTATATCTGGAAGATGCTCGTAACGCATTCGGCTCCATCGGCGGCATTAAGGATCACTGCTTCAATGAAGAATATATCCGTAAGCTGATTGCTGAACGTGACCCGGTTAAGGCTAAGGCTAAGAGACCAGTTCGTCTGGCAGTTATTCAGCTCGGCACCTATGATGGCTGCATTTACAATGCACGTGAAGTAATCAGAAAGATTGGCCATCTGTGCGACTACATCCTGTTCGACTCTGCATGGGTTGGTTATGAACAGTTCATTCCGATGATGAGAGACTGCAGCCCGCTGCTTATCGATAACCTCGGACCGGAAGACCCGGGCATTTTCGTAACTCACTCTGTACATAAGCTCCAGTCTGGTTTCTCTCAGGCATCCCAGATCCTCAAGAAGGATAGCCACATTGCTGGCCAGGAACGCTATGTAAACCATGAAAGACTGAACAACGCATTCATGCTCCATGAATCTACTTCCCCACTGTATCAGATTTTCGCATCCCTCGACGTTAACGCTCGTATGCTGGAAGGCAAAGCTGGTAAGTACATGTGGAGAAAAGTAATGCGTACAGGCATTGAACTGCGTAAGGCAATTCTCCGTAACTGCCACTACTTCCATCCAATGGTTCCGGAAACCGTTCATGGCAAACCGTGGATTGAAGGGGACACTGAAAAGATGATTGACGATACCGCTTACTGGACAATGACTCCAGGTGCTAAGTGGCACGGATTCGAAGGCTATGGCGAAAACCAGTTCCTGATGGACCCGGTTCACCTCCAGCTGATGACCCCAGGTATCGATATGAAGACCGGTGAATACACCAAGTTCGGTATCCATGGCTCCATCATTTCCAAGTTCCTCCAGAGAAACAATCTGGTTCCGGAAAAGAACGACCTGAACGCTATTCTGTTCCTGCTCACCCCAGGTACCGATATGGCTAAGGCATCTGACCTGGTAGCTAAACTCGTTGAATTCGAAAGACTCGTTGACGAAGATGCTCTCATGGCTGATGTTCTGCCGGAAATTTACCAGGCAAATGAAGATACCTACAAGGGCATGACTCTGAAACAGCTGTGCCAGAAGATGCAGGACTTCTATTCTTCCCGCAAGGTTAATGTATATCAGCAGCGTCTGTTCCTCCGTGAATACCTGCCAGAATATTTCATGACTCCACAGGAAGCTAACTTCGAACTCGTTCGTGGTCACTGCGAACTGGTAAGACTGTCCGAAGCTGAAGGCCGTGTAGCACTGGAAGGCGCTCTTCCATACCCGCCAGGAATTCTGACCATGCAGCCAGGTGAACGTTGGAGCGAAAGCAACATTAAGTACTTCAGCGCACTGGAAGAAGGCATCAACGTACTGCCAGGATTTGCACCGGAAATTCAGGGTGTATACTTCAACAAGGTTGAAGATGGCTCCGTTCGTGCATTCGCATACTGCCTGACCAAGGAAGCTGAAGAAAACTACAAGAAGACAGCTGCTGAACGTAAGGCACTGCTTGAAAAGGATGCAAGATAATCAGTGAATTCTGATTACCTGTAAATAAAAAGTGTTGTGAGAATTTTCTCACAACACTTTTTTTGTGTGTTAAGCATTGGTTGCGCTGGGGCGTATAGATTATTTGGGGGATAGGACATTTTTTGTGTTTTTTAATGCCAATGGAGCTAGTGTTTATCGAGCTTCATTGGCGCGACAACAAGGGATTGTTGTTGCGGGTTGCAAATCTTTTATTTCAGAAATTTGAAGAATTTCCTTATTAAAGGCAACCAGGTCTGCTTTAAAGATTGAGATAATTTTTGAGAGTGGAATGATGAAAAGACATTCTCATCATTGCCCACAATTCCGAAAATTCGTAAATTCATCAGAATTTTCTATAAGTGGTGGGTCGGTTTGCTCTAAAGCTGGAAATCGCGTTTTGTATGAATAACGCTTATGAGCAGGCTTTCCTCCCCTGATTTTACAACCAGGAATCAACTATCCACCGACGTACAATGTAGACCGGGCTGACAATTTTATGGAAATCAATAATTTCATAATGCTATAGATTTACAGCCAATTACAATAAGCTATTGTTCTCATTCCCTTTTTCTATCCCGAAAGGCGCAGTTTGATGAGCTTACCTGAATCTGCTTATAAGTTTGCTAATGCACTGCAGGGGGGATTACAAGACGATGTTCCTGCTTCCACATCGTACAGTAAGCGGGGGAATTTTATATAGGAAAGAATACTATATGAAATTCCTTTCTGGAGAGAAAGGGTGGCCCATCCGCTGAACGGATGGGAGATAGTTGATTGCTATATATTAGAGCATAGGAAAACATGCTGTTGTACGTTTGATTTTTATACAGTTTTATCGAAGATGCTTTCAGGTTCGCTAAGATTAGTATCAAACGGTTATTACTTTGTCTGGCTTTAAAGCAGACCAGGCTGTCTCTTTTATAGAAATCAAAGATTTCTGGCCCTATGGAGCTACAGCAAATGACGACAAGCTGCTGTTGTGGCGCCGTTCTGCTTTTTATAGAAAATTCTTACGAATTCCCAGTATAAAGGAAAAGTGGAATGACGATAATTCCTTGTCGTTATTCCACTTTTTCCACGCATCCCCTGTAGGACTTGGGCTTTCCCTTTTTCCCTGGACGCTTGCCCATAAGGTTTGCCATACGCATCAGATGATATACCTGTTCATGATTCCCCCTTATATCCCAGATGAATGAGTTCATTATACACTCTCCGTACCCCATATTGTCCCTTACTCTGATTAAAGATAGATACGATCGCCTTTAACAGGCCTTCATTTCGGAGTGCAACAAGATTTTATCCTGTTTCAAAATAATACGTGGAACGGGACAGTTCTGTGGCTTTGAGGAGATATGTCAGTCGATATCCTCCGGATCTGAGTTCCTGGACGATGGATGCTTTTTCGCGTTGAGACGCACAGTTTCTTTTTCTTCTCTCAGGCTATTTCTTTTTTGCCGCATTCTCTGCTTTGAATAATTTATTCTCCGTTCTCAGACGGATAAGTTCCTCATGCTCTGATTCCTTGTGCTTTCCTGGCTGATTATGCTTGTGTTTATTCATATGGGACTCCTTTGGCTTTCACTTTTTCCTGCAATCTATAAGGCCAATATATCCCGTTTCTTTGTATTTGTGAACCCAGGTACATAATCTTCCAGGGGATATTCCTGCGGAAGTGGCGATAGAGGTAAAGGGGTCCTCGGATCAAATGTGGTTAATTAATTCGAACCGTTCTTCCGTAGTACAGACTCTGTTTCCTTTTTGGGCAGCAGTACCTGTAAACCTCGGACCTACGCTCTTCTGCACCGTCGACAGACCATCGTGCAGAATTCTCTTTGGCCAGTCGACCGGTAAGGGGCATATCAAAGGGCGGTAAGAAGATAGTATGGGTATAGCGCTGGTATCTGTGATATAGCATGAACAGGTAGTCTGGTGGGGAGGAAAAGAAATCGGCTGCCTGTTAAAAAAGAGGATTACTTTGTCTGGGGCAGAAGGCAGGATATTATCCATGAAAGGATTAACAACAGAGCATCGTAAAGGAAAGGAGAGGAAACTGAATGAAAACAGAGAAAGTAGATAATTGGCTATAACAATTACTGTATTATGATAAATAATGGGTTTACAATCTTATAAAATAAGAAAAAATATGGATTCAATTATGCATAAAATATGCATAATTGAATCGAAGGAGTGGATAAAAGGAGATAGGAAATTAAGGACAAACGCAGCGAAATTTACTTACATGGAAATAAATTGATGGTAAAAAAAATAAAGCTGTTTGTTATAAAAAAGTATTAAACCAGGAGATGATGAGAAGAAAAAGTCACATTAAAAATCTAAAAAATGAGTATTTGTAGGCTTTAATGTGATAAATAACTAGTTATATTGCATGTTGACTGTAGTTTATAAAAATGTTATACTATGTTCGTAACTTGAAGAGTTACTTACTTTGACAGCATGCTCGTAATTATTTTTCGAGCCATGTGACTCAAGTACTCTGGTGTTTCCCCGTGAAATAGTGGAATAATATGCAGAAGTTGATTACATAGTTATTCACTGTTGGATAGCTTGTAGTAAATTTCTCTTATCCGCAGAATCAGGGGTAAACATTTATATACAGAGTAAATCTGATGGGTTAACAAACGGAATGCTCTTTTGAGCGAAAGTTAAAGATTTTTACTAAATCAGATCTATTTATGTGTATATTTGATCACAACTGGAAACAGGTGTGGTTAAAGGAGTGTTAACATGAGTGAAAGTAAAAAGATGAGTGTTACACAGCTGATTATTATTACAGCTGTTAACATGATGGGTTCCGGCATTATTATGCTCCCTGCTAAACTCGCTCAGGTAGGTGGTCTTTCCATCGTTTCCTGGCTGGTAACAGCAGTAGGTTCCATGCTCCTGGCTTATGCATTCGCTAAGTGCGGTATGTACAGCAAGAACCCGGGTGGCATGAGTGGTTATGCAGAATATCCTTTCGGCAAGGGCGGTAACTTCCTTTGCGGCTATACTTACGGCGTATCTCTTGTTATTGCGAATGTTGCTATTGCTACATCTGCTGTAGGTTATGGTTCCGTATTCTTTGATGCTCAGCTTAGCCCGATTATGTCCTGCGCAGCTACCATCGCTGTTCTCTGGCTCACAACCCTTCCAAACTTTGGTGGTCCAAGCATCACCGGTAAGATTGGTTCTGTAACCGTTTGGGGCGTAATTGTTCCGATTCTCGTAATTTCCACAGTAGGCTGGTTCTTCTTCTCCGGCGATATGTACGCTGCTAACTGGAACGTACACAACATGCCATTCGGCGAAGCTGCAACCAATGCAATTACCATGACCCTGTGGTCCTTCCTCGGTTTGGAATCTGCCTGCGCTAACGCAGATGCAGTAGAAAACCCGGAACAGGCTGTTCCGAAGGCTGTTATGTTCGCTACCGCTCTTTGCGCAGTAGTATACATTGCATCCACCAACGTAATGTTTGGTATGCTCCCAGCTCAGGAAATCGTTGAAAGCTCCGCTCCGTTCGGACTGGCTTATGCTCACATGTTCGGACCGGCAGTAGGCAAACTGGTTATGGGTCTCATGACTCTGGCTTGCCTGGGCTCCCTGCTCGGCTGGCAGTTTACTGTTCCGAACATCTTCAAGGCAATGGCTGATGAAGGCTTCATTCCGAAGGTATTCTCTGATACCAACTCCATGGGCGCACCTGTTAAAGGTATGCTGATCCTGGGCGTTGTTCAGACTCTGCTCGGACTTTCCGCAATCAGCCCATCCCTGAACGAACAGTTCGAAGTACTGGTAAACCTTGCAACCATTACCAACCTGGTTCCATACATCCTCTGCATGTCTGCAGTTAAGATCATTATGGTCTGCGCAGGCAAGGGTGATGAACTGGGAATGCCAATGATCGCAGCAACCCTTGGCACAATTTACAGCTTGTACGCTTGCTATGCATGCGGATTTGATGCCTGCACCTATGGTGCACTCGTTACCTTCGCTGGCTGGCAGCTGTATGGCTACATTTCCCCACGTTACGATTATGATCGCAACATGGAAGCACACAAAGCTGCATAACAGAGAGTTAACTTCTCTTTGTTAAAATTCCGTTTACAATCTATCAGATTGCTTAAGGACACATCCGTTTGGATGTGTCCTTTTCATGCGCTTTTTTTATATAATATGACAAATAAGGATATTTTATTCTTTTAAAAAATGAATAAACCAAAACTGACTGGTGGGAGCAAATTTGGTATAGATAGCGCTATGGTATATAAGAGGATAGTAGTGTATAATCTAGTCGTACGTAGAAACGTGCTCATCTGAATAGGGTCTCTAGCGGAGCATTCAGAAGGAATTTTGTGATTTGTCACGGAAATGTACTCCTGAATGTTTACAAACAATCCTAATCCTGATATTTCAGGATTTTTTATGAAAGACAGATATTCTTACAAAAGAATATCTTGAGGAGTGTAAAATGGAAAACTCTAAGAAGATGAGTGTTACACAGCTGATTATTATCACAGCTGTTAACATGATGGGTTCTGGTATCATTATGCTCCCGTCCAAGCTTGCTCAGGTAGGCGGCCTCTCCATTGTATCCTGGCTGGTTACTGCAGTAGGTTCTATGCTTCTGGCTTATGCATTCGCTAAGTGCGGTATGTACAGCAAGAATCCGGGCGGTATGAGCGGCTATGCTGAATATCCATTTGGCAAGGGCGGTAACTTCCTTTGCGGCTATACTTACGGCGTATCTCTTGTTATTGCGAATGTTGCTATTGCTATTTCTGCTGTAGGTTATGGTTCTCAGTTCTTTGGAATGGAACTGTCCCCGGTTATGACTGCTGTGGCTACCATTGCTGTCATCTGGGTTACAACCCTTCCGAACTTCGGTGGTCCAAGCATCACCGGTAAGATCGGTTCTATTACCGTTTGGGGCGTAATTATTCCAGTACTCGTAATTTCTACTGTAGGCTGGTTCTTCTTCTCCGGCGATATGTACGCTGCTAACTGGAACGTACACAACATGCCATTCGGCGAAGCTGCAACCAACTCTATTACCATGACCCTGTGGTCCTTCCTCGGTTTGGAATCTGCCTGCGCTAACGCAGATGCAGTAGAAAACCCGGAACAGGCTGTTCCGAAGGCTGTTATGTTCGCTACCGCTCTTTGCGCAGTAGTTTACATTGCATCCACCAACGTAATGTTTGGTATGCTCCCAGCTCAGGAAATCGTTGAAAGCTCCGCTCCATTCGGACTGGCTTATGCTCATATGTTCGGACCGGCAGTTGGTAAGCTCATCATGGGTCTCATGACTCTGGCTTGCCTCGGCTCTCTGCTCGGCTGGCAGTTCACTGTTCCAAACATTTTCAAGGCAATGGCTGATGAAGACTTTATTCCGAAGGTTTTTGCAGCTACCAATGGCGCTGGTGCTCCATACAAGGGAATGTTCATTCTCGGTGTTATTCAGACACTGCTGGCATTCTCCACCATCAGCCCATCCCTGAATGAACAGTTCGAAGTACTGGTAAACCTTGCAACTATTACTAACCTGGTTCCATACATCCTCTGCATGTCTGCAGTTAAGATCATTATGGTCTGTGCAGGCAAGGGGGATGAACTGGGAATGCCAATGATCGCAGCAACCCTTGGCACAATTTACAGCTTGTACGCTTGCTATGCATGCGGATTTGATGCCTGCACCTACGGTGCACTCGTTACCTTCGCTGGCTGGCAGTTCTACGGCTACATCTCTCCACGTTACGACTATGAACGTAACATGGAAGCACACAAAGCTGCTTAAGTGTAAAAACTTAATTTATCCGCTAAAGACCTGATGATGAAAAAGGGCGGTGGGAGTTTATTCCCACCGCCCTTTTACGTGCAGCAGTCTGCAGGTAAAATTTTTGGGGGGGGTATAGGACATTTTGTGTGTTTTTTATGCCAATGAAGACTTCATTGGCGCAATAATAAAGGATCGTTGTTGCGGGATGAAGATCTTCCATTTGATAAATTTGGAGAATTTTCTTAAAAGACAACCAGGTCAGCTTTTAAGGGTTAATAAGAGTCAGAATTCAGCAGAATTTTATGGAAATCAATGATTTCATAATGCTATGGATTTACAGCCAATGCCAACAAGCCATTGCCGTTATTTTCCCGTTCTCTCCAGAAAGAAGCAGTTTGATGTGCTTGCCTGTACTTTTTCATAAGCTTGCTGATAAACAGGAATATAAATTACAAGGCAGTATTACCTTTTCCAAATCGTACATTAAAAATGCGAAAGCTTATTAACGGGAAGAATGCAGCACGTTTCCCTCTCTGAAGAGAGAAGGGAATCATCCGCTCTGGCGGATGATGGAAAGTAGATTTCTCTATGGTTGAGCGAAGGAAATATGCTAAAGAGCTGCGGCTCATCTATTGTCTGATTATCTGAACCTTCTGATGGTCTGCAGCTATATGACTAAACTGAATCATCAGCATGTTTAGGGCAACAATTATTGAATATTATGTAAGCAAAATAAAAAACAGAGGAGATACTTATAGAGTATTTCCTCTGTTTTATTTATGAAATGCTGCTAAGGAACTTCATGACACTCTGGTGGTTTATTGGTTCCGTGCCGAGAGATTTTATGAAGTGGAGCATTCTTATGTGATGCTAAAACATCCTGAACCGGTGCAGCCTGGAGATTATTCCGTGGCCATGTCGATTCATTATCCGGATCGTTCAGTGTTTCCTGTTCGATACGTCTGAATTTCTTTTCAATATAAATCAGTCGAAGAGTAACCAGTACAGCTGAACAGAATACGCCGAAATCCATCCCCTGCCAGTAGGAGAAAGCACCATTTCCGAATACTTTATCCAGGAATAAGCTGGAAGGGAAGCAAATGCCCCAGTATGCAATCAGCATGAGCAGGAATGGGACCTGTGCGTCCTTATATCCACGGAGAATTCCCTGGATTGGAGCAGCCACTGCATCAAAAATCTGCCATATAGCGGCATAAATCAGGAAATGTCCTGCCGTGGTGATAACGTCAATGTCTCCGGAATAAATGGAGGCAATCTGTTTGCGCAGGAAAATAGTAATAAGGAATGTAAGTGTGGAACCCGTAAGAGAGAGCAGTAATCCGGCAAAACGGAATTTGCGGGCTCTTGCATATTCTTCCGCACCGACTGAAGTCCCGACCAAAATCGTTAAAGCCATGGAGCAGGACAGTGGGAACATATAGGCCAGGGAAGAAAAATTATTGGCTACCTGGTAAGCAGCCAGTACCGTGGTCCCGAATTTAGCTATGAAAATAATAATTAAGCCGAAGAGGGATGTTTCCATGAAAATTCCCAGTCCATTGGGGAGGCCCAGGGAAAGATATTCTTTCCAGATTTTCTTTTTAGTATGAAATCCGGAGAAAATCTTTCTGCCCTGAAAACGGGAATCGGTCCACACAATGCGGAAGAACAGCAGAAACAGTACCAGGTAGGTAAGCATGCTGGCAATACCTGAGCCGATACCGCCTAATCTTGGAAGTCCAAAATGTCCATAAATAAGGAGGTAATTGAAGCAGGCATTGATAGGTGGTGCCAGCAGAAACAGTTTCATGGAAATTGCTGTATTGCCGATAGTATCCGTAAGGGCGCGAAGTGGAATGACCAGTGCTTCAAAAAAGACTGCGCCCATCATGAACAGGAGATACCCCCTGGCAACATGCTCAACCGATGGCGTCAGGTTCAATGAGGCCATAAGAGAATTGATAAACAGAAAATAGCTGCAGATGAAGGTAAGGCCGACGATAAGACCAAGCTGCAGTCCCGTGCGGACAACCATAGGGATATTTCCGCCTCTGTCTTTGCGGCCTTTCAGCTGGGCAAGCATCGGTGTTCCTGCCATGAGGAGACCTACGCTGGCAGCTAATGGCGGGTAGCAGAGACCGGCTCCTACGGATACACCGGCAAGATCGTCAGCACCGGCGTGACCACTCATGGCTGTGTTGATAAAATTCATTCCCACAACGGAAGTCTGAGCGATCAGAATCGGAATCATCACCTTCATAAGCTGAGTCATATGGCGATGGATGGAGTTAAACATGATTAAATTCACCTGTATATGGAATATATAATTAAAGCAAAAAAATAATAAATGCGAAGTTACCGCATTTATTCGTAGAAGAGGTTCCGTACATCAGGTGGCTGGATGGTTCTCCTGTGAAGAGCAGGAACTTTGGACGAAATGCTGGCAACCAGAGAAATAAACGTACTCTTTGCATTCCACATAGTTCTCGCTCCTTTCTGCCAAGAATTAATTTATTTTTCTGTCATTTTGTAATAGATATATACAATAAAAGTATATTGAAATTATCTATATATATAATATCATATTTTTCTATAGTTTGCAAAATGTAGCGGTGCCTTTTGCAGAAGACGTGGGATCTTTGAGAATTATCCAATAAATTAATGTTTTTCTATAAGAATATATGGTCGACTGACTTTTTAAAAATGAGGGTTCATGATATAATTGTTATACAATGTATTAATGCAAGAATATAATTTAAGATTAGAATGACAATTCAGAAAAATGGAAAATCATGACTGTACTTTCAGCTTGTCAGCGAGAAGTGCTTGATTTTATTCATTTTTCTTATTATATGGAGGGTTGTTTTTAGTGGAGGTATTATGAAGATTACATTCACCTCATTATCGTATTTTCAGAAAATTGCAGAATTGCAGCATATGACAAAGGCAGCAGCAGCTCTCCACGTGGCACAGCCATCCTTAAGCCGTACTATAAAGTCACTGGAAGAAGAACTGGATGTTCCTTTGTTCGATCATCGGGGACGCAATATAGTACTGACTAAGTACGGAGAGATTCTTCTTGCCCATGTCAACCTTATAATGAAGGAGATGGAACTGGCTAAGAAGGAATTGCGGGAAGCAGAAGAGGCAGAACATAAGACGGTTAAGCTGTCTCTTTATGCAGCATCTAAAATGGTACCGTCTTTCCTTATGGAGTTCCGTCAGAAGCATCCGGATATACGCCTTGAAATTCTTCTTCAGTCGTTGCAGCAGGATGCGGAGGTTATGCAGAAGGGAATTGATCTGGCCCTGCGGTCCAATATCAAGCCGCTTGATGATGGCCATTCAGTTACACTCTTTAAAGAGGAAATTATGCTGGCTGTACCGGATACGGATCCGCATGCCAATATGCCGTCTGTTAATCTGAGTGATTTTTCAGAGGCCAGCTTTATCTGCCTTCACACAGGACAGAGTCTGCGCACGGTAACTGATTTTTACTGCCGTAAGGCTGGTTTTATGCCTAAGGTGGCCCTGGAAAGCGACAGCCCGGAAACAGTACAGGAATTTATCAGAACCGGACTGGGAATATCCTTTGTTCCGCAGATAACCTGGGGCGGAGTGGGAGGAGAGCATGTGGTACTGGTACCTATTGCTTCACCTCGATGCTATCGATATATAAGCCTTACCTGGGACAAGGATAAGGAGCTCTCTGCTCCAGCCATGGAGCTCAAAAAATATATTATTGATCATTTTGCTGATTTTGCTAAAAGCTATGCAGCAAAGCAATTCAGTACCATTGGAAGAATCTGATTCAGGCAGGGGATTGCCAGAATGGATATTATGGTTCCTGACCGATCATTACATAAAAGGGGTTGTGCAAAAACAAGAAGTTATTTTTCACAACCTCTTTTTCCGTATTTTTATCAGACAGGGTATCAGGGAACGGATTGGATAGCAGGCAATCCCTGGTTTGTGCAAAGGAGGAGCGATTATGAAACTCACAATAGATGTACTGCAGTGTTTTCAGAAAGTCGCCGAACTTGAGCACGTAACCAGGGCTGCAGAAGCGTTGCAGCTGGCACAGCCGGCCGTGAGCCGGACAATTTCCGCAATGGAAAAAGATTTCAATATAGCACTATTTCGGCGTCGTGGTCGAAATATAACACTGACGAGATCCGGAGAGGATTTATTGCGTCATGTGAACAGGGTTCTGGATGAGTTTAATAAGGCACTTGAGGAGATAGCCGAAGCGAAGGCGAAGGAAAATCTAACCGTGCGACTGATTGTTGATGCGGCATCTCAGATATTGCCGGGGTTTCTGGCAGAGTTCAGGAAGTCGTATCCGGACATTAATTTTGAATTACTTCTGCGTGGAACAGAACAGCGAACAAGTGCCATTTCCGGAGCGAACAGCAATCTGAGACTAACCAGTGGAATTAAACCGGTGACAAATGAACATTCAGTGACACTTTTTCGGGAAGAACTGCTTATGGCACTTCCGGAACATGATCCCCGGGCGCAACATCCGTCTGTGCGGCTCAGTGATTTTATAGATGATGGGTTCATATGTCTTCATAAAGGACAGAATATGCGGAAAATTACTGATTATTACTGCGAGATGGCTGGTTTTACCCCTCGCGTGGATCTGGAAAGTGACAGTTTAATGACAGTGAGAGAGTTCATATGTGCCGGTTTGGGGATAGCCATGGTTCCTCAGATTACATGGAGCAATATAAACAGTGAACATATAGTTCTGGTACCGGTATCCTATCCACGCTGTTATCAATATATAACGCTTACCTGGGATGGCAGTGTACCTCTGTCCAAGCCGGCGATACTACTGAAAGATTATATAATCAATTATTTCGTAGGATATGCAAGGGCAAAAGCTGCCGAAGCAATGAGAAATTAAATCAGGAAAAATACAGAAATAAAGGTACTATAATATAGTATAAATAAATAGAGTATGATGACATGTGCATCGGGCAGGATGCATTGGGTCAGAATGAGGAAATCCGGTAAGAGTGAAGAACTCCCCGGATTTTTCGATGGAGGAAAAGAGTGGCCAATTAATAAATAGAATATAAACTAATAAATAAAATAAAAACAACAAAAGAAGTATCAATAAAACACATATAACATAAATGCGATAAAAAACCAGGATAACAGGGGAGAAAAAAGGAAAAATTTACACAAAAACAAAAAGTTGAATGAAGTTGATGAGAAGAAAAAATGTACAATAAAGTAAGATAACATCGAATATCTTTAGCAAGATAAAGTAATAAATAAATTAAACATTAACAAAAAAATCTTATGGAATAACAAAATCAACATTTCGAATTGGTGAAATAACAATTAAGATATCTAATTAGGAATAATAAGTCAATATAATCTCTAATATAGTATTAAAGAATACCAAAAATATGATTAAGTCGTAAATGATATTGGTTTAATGTCTTGGATTATATTAAAATGGTCTTGTAAACGTGAGGTTCCCTTCAGGGATACCTCATGAAATAAAATATTTTACGTTTGGGTGCACACAAACGTGAGATATGTCCACTATTTTAGTAGGAGGTCTTTATTGATGAAGCATTTTAAACTTGCTTATTCAGACAAAGCTTATTCCGTTCTTAACCCGGTAACTGAACGTGAAATCGTTGGTATTAACGATACTGATTTCACCGACGTTGCAGCCATCGTAATTACTGATGCTGATACCGCTATTCTTGATGAAGAACCAAAGATTGCAGCATTTGGTATTCCAGTATTCCTGGTACTGGTAGAAAATACCGTTGCTAGCGATGACGTTCTCAAGAAGGTATTCCGTGTAATGGATCTTAGAGAAGTTAACCGCGGACTCTATGAACGCCAGATTGAATCTGCAGCAGCTAAGTACGAAGACAACATGCTCCCGCCATTCTTCAAGGGACTCGTTAAGTACGTAGAACAGGGCTATGCTCAGTTTGACTGCCCAGGTCATCATGGTGGTGCATACTTCACCAAGCATCCAGCTGGTCATGCATTCTATGATTTCTTCGGCGAAAACATGTTCAGAGCCGACCTCTGCAACGCCGACGTTGCAATGGGCGACCTTCTGATTCATCAGGGCCCGGCACTGGCTGCTCAGCAGCATGCTGCTAAGGTTTACAACGCTGATAAGACATACTTTGTACTGAATGGTACTTCTACTTCTAACAAGGTAGTTCTGAACGCAGTAGTTGCACCAGGCGACATCGTTCTTTACGACCGTAACAATCATAAGTCCATTTCCCATGGCGCTCTCGTAGAACAGGGTGGTATCCCGGTATACCTCGAAACTTCCCGTAACTCCTACGGCTCCATCGGTGGTATTCTGGCTCACTGCTTCGATGAAGACTACATTCGTGGCCTCGTAGCTGAACGTGATCCGGAAAGAGCTAAGGCTGAAAGACCAATTCGTCTGGCAGTTATTCAGCTCGGCACCTATGATGGCTGCATTTACAATGCACGTCAGGTAGTTGATAAGATTGGTCACCTCTGCGACTACATTTTCTTCGACTCCGCATGGGTTGGTTACGAGCAGTTCATTCCGATGATGAAGGACTGCAGCCCGCTGCTCCTCGATCTCGGACCGGAAGACCCGGGTATCTTTGTTACCCAGTCTGTTCATAAGCAGCAGGCAGGTTTCTCCATGGTATCCCAGGTTCATAAGAAGGATAGCCACATCAAGGGCCAGGATCGTTATGTACACCACAAGGTAGTTAACAACTCCTTCATGATGCATGCATCCACTTCCCCATACTATCCACTGTTTGCCTGCCTCGACGTAAACGCTAAGATGCAGGAAGGTGAAGCTGGCCGTTACCTCTGGAAGCAGTGCCTCCACGACGTAATCGAAGTACGTAAGACTGTAATGCGTACCTGCCATTACCTCCGTCCACTCGTTCCGCCGGTAGTTCATGGCAAGAAGTGGGAAGAAGGGGACACCGAAAAGATGGGCAACGATATGGCTTACTGGGCATTCGAACCAGGTGCTAAGTGGCACGGATTCGATGGCTATGCAGAAGGCCAGTACTTCATCGATCCGATGAAGCTTCAGTTCGTAACCTGCGGCATCAAGGAAGATGGTTCCTATGATGATTTCGGTATTCCAGGCAACATTCTCGCTAACTTCCTCCGCGATAACGGAATTATTCCGGAAAAGTGCGACCTGAATGATATTCTGTTCCTCCCGACCCCGGGCTGCGACATGACCATGTATGATGACCTTGTTGCTAAGTTCATCAAGTTCGAAAAACTGGTTGATGAAGATGCTCCGCTGGAACAGGTACTGCCGAACATTTACTACGCTCATGAAGACGTATATGCAGGCTGGACAATTCGTCAGCTGTGCCAGTACATGCACGACTTCTACAAGGGACATGCAACTTCTACCATTATGAAGAAGCTGTTCCTGAAGAAGTACATGCCAGAATTCGTAATGAATCCACATGACGCTAACATGGAACTCATTGGCCGTCACGGTGAACTCGTTGACCTCGAAGAAATCGAAGGCCGCGTAGCTCTCGAAGGTGCTCTTCCATACCCGCCAGGACTGCTCTGCATCCAGCCAGGTGAACGTTGGGCTCCAACCGTAACCAAGTACTTCCAGATTCTGCTCGATGGTATCAACAAGATGCCAGGATTCGAACCAGAAATTCAGGGCGTATACATTGAAGAAGGCGAAGATGGCAAGAAGCATGCATTCGGCTATGTTCTGAAGAAGGAATATGACCCGGCATTCAAGAAATAATTAACTTTTGTTAATTAGAACTTGACGTCTGATTAAAAAGAGATGGTGATTTTCACCATCTCTTTTTTGTGCAATAAAATATCAAATTTAGCGGAGCGGTTCTTGTTTGATCAGGTATGTTGTCATGATGCGTTATGGTAACCCGTTCTATTGTTGATGCTGTGCTGTTTGTGGCAATGAAAAACCTTATTATTCTGATAGTCGCAGAAAAATTGAAAAATATTAATCTATTACTTGACATTGCGATTGAGAACGATTATGATTACATCAACAAATAAAAGCAACGACCAGAACAAGTACACCGGCAATGTGGTTCAGAGAGTGCTGATCATCGGCTGAAAGTCGGCACCGAAACAGACCTGGATGGAATGCATCTGGATAGCTGAGGCATTGAAAATAAGTAAATGCTTCCGGGAACCGCCGTTACCGGATTGAGTGGCAGTTATTTAATAATGACTGCAATCAGAGTGGAACCGCGTCAGATCGTCTCTGTAGAGACGGTCTTTTTTTATTGCAGGAAAGGAAGAATGACCATGTTTGATACGTTGCGTAATGACATGCGGGTTGTCAGGGAAAGAGATCCAGCTGCTAAATCCTGGATGGAAATCTTTCTTTGTTATCCCGGGCTTCATGCCATATGGGCTTATCGCATCGGGCATTTTTTTTACAGGCACGAATGGTTTGTATTGGCCAGACTTATTTCTCATATTGCCCGAATGCTTACCGGAATTGAAATTCATCCGGGGGCAAGAATAGGGAAAGGATTGTTTATTGACCATGGAATGGGGATTGTCATTGGTGAAACTACAGTCATAGGAGATAATGTAACACTGTATCAGGGGGTTACTCTTGGGGGGACAGGAAAAGAGAAGGGAAAAAGACACCCGACTTTGAAAGACTATGTTGTGGTGGCTTGCGGAGCTAAGGTTCTGGGATCCTTTACTGTTGGGGAAGGAGCAAAAATCGGGGCAGGTTCCGTAGTACTTAAAGAAGTTCCTCCATATGCGACAGTGGTTGGTATTCCCGGGCATGTGGTGGCCGAACGTGGAAAACGGGTTCATCATCATGATGAATCGGATGTGGATCTTAACCACAATAAACTACCGGATCCTATTGAAGAACAGATTGGAAAGCTTCAGCATGAGGTAGATACTCTCCGCAAGGAAATTCTTTTGTTGAAGACGGAATCGAAAGGAAATTTGGGGCCTGTTTGATATCATGTCAGGCCGGAATCCTGTGGGGAACCGGCCAGCTATAAAAAAGGAGGATTGATATAATGAAAATTAAAAATATTATGGTTTTTAAGGATACACGATGTCGATCCTGCAGATTGAACGGATAACAGTGGTAAGGCATGTAATAAATATATAACACAGAAAAATGTAAAGAAGTAAAAGGAGAAACTATTATGTCTAAGATTTACAGAAGCATACTCGAACTCATTGGGAATACACCGATTATGGAACCAGTACATTTTACAGCAGATAAAAATCTGCCAGCCCGCCTTCTGGTTAAGCTGGAAAGTTTTAATCCGGCGGGATCCATAAAGGATCGAATTGCCCTTTCTATGATTGAAGATGCTGAAGCGAGAGGTGTTCTGAAAAAAGGTGGCGTTATTATTGAACCGACCAGCGGTAACACAGGCATTGGCCTGGCAGCTGTAGCGGCTGTTAAGGGCTATCGTGCGATTATGGTTATGCCGGAATCTATGTCAGTAGAACGCCGTACGCTGATTGCTGCCTATGGTGCAGAAGTAGTATTAACACCGGCTAAACTGGGAATTGCAGGATCAGTAGAAAAGGCTAAAGAACTGGCAGCATCCATTCCAGGAAGCTTCATTCCTGAACAGTTTGACAATCCGGCTAACCCCGCTATCCATGAAAAGACAACTGGACCAGAAATTTATCGGGATACAGATGGAGAAGTAGATTTCCTGGTTGCCGGTGTAGGTACCGGTGGGACACTTTCCGGAACCGGTCGTTATCTTAAGAGTCAGAAGCCGGAAATTAAGGTGATTGCAGTAGAACCGGCAGACTCTCCACTTCTTGCAGAAGGTAAGCCTGGTCCACATAAGATTCAGGGGATTGGGACCAATTTTATGCCTAATACTTTGGACAGAAATATTTATGATGAAATTCTCAATGCTACCACAGAGGAAGCTTATTCCACTGCCAGAGAATTTATAAGAAAAGAAGGATTCCTTGTTGGAATTTCCGGAGGTGCAGCACTGCACGCAGCGCTTCAGGTGGCAGCAAGGCCGGAAAACAAAGGGAAGACCGTGGTAGCCATCCTTCCGGATAATGGCGATAGATATCTTTCTACACCTGGTTTTATTAAGGCAGAATAACAGATAGTGATAATTAAAAAGGCCCTGCAGGTTGAAAATCAAGCTGCAGGGCCTTTTTATCCAGCTGAACATATGAGGGGCGTATAGAGAAAGAGAGTTTTTCAGTTTTTTTACTGAATGGATATGCCCGATAACTGCATGATGAGGAGTATGCTGTACTCTACATCAAGAAGACAGATTTCCTTTGGTGGAAATCTGTCTTCTATTTGTTTTATGATTATTTCTTCCATACATCTTCAGCAATCTGCCGGATAAGTCTTATTTTTCTCCACTGATCATCTTCAGTCAGAATATTGCCTTCCTCGGTGGAAGCAAATCCACACTGAGGGGACAGACGGAGCTGTTCCAGAGGAACATAATGGGAAGCTTCTCTGATTCTTTCCTTAATTGCGTCTTCATCTTCCAGCTCTGGGGTCTTAGAAGTTACCAGGCCGAGGACAACTATCTGGTTGTCAATATAGCGGAGCGGTTCAAATCCGCCGGCTCGGTCTGAATCATATTCCAGGAAAAATCCATCAACATGGCAGTTGGCAAATAAGGTGGGAGCTACCGGTTCATAGCCGCCAGAGGAGAACCAGGTGGATCTGAAATTGCCACGGCAGATATGCATGGTTACTGTAAGGTCTTCTGGCTTATCCTTCAGAATTTCATTGATTACATGAACATATTTTTTCTGAATGGATGGAATATCATATCCGCGTTTGCGATAGGCTTCTGTCTTTTCGCTGGAACAGAATTCACCCCAGGAGGTATCATCCAGCTGAAGGTAGTGGCATCCGGCATCATAGAAGGCACGGAGTGCTTTGCGGTATGTGCTGATAAGGTCTTCAAAAAAGAGATCTTCGTTATTCTGATAGACTTCCGGTAAATCGGGGTTGACACGGACACAGGTCATAAGGTGAACCATGGATGGGGAAGGGATGGTTTGTTTTGCAATATGAGATGTATCTTCAAACTGATGAATAAAACGGAAATGGTTGAGGAATGGATGGTCTTCAGGAAAATCAAGGCGTCCAATGATTTTCAGGTTGGTAGCCTTAGGCTGGCGGCCTTTAAAAGCTACGGACCAGTGTTCTGCTGCTGCAGTAGTGCATCCGGTAAGGGCGGCCATGAAATCCAGATGCCAGAAGGCACGACGGAATTCTCCATCAGTAAATGCGTACAATCCATTTTCCTTTTCCTTATGAATCAGTTCAGTAATGCATTCATTTTCAATGCGGGTAAGTTCATCCCTGGTAATGGTGCCGGATTCTGCATTGGCACGAGCCTGTTTTAAACGGGCAGGGCGAAGGAAGGAGCCTACTATATCATGAGTAAACGGTGGTTCTTTTAATCTGGTCATATCAACATCTCCATACTAATTAAAACAAGAATCAAAAATTTATGGATTCAGTATAACAAGTTTATTGAATATATAAAAATACGAATACTCAATGAATATATATAGTTTTAACGAATATATAAAGCCCATGTCTTAATGATTTTATCCATTAAGACATGGGCTAAATCCTTTATATGGTTCGGAGATTGCGGCGATGAAAGGGAATCGGGATAGCTTTTTTCAGTCGGAAAGACCAGAGATACATATGAGATACCGGCATAGCATAAATGCGTTGTATGGCATAAGCATACAGGTTCAGCTGAACTGCGTAATGAGCAATTAGCTCTTCTTCGGTTCTGGCAAAATCGGTCTTGTAATCGATGATAATCAGCTTATCGTCCTGTTCCAACAGGCAGTCAATAACACCCTGAAGGAAAATGTTTTCCTCTGGTTCGCAGGACTCATAAAACAGTTGCGCAGGAAGAAGAATGGAGAATGGCAGTTCCTTTCGAACAAGAGAGGTTCTGGCCATTTTTCCCAGCGGGCCATGAAGAAAGGCAAGGATATCCTGAACCGGGGAATGGAATCCGGAACGGGAAAGGATGGCTTTTTCTTCGTCATCGGTGAGGATATTACGTTCATGCAGCGTGTGAATTTCCTCACGGAGAGAGTCAGACGACGGATAGTCCGTCTTAAAATCCAGGTATTGCATAACCTTATGCATGAGGGTACCATAAGCCGCCCCGTGGGTGCCCAGGCGGTCTTTGGCAAGAAAGGCCGGTTCCTCCGTAAAACCGGAAGGGAGGTATGTCTCTTCTTCGGTAAGTTCTTCTGTAAGTACCACTGACTGCGGTTCCTCTTCATTTTGATCAAATAACATACGGGCGGCTGCAGTGGCCGTAATTTTTGCCGGTGTGCTGATAGAGCCGGGGTGAGGATACTTCCAGGATAAGGTGTTTTCTGTCCACGGTGGAACCGGACCAGAGCGTGACAGATAGTCCTTTAGCATGGCATCTATATCCTTTGCGTCATCTTTCTCATGGCTGTCGTCAGATATCAGCTCCGGGAGGAGATCTTCAGGAGAAATGATATGAATGGCAAACTGCGGAGGCGTGTCGGATTCGTCTTCATATATCGGTATGGAGGATATTATGTCCCAGAAGGTAGCCATGGAGCGGCTTACTGCTGCAGCCGGTACAATCCAGTCCATATAACAGGTAGCTGAAGTTATAGTATGCAGAGGCATTCTGTGGTAGCCGGCATTAGGAACCGTGGTGCGCGCATGCAGCGGTATGCTCCATTTTTTCATCGTAGTCTTCACGTCTTTTACGGTGCCGGTGATAATCAGCTTATCTCTGGCCCGTGTCATGGCTACGTAGAGGAGGCGCGCTTCTTCCGATAGATTTTCTCGCTGCATGGTGTGTTTTAACAGGTACCAGTAGAGCGTAGGCCAGCGCAGTTTATGTTCTTCATCAAAATACTGGAATCCTATTCCCTCTGTCTTGTGCAGCAGAGCTGACTGATGCAGGTCATCCGTGTTGAACTGACAGGCGGCGTCGGCAAGAAATACCACAGGAAATTCCAATCCCTTACTCTTATGGATTGTCATAATCTGCACCGCATCGGTCTCTGTCTGTACAGAAGAAGCGGATAGTTTTTTGCGATCTTTTGACAGACGATGAAGCGTGTCCAAGAATCCATACAGGCCATTATTCCTGCTGTTATCCCAGGCGAGGGCCTTTTGATAGAATGCTTCAACGTGGGCAGCCCGGAAGTTGCCTTCCGGCAGGGCGGCAATGTAAGGCAGATATTCTGTGTCATCCAGAATGGTGCGGAGTAGCGGAGCCACTCCGTTTCGCCTGGAAAGGGAACGCCATTTATTAAATAATTTCAGGAAGGCCGCTACCTTTTCCTGTTTTACCGACGGCAGTGGGGATTCTGCTTTTATGAGAACGTCAAAAAGGCAGGGGGAAACCGGGGATTGCATACTGTCTCTGGTCAGGGCAAGATGGGCTAAATCCTGTTCATCCAGTCCGACCAGGGAAGAACGGAGGATTGCCGTCATGGGGATATCCCAGCGCGGGTTGTTCAGAATCTGCAGAAGTGACCAGAGATGACGCACTTCCACGGTTTCCAGAAAATCATCACTCTGATCACAGATGGCAGGAATCCCTGCATTCTGCAGTGTGCGGACCAGATAACCGGCTTTGGTGCTGATGGAACGCATAAGAATGACTATATCCTTATAGGAAACCGGTTGTATTTCCCCGGCTTTATTGCGTATAGTCAGCCCTCTGGTGAGCATATCCTTTATGCGGTGGGCAATGTGCACACCTTCCAGTTCTATGCGCTGTACATCCTGCATCTCATCGGCCTCTGACTCATCCATATCCTTTGTGGCCGGCTTTTCCAGGATATCAATGTCTATAGTGCCACCCACGTACGTTTTATCGGTGCAGGTGCTTCTTCCTGGATACAGAGCTTCTGACTTACCATAGTTCAGTTCCAGACTGTCTTCAAACATGATCTGGCGGAAAATAAAGTTAATACCATAAAGGATGGATGGGTCACTTCTGAAATTGCGGTTCAGATCGATCCGAAGATTCTGGGATCCGGTTTCTGCAACATAGTCCTTATATTTATCATAGAAAATCGTAGGATCAGCTAAGCGGAACCGATAGATACTCTGTTTGATATCGCCGACCATAAACCGATTATGACCGGAGCTCAGCAGGGCGGTAATGGTTTCCTGTACATTATTTGTATCCTGGTATTCGTCAATCATCACTTCTGTATAATTCTTTCGAAGTTCCAGGGCAGTTATGGAAGGAAATAGCTGAGCTCTGGATGGTGTAAAGCCACTGGCTTTCTGATCAACCAGAAGGGTCAGGGCATAGTGCTCTGTGTCACTGAATTCCAGAATACCTTCCTCCTGCTTCTTCTGCATGTAAGCGTCGTGAAAATCCTGTGTCAGCCTGGCAAGGACACGGATAAGAGGAGCGGTTTCCCGCATCTGCGAAATCCAGGCCTTTTCCGGGATAGAGAAGAAAGACTGAAGTGAGGCAAAAGCCTTTTTTATTTTTGTCCGGGCATCACTTACAGCATCCTTTATATTTTTTATTTCATCCGGGTTATCCATATTTCCCAGGCGGATGGCCGGCAGACGGGGAGTGAAGGAAACAGACTGGATTCTGGTCTGCCAGTCATGCCAGGTGGAGGATTCGGCCAGCAGATTCAGCTGAGTGTATTCCTGCGTTAGTGGCTCAATGTATTTCTGGAGCTGGGAGGCATATGGCTGCAGAGCATCGAACAGGAGGCGGTAATTATCACACCAGGAGGTGACCTGAATGCGGGCATCCTGCAGGAGAATATCTGTCCAGTCCAGGTCAGACAAGGTTGTGTCCGGAGCCAGCTCATAGGCATCTGCCAGATGGGAAAGCCAGATTTCCGGAAAAGCCATAGACTGGGAAAAGGAATCCAGCTTCATGATAATCTGACGCAACTGCCCATCCTGATACCGGCTGGCAAGCATATCGGAAAGCTTTATAAAATCTGGTTCCTTTTTTTCGTACCACCGGAGCAGAACATCAGAAAGGACATCCTGCTTCATCAGATACAGTACTTCGGAATCACTTTCAATCCTGTATCGGGGGTCCAGCGGGATGCGGTAAAAATACTGCTTAATCAGAGTCTGACAGAATGAATCAATAGTGGAAATATGGGCACTGCCCATCAGGGCCAGCTGATGGCTCACATGGGAAGAAAGAGCCTCCTTTCCCTCTTTTTCTGCATTTTCCAGTACTCTGGTCAGTGCGTCAGTAATGCGGGTGCGCATCTCGGAAGCAGCTGCTTTGGTAAAAGTAAGGACAAGCAGACTGGTAATGTTTACCGGGTGTTCCACATCGCAGACCATGCGGATAATACGTTCGACCAGTACCGCTGTTTTCCCGCTCCCTGCAGCAGCAGAAAGCAGAAGATTCCGGTCACGGGAAGTGATGGCTGATTCCTGTTCTTCTGTCCATCTGACATTACTCATTATTCTTTCTCCTTTCAATTTCCTCATCCAGTTGTTGCTTTACGTCGCGGTCACTCATTGAGGTTATCCATTCCGGTTTGTCACCCAGTTTACGGTCGAAACGGCATATGCTCTTATAAGGACAGTAATCACATGGGTTACGCTTGTCCAGACGGGCAGGCCTGATAGGGATATCTCCGCTGGCAATATGTTCATGAAGTTTTCCCATTATCTGGGTAACTTTTTCTTCCAGAATGGAAAATTCCTCCCGGGTGAGCAGCTTTCCACTTTTTGCAATCTTGCCGGTCTTAGTTCGCTTGACTGGAATAAAAGGGGCATCCTCAGAATCAGGAAAAAAAGCGTGATCCAGATTCTGAATGATTTCTTCGTCCTGATTAAAATAACCGCTCATAAAATGAGCCGCCTTGTCGGGCATTTCATCAAGTTCATCAGGGGAAGAAGGAACAGAGGCAGACAGCGCGGTATCGCCGGAAATATAAATATAAAGAATGGCCGCCGGAAGCAGGGCGTTTTTCGATTCTCTGAGTACAGCCAGGAGGTATACGATAAGCTGAAGGTGATATCCAATCAGCATAGAATACAAATTGGCTGTGGTGCTGCCGGTTTTATAATCAGCAATTACGGCAGCATTATCACAGGTGTCCATACGATCGATGGTACCTCGCAGTGTGAAAAGTCTGCCCAGATCATCCTGCAGATGCAGTGAGAATTGTTTTTCAAGCATCTGCGTATTAAATGAACTCTGACGGCTCCAGTTACGCAGTCGCTTCAGTGTACGGGAGAACGCATCATTTAATGCATGTTCTGTATAGGCCTGCGCAGCATCCGACCGGAGGATTCCGTGCTTGATGCGAGGTGCGATTTCTCCGGCTATCTGCGTAGACAGGGACTGGATATCCTTGTCGGATACATCACGCCACTGCTGTGCGCTCTGCTTCAGTCTGTCGCCAAAATTGTGAAGTCCTGCATGAAGATAATTTCCGAAATCCCGGGCGTCCAGATCCGACTGATCGACCGGTTTCAGATGCAGCCCCTTTTCCAGATAATAACGATAGGGGCATTTCCGATAGGATTCAAACTGAGAGATGGATCCGGTAAAGTGACCATTTTTCATGAACAGGCGGGAGGCCAGAGGCTGTCCAAGGGCAGAGGCATGGTTAGAATAGGAAAATGCGCGCAGCCTGTCCTGCAGTTGTCCCTGGTGGGAAGGATGGCTGTGCACCCAGTTGCGCAGAGCCGTCCATACGGATGTTTCTGACGGTACGGTATATGGCTGATGGGCAATTCCCTGTCGGAGGATTTCAGGGAAAAGAGAAAGGGCCTGGTCCGGATTGGAAATAAAGGAGTGGTCTTCGGTATAGCTGTCGGGGGCGGCAGCTGACTCGATGGTCTGCACGTATCCACGGCGCAGTATGTTTTTCAGAAGATAGGAAGGCGCAAGCTCCTTGCCATCACTGCCGGTGAGGCTGCATGACAACACAAGGCTGTCAGAAGCACGGGTCAGGGCCAGATAGACATAAAACTGTTCCTGGTAAATCTGGCGCATCATGTCAGGCCCCAGGGAAATTCCCATTTCATTCTGAATATGCTGTTTTTCCCTTTCCGTGATAAATCCTGTGTCATCAATGCGGCATGGGAATTTTCCTTCATTGATACCTGGGACAAATACCATTTTCCCTTCCGAGGCATATCCACGTTCAATCGTAGTGACCGTGACATGATCCAGCGTAGGAGGAATCATGGAATAGGTTAAAGAGGACAAACCGTCTTCTGCCATGGCAAGGAAATCTTCCGGAGTGATGGCATCATTTCCTGTGACATGGACTATTTCATCAAGCAGTGCTATTGTTTTTTTCCACACCTGTACACTCGGGCGCTGACGGGATATTTTAAATTCTTCGTCATCCCAGGCGCTGAGTGCTTCAGGAATTTTCATATGGATAAGCCATTGGTAAAGAAGGGTGCACTTATCCTTTACCGAAACACTGGCCTTCCAGGATTCAGCGAGAGGATTCAGGACAGACAGAAGACGTGACCGGAGCTCATTCATAACGGCCTGCTCTGCTTTTTCTTTTTCAGTTATGGTTTCTGTATCCGAATCTACAGAATAGGCAGTGTGAAACTGCCATTCCTTTTTCCATTGCCCGGGCCGGATTCCGTTTTTCAGTACAAAGGATTCCAACATGTCCACTTCACTGGCAGAGAGCGCGGTAAACAGATCGTTTTTCAGAAGCCGGAACAGACGGTTTCTGCTCCAACCGCGTCCGGCATGCGTGGATTCAGCCGTAAGGAACTGAAGCAGGGCGGAAAGAAGAAGGATGAGCGGGTGGTTGTTCATGGATTCTCTGTAATCAAAGAAGGCAGGAATCTTATACTGGTGGAATTTTCTGATGAGTACATCCATATAATCTTCCGGATTGCGCAGAAGCACCAGTATGTCCCGATAACGCAGTTTCTGAGATTTTACGGCAAATACAATCCACCGCGCGATTTCATCCGCTTCTCTGGTGGTATCGGCAGCGGTCAGTATATGGATATCCTGAGAAGGAACCGGTCTGGCTGTGGCATAAGGGGATGTCAGACAGTCACGGGTAAACTGACGCATGCCCGGCGAATGGAAACGGGGAGCCTGGGACAGCGTGGTACCATATGACCCCGGATATCTTTCCATCAGCATGGAATACAAGTGATAGGGTCTGTTCCATACCGGAAGGGAAGCCGCTGTTTCCGGGCTGTCCATGGACAGGGTGAGCGTAACCTGACGGGCATGTTCAATGAGTGCGTACACAATCTGCACTTCCTGCGGGGTCATTCCGTTAAATCCGTCAATCCAGATTTCAGAGGATGCGATAAGCGATGATCTGGGAATTTCGTGAATCAGCAGGTCATAGGGAGAACCCTGATAATTAAAATGACTGGCAAGGTACTGATGATACAGGGAGTACAGATGACAGGTATCTTTCAGTTTAAGGCCAAGCGGCGTGTTTCCTTCCGCTTCTGCCATAGAAGCCAGCCGGTCCTCTGTAATAAGGTACGTGTCCAGTTCATGGAAAAAAGCCGTCATGGATTCAGCAAAATGACGTTTTTCAGAAGCTCGGGCAATGACGTGGAATTCCGACCGGTGTTCAGAAAGTATACGGGACAGTACCAGCTGCTGGCCCAGCGGAGGCAATGTTTCACTTACGCTGGAATGCATTTCCTGAAATATACGGTAGCCAAGCCGGGAAAAACCGGAAACTGAGGCCCGGGTAAATCCATGCGCGGGCATATGGGCAGCCAGCATGGATTCGGCGCGGTATGTTCCCTGGTCAGGAACAAGAAAAATGGCCTGATGTTCCGGGGACTGCATCAGATAGTCCTTTATTTCATTGCAGCAGGTGTTGGTTTTTCCACTGCCGGCAGGTCCAAAAATAAAACGAAGTCCCATAGCAACCTCCTGTACGGGAATAGAGAATTCTAATCAGTTTTATAATCACGTTATGTTTCTATCTGTCATATATGCTATTATACATGATAGAACATTTGTATGCAGTGATGGGGACTTCCTGAAAGTGCCGTCATATCGGAAAATATTATGGTTAATTTCAGGCAGCAGAGGGAAAAATATCAATTTGCCTATTGTCAGAATTATCAATTATGGTTTAAAATAAAAGTGTATGAGTGATTGGCAGATAACATCTGTGATATAGAAGAAATGGGCGAAGGGGGTAAAATAGTATGAGATATATGTATCCTGCTATTTTTACTTGTAAACGGGATAAACATATGATTGTGGCGGATTTTCCAGATATAGCCGGATGCCGGGCTTATGGGCATACCATGGAAGAAGCGATGGAAAGCGCACGTGTGGCCTTATGCCGCACTTTGTTGGAATTGGAAGAACGGAGTGAATTTTTTCCGCCGCCCTCAGACTCCACGCTGCTCAGACTGCAGAATCGCGGATGCACCATCTGTGTAGTGGTGGCCGATACCCGTCATATTCGTCTGGACCGAGAACTGAGAATGAAAGAAGCAGCTAGTTGGAATCAGAAAAAACATGCGGTATCCCACGGAAGCCGCCTGCAGCATCTTTTTGAATTCAAAGGCTGATATGAGTAAAAAGGAAAGACCATGGACATGTGTTCATGATCTTTTTTATTTTATCTTTATTAATGAAACTACCATATGTTGTGTATGCTGTAAAATCGAATTGACATATTTGGTAGGGAATGATATGATGATGGCATAATTTAAAGGAACTGCAGGACTGACGGATACAGTGGAATCAACCACGTGGACTGCAGAATCTGGTATTGCCGACCGTCTGGGCTGAAGAGGCTCAGGCGTTTTTTATTGGCCGGTGCCTCTTCAAGGACTTTCAGGAGGTAGCGGAATGAAACGAAACAGATGGCTGATCGCTTTATCAGCAGTGGGCATACATATCTGCATTGGCAGCGTATATGCCTGGAGTGTACTTACCAAGCCGGTTATGGCAGCTATGGGATTATCTCTGGGACAGACAACATGGGCATTTTCTATTGCCATTCTTTTCCTGGGGCTGTCGGCAGGGTTCCTTGGTGGTTTTGTGGAGCGCATGGGGCCTTCCCGCTCTGGCCTGCTTTCGGCATGTTTCTTTGCCCTGGGGATGCTGGGAACCGGTTATGCCATATCAGTGAAGAGCACGCCTCTGCTGTATCTGTTTTACGGATTTATCGGAGGGATTGGTCTGGGAACCGGATATATTACTCCGGTATCCACTCTGGTCAAGTGGTTTCCAAGGCACAGAGGATTTGCCACTGGTATGGCCATCATGGGATTTGGATTTGCCGCACTGATTGCCGGACCGGTTATGCAGCATCTTACGGCCGCCTATGGACTGGTCAATAATTTTCTGATTATGGGATGTGTATATTTTGTGATTATGTGCGCGTCCGCATCGTATCTTCGTCCTCCGCGCAAGGGGGAAATCGAGCAGTCCCTGGAAGATGTACTGAAGGAAGAAGCGGCCCGGGGGAATAAGCGGACCATGCTGGGACCGCAGATGACACGCCGTGAAGCGCTTCATACGTGGAAATTTTATGCGCTGTGGTGGATTTTCTTTACCAATATTACCTGCGGTATCGGGCTTCTGGCGGTAGCTTCGCCTATGGCTCAGGAAGTAATTGGTATGACTCCGGCGCAGGCCGCGTCCCTGGTAGGGATTATCGGGGTAGTCAATGGCGGCGGACGTATCGTATGGTCCACTGTCTCTGATTGGATTGGCCGTGGGGTGACTTATCTGGTGTTCTTTGCGTTGGAAGTAGCAGCCTTTTACGCGCTGTCAGTCACTACAGAAGGCCTGATATTCCAGGCACTGGTGCTTTTGATTATCAGCTGCTATGGCGGTGGATTTTCCTGTATGCCTGCCTTCCTGTCTGATATTTTCGGGGTACGGCAGCTGGCATCCATTCACGGCAGCATTCTCACCGCATGGGGGATTGCCGGTGTGGCTGGTCCGGTCATTCTAGCGGCGATGAAGGAAAACACCGGTGGCTATACGGCCACTTTGCAGCTGTTTGCCTGTCTTCTCGCTCTGGCGTTCCTCGTGTCGGCGGTCATTCAAATCAGCAATATGCGGATGAAGAAAAAATATGTCCTGCAGGAACAAACACCGGCAGAATAACAGGAAGTAATTAAAAACGGATGGTACGTACCGAAGAGGGGTACGTACCATCCGTTTTGACGTTATGAATTCAGCTTATCGATTTCCGCTCTGAAAAATCTGGCGCTGTTTTTCAGGGAATCACTGTGTGTCAGCAGATTTCCGCCTACGAGGAATATGGTATTGGCACCATAGACCTCATGCATGACTGGGAATAGCTGCCATTTCATTCCGCCGGCGGGAACTGGGAACATGGATTTTCTTCCGTTCATATCCATGCCGGCGGCCCTGGCGATGGACTGGCATTCTTCCCGGGTATAGGAGAAACGTCCGGAAAAACTGGTAAATACAGAAGCATCCGCACCGGACAGGCGCGCCAGCTGCCCGAAATAACAGAAAGGAGTGATGCCTGCCTCATCCGAAGCGGTAAGCGGGCCGGCAAAGCTTGGATGGAGAAACAGAGGAAGGGAAAAATCCGGGTTGGAAGACAGTCGGAAAAGCGGACCGAATCCACAGAGCCCCGGGGAAATCATCACGCCATCGGCGCCAAGTTCTCTGGCTTTCCAGGCACGTTGTATGGATTCTTCGCCATCCCCATTGCAGTTGGCCACATACAGGGCCCTGTTGCCGGAATCTTCATAGGCGGCATTTACCGCTTCTACACAGGCCCGCACCCTTTCTTCAAATGGAGCATAGGTCTGATTAAACAGGTTGTGGTCATCCTTAATGATAGAGCAGCCTCCGCAGGCCAGATCGTATACCATGCGGGCCAGCCGGCTGACCGGGGTTCCCAGCGGCTTAATGGCAGACATAAGAATCGGTCCCTGGTGGATTCCGGTAAGCTGTCGGATTCCATCCTGTCCGAAACGCGGGCCCGGGAATGTATGGTTCATTTCATCGGGGAGGCAGAAGGCTATGAGCCGTACGCCTTTCTGAAGGCTGGAGTTTCCGAAGAGCATGTTTATAAATTCCGTAAATTCGGCACCGACAGCTTCCGGGGTGTAGGAAATGACAGCCAGATAATGCTCCGGACCATCGGGAGAGAGCTGTTCTATTTTACCGACAATCGTATCCGCGATTGTCGTACCTTCCACCATGCAGTAGGGACATTCCACGGACTGTTCAATGGCAATATTCCATGCGGTGGCTTTTGCTTCATCCCAGGAACGGCTGTATATACGATAAATTACCATAAAGCGATGAGAAGTTTCACAGTCGGCATGCAGCTTTGCGAAATCAAGTGAATCCATTCTGACTCCTTTCAAAAAAGACTGTGAGGGTTCACAGTCTTTGGATGATAACAGGGTATGACCGGGAAATCAGGTCAGGTACCGGAATGATTATGTGCCTTGTAATAAGGGGTGGATTTATCCATGGCCGTATCGTTGGACAGCCAGTAAAGAGGGCGGTTTCTGGTTTCTTCCAGGATTTTCCCTACGTATTCCCCCAGAATACCCAGCCCCATAAGGTTGATACTTCCAAAAAGGGAAATCAGGATAGTCATGGTGGACCAGCCTGGAACGGCGGATCCGGTAATATAGCAGTAAATGACATGAAGGATCAGGAGCCCGCCAGCCAGTGCTGCAAGGATGCCTATATAGAAAGCCAGATGAAGGGGAATAGTGGAATTGGTGATTACACCATCCATAGCGAAATGCAGCATTTTCTTCATGGAAAATTTAGAGACTCCCGCATGACGTTTAGGTGCTTCAAATTCGATGGTTGTCTGTTTAAAGCCCATGCCGCCTACAATTCCCCGGATAAAACGGCTGTGTTCTCTGAAACGGCGGAATACCTGTATGGCTTTTTTATCCATAAGCCGGAAATCAGAACCACCGGGAACGATGGGGGTTTTTGAAATAGAGTTGATAAATGCATAATAACCGGATGAAGTCATTCTCTTTATGAAGCCAGCATCTTCTGTGGCAGTTCGGACGGTTTGCACAATATCAAATCCTTCTCGCCATTTTTCCAGAAGGACCGGGATAAGTTCCGGTGGATGCTGCATGTCTCCGTCCATAGTGATTACCGCATCGCCGCATGCCATATCCATACCGCAGGTGATGGCAATCTGATGTCCAAAATTGCGTGCAAATGTGAGGGCACGGACATGAGAATCCTTCTGGGCCAGCTGGTTGATAAGCATTTCGGTCTTGTCGCGTGAACCATCATTGACAAAGAGGAGTTCGTAGTCATACGATGTGTTTTTCATGACCTGGGTTACGGCATTGTAAAAAAAGACGATATTATCTTCTTCGTTATAAACAGGTGTGACGATAGATATCATGGCATTAATCCTTCCTTCGTTTGTTACTCTTTAGTATACCATTTACTGATTTCCCGGTCTAAATAAAAATAGAGGGACGGAAATTTCCGGCTGACTGATTATATTCGCATAGTTATAGTAACAGGGAGAATTAAAGAAATCTTAAAGAACAATTTAAGAACACCTTTCCAGCAGAAAACCGGGTATCGGCTGAGTGTTTTCACGCAATCAAAAAGGGCACAGCGCTGGCTGTGCCCTTTTCTGTGATTCCGGGATAGAGTTCCCGTATGCTTACTGAGCCTTATACTGGCCGTTTTCAATCTTCAGGAGTACCAGGTCAACGTCCGGGGTTCCCTTATTGTTGAAAGAAAGCGGACCGGTAGCCGAATTAAAGTTCTTGATATTGGCCATGGCATCACGAATCTTTGCAGTATCGGTGGTAGTACCTGCAGTTTCCATAGCTTTAGCCACATACTTCATGGCTACATAAGCGCAGGCTGCGAAATTATCAGGTTCCTGTCCATACTTAGCCTTGAACTTTTCAACGAAGTTTTTGGTTTCCGGATTATTTCTTTCCGGAGTCCACATAGAAGAAACATAAACGTTATTGGCGGCAGCACCGGCCATCTTGGTCAGCTCAGGGGACATAAATCCATTGTCGCCCAGTACCGGCTGATTCATTCCCATTTCGCGCATCTTCTTCAGAATGAGTGCGCCTTCCTGATAATAAGCGGCAACTACGACTACATCCGGCTTAGCCGCTTCAATCTTGGTGAGCTGTGCGGAGAAATCGCTGTCCTTATCAGCAAAGGTTTCTGTGTCTACAATCTTTACACCGGCAGCTTCCAGAGAACGTTTGAATACCTTGTAGGCAGAAACCTGATGTTCATTATTGGAAGAATAAAGAATAGCTGCGGTCTTATATCCCAGCTTTTCGTGGGTCTTATTTACTGTCTGCGGAATGTTTTCAGATTCCGGAACACAGACGCGGAACAGATAATTGGAATTATCGGTAGCGCCTTCAGCGGTGATGGCTACCCCGACCAGAGGAATTTTAGCCTGTTCAACCAGAGGGCTTACTGCCTTGTATTCAGAGGAAATGAGCGGTCCGATAAGTACAGACTTATGGTCACCAATCATTTTTTGAACCACATTAACTGCCTGGGAAACCTGTCCCTGGGTATCCTGTTCTTCTACCTCTAAATGAATCTTTCCTTCTTTATTTATTTCTTCAACTGCCAGGTTGAGCCCCTGTTGTTCAGACAGGCCATATCCTGCTACTGCACCGGTGGTGCCATTGATAAATCCTACTTTAGCTACATTGCTGCCAGATGCGGAGGAAGAATCTTCCTTGTTACCACAGCCGGAGAGCCCAGCAATGGCGCAGGCCACCATCATACTTACAGCTACACGCTTCATCCATTTTTTTCCCATGCTCATTGTTGAACCCCTCTTCTTTCGTTTTAATTGTCAGAATAGTTTATGGATATTGACTTTTCATGAAAAAAGCCTCTGGAAAGATTTCTCTTTCCAGAGGCGCCTGTGCGCGTTACCACTCTGATTTTTCACTCTGGCTAAGACTGGCCTCCGTTATGTGGTGGAATAATATAAACGCCCTTGTCCTGAATCGGACAAGGGCGACTCGCGCGTTACCACCTTGCATTGTACTTTGGCTATCCAGCACTGTTCCATAACGGGGAAGGCCGCCAGACCTGATTAATTTCAGCCTGGAAACTCTCGAGTGATTTATATGGGAGAAAGCACCGGTTTTCACCGCCCACCGGCTCTCTGAAGCTTCTGGACCCATAACGTCTCGTTCATCGTTTGTTTCATGTAAAAGTTGTACTAAGTATACAGGCAGCCTGATGTCCTGTCAACATAAAAACATTGAAATTTATAGAAATGTTATTTTATGATATAGGAAACTTGGGAAGATGTAAAAAAATACTGTGAATCTACAGCCTTTTGGTTGAACAAACAAAAGGAATATTCCCAGATATATTTCACAAAAATAAATATTTAAATTTATCGTTGACAGGGTAAGAGGGCAACGGTATAATACAAACAATCTCAAACGAGATAAGCGATGATCAGGGCAAAGTGATATGTGGAGATTACAGAGAGCCGGTGGATGGTGCAAACCGGTATTAAGCATATGACGAACTCTCCTGAGAGCTCCCAATCGAACCTGTAGTAGAGAGGGCGGCAATCCCCGTTACGGATAGGATTTTTTCAGAGTATAATGCAGGGTGGTACCGCGATATGTCGCCCCTGTCTGCCAGAGATGGCAGACAGGGGCTTTTTTGTATTCGTTTTACAGGAATATATGGCCGGTCGTACCCAGGCAAATATCTGCGATTCTGAAATATCCATGAGAAATAAATCAGGGTGGTACCGCGCAGAAGCGCCCCTGGCATGTTATAAAGGGCAGGATTTCTGCTTTTTGCATATTACCGGGAGGAATAATTATGAAATTTTCAAAGACAGTGAAAACAATCGGTGCCGCTATGATTATTGCAGCAGTGGCAGCAGGCATGACAGGCTGTGGAAACAAAGAGGGAGCTGCTTCTGGCAGCAATGATACAGCACAGATAGGATTTATCGCTGCACTGAGTGGCAGTGCATCAGCCTATGGGATTTCTCAGCAGGAAGGAATCAATATGGCTGCTGAAGAAATCAATAAGAGCGGATTTAAGGTAAATATTCAGACCGAGGATTCCAAAGGCGCTCCGCAGGATGCTATCAATGCAGCACAGAAAATGATGGGAAATCATGTTTCGGTTATCATTGGACCAATGACTTCCAATGAAGCTAAGGCGGTATGGCCGATGACACAGCAGGCAGGTATACCTACACTGGGGATTTCCATTACTGCGGAAGGTATGACGGATGGAGGCAATTATCTGTTCAGAAACTCCGTACCGGAATCGATGAACATACCACAGACGGTAAAGAAAACGCATGCTATGCTGGGATATAAGAATGTAGCCATTCTCTATGCTAATGATAATGAACAACATGTAACGGCGGAAAAATACTTCGAACAGGCGCTGAAGGCAGAAGGAGTCAACATTGTAGCTAAAGAGACTTTTGCAAGTAAGGATAGTGATTTCTCTGCTCAGCTGACCAATATTCAGGGGAAGAATCCGGATGCAGTAGTCATTTGCTCTCTGTACCAGGAAGGGGCATTGATTCTGAAGAAGATGCGTGAAATGGGTATGAATCAGCCAGTACTGGGTGACAATGGATTCGTTTCCCCTGAACTGGGAAAACTGGCCGGAAAGGCAGCTGACAATGTGTATGTTTCCTCTATGTGGTCTCCAAATCGCAATGATGAAAAGACCAAGGCATTTGTGGCCAACTACACTAAGAAGTATGGTCATGCACCGGATCAGTTTGCAGCCGGGGCCTATGATGGAGTATACATGGTAGTAGACGCTATGAAGAGGGCCGGCACAACAACCGACAAGGCTAAGATTCGCGATGCTATGGCCCAGATGAAAAATTTCAACGGGGTTTGCGGCACTTTCAGCTTTAATGAAAAGCGTGATCCGGTAGTTGATCTGGTATTGCTGAAGATGAATGATGGAGTTTTCCAGGCAGCTAACTGATTAACAATAAAAAAGAAAAAGGAGTCCATAGGGGCTCCTTTTTGTATTGGCAGAATTCAATGGATGACATTGACTGTAATGGGTAAAATCTATATAATGTTCTTAATACAGAAAATAGATAGCATGCTTTCTATTTTGAAAGGGGAATGTAAAATGAATAAGAAATTAATTGCACTGTGTGCGACAGGGTTATTGATGGCTTCTGCTGTAACAGTACATGCAGAAGATACCATGCATACTATTTATACTACCGGGACTGCCAAAATCACTATTCCTGCGGATATGGCTACTTTCCAGGTTACGGTGGATTCCCGTGCGGACAATGCCAGTGCAGCCTCTTCGGCTAATGCGATGACTATGGCTAAAGTCAGACGAGCAGTAATTGCGGCAGGAGCCAACGTGTCCCGTCTGGAAACCACTGGTTACAGTGTAAGTCCGGAATATCGGTATGAAAAGAACGGAAAATCGGTGCTTACCGGATACAGGGCGCATAATGTCCTGAAAGTACAGGTGGATAATGTACGGATTACAGGGAAAGTGATGGATGCTGCAGTAGATGCCGGAGCAAGTTACGTTGATTCGGTATCGTTTGGGCTGAAAGATCCGGCGATGTATCAGGATCGTGCACTGGCCATTGCTACCAAATCGGCACTGCGCAAGGCCACTGTTATGGCACAGGCCGTAGGAAAGCGGGTTATTTCCACCGTTTCTCTCTATGATCAGAGCAACAACGAAGAGCCGACAGTTCAGTACAGAACTATGAAGCTGGCCGCTGCAGACAATGCGGCTGTGCGTCAGGAAACCTCACTGGAACCGACAGAACAGGACATTACAGCTTCTGTAGGGGCTACCTTCCAAATTAACTGAAATCAGGAAAACCGGTTCAGTAAATGAAAACAGGGCAGGGAAAATGAAAGAACATTTTCCCTGCTTTGTTTTATATACAGTGAGCGGTATGATATGAAGAGGACAGACTGCGGAATGCAGAGAAAGAAGGGAAGGATTATGGTCTATAAGATTAAGAAACACATACCTGAAAGTGAAGCGCTGGTGGAACGGGACAGGAAAGTTATTGCCACATGTCAGCACTTATCATCCTATCCCTTTGTCATTGACCGGGCACGGGGAGAAATGCTGACTGATGTAGATGGAAATGAATATATAGATTTTCTTTCCAGCGCCTCTTCACTGAATCTGGGGAGTGCTAATGTACATATTAATCAGGCGATTAGGGAACAGCTGGAGAAATGTACGCAGTATAATGGCGGATATTCGTATAATGAACCGATGATATCCTATGCCGAACGGCTGGTTTCCAGATATCCGGGCGGTGTAAAGGCTAAAATCTGCTATGGAAACTGCGGGTCAGACTGTAATGACGCGGCGGTGAAGTTTGCCCGTGCCTATACTGGCCGTACGAAGATTATTACTTTTATTAACGGATATCATGGAAATACCTACTGTGCCAGCACAATGACGACATGCACTCCACGTATGCATGCGAAGATGGGGCCATTTATGCCGGAAATTTATCATTTTCCGTTTTTCGGTACGGATGTAAGCGATGAAATCGCAGAGAGAGAAGGTACCAGAGCGATAGAAGAAGCTTTTCAGCTCTATATGCCGGCTGATGAAGTGGCAGCGGTTATTATCGAACCAATTCAGGGGGATGCGGGGATTCTGCCGGCTCATCCCATATTTATGAGAAAGCTTTATGACTTATGCAAAAAGAATGGAATTCTGTTTATTTCAGAAGAAGTGCAGCAGGGATTCTGGAGAACCGGAAAGTTTTTTGGCATTGAACATTATCAGGGAATTATTCCAGATGGTATCATCATGGGAAAATCCATAGGTGGAAGTCTGACACTGGGGGCCTTTATGGCACGGGAGGAAATTATGAATTCTCTTCCGGCGCCGGCACATGTCTTTACTCTGAGTGGCAATGCTCTGGCCTGTGCAGCTGGAAGGGCAGCCTTTGATTATTATGAGACGGATGAGTTCCAAAATATCCTGAAAAATAATTCCTGCCAGATTGTAGACGAAATGAAGGAATTAAAGAGAAAACATCCGGAGACAGTGGATTCTTTCCGCGGGTTGGGAATGTCCCAGGGGATTCTGATTGTGAAAAAGGACTCTGAGGGATGTAAGGTACCGGATGTGGATGGGGTATTTAAAATTATTTTCAGAGCTTATGAAAAAGGGCTCATACTGATTACGCTGGGGCTAAATGTACTGAGGATTCAGCCGCCGCTCAATATCCGGCCGGAAAAGCTGCATGAAGGATTTGTTATTCTTGATGAGGCGATTACAGACCTTGAAGAGGGAAATATTCCAGACGAAGTGCTGAGCTATCGGCATGGCTGGTAAGCATAATCTTCCGTTTCTGGAAATGAAAAAGGATGCTTTCTGTACTCATATGTGGTACAGAAAGCATCCTTTTCAAGTTCTTATTTCCAGAGAAGAATATCTTCTTTTTTTCTCTTAGGAACATAATAATTGCGTTGTTCATCTACGGTGTAGGCAGTGGAACCATCGGCAGGCATGTCGACTATGGTACTGGTATGATCCGGATACCCCAGCGCAAGTGCCAGTGCCGGCTGCCAGGTTGTCGGCACATTGCCGATGGCAGGAAGAATCTTTGGAAATTCAACATTTAAAAGGATACAGCTGCCTACCTGCTTCTCCCAGGCTCCAAGCTGCAGAGTCCGGGCAGCGATACCTATATCAATGCCGGCTGTGCGTGGGCTCATCCCTTCGGTGCAGATGATAATAAAAGCGGTTGGCTGTTCTCCCTCTGCCGGCTGTCCAATCTCCGGTGGAAGTGCAGCGGCAAAATGGAAGAATGGCTGTATGCGGGCCACGGTATCCTTGTCATTTACTACGATATACCGAAGAACCTGAGCGTTTCTGCCGGAAGGAGCAACGCGTACATCTTCTATAAGATTCTGCAGAAGTGTTTCAGGAACAGGAATCTGTTTGAAACGGCGAAACGTACGACATTCTGCACAGTATTTTGAAAACAATGAGTTCATTGCTACCTCCTTATATAAGCAGATCAGGTGATGTTATCTGGCTGCGACAGCTTCGATAACACAGAGCCCGCCGCCAGGAAGGGTCTTGGCAGCAAAGCAGCTTCTGGCCGGTTTGCTTACGAAATGCTTTCCATAGATTTCATTAAAGACTTTGAAATCAGCCATGTCGGCGAGGAAGCAGGTTGTTTTGATGACATTCATCATGGACAGTCCGGAAGCTTCCAGAATGGCTTCAATATTTTTGCAGGCCTGTTCTGCCTGAGCGGCAATGCCTTCCGGGAGTTTTCCTGTCTGGGGATCGATTCCGAGCTCACCAGCAGTGAATACGAATCCGTTGGCTTCATATGCCTGGGAATAGGGTCCAAGGGCTGCCGGAGCATTGTCAGAGTGAATAATTTTCATAACATCCTCCTAAAAATGACAAAATATTATAACATGGATATATTATAACGCATTTCAGAGAATGTCCCAAACGCAGAGAGGGCAGAACTGGCAAATAAAAAGATGCAGAACAACATATGTCGTTCTGCATCTTTTATAGTGGTGCTTATTTATCATTATCTTCCGGAGTGAACGGAGTCTTAAAAATGTGATGGATAAAATAAATGATAGTGCCGATGAAGCAGAGAGCACCAATCCAGTCAGCAACCGGCTGGAAGTCAGGTCCTACCAGTGCCAGCGGATTTTCACTTCCACCGGAGGTAACAGAAAGAACGATGAGCATGGCGATGAGAACGCCCATAAGGCTTTCGCCTACGATGAGGCCGGAAGCAAACAGGACGCCATGATGGTTACATTCATCAATATCTTCCTGTTCATGGCCAGGGCTTCGTACCGCGGCACGTGCAGCCAGTTTCTTATGAATGATATATCCCATAACGGAACCGATGACCAGAGGAAGTTCCAGTGTTGGCGGCAGGTAGATACCCATACCGATGGCCAGCGGAGGAAGTGCCAGTTTCCCGTGAGAGAAATGTTTAAGCAGACGGTCTGTAATAATGGCTGCGATACCGACAAAAATACCAAAGATAATATAATTCCAGTCCAGAGTGGAACTGAATATACCTTCTGCGATGGTAGTCATCAGGGTCGCCTGCGGGGCACCCAGTGCCTGGGTTGGATCCATGCCGGGACGGGGAAGTGCACCGGTAAAACCATAGGCCTGATAAAGCAGGTTCAGAACCGGAGCGATGGCGAATGCACCTACAACAGAGCCGATAATGAGGGCAACCTGCTGTTTCCAGGGCGTAGCACCTACCAGTTGGCCGGTTTTCAGGTCCTGCAGATTATCATTGGAGATAGCGGCAATGCTGACAATAACACTGGTAATAAAAATAGCAAATGCGGTGGAGAACATAGCGCCGCCTGGCATATCGAATACTTCAAAGGTCTTGCTGAGACCAAGAACAACCAGGGATGAAACAATAATACCCAGGATGCCTATGCCGGAAATCGGGCTGGCGGAAGTACCAATCAGGCCGGCCATGTATCCGCAGGCAGCAGCTACAAAGAAGCCCATGAGCAGCGCAACCAGAATCCCGGTGAATACATAGGTTAAAGAAATAGATAACGGCAGATTGAATCCGCTTACAAAAGAATAAAAGGCAACAAACAGACCAACCAGGATCACCAGGAAGATAATACCGGTGGTCTTTGGATCCAGGTCAATATCGGTATGATGGAGTGCTCTGGCTTCAGCCGTTTTGTTATCGCGAAGTGCAGCAATGGACATTTTTACCCCATCAATGACCGGTTTAATCAAGGTAATCAAGGTCCATACCGCCGCGGTACCGATACAGCCTGCACCAATAAAGCGGACTTTGGAAGCCCAGATGGAATGAGCAAATTCAGAAGCGGCCTGGCCGGCTTCCGGAGTCATTACACTGGTCAGGTATGGAACAAATACACCCCAGGAAAGAAGAGTACCTACGAAAATGGCGATGCCGCTGGCAATACCGATGAGGTAACCGGCACCAAGCAATGCCATGGAAAATCCCATCGGGAGCTGAGTGGCGGAAGTCCTGCCAAGGGAAACCCAGTGGCTTACTTCAGAAGAGGCTACATGGAAGCCGTTGGAAAGAAGGGAAAAGAGAGCGGCTACGAATGTACCGCCTACAATATCCTTCATACCACTGGACTTTCCGGATTTACCCTTTCCCTCAGCCTTGTCCTTGCGCATCTGGCTGCCTACTTTGAGAATTTCTGCAGCTGCACGGCCCTCCGGATAAGGGAGGTCGCTGTTTACGACCATGGCACGGCGGAGTGGAATGGTAAATAAGACACCCATAGAACCGCCACAGGCACAGAGCAGCAGTGTTTCCCAGAACGGGAATCCCTGCCAGTAACCCAGCATGAGCAGGCCTGGAAGGATAAAAATGATAGCAGAAAGAGTACCTGCTGCAGAGGCCTGTGTCTGAACCATGTTGTTTTCAAGAACATTGGAATCTTTAAAGAAACGAAGTACTGCCATAGAAATTACTGCAGCCGGAATGGAGGATGAGAAAGTAAGACCTACTTTTAATCCAAGATATACATTGGATGCAGTAAAAATTGCAGTAATCAATATACCCAGCAGCATGCCGCGCAATGTAAGTTCGGGCAGACTCGGATATTTCACCTGTGAATCAGGTGAAGACTTTTTGTCTGGCATTGTGAGCCCTCCTATCTTAATCCTGTATCTTATAAAGAGGAATAAGATGCAGTTAATATATTACTATATTATATACGATTTGCCGGGTTAGTAAATGAATTATCTGTAAAGTGTATAAATAAGGCTATATATAGATTAGTTAGATAAGTGATATACATAGCGAAATACATTCACAATATTCTATAACTAAATGTAATCGGTGAAATGATAGCCGAAAGGAATAATTCCTGACTTGAAATTTATGGGACAGAGAAGAAGGGAAGAATATACTATCCATTAATGCTATAATGGATATAATTCAAATATGGATAATCGAAGTCCAGGGAGCTGGGAGAGGATTATCCGATAAGATAGTTCCAAAACAACCTTCAGGAGGATAACAATGACAGATCAGGACAGACTTATTGAGATGATTATGGATGAGTTTAAAGGATTGGCCAGACATCCAAGACCTTCTCACCATGAAAAGGCAGTCAGTGATTATCTGGTAAACCGCCTTCATGCTCTGGGGGTTACCGATGTAATCCAGGATGATGTATATAACGTAATTGCCAATGTGCCGGCTACAGCAGGTTATGAGAAGGCTCCGCTTACTTTGATTCAGGGGCACATGGATATGGTGTGTGTGGCCAAGCCGGGATATCCTTTTGATCCGCTGACCAGTGAGATTAAATTGATCCGTGAAGGGAATATTCTTCATGCTGATCATACAAGCCTGGGAGCTGATGATGGAGCCGGCGTGGCATCTGCACTGATTCTGCTTCAGCTCGGGGTAGAACATGGCCCGCTGCGTATTATATTTACTACCGATGAAGAAACCTCAATGACCGGGGCTACCCATCTGGATTCCCGGTATATCCAGGATCTGGATTATATTATTAATGTAGATTCTGAAGAACTGGATGTTATCTGTATGGGGTCTGCCGGCAGTTGCCATACCCGGTTTACACGGATTATCAACTGGGGGGAAACTGCTGATACTATGGCGCTTCACCTGCAAACTCATGGGTTCCGTGGTGGTCACTCCGGCGCAACCATCCATCAGGGCAAGGGAAATGCTATTCAGGCTATGGCAGAAGCATTGCTTGACCTTAGGAATGCAGGAATAGACTATCGTCTGTCCAGCATTAATGGCGGTGATGCATCTAACGCAATCCCGGCTGACTGTGATGCAATTATTGTCATCAGCCCGGATAATGAAGGAAAGGTCAGAGAAGTACTGCATGCATGGTCTGAAAAATTCCACAGAATGTTCCATGGCATTGAAGATCAGGCCGAATTGCTGATTCAGCCTGATGAAGTTCCGCAGCGTGTGTTCTCTGCTTCGGATACAGAAATGCTGGTTGATTTGCTCTGCATGTTGCATAGCGGCATCTATGTGATGAATCAGACTTATGCAAACCTTCCGGAACTTTCAGCTAATATTGGTACCATTCAGACTACGGAAGAGGCGGTATCCTTTGAATATCTGCCAAGATCCGGAGAAGATGACCGGCTGCAGGAATTACTCCAGAAGCTGCCACTTTTTGCCAAGCTGACCGGATTTGCCTATGAGCAGGGAAATGCAGAACCGGCATGGACGGTGAATACAGAAAGCAAACTGGCTCCAATTTATGAGAAAGCTTTTGAAAAGATAACCGGTCGTAAGCCCCGTACAGAAGCTATCCATGGTGGGCTGGAAACCGGACGGTTCTATCATCTGAATCCATCGGCCGATATTATTTCTGTAGGTCCGAATACCCATGCCATTCACAGTGCCGATGAATCTGTAGAACTGGATTCTATTGCCATAATGATTCAGGTCATTGCAGAAACACTGAAAGCTTTAAAATAATCGGTGAAAGTGACATTATCCCAGGAAAAGCATATAATAGAAATATTTAAATCTGTATGTACTTGAAAGGAAGGGAATCTATGTCATTTGAAAAGGTAAAAAGTTATTTTGCAACATTAGGAATGGAAGACCGCTGTATCAGTTTTACTGAACCCACGGCTACAGTTGCAGAAGCGGCTGCTGTACTTGGAGTGGAAGAAGGCCGTATTGCGAAAACCATGTCATTTCTTCTGGATGGAAAACCGCTTATTGTGGTAGTTGCCGGAGATGCCAGGGTTGACAACCATAAGTATAAGACAGTTTTCCATAAGAAACCGAGTATGATCCCCGGAGCTAAATGCGAAGAATTTATCGGGCACAAACCTGGCGGAGTATGTCCGTTCTGTCTCCCGGAAGGGACTCCGGTATATCTGGATGTGTCCCTCATGCGGTTTAGTGAAGTATATCCGGCGGCAGGAACAGATCATAGTGCCGTCAGGCTGAGTCTTAAGGAACTTGAAAAGTGTGCTCATTCCCGTGGATATGTAGATATCTGCAAAGGCTGGGAAATGAAATAAATGGTCTCTCACTGGTAAGTCAGCAGAGAGAAGTAAAAAGAGGTTGCGAAAATGATTTTTTGCAGCCTCTTTTTTATGATAAAATAAATAGGATATGCTGTTCAGACAGAAGGGGGGATTTTATGACTGAATCACCAGAAGCGGTGCTAAAGGAATACTTTGGTTATGACAGTTTCCGTACAGGGCAGGCAGAAGTGGTCAATTCCCTTCTGTCAGGCCATGATGTGCTGGCCATTATGCCCACCGGCGCGGGAAAATCGATTTGTTTTCAGGTGCCGGCGTTGATGATGCCGCATGGGGTGGTTGTGGTTTCTCCGCTGATTTCTCTTATGAAAGATCAGGTGGAATCACTGATACGCCAGGGGATTGCTGCTTCCTATGTCAACAGTACGGTTCCTTTTGGGGAGTCAATTGAACGACTGCGGGATTTGTACCGGGGAAAGATAAAGATTCTGTATCTGGCACCGGAAAAACTGGAACCATCTTATTTTACCGATTGTCTCAGACAGGTGCCGCTGTCCATGGTGGTTGTGGATGAAGCACACTGTGTATCGCAGTGGGGACATGATTTTCGTCCCAGTTATGGAAAAATCAGAACATTTGTAGATTTGCTGCCCCATAAACCGGTTATGGCGGCCTTTACCGCCACGGCTACACCGCTGGTAGAAAAAGATATAAAGGAAAATCTGGGACTGGTACATGCTGATATCTATCGAACCGGTCTGGACAGACCCAATCTTTCTTTCCGTGTGCTCCGCGGACTGGGGAGGGAAGAAAAGGAACAGCTGCTTTTAAGGTATGTAAAGACCCATAAACAGGAAAGCGGTGTTATTTATTGTGCAACCCGGAAGGCGGTAGATTCCGTTTATACCCTTCTCCGAACCCATAAAATACAGGCGGGGAGGTATCATGCCGGCCTCAGTGAGCAGGAAAGAAAACAAGCACAGGATGATTTCTCTTTTGACCGTCTGCAGGTTATGGTGGCCACCAATGCGTTTGGTATGGGTATCGATAAGAGCAATGTACGGTATGTAATTCATTATCAGATGCCTAAAAGCCTGGAAGCCTATTATCAGGAAGCCGGAAGGGCCGGACGGGATGGAGCCAGAGCCGAATGCATCCTGTTGTACAGTGCCCGGGACGCAGGGATTCAGAAGTACCTGCTGGCGCAGAGCGATTTGCCGGCAGAGCAGCTGGATATTGAATATCGCCGTCTGAACCAGATGATTAATTACTGCAGTACGTCGGCCTGTCTTAGAAATACCATCCTTACGTATTTCGGGGAAACACCGGAAGATACGTGCGGGCACTGTTCGTCGTGTGAAAATGCAAGGGCACGGGTGGATATTACTGATGTGGCCGTGCTTATATTCCGGACCATACGCAATGTCAATGAGTCCTTTGGCGTCAATGTTATTGCCGATATTCTGAAAGGGAGCCGTTCCAGGAATATCAGGGACAGGCACCTGGATCAGCAGATGACGTATGGAAAGCTGTCTTTTGAGAAGACTGAACATATCCGGGATACGATTCATACACTGATGGCCGATGGATATCTTCTGCAGAAAGGAGAGCCCTATCCTTCCCTGTACCTTACGCCGATGGCGATGCGCGTCCTGTCAGGCGATGGCCGGGTGATGGGTCCTGCTGTTGGTATGGAACGGATGGCGGCCGAACAGGTTATTGACAATCTGAAATTCACCGGAGACAGGGGTGCCCTTTTCGAGCAGCTTCGGAGACTTCGAACACAAATGGCTAAAGAGGAACAGGTACCGCCTTTTGTTATCTTTTCCGATGCTACGCTGGAACAGATGGCGGCAGTCCGCCCTGTGACAAGGGATGAACTGAGACAAATCAGCGGCGTAGGGGTATTTAAACTGGAAAAATATGGCGAACGGTTCCTGAAGCTTATACGTGATGAGGGCAATGAGGAGACAGAGACTCCTCGGGAAGAAAATAAAAATCTGGCTGGAGAACGGGAACGGGGAGAAGCGGCCTGTATTTATGATTATCTGGTGTCGGTAAGGAACCGCATGGCAGATGATCAGGGAATAAAGCCATTTCAGATACTTTCCAACCGCACATTGATGGATATGTCGTTCCGCCGGCCGTCACAGGAATCGGAGATTAAGGCGGTTTACGGTATCGGTCCGGCCAAATTTGAAAAATTTGGATTGTTGTTCTTAAACGCTGTGCAGGAAGCAAAGCATCGACTGGAACAGATTGAATGCACCGTGGATGTGGAATCACAGGATTCCGGATTCCATATATATGTGGAACAATGTATCCGGCGGCTGAAAGACAGCGGGCAGTTGGATGATGTGACAGCGGACCAACTGAGAAAGGCTGCTGAAATGCGTAAGACGACTGGTGACTGGCCAGCAGGGCTTGGCAGTTCATACCGGAAAGAGCTTACTAAAATAATGAAGATTTACAGACAGTTTATGGAAACATCAATGGAGGATATATGAGTTTAGCAGATACAAAATATCTGGACATAGTACAGAATATTCTGGATAATGGGGCGTTGGGGCAGAATCGCACCGGTATGCCGGCCTATAAACTGCCACACCAGATTATGCAGTTTGATCTGGAAAAGGAATTTCCAATTCTGACCACTAAATTTGTAGCTTTTAAGACGTCAGTAAAGGAAATTCTATGGATTTGGCAGAAGCAGTCCAATGATGTACGCGTACTGCAGCAGTGGAATTGCCATGTCTGGGATGAATGGATGCAGGAAGATGGCACTATTGGGAAAGCCTATGGTTATCAGCTGGCAAAATATCACCAGGTAGACACACTGCTTAAGACATTAAAGGAAAATCCTCAGAGCCGCCGCATGGTGGTTTCTATGTGGAATGTGGAAGACCTGCCGGAAATGGCTTTACAGCCATGCGCGTTCCTTACCATGTGGGATGTATCGGCAGATAACCGGTTAAACTGTATGCTGGTACAGAGAAGCGGGGACATGGGGCTGGGAATTCCTTTTAATATGGCACAGTATGCAGCGCTTGTATGCATGATTGCCCAGGTGTCCGGTCTTCGTCCGGGGCTGTTTACCCATGTAATCAACAATGCACATATTTATGAAAATCATGTAGAGGCATTGAAAACACAGCTGGCCAGAAGGAACGAAGCCTATCCGGCTCCCCGCCTGCATCTGAATCCGGAAATTAAGGACTTTTATGATTTTAAACCGGAAGATATTGTTCTCGAAAATTATCAGCATTTAGGGAAGCTGCCAATGAAGGTGTCTGTATGAGTTTATCTATTATAGTGGCTGTAGCGGCCAACGGCGTGATTGGAAAAGATAATCAGCTGATCTGGCATTTATCAGATGACCTGAAATGGTTTAAAAAATGCACTATGGGAAAACCTATCATTATGGGAAGAAAAACATTTGAAAGTCTTCCAAGGCTTTTACCGGGCAGGACACACTTTGTTCTGTCCAGACGAAAAGATTACCAGGTGCCAGATGGAGTGAGACTTTTTCACGATGTGGAGACACTTATGGAAAATCTTCCGGAAGGAGAAAATTTTGTTATTGGCGGAGAACATATCTATAGCCTTCTTCTGTCAAAGGCAGATAAAGTGTATATGACCAGAGTAGGAAAAGCATATGATGGAGATGCCTTTTTTCCACCATTTGATGAAAAGGAATGGATAAAGGAGAAAGAATTCCCGGGCGAAGGGGACATACCACATACGTTCGTAATCTATCGCAGAAAATAATAGTTACAGGGGGCGTGAAAATGATTTTTCATTTTCACAGCCCCTTTTTGCTGGTTAGATACAAATATGCACAAAATAAGTCATGTATAGACACTGGGAATGGAAGAGGAGAAATAAAAGGGTAAAATATGTAAAAGCAGGTTTTTATTTGACAAAATTGATAATGACTCTTATTCTTATAGTTGGTATTGAGATTTTTTTTCAATTAGGAGGAACAGCATATGATGCCCCTTACCATGGCACGGACGGGAGAAAAAGTTATCATACGGAAGATTTCCGGTAACGATGATATCCGCAGGCATCTGGCTACGCTTGGTTTTGTAGTGGATACTATGATTCTGGTAGTAAGTCAGATGGCAGGAAATCTTATTGTAGAAGTTAAAGGAAGCCGGGTAGCCCTGGATAAGTCTATGGCACGGCGTATTTTTATCTGAAAGAAGGATGGAGAGAAATGTATACATTAGATCAGGTGCCGGTAGGCGATACCGTGGTGGTTAAGAAAATCCACGGAGAGGGACGGACACGCCGCCGAATTATGGATATGGGGATAACCAAAGGGGTTTCTATTCTGGTAAGAAAGGTGGCGCCCTTAGGCGATCCGATAGAATTGAACGTTCGTGGCTATGAACTTTCTATACGTAAGGATGAAGCTGTTTCAATCGAGGTAGAATAATAAAACCGAATTCGAATACGGTCGTTTCGAATGAAAAAGGTAAAAGACCAGGAGACGGACATGGTCTCCGGAAGGAGCAGAATACAATGTCAATAAAAATTGCTTTAGCAGGTAACCCTAACTGTGGTAAGACCACATTGTTCAATGAACTGACCGGGAGTTCTCAGTATGTGGGAAACTGGCCAGGGGTTACTGTAGAAAAAAAGGATGGTCTTCTTAAGGGGCACAAGGATGTTATCATACAGGATCTTCCGGGAATTTATTCTCTTTCTCCCTATACTCTGGAAGAAAAGGTGGCCAGAAATTATCTGGTGAATGATCGCCCGGATGTTATTCTGAATATTATCGATGGGACAAACCTGGAACGAAACCTGTATTTGACCACTCAGCTGGCAGAGCTGGGCATCCCTATGGTGCTGGCAGTAAACATGATGGACCTCGTAAAGAAATCAGGGGATCATATCAATTTACAGAAGCTTTCTGAACTCCTTCATTGTGAAGTGGTGGAAATCAGTGCACTGCATGGAACCAATTGCCGTAAGGCGGCAGAGCTTGCTATAGCGCAGGCCGGCAGGACAGTAGATGAACATGCGCATGTATTTACCGGAAGTGTAGAACATGCGCTGGCTCACATAGAAGAGTCTGTTTATAATATGGTGAAACCAGAATTGCTGCGTTGGTATGCTATCAAGATTTTTGAAAGGGATGAAGAAATGGCATCCCAGGTTCACCTTTCTCAGCAGCTGCACGATCATCTGGAAGCACATATTAAAGACTGCGAAAAAGAGATGGATGATGATGCAGAAAGCATTATCATCAATCAGCGGTATGAATATATTACCCGGATTATCGATCAGATTCTGACAAGAGGAAAACAGCTTCACAGCATGACTCTTTCTGATAAGATCGATTCCGTGGTAACCAACCGTGTCCTTGCACTCCCTATATTTTTCATAATTATGACGCTGGTCTATTACATTTCAGTAACTACGATTGGCGGATGGGCCACAGACTGGACTAACGATGTGTTCTTTGGGGAGATAGTGAATGATGCTGCTACTTCATTCCTGGCATCCATTCAGGCACCGGATTGGCTTTCCGGCCTTATTGTAGACGGTATTATCGGAGGCGTTGGTACGGTTCTGGGATTTGTGCCGCAGATCCTCCTTATTTTCTTCTTTATGTCCCTTCTGGAAGACTCAGGATATATGGCTCGTGTTGCCTTTATCATGGACAGGATTTTCCGCCGTTTCGGACTTTCAGGAAAGTCCTTCATTCCAATTCTGGTAGGAATGGGATGCGGTGTTCCTGCGGTTATGGCTACCCGTACGATTGAAAATGAACGCGATCGCCGCATGACCATTATGCTCTGCACATTTATTCCCTGCTCAGCCAAGGCGGTCATCATCAGTATGATTACGTCCACATTCTTCCCGGATTCCATATTCCTGGCTCCGGCCATGTATTTCCTGGGGATTGCGGTTATCGTACTTTCAGGTATAGCCCTTAAGAAGACGCACCTGTTTTCAGGGGATCCGGCTCCCTTTGTTATGGAGCTTCCGGCATACCATATCCCGTCCATGAAGGGTGTACTGATTCATATGTGGGAAAGAGCCCGTGGCTTTATCATCAAGGCGGGGACCATTATCTTTACCGCCTGCGTAATCATCTGGTTTTTCTCCACATTCAATGCCCATCTGGAAATGGTGGATATTGAAAACAGTATGATGGCCTTTTTCGGAAATGCTATCAGCTGGGTTTTTGCCCCGCTGGGACTGGGCAGCTGGAAGGGAGCCGTTGCAGTTATTTCTGCAGAAATGGCTAAGGAAAACGCTATCGGTACACTGGCTGTACTGAATGGTATTACTTCAGACGCGGATGAAGCGGTCATGGCTGGCATTGCCGGTATGTTTACTCCTCTTGCGGCTATGTCCTATATGATTCTCAACCTGTTTGATCCGCCATGTGTAGTGGCTATGGCGACTATTGCTCGTGAAATGGGTGACAGAAAATGGGCAGCTGTTGCTATTCTGTTCCAGGTTGCCATTGGTTATTCCATGGCCCTGGTAACCTATCAGCTGGGAGGCTGGCTGTTCTATGGTATGCCATTTGGCTTAGGGCAGGGAGTGGCGATTGTACTCTGTCTTGCAGCGCTGTACTTTATCCTTCGCCCAGCACCGCATGATAAGGCATCAAATGAAACCCGAGAGGGGGCAGCGGCATGAATGGTCCCTCGTATGTAGTAGTTGGGGTACTTATTATCCTGTTTGTACTGGCGCTTCGAAAAGCCTGCCGAACCATATTTGGCGGCGGATGCGGTTGTCATGGTGGCGGTGGGGACTGCTGCAGGCAAAAGAAACATACGGATAATAAAAAACACCGTGTTGTCAGTAATTTCATATAAGTCTAAAAAGGATGTAATCCGAAAAGGGATTACATCCTTTTTTTGCTATGGATTATGAAAAAAGGTAAAAACGAAGATATCGATAATTCTCACGGGGACTGTTCCCGGTAACAAAGGATTCAGGAATTCGGGACAGCAAAAAACCGCTGTGTGAAAATATATATCACACAGCGGCCTTAAATTATACAGTGAATATTATCGTTCTCTCGTACGGCAGAGACCACGGTCGCAGTTTCTGAGGAAAGACAGCAGATGTTCAATTTCCGGTGTAGAGGAGAGCTCCTGTTCCATCTGGTTGATTGCATCGTCCAGGCGGAGACCAGAACGGAAAATCAGGCGATAAGCGCGTTTTAGTTCCTTCTTAATATCCTGGTTAATATGATTTCTGGAAAGGCCTACACTGTTAAGGCCCACTACGCGAGATGGATTTCCGTCCACAATGACAAAAGGACATACGTCCTGAACAATCTTGGACATACCACCTACCATGGCTACGGAACCAATCTTGACGAACTGATGGATTCCGGACATTCCGCCGATAACAGCATGGTCTTCCACCGTTACGTGGCCTGCCAGCCCGGAGAAGCTGGAAATGACAATATAATCTCCCAGATTGCAGTTATGAGCTATATGTACATAGGCCTGAAGCATATTGTGCGAGCCAATATGGGTTTCCTGATTTTCACCGGTTGCGCGGTGGATGGTGCAGTATTCGCGGATACTGTTGGAGTCACCTATGACTACGGTGCTGTATTCTCCATGATATTTCAGGTCCTGAGGTTCTTCCCCGATTACGGCATGAGGGAAAATATGATTATTCTTTCCCATGCGGGTATGGGCACCGATAACGACATGTGCGTCGATGCGAGAACCTTCACCGATTTCACAGTCAGGTCCGATTACTGCATATGGACCGATAACAACATTTTTGTGAAGAACGGCGGTAGGATCTATGATGGCTGTCGGGTGGATCTGTGGGTCCACATTTTTTATAACTTTAAGTTCCATTGTCCTGCTTCCTTCGTAAATTGATTTTGCTTTATTATTGCTTTCTTTATAACATAGTCAGAATTTCTTTTGTTTTTAGAAACAGCCAAAAGAAGAAACAAATAAGCAAAATTCTTCAATTTCACAAAAATGCTTGGCTATGCTACATAATTTAGCTGATTTTCTCTTTTAATCACATGATTTTTCATGTGCGCCTGCCGGTTCCTTATCCGCCAGGTAAAAGAGGAAATTCGCTTCGGCACAGTGAACTCCGTCAACGGTGCCTTCGCAGTGGACTTTGCCCATACGGCCCACAATCTTAAGGATGGTGGCTTTGGTGGTCAGTACATCGCCAGGACGTACCGGAGTACGGAAACGTACCTTGTCCATGCCGGTGAACATAGGGATAAGACCTCTGTTTTCCTGAGGATACATGAGGGCTACACCGCCTACCTGAGCCATGGCTTCACAGATTAATGCGCCTGGCATAACCGGTTTTCCCGGGAAATGTCCCTGGAAGAAAGGTTCATTGATGGTTACACATTTAATGCCGATAGCGTACTTCATCGGAACCAGTTCTGTGATACGGTCTACCAGAAGCATCGGATAACGGTGCGGAAGGATGGACATGATTTCTTCAATATTTATTTCCATGATACGAAACCTCCTGATTATACATGCAATTCATTGCGTATCTTTATCAGCTTGGCAGATAATTCTGCGTTCAGCTTGTGGCTGCCCAATACAGCTATGATGTGGGCATGCATCGGTCCAATCAGAGAGATATCACCGAGGATATCGAGAATCTTATGACGAACCAGTTCATCAGGCCACCGTGGCTGAGACAGGCAGGCATCTTCGGAATAGATTACGGCGTTTTCCAGTGTACCGCCCTTGCCAAGGCCCAGTTTTTTCATGGCTTCCAGTTCCCAGGTGAATCCAATGGTACGGGCGGAGGCAATTTCCTTAAGATAAGATTCCGGTGTAATGACCAGATCAAACATCTGTGTTCCCAGCATAGGGTGCGGATTGATGGAAGTGAATGTCACTCTCAGACCATCATAGGGGAGAGCAGCAATGAACTTGTTCTTTTCGTATACCGAAACACTTTCCGGAAGATTGAAAACCGATACCGGCTTGTCCTGGGTTTCTATACCCGCTTCACGGATCAGGTCTACAAACGTTCTGGCGCTGCCATCGCCGACCGGCGGTTCCGGAGAATCCATTTCAATGATACAGTTGTTGATGGATAATGCATATAGTCCGGATAAAAGATGTTCTACTGTAAAGACTTTGGCATTGCCGTTTTCCAGGGTGGTGGCACGCATGGTGTTGGTCACATATTCAATATGGGCCGGGACTTCAGGATGACCGGGAAGATCCACTCTCCGGAATCGAATACCCGTGTCCGGTTCAGCAGGCAGCATGGTAAGCGTTACCGGTATTCCGGAGTGAAGCCCATTCCCACGATAGGAAACGGCTTTTTTTATAGTATGTTGTAAATGTTCCACAATGAAACTCCCTTCATACAGGTGAAAAAACACATCATTTAATTCTACTATGTTCTGACATCTCATGCAATGCGGGAAGCTATAAATTAAGAAGTAAGATATAAGATTATCCTTTGTAAAAACAGGGAAAATCCTGTATAATTGAAATGCAAATGATTTACATTCTCATTCACGTTCATATAAAGGAGTCATAATGAATCAGCTGATAACTGCCCTGATTATTCTGGGCCTGGCTGCGTGGTTTGTATTTTCCCTGCGAAAAGTCATACAGGGAGCTGCCGGGGGTGCTCGGTGTGGTATTTCTTCCCTGAGGCGTCATAAGAAGGGGGCGTCTGCGTATGCGACTGTTAATGGGCATCCGGTCATTCTGGACAGGAGAGAGGCACAGAAGAGACGGGAATCTCTCCGGCAGGCAATGATGACCCGGCGGAAGAACTGACAACCAGCCCTGTGCGTAGCAAAAAGAGGGTTGTAACGAAGTAAGGCCTGTGGCCATGGGTTTCGTTACAACCCCTTTTTTTATTTTTATTCAGAAAGGATGCCTGTATACTTTCTCTGAAATGGGGTCAGCGATTTCTGCTATGGGTGAAAAGCATGGTTACGAGAAGGGCACCGGCAGCAACCAGAGCTGTGATGCCACCTGGGGCGGCTCCGGCATAGTAAGAGATGACCAGTCCGGACAGGATGGCAAAAAAACTGTAACCTACAGAGGCTATAAATGTGGCTTTAAATCCTTTGCGAAGCTGTAGGGCTGAGGCTACTGGCAGGGCAATGAGAGAGGAGATGACCAGCATTCCTACAGAACGGATGGAAATAGCGATGGCAGCGGCAACCAGAATGGAGAAAATATAATTTATGGTCTTTACATGGACTCCGGCGATGCGGGCTGCCGTTTCATCATATGCCAGGTAAATAAGCTGGTGATAAAAAATAATAAAAGTGGCTACAGCAGCGAGGCTGAGGGCGGCGGTTACAGCCAGGTCCACGTTGCTTACGGTGAGTATACTTCCGAACAGATAGGCACTGGCGTTGGCATGAAGCACCCCGGAGGTTATCAAGGTGATGGCAATGCCTACGGAAACAGACAGTACAATAGCCAGAATCAGATCCGTATATTTTCGGAAATACTGACGGAGAAATTCAATAGAGACACCAGCAACAGAGGTAAAAATAAAAGCAGAAACAATTGGACTTGCCCCGAAAAACAGGCCCAGGGTTACGCCGGCCAGTGAAGCGTGAGCCAGTGTATCACCAATCATGGAATACCGTTTCAGTACAAGGAAGATACCGATGCATGGGCAGAGGATGGCAATACAGATGGAAATCAGCAGCGCGTGCTGCATAAAGGTGTAATCAAGCATGGAATGATCCCTCCCTGGTCATATATTCATCCAGATAATGCTGAGGCGTGCACAGGTGGCCATGCCCATTGGCAATATGATACAGCATACTGGAATATCTGGCGGCAGCGTACAGATTATGCTCTACTGCAAGAATGGTGAGCCTTTGCTCAGTGTTTAACCGGTGAAGAACAGCGTAGATTTCCTTCTGGCTGCTCACGTCCACGCCGGTGGATGGTTCATCAAGAATCAGCAGATCTGGATTGCCCATAAGTGCTCTGGCAATAAGCATTCTCTGATACTGGCCGCCGGACAGGTTACCAACCAGTTCTTCAGCCTGAGACTCCATACCGGTTACTGACAGGATGGAACGGACATCAATTGAGTGCAGGTGAAGTATACGACCATAGGAATGGATGACTTCTTTTACAGTGATGGGGAATGCAGAATCTGTATCTTTTTTCTGCGGAACGTAGCCGATGCGTGAAGCGTTGATACGGATGGAACCGTGGGTGGGCAGCATGAATTTGAGAATCAGACGCAAAAGTGTAGACTTGCCACATCCGTTGTTGCCTACAATGGAGATATAGGCTCCTTGGGGAACATTCAGGTTGATTTCTGACAGGAGATAAGGCTTTTTCCCAGTGTATGAAAAATTTAAATCAGTTATTGTAATCATAGACACCTCATATGGTTGAATTATCCTTACATCTTACTATCATTTGAGTCAGATAGCAACCTGAAAAACTGTGTCTATTGACACCTCTGATACACTAAATAAAGGAGATAAGATTTAAGAATCATTCTTAAATTAAGAGAAGGAGATCTAAATGAACTATATAAAGAAGGCAGGGGTCATGGTGATGGGAGTGCTCATGACCGCTATAATGGCCGGGTGTGGAACGGTAGAAACCGGATTTTCTCATGATGGACGGATTCCTGTTGTTGCTTCCTTCGAAGCGACAAAGGAAATAACGGAAGCCATAGGAGGAAATAAGGTTGAGGTACTTACGGTAATTCCCGAGGGGACAGAACCACATGAGTTTGAATTAAAAACGGGCGACATTCAGAAACTGCAGGAAGCCAGATTGTTTGTGTACAACGGGCTGGGAATGGAGCCATGGGCAGACCAGGCTATCCAGGCGGCAGATAATTCGAAACTGAAAACGGTGAACTTATCCAGGCACATTACTCCGATTCCGCTTGTAGATCCGGAGGAGCGGAAGGAACATGGTGCTTATGATCCGCATGTGTGGATGGGGCTCAGTGAGGCTAAGGCTGAGGCTCTGGCTGTTAAAAATGAATTGCAGAGTGTTTCGCCGGAAAACAGGGAATATTTTGAACATAACTACAGGCAGTTTGCTGCTGAGACGGATGCGCTGAAAAAGGAATATCAGCAGAAATTCAGTCATGCGCCCAGGAAAGAACTGGTTACCGGACATGCGGCATTCGCCTATCTGTGCCGTGACTTTGGGTTGACGCAGGTAAGCGTGGAAGATGCATTTGCCTCTGGGGAACCTTCAGCAAAGCGGCTGGTGGAACTGGCGGATTTCTGCAAGGCGCATCATGTGAAGGTCGTGTTTACGGAAGAGCTGGTAAGTCCTGCCGTATCCCAGACACTGGCAGAATCAGCGGGAGCTTCGACTGAATCCATTGATACGTTGGAGTCATCGGATGATAAGAGCTCGTATGTAGAACGGATGAGAAGGAATCTGGAAAAAATTTTGAAAGCCATGCAATAAAATTATTAGCACTCTCTTGACATGAGTGCTAATAGTGATATAATCAAGATGTAAGGCAAGACAAACCGAATAAGCTGATTACCTTACCTGAGAAAAAATTACAGATTGTAATTTAAGAAAAGGGGTCTTTTGTATGCGTAGTTTGCTTCCAATGTTTGATGATTTCTTTATGGATGATGGTTGGGATTCTTTCTTTGATAATGCTCCGGCTATGAGGAATCGTATCAGTGTACCGAGAGTGGACATTGAAGATAAGAAAGATCATTACGAAGTGGTTGCTGATTTCCCGGGGTTTACCAAGGATCAGATTCATGTGTCGTATGAACATGGTGTGCTCACTCTGGAAGCCCACAAGGATAACAGCAAGGAAACTAATGACAAGGATAAGAACTTTATTCGTAAAGAAAGATATGCCAGCGATTTCCGTCGCCAGTTCGCAGTAAAGGGAATCAAGGAAAATGGGATTAAGGCTGCTCTCCATGATGGCGTACTGACCATTACCCTGCCGAAGGCTGAACCGGAAATTGATAAGGGACCGACACATATTGCCATTGAATAAGCGGAGTATGGCAGTGGATAACTGATAATCTGAAAAGCAAGTATACTGAAAAACAGGTGAACCAGGAATCACCTGTTTTTTTGTGCGCCATTAGTCAACCTCATATAAAATAAAAAGTTGACTAATGATATCTTACGGGGTATCCTTAATGCATCAGCATAAGATGAATAAGGTAATAAGGGTTATAAAAAGGAGGATACCAGAATGGAGTTATCCTGCAGACGCATTATAGAACTGGCAGGTAAGGTGATGGATGGACAGGAAATTACCAGAACAGAAGCGATGGAACTGATTCATACCTCAGATGCAGATACGATGGTCCTTCTGGCTATGGCGGATAAGATCCGGCAGAAATTTAAGGGGAATGGGATTGACTTCTGTGCCATTGTCAATGCACGAAGTGGCCATTGTCCGGAAAACTGCCGGTTCTGTGCACAGTCCGGTTTCTGGAATACCGGAGCCAGGGTATACCGCCTGCTTCCGGAAGAACAGATTATGGATATGGCCAGGAAGGCCAGAGATGCTGGTGCTGTTCGTTTTTCTCTTGTAACCAGTGGACGGAACCAGGATAATGCAGGAGAATTTGAAGAAATCATTCACGTGGTGAAAAGAATCCGCAATGAACTGCATATGGAAGTGTGCTGCTCTCTGGGGTTGATTACACGCGAGCAGGCCTTACGGCTTAAAGAGGCCGGTATCACACGGTTTCATTGCAACATAGAAACAGCGCCATCTTACTTTCCGTCTATCTGTTCAACCCATACTATGGAAGATAAGGAAAGGCTCATACGCAGAATACAGGATGTGGGGATACGTGTCTGCTCAGGAGGTATTCTGGGATTGGGAGAGACATTGGAGCAGCGGGTGGAAATGGCATTTAAGCTGAAAGAAATGCATATTGATTCTGTGCCGCTCAATATTCTGAATCCGGTCAGGGGGACGCCGTTTGCTCATAACCGACCGGTTCCTCCGCTGGAAATTCTCCGTGCATTTGCGGTCTTCCGTTTTGTTCTTCCACATGCATTAATCCGTACGGCCGGAGGGCGGGAGGTCAATCTGCGAAGTCTGCAGGCACTGGCTATGAGCGGCGGACTGGATGGCATTATGGTAGGCGGATATCTGACTACCGGCGGAAGAAATCCGGCACTGGATAAGCAGATGACGAGAGATCTGGGCCGGTGCGTTACTGGTTCGGAACGGGGAATCTGAATATTCATGATTGCATATTGTCACATGCGGTATATACAGGGAGTGACCTTTCCTGATGGAAAGGTTGCTTCCTTATTTTTTATGGATAAGCCGGAATGTATGGTATAAAATAAGGATACGTTTTTATCATGCAGGGAAAGTCCCTCAGGAGGAATTATGAGTTTCTGTAATGTTTGTCCCAGAAGCTGTAAGGTGGACAGAAAACAATCCATTCATGAAAAAGGACGGGCCGGGTATTGCCGCTCCGGTATGCTGCCCATAGTTTCACGGGCGGCCCTTCACCACTGGGAAGAGCCCTGTATCAGTGGAACCCGTGGAGCTGGTACAGTATTCTTTGCCGGGTGTAACCTGTCCTGTGTATATTGCCAGAATTATGAGATATCTGAATTGATGCATGGAGAGGAAATCAGTGTGGAAAGGCTCAGACAGATATACTTTGAACTGATTGCCCAGGGGGCCCATAATATTGATCTGGTGACGCCCACTCATTTTACCCATGCTATATTTCAAAGTCTGAGGGAGCCGCTTCCTGTGCCAGTGGTGTATAACTGCGGAGGGTATGAAAGTGTTCATACCGTGGCCTTTCTGCGTAAAAAGATACAGTGCTGGTTGCCGGATCTGAAATATTCCCTTCGGGAACCGGCAGCGCGGTACAGTGACGCGCCGGATTATTTTGAAAAGGCCACAGCGGCGATTGAGCAGATGTACCGGCAGACCGGACCTTATGAAATAGGAAGTGACGGCATACTGAAAAAAGGGGTGCTCATCCGGCATCTGATACTTCCGGGAAATCTGGAAAATACAAAGGGAGTGCTCAGGTATGTGGCGGAAACATTTGCGCCGGGGCAGGTATTGTTTTCTCTTATGCGGCAATATGTGCCGTGGGGACGGGCCGCTGAATTTCCTGAAATCAACCGCCGCCTCACAGAAGAGGAATATAATGAGGCGGAAGCCTGTATGGAAGAACTGGGAATCGTAGATGGATACACGCAGGAAGCTGACTCGTCCGATGCGGTGTATATTCCGGCCTTTAATGGGGCAGGGGTACGGGAACCATCCAAAGAGGAGTTCTGATGGTCCGGCAGGGGGACGTTTTTTCAGAATATGGGACCTATGGTATAATAAGATGTCATTATTGTTTTTCCGGGGATAATACCATATACCCGGGGTTAAAAAGGAATAAAAGGCATGAAGAATAAGGAAAATAAAATGTCAGTGCCTGCGTCAGTATGGGAGTCTATTGTCGGAAATGATGGCGAGGAATCTCACAACGAAGCAGTGCATGAGGATTCTGAAACCGCTGCTGCAAAAACGCAGGATGATACGCCGGATCAGGATGTAGCAGCACCGCAGGAACATACGCACCGCCTGAAAAAAAGCCTCAGAAGGGCTTCGGAAAAGGCGAAGGAACGAAAAGAAGAGAAAAAAGAACGTAAGTTCGAACGCCAGATGCAGGAAAAGCGGAATCAGAAGAAGCTGGCAAAGCAGCAAAAGTATGAAGAAGCCAGAAGGAAATATTATGAATCCCGCCGCCGGGGGAACAAAATCACACTCTGGATTGGTTATGTCATGATTGCTGTAACCGTGGTTATGCTGTTTATCTGGGCTGGACAATATTTCTATCAGATTCAGAAACCGGAAGCACATGGTACAGTGACTGTTGATATTCCAGCTAATGCCACCGGGGCGGAAATCGGGAATATGCTGGAAGAAAAGCATGTTATTTCCAATGCATTCGTATTCCGTACAGCCCTTGCGGTTAAGGGGGATAGCAAGAAACTGCAGGCTGGTCATTATAAGTTTGATCAGGGAATTACAGTTAAGGAAGCCATTATTGAGCTCCATAAGGGCGGTAATGACTTTGCTACGGTCACCATTCCGGAAGGCTATACGGTATCCCAGATTGCTGAAGCATTAAAAAAGGCAGATATAAAAGGGGCGGATGACTTTGCAGCGGAAGCTGCCTCCTATGGTCCGCTCACCTATATGTATGGTCCTGAACCCGCACAGGTAAAAGGAGAAGGGTTTTTGTTTGCGGATACCTATGATATCCCAAAAGACTATACGGCGAAACAGCTTTGTGATCTGATGTATGATCACACCGATAAGATGCTTTCGCCCGAGATAAGAAGAGAAGCTGCAGAAAAGAAAATGAGTCTGCATGATCTGATGACTATTGCCTCCATGGTTGAAAAGGAAGCTAAGTTCAGAGAAGATCAGGTGCCGATTGCTTCGGTTATTCTGAAACGGCTGGAAATCAATATGCCGCTGCAGATTGACGCAACTATCCAGTATGCCCTGGGAAAGCCGAAAGAACATTTGTCGATCGCTGATACGCGGATTAATTCCCCGTATAACACCTATCGTCGGACCGGACTGCCGCCAGGACCTATTGGGGCACCGGGGATGAATGCCATTAAGGCGGTTCTGGCTGCAAAACCTGGAGAATATCTTTATTATGTAGCAAAACCGGATGGACATCATATATTTACGCGGACTCTGGATGAACATGAGGTCGCTGTGGCTTCAGTTAAGGGGTAACAGGAGATGACGCATACAATACAGGCAGTTCTTGCTTCCCTGGAAGCCTATGCAGAAGAGCATAGTGTGCCGATTATCCGGAAATCGGAGCGAAAGGCACTGATTGAAGCGGCCAGAAAGGCATCACCGGCACGGATATTGGAAGTAGGGACAGCTATTGGCTATTCCTCTCTGCTCCTTCTCCATGAATTTCCGGAAGCGCATATTGATACCATTGAGGTGGATGAACAGCGCTACCGGATTGCTGAGGAAGCCGTGGAAAAGGCAGGAGTCAGTCATCGCTGGCATGGTCATCTGGGAGATGCGGCCAGGGTGATTCCCACTCTGGAGGGTCCGTATGATTTTGTATTTCTGGATGGCCCCAAAGGGCAGTATCTCCGGGAGCTAAAAATGCTGGAACCACTTCTGACAGCTCATGCTGTCATTGCAGCGGATAATGTGCTGTTCAGAGGACTGGTGATGGCAGAGGGACAGGTTCCTCATCGATACAGGACACTGGTTATGCGCCTGAGGGATTATATCCGCTATGTGAACTCAGCCTATGATACAATAATTGATGAAGAAGGGGATGGGCTGGCTGTTTCTGTTAAGCGTTAAAATAGCATAAATGATTCAGAAAGCAATCCACGCTGTGAAAGATGAGAAATCATTTCCTTCACAGCGATTTTTATGATTATATACAATATTGATGATTTCTCTGATTCAGGAGGATAAATGAAGAAAATCGAATTGCTGGCACCAGCCGGAAATATGGGAAAAATGAAGATGGCCATTCTGTATGGTGCAGATGCTGTATACTTGGCCGGAAAAGGGTTTGGTCTTCGCGCATATGGTGGAAATTTTGATAATGAAGAACTGGAAGAAGCTGTGAATTTTGCCCATGCAAGAGGTCGCAAGGTATATGTAACGGTTAATATTATTCCGAGAAATGATGATCTTCGCGGATTGGATGATTATCTCCGATTCCTGGAATCTATTCATGTGGATGCCGTATTAATATCTGATCTAGGGGTATTCCATCTGTGCAGGGAAGTGGCACCTGGCCTTCCTATCCATGTAAGTACACAGGCCAGCGCGGCTAATTGGCGTACGGTAAAGGCATGGAAGGATATGGGCGCGGAACGTGTGGTTATGGCCCGGGAAGTCTCTCTTAAAGAGCTGGCGGAAATTCACCGGAAGGTGGATGTGGATCTGGAAGTCTTTGGCCACGGGGCTATGTGCATTTCCTGGTCCGGTCGCTGCCTTCTGTCCAACTTTTTTACTAATGGTCGTAGACAGTCCAACAAAGGGGAATGTGTTCAGGTATGCCGGTTTAAATATTCCGTTGTGGAAGAAACACGTCCTGGACAGTACTGGCCGGTGGAAGAAGATGAACACGGAACCTACATTTTCAATAGCAAGGACCTGTGCATGATTGACCATGTAAAGGATCTGATTGAAGCCGGGGCAGCCAGCCTGAAAATTGAAGGACGCATGAAGAGTGTATATTACGTGGCCGCCGTGGTGGCAGCCTATCGAAAGGCTATTGATGCCTACTATGAACAGGGAGCAGACTATAAGCCGGACTGGAGATGGCGTGCGGAACTGGAAAAGGTATCCCATCGTCCATACACGACGGCATTCGCTTTCCAGAATCCGGACTATACAGCACAGGAATATGAAAAGTCCCAGCCGGTACAGTCCTATGATTTTGTAGGGCTTGTGCAGCCGGGACAGGGGGAATCAGGCCGCGTGACCGTGCAGCAGCGGAATCACTTTACCACCGGGGAAACACTGGAATGTCTGACTCCGGCGGGCGATGTGTTTAATATTACCGTGGGCAGACTGTTTAACCAGGAGGGAGAAGAGGTGGATAAGGCACCGCATCCGCTGGAAATTCTGACAATGGAAACGGAACAGACTCTTCCGGATTATACGATTCTGAGGAGGCCAAATCATAATGGATGATGAACAATTATATATAGAGGTACCTGCTTCTGCAGTGAATTATGTAAACCGGATTCTGGAAGGGTATGAATATCTGGGAATCCTTACAACCATTAATGCCAAAAGGGCTACCTGTGTGGTGCATACGACAAAGGATACCCGGCCGCTTGCCATAGAAGTTCTGAAGAGTATTGATGACGTACCGGTGAAGATACTGAGAAACCGTGAGGAGGCAGAATAGACGGCAGGCAGTAAGGTTGCAGATATCAGATTAGAAACCTTGCATTTCTCAGATTACAGTTTTAAGGGCTGTGTGAACCATCTCATGTTCACACAGCCCTTAAATGTTGGGGTATTAATCTATATGCCACTTCGAGTCAGCACTTCTTCAGATTCTTAATTTTTTATCAGACGAAAGCCGGGATGAAACTGACAGATGAGAAGAACCATCCGAGGTGGTATACTAATAAGAAGTCAGATTTTGACTGGTGTTTAATCCGAGATTCATGTGTAAACCATTTATTACGAGGAGAGGCTCAGAATGAAATCTACAGGGTTAGTGACAGATTTTTATCAGATATCGATGACGTATGCGCTGTTTCGGCTGGGGCGGCATAAAAATCAGGTAGTCTTTGATCGGTTTTACCGGCAGAATCCTTTTGGCGGCGGATATACTGTAGTGGCAGGGCTCTCTCATCTGACAGAGTTTGTCAATAATTTTCGGTATGATGAAGAAGATATAGCTTATTTAAGAAGTCTTGGAATTTTCAGCGAAGAATTCCTGTCTTATCTGGCCGGGTTCCGCTTTCATGGGGATATTTATGCCGTTCCGGAAGGGACGGTTGTTTTCCCTGGAGAACTGTTGCTTCGTTTCCATGGAACTACAGCAGAAGCCATGCTGATGGAAACAGGACTTTCTATGATTATGAATCATGAAAGTCTCATAGCGACTAAAGCCAGGCGCATTCGTACGGTAGTGGGCAGTGATGCACTTATGGAATTTGGACTGCGCAGAGCGCAGGGGCAGTCGGCCGGACTCTGGGGAGCCCGCTCAGCCATGATTGGCGGGTTTAATGGGACCAGTAATGTGGAAGCTGGTCAGCGATTCCATATTCCTGTACTGGGGACCATGGCTCACAGCTGGGTAATGAGTTTTGACCATGAAATTGATGCTTTCCGTGAATATGTAAAATGTTATCATGAGAACCTGATTCTTCTGGCAGATACCTACAATGTGCTGGAAATAGGTGTACCGGACGCGATCACGGTTTTCCATGAGTTAAAGGCACAGGGAAAACTGCCAAAAGTATATGGTATCCGCATTGACAGCGGGGATCTGGCCTATCTGTCCAAAGAGGCAAAGCGAATGTTTACAGAGGCCGGATTGCCGGATGCCATCATCAGTGGATCCAATGATCTGGATGAATATCTGATTCAGTCACTGAAACACCAGGGCGCTACCATAACTTCCTGGGGTGTAGGAACCAAATGCATTACTGCAGATGGCTCTTCAGCTCTGGGTGGAGTCTTCAAGATGAGTGCAAGATGGGAAGATGGCAAAGTTCAGCCGGTAATGAAGATTTCTGAAGATGTGCATAAGATTACCAATCCGGGCATTAAGGAAGTATACCGCTTCTATCGGAAGGATAATGGAAAGATGATTACCGATCTGGTATGCCTTCAGGGAGAGGAAATCCGGGAAGATAGGGATGTGGTTTTCGTTACGGAGGCAGCTCCCTGGAGAAAGAAACACCTCCGGGCTGGATCGTTTACTGTAAGACCTCTTCTTAAGCCTCTGATTCAGAAGGGAAAGGCGGTAAAATTACCGGAGATTTCAGAAATCATTGATTATGCAAATCAGGAAATGGCTACGTTGTGGCCTGAATATACCCGGCTGGTCAATCCGGATATTATGGAAGTTAATCTGTCCTGCAGACTGCAGGAGCTCAAGAAGGAAATTATTGCCAGAGAACTGGCAGACAAACATCATCTTACCTGATAGTAGTCAGGGAGAGGGCTATGATATTTTTCCGTGAAAGGAGAATTTATGAAAAAGTGGTTATGTGCAGCAGCAACTGCAGGATTTTGTGCATTGAGTATGACTGGTGTCTTTGCGGATAATCTGGTGCTTCCACAGGGAGAAGTTTTGCCGCTTACTGATAAAGTGACCGTCTGGAACGGTCAAAGTTCTTTTCTGGGGACATACGTGTCTGAGTTTCTGGAATCAGACAATCTGGTAAAGACACTGGAGAAGGAGTTTACCAAAGCTGGCATATTTAACGAAAAGCACAAACAGAATGCAGAAGAGCTGGCGAAACTGACAGCTTCTCTTCTGAAGAATAGCCGTATGTATCAGGTTCGAAGTGAAGTAAACAATACCTTCTATACCGGATTTGTGGTTTCCATGCCTGTATCGGATAAGGATAAGGCAGCTCTGGAACGGCTGATTGATGAGAGTGTACTGAGTGAAAAAGGGGTACAGGATAGCAAAAAGCCTGTGCAGGATATTCTGGGGGAAGCATTGGGAAGAGCGCTGAATAAGGAAAATCAGGCAGTCAGTGTCAGCGATGTTTCTAAAGTCAGGGAAGGAAAATCTCAAAAGGGAATTGATTATAAGGAAGTACATGCTCACGTATTGATTAATCAGAGCGGCTTACTGCTTCCGGTTTATGCAGGCGGTTTTTCCTTAGAGAACAAGGAAGGTACAACCTATAATCTGATTCTCACGGATGAAACGGCAGGAAATTATTTTGAACCTATTCTGCAGGAAGCACTCAGGAGAGCCAGCCGATGAAACGCCTGATTGCAGGAATAGCTACACTGCTGATTGCAGGCAATGCAGTGGCTCTGGCTGAAGAACCTGCTACAGCGGGAGCAGAACTTCATATGCCTTATGAGGCAGCGGAAACCATAGATACGGTGAAGGATACGGTAAATCAGCAGATGCAGGCAAAGATAGCGTTGCAGAATTATTTTAAGCGTTCTGTAAAGCTGGCTGATGGGGTGATGCAGAAAGCTTCTTTTCCACGTCATGTTTCTTTTTATCCTGTGGGAAGGGCAGAGTCTTCTCAAGGAACACTGCTGATTTCCCAGAAGGGGAGGCAGACAGCAGCATTGGTCTTCATGATGGATTCACTGGCTGATGATCCGGTTCTGGGAGGATTCTTTGCTGCAGATACCATGCCGGAAGCTTCACAGAATATTCTTACGTTTTATGGTCGTATGCAGATGGCAGCCGGAGATATCATTAATGCCAGTCTGCTGCATGGAGTAGAGGCCGTAAGGGATGAGGATTTTCCACTGCCATATGATTTTGCCGCTGTGGATGTAAATCAGATTCACGGGCCAACCCTTCTGTCACAGAGACCAAGAATCTATGTGGCGGATATGCGCATGGTGGCATCGATTGACGGAATACTCTTTCCTCTGCACATACGTCAGTATCTGTTCCGTTCTCAGGCACATATTCATTTTATGACGGTAATCTGCCGGGATAGTGAATTTAAGCTGATCAAAGAAAAATCAGATGAACTGGTCAGGAAAATGGCACAGTAAAAACAGGGGTTGCGAAAGTAATTTCTTTCGCAACCCCTGTTTTTTTATGCCCTGTCAGCATGGGAAGCTGATTGGGAATGCATAGTGTCATAAAACATATGTATTATCCGGGCCCGGCTTTGGGATTCATTGAATTTCCATGGGCCTTTGCGTTCTTCCTGCGGATACAGGCTGATCTGCGCTCCTCCGATAAGGTGCTGTCGCTCCACTATGGTTTCCAGCGGCAGTTCCGGATTATTGTAAATATCCCACAGAATCATCATTGTGGTAGTACGGCCCATGCCAGCTTCACAGTGAAAATGAACCCATGCATCCGGCGGCAGGCTACGCATAAAGGAAATGAACTGACGTATGGTGGCTTCGGATGGGGTCGTATGGTCGGTTATGGGAAAGCGGACATAATGGAGCCCGGCCCGGGCGGCTAAGGCCTCCTCTGTACTGGCAGACTGTACAGTGATTTTTTCTGCATCGGCCGGTTCTTTCTCTTCATTCAGTGAATATACCGTGACCTGAGTGCCACAGGCGGATTGAATCCGTTCTTTTTCGTCCTGACAGACCGCTTCCGTTGTCTTATTCCGGTTGGCCCAGTTGCGGTTGCCATACCAGCTTACCGCATTTCCGTTAAAGAACCCGTGGGATTCCTGGCGGAGATCAATCAGGAAAACCGGGCCGCCTGAAGCCAGATATTTCAGATGGCGCGCAAGGGCGGGGATGGCCATACCGGAAGGCTGTGCGCTGCCGGATATACGGAGTCTGTCAAGTCCTTTGCGGGAAGGCAGGGGCAGCTTATGAGGCAGAGATAAATCAAAGGCGGATGCCGATGTCCGGAAATGGGAAGGGAAGGGGGAAGAAGCGGAAGCGTCCAGCCTCCACAGGCGTCCATTAAAGTACCCGGGGGCCGGAGGAATTTCCTGCTGGAGCGGTATGGGCGAATGCATTTCCGCCGCGCCGGAGCCGCAATATCCGGCAAGGGAAATACAGGAAGTCAGGAGAAGGGTGGTCATCCATTGTAGTTTCATTGATAAAAACCTCAGGAAATTAATAGTTGGAGCTATGATGCATATATCAGTTTCATTGTAGCACAGGAATTTGCCCGGGGTTCCATTATGCGGAGGATAAACGGAAAAGGCTATAGCATCCTTTCTCTTTTTAAACTAAAATAAAGGAAGCATTGTAATGACCGTGGAGGGAATTATGAATCGTATTCTGAAAAAAATAAGGACAGGCATTCTGGCAGCCGGATTTATCTCTGTTTCGGCGCTGGCCATGGCGCAGAATGTATTGTCTGTACCCGGACTGGGAACTATACCGCTTCCACATGATATGCACCTGGTGGATGGAAAAGGCAGTTCGGTGGAAAAAATGTTTATTGAGAACACGCAGCGTCCTGATTTTGGTGAATCCTCACAGGCTGCATTTATGGAAATAGTGGCGATTCCTCCGGGAATGGATCTGTTTGCTGAAAAGGGAACACATCCATTTAACCGGGCCCACCTGTATCAGCTGCAGATGAAGAAACCGCAGGGACAGTATACGGCGGGTGTATTTGTTGTGTCCGGCAATGGGAAAGAGCTGTTCCCGGATTCCCGGGTGCGTGCATTCTGGGATAAGGCATTCAGTGAGGGCAGTGACCGCCCTACGTCCTTATTTGGCCTTCCCAAGATTCAGCTGTCAGAGTATCAGAGTATATTCGATCGCTTTCTGGCATCGCGTAAGGGGAATAAGATGAAGATTAAGGTTATGTCCTTTGCACCCTGGCATGCTTATAAGAATGCGGATGGAACATATCGCTGGCAACAGGAGGCAAAGGCGGTGGTGACAGATTATCGGGGACTGTCTTTCCCGGTATGGATTTATTCTGCTTTTTTCAGAGAAGGTGATCAGTACTTTCTGATTTATCTGGAAGGAAGCCATATGGCAGGAGCAGAACTGGATGAGCCGTGGCTGGCTTCACTTTACCAGCTTAAGAGGGGGGACGGGGTATGAATGCGTGGAAAAAAAGATTACTGATTCTGCTGGGTGCAGTATGCCTTTCCATATCTTCTGTTCAGGCGGAAAGTTTTAAGGAAGATATGTCATCTGCACTTCCGAAGGAGTTTTCCTATACGGACATAGCCAGTGATTATTCCATTCAGTTTTTAGGGCAGCCTATGAAGTATCACATGGGACAGGTATCATTTGTTGATCCGAAGACAGAGAACTTTTCTTCCGGCTATCTTATTGCCGGCACCCTTCCGTCGCAGGTATCCGCTTATCTTCTGCCATATTTCAAATTGAATTTGAGCAGCAGTGAATGGACAGGCCTTTTATATATGAACAAACAGATTCTGAATGAAGATTCTCCCCTTATGCGTGAAATACGGAAAACCATGGGGTCCTGGGCAGAACGGGTTATTGGTACGGAAGGCCGGGCTAATTTGAAAATACATTTTACTGAAATGGAGCCGCTGAGAAAGGTGACACTGCAGAGTTTGCTGTATACGGCAGGCGGAAAGATTATTTTTGATTCCGATGGTCTGATTTATCCTATGTACAGCCGTATGTATTTTATGCGAAACGGGAATGATATTGATATGCTTATGCTGCTGACCCCGGATGAAGGAAAGCAGCCACTGGTTTTTGCCATTGATGATGCGGCCAAAGCCATGTATACAAAGAGGCTGGGCAGTCTGTAGAGGGCGCTGGCCATACGGGAAAGTCTGGTAAAAAAAGAATAGCCGGGAGCCGTGCTTTTTCATGGATATTCTTTTTTAATATGTGTTAATATAAAATTGTGTTAATATAAAATTGTCAGAATTTACTAATCTGGTGTGTTTTCGTATTCTCTTTAAGTCTTTCTTCGCATATAAGCGAAAGGAGTGTTCAATTTGGCATCAATCAGACGTCTTTATGTAAGGAAAAAAGAAGGATTCAGACAGGCAGAAACACGCCTGTGCAATGCGCTCAGAGAAGTTCTTGGGAATCGCATTGAAGGAGTGGCCATTTATCATCGATACGATGTAGAAGGTATCAATGATGCTGATTATGAACAGGCAAAAGTTACCGTGTTTTCAGAACCGCCGGTCGATGCGCTGACCGACAGCATGCCGGACGGCGATATGGTTCTGGCCGTAGAATTTTTACCAGGTCAGTATGATCAGAGGGCAGATTCAGCAGAACAGTGCCTGGCCATTCTCACAGGGAAGGATGGCATCCGCGTGCGCTGCGCACTGCATTATGTACTTACCGGGCATTTTGAAGACGAAGACAGGGCCAGAGTCCTGAAATTCCTGGTCAATCCGGTGGAATCCAGAGAAGCTTCCACGGCGCCGGCACAGACCCTCGATCTTCCGATAGAAGAACCGGGCGATGTTCCGGTCATTACCGGAGTTACCGGTATGGATGACCAGGGGCTTGACGAAGTTATCGCCCGCATGGGACTGGCGATGAGTCATGCCGATATGGTTATGGTGCGGGATTATTTCCGGGACGTGGAAAAAAGAGATCCTACCGAAACGGAAATCCGGGTGCTTGATACGTACTGGTCGGATCATTGCCGCCATACCACCTTTTCCACAGCACTGGAAGATATTACCTGTGAAGAAGGAAAATTTACAGAACCGGTGCGGAATGCGCTGAAAGATTACGAAACCACCCGAATCAGACTCTATGGGGAGAACACCGAACGTCCAGTTACCCTGATGGATATGGCTACGGCAGCGGTTAAAGCCCTTCGCCGTGAGGGAAAACTCACCGGAATGGATGAGTCCGAAGAAATCAATGCATGCACCATTAAGATTACTGTGGATACCGACCATGGGGATGAAGACTGGCTTCTTCTGTTTAAGAATGAAACACACAATCATCCAACGGAAATTGAACCGTTTGGCGGGGCCGCTACCTGCCTTGGCGGATGTATCCGTGATCCGCTCTCCGGACGTGCCTATGTATATCAGGCTATGCGCGTAACCGGATCCGGGGATCCAAGAACTCCGTTGTCTGAAACGCTGGAAGGCAAGCTTCCGCAGAAGAAGATTACAACGGAAGCAGCTGCAGGATACAGCTCCTATGGCAACCAGATTGGTCTGGCTACCGGGGAAGTAAGAGAATACTATCATCCAGGCTTTGTTGCCAAGCGCATGGAAATCGGTGCCGTTGTGGCAGCGGCTCCGGCCAGCCATGTGGTACGTGAACGGCCGGCACCGGGGGATGTGGTCATCCTGGTTGGCGGACGTACAGGTCGTGATGGTATGGGCGGTGCTACCGGCTCTTCCAAGGAACTGGATGTGGACTCTATCGAAACCTGCGGAGCTGAAGTACAGAAGGGTAATCCGATTACGGAAAGAAAGATTCAGTGCCTGTTCCGACGCGGAGAAGTAACCCGTCTGATCAAGCGGTCTAATGATTTTGGCGCCGGTGGTGTCTCTGTCGCTGTAGGCGAACTGACCGACGGGGTAGATATCAATTTGGACCGCGTACCTAAGAAATATGAAGGTCTGGGTGGTACTGAACTTGCAATTTCTGAATCCCAGGAACGTATGGCGGTGGTAGTACGCGCAGAAGATGCGGACCGTTTCATCGCTTATGCGGCAGAAGAAAATCTGGAAGCAACCATCATTGCCAGAGTAACTGAAAATCCGCGTCTGGTTATGAAGTGGAGAGGCCAGACCATAGTGGATATCAGCCGTGAATTCCTGAATACCAATGGGGCAAGACAGACACGGACAGCACATATCACAGCACCGGATGCCCATGGATATTTCCATGAAGATCCGGTTGAATCTGTACATGACCTCTGGGTTTCCCGTATGGGAGAATTGAATAATGCTTCAGAACAGGGGCTGGCCGAACGTTTTGACAGCACCATCGGCGCGGGTACCGTACTGATGCCGTTTGGCGGCAAATATCAGAAGACCCCGGCAGACGGCATGGTGGCTAAGATTCCGCTTCGTCATGGGGAAACCGATACAGCAAGCTTCATGGCACATGGATATGATCCGGACCTGGCTGTATGGAGTCCGTTCCATGGCGCGGCGTATGCGGTACTTCTGTCCGTAACTCGTCTGGTGTCCATGGGGGCTGACTGGAGAAAGGCTTATCTGACACTGCAGGAATATTTCGAAAAACTGACCGATGCATCCAGCTGGGGTAAACCGGCAGCTGCCCTCCTCGGCGCTTATTACATGCAGAAGGTCCTCGGACTGGGAGCTATCGGCGGCAAGGACTCCATGAGTGGTACATTTGAAAATCTTCATGTTCCACCCACACTGGTTTCCTTTGCCATTGCGCCTGGGAAGGCCTCCGAAGCAGTAAGTCAGGAATGGAAAGAAAGCGGAAGCACCCTGGTACTGTTTGGACAGCCTAAGGATGCCAATGATATGCCGGATATGGATATATTCAAGGCACATGCTGATTTCCTGTACAGAGAAGTACAGGCCGGGCATGTACGTTCCATGAAGGCGGTAGGACATGGCGGTCTGGCCGTTGCGGCGGCAGAAGCTGCGTTCGGCAACCGTATCGGCGCCGTATTCAATGAGGCGATTCCGAAGAGCAGATATTTTGGTAATTTCTATGGAGCCATTCTGGTAGAAACCGATGAAGCATCGGCACAGGAATGGGCTAAGCAGCCATGTGTACGCATTATTGGCGTAACCGGCGGAGAAGATATGAAGCTCTTTGGGGAAACCGTTTCTCTGGATGAACTGCTGAAAGCGTATGAAGCACCGCTGAATGATATATTCCCGATTCAGGCGGAAAGCAGCACCCGTGAAATTCCGGAAATCCCATACTTTACACCGGCGGTAAGAAGCTTTGCCAGAGTGCAGGCAGCAAGACCGAAGGTGTTCATTCCGGTAGTTCCGGGTAATAACTGCGAAGTGGACAGCGCCCGTGCTTTTGAAAGAGCCGGTGCCGACACCGATATCTTCATCGTACGCAACAGAGATCAGGCCGAACTGGCGGAATCAGTGGATGAAATGGTAAGACGCATTAATGAAGCGCAGATCGTTATGATTCCAGGGGGATTCTCAGCTGGTGATGAACCGGATGGATCCGGCAAGTTTATCGCCGCACTGTTCAGAAACCGCAAGCTGGAAGAAGCGATGGAAGCGCTGCTGCATAGAAGAGATGGTCTCGTACTTGGTATATGCAATGGATTCCAGGCTCTGATTAAGCTGGGACTGGTTCCGTACGGCGAATTCAAGCCGCTGACCGGAGACGCTCCGACGCTGACATTCAATACGATTGGCAGACATCTGTCCCGCTATGTGACAACCAAAGTGGTATCCGTTAAATCGCCGTGGCTGGCACTGACTAAGCCGGGAGACCTGCATAGCATTGCCATCAGCCATGGGGAAGGCCGGTTTATTGCCTCTCCTGAACAGATCAGAGCATGGGCGGCTAATGGACAGATAGCTACTCAGTATACGGATGAACTCGGTCATGCATCCTATGACAGCACATTTAATCCTAATGAATCCGTCTGGGCTGTGGAAGGCATTACCAGTCCGGATGGCAGAGTGCTGGGCAAGATGGGTCATTCGGAACGCCGGGGAGACAATATAGCCAAAAATATTTCCGGAGAAAAATATCAGCCGCTCTTTGCTGCAGGGGTAAGATATTTTACCGGTAAGTAGAATAAGGCAGAAGCGCCCGGCTTTCTGCCGGATGGAGAACAGATATGCTTAAGATGAAAGATTTTCTGTTGGTTGTTGTTGCAGGTTATGCTATTTACCAGATTGGCTGGGTAGATGGGTGGACCGGGATTAATATATTTCTGTTAATTTGTTCGCTGCTGGCTCTGGTTATGTCCGTTCTGGATTTTACCGGAAAGCTGAAAAAGGCCAGGGAGGAAGAGCAGCGTAAGGAAGAAGGAAAAGAACAGGATAAACAGCCATAACAGGAATTGAAAAGAGGCAGGAAGGCCGAAAGGCTTTCTGCCTCTTTTGTTTCTTCGGTATGGAAGAAAATGCAGGAAAGGAAAATATCAGGCGCCAGGACCTGCTCTTCTGGAGGTAGTTTCCTTGCAGGGGTGTTTTTATGTATGCTAAAATTATCTTGACTATAGCTAGCTATGTTAACGGAAATGACAGATAGGGGGCGACAGGCCATATGAATGCTGATTTAAAGGTGGTCAGGGCTATTAATGGCGTGGCAGGCAAGCACCGGACTATGGATCTGGCGCTGGATGCATTCACCCGGACGGGACATCTGACTTTTGTGCTTTATGGATTGTGGATGTGGTTTGGTCCGGGGAAGGCATGGGATAAAAGCCGGCGCAGAAGAAGTGCGATGATGGCGCTTTTTTCTGTGGGACTGGCTTCCTGTGTATCCATGCTGATTGGAAAAATCTGGAGCAGAAAGCGGCCCTTTGTAAGAGACTGGAAAATCTGGAATTTTACAGGACATAAGGCTAATGCCTCCTTTCCCAGTAACCATACAATGAACAGTTTTGTTATTGTCATGCAGTTGTACCGGGATAAGATGCCGGGAAGGCATATCATGGCGGTTATGGCTTCACTGCTTGCGTTTTCACGTATGTTTGCAGGACTCCATTACCCGACGGATCTTCTTGGGGGAATCGGTATTGCAGGATTGGTGAACGCGGCGGTAAACCGTAGTTTTGTGGCAAGAGGGATTGCGCATGTTACCGTATGGATTTCTCTGCTGCTGGATAAAATCGTTGCCATAATCAGAAAAGCGCGGTGATTCTTATGAAAAGTGCAAAAGAGGAAAAGGGAAAGAAGATATCCATCCTTTATATTCTGAGGATACTGAAGGAATTTTCGGATGAAAAGCATCCTCTTTCGCAGAAGCAGATTATAGAGCTTCTGGATAGTAAGTACGGACAGGCTATTAACCGGAAATCTGTAAAAAGAGATCTGGAGAAACTGAAGGATGCAGGATTTCCTATTACCTCCAGAGAAGTTTCCCGGGAGGTAAAGGGACGCAATAACGCGCTCACTCTGGACTGGCAGTGGAACCATCTGCTCAGCGAAGAAGAAGAGACCCTGCTTCTGGACACACTGTACTTTTCCCATATGAAGCAGAGTATGGTGAAAAACCTGGCCGAAAAGGTTAAGCGGATTGGCAGTTCCCAGTTCAGTGATGACCGTACCTGTATCCGTAACCTGCCCTTCGGCGATCCGGCCATACGGCGCAACGATATGAAGGATATACTGTCGGTACTTACAGAAGCCATAAAAGGGAAAAAGAAAATACAGTTTCAGTACATGCATTATGAGGTGGATTTAAAACCTCATGCCAATACGGATAAGGACGGGAAAATCATTCAGTATACCGCCAGTCCGTATATTATCTTTTCCGGCGATGAACGGTACAGCCTGCTGTGTTTTGTGGAAGGGCATAAAGAAGCGGAAGTGCTGCGCATAGAACTGATGGAAGGAATCATCATTACGGACCAGCCGGCGGTTCCCATGAAATCGGTCCCTGATGCGGAAAAGTACCGGATGATGAAGTATGTGAAACCGGTTGCCCCATCAAAAGTCCACACCGCGGAAGTGTGCCGGTTCAGGGTAGACAATACACTGATTACCGAACTGCTGGAGCAGTTTGGTAAAGGGGTGACAATCTGTTCAGCCCTGCCTACGGAAGTGGAAGTGGAGGTAAACGCGCCGGCGGATTATGTGGAATGCTGGGCATTATGCCATGCGCCGCATGTCCGGGTAACCGCGCCGGAGTCACTGGTTAAGCGCATACGGGATAAGCTGTCCTCTTTGCAGAGGATGTATCAACGATGAGTATGCTGATGATGGGTCTTAAGGGCATCGGGGCGGTTCTGCTGTTTGTACTTCTGTGTCCCATTCTGTATACGGTCCGGCTGAATGACAGGAAACTTGCCGTGACGGTACGTCTGTTTTTGTGCGTGCCGCTGCGCAGGGAATTTGATTTTTCCGGTGAATCTGAAGAGGCGCAGGAAGAAATGGCTCCTCCGCCTGAAGTGGAAAAGAGCAAAATGGATGATGTAGTGACGGAATCATCGCCGTCTCCGGAAGAGACAGTGGAGAATCCGTCGGCGGAAACAGAGATAATGGAAGAGATGAAACCGGACGTTTCGGAGGATATGCCTCCAGACGGGGATAACGGGCCTTCTGTCTGGCAGCAGATAGAATTTGCCTGGACTCATGGATTTATGCGCCGCACATTCCAGGATGTGAAACGGATTCTGGCTCACAGTTGGCCCGGATATTTTTATATAACCGGACGGTTTGGTACCGGAGATCCTATGCAGACGGGGATTATCGCAGGCGTTGCTGATGCGGTGATGTACCGGGAAACACGGTATATAGAATATGATTTTACAGAAAAGGTAAATACGCTGGAAGGGCGATGTGGAGGATTTATTAATCCGCTGGTCATTCTCTGGATTGCGGTTCGGTGGATGATGTGCGGTGAAACACGTGCGTTCTGGCATTTCAGGGAGGGAATAAATCATGGATGATGCTATCAGAGCAAAGATTTTTGAGGATTTTAAACATATGATTACTACGGAATCGGTAGTGGGACAGCCTATTTATCTGGGGGATGCCACCATTGTTCCGTTTGTGGACATAAGCTTTGGCTTTGGTAGCGGACACTGCAGCAACGGCACCCGGGAAGGCGGTGCTGGCGGTGGAAAGATGACCCCTACGGCTGTGCTTATAATGAAAGGGGAACGGATTGAACTGTTTTCCATTAAGAATGCGACGGCCAATAATACGATAGATAAGGTTATCAATATGGTGCCGGAAGTCATTGCCCATTTCCGCCGTCATCATGAGAAAGATGAAGAAAAGACAGCTGGGAATGATACAGCGGCAACCGTTCAGGCGGCGGAAGAAACTGTGCAGAAGACCGTAAGAGAAGAATCCGGCACCGAAGAAAAGGATTAACCGCATACTGATAAAATATGATATAATACAGGATATAAACTATACCATGAAAGGATACTTTTATGGATAGCGTATTGTTGACTGAACAAAGAAACCTACATCCCTGAAGATGTTTGTAATGGAGGATTTAATTATGAGACTCAATAAAAAAATTACAGCAGTTATGGCAGCAGCTATGATGGCAGCATCTGCATTCAGCGTTTCTGCAGCAGGCATTGGCTATGTTCACACTAACGCTCTTCTTCAGGCACATCCGAAGATGGAAAAGGCACAGCTGGACATGAAGCAGGCAGCACAGAAAGCTCAGCAGCAGTTCCAGAAGCAGTCTGCAGGCAAGTCTGATGCAGAAAAGCAGCAGTTGGCAAACAACCTGCAGCGTGAACTGGCTCAGAAAGAAAGAGATGAAATGACTCCGATTATGTCTGACATCATGAAGGCCATTCAGCAGGTTCGCAAGGAAAAGAATCTGGACGTAGTACTTGAATCCGGCGCAGTTGTTGACGGCGGTGTTGATGTTACTTCTGATGTGGCAGCTAAGCTTGGCAAATAAGTAGCGCTGTACTCAGCAGGGAGGCTGTGAAGAATGATTTTTCATTTTTCACAGCCTTTTATTTTTTAGATATGCGGTTATGCAGAAGCCGCAGGGAAAAGAACCGGGAAAGGATATATATGCGGGACACATCATTGGTTTATCCGGTGGACAGCCGGGGGAGAGTACTTCTGGGCCGTAAAAAACGGGGAATGGGATTTGGAAAATGGAATGGTTTCGGAGGAAAGATTGAAAAAGGAGAAACCATGCGTCAGTGTGCGGTAAGGGAACTGAGAGAAGAATGCGGACTGATTGCCAGGACGCAGGATCTGGAACTGGCGGCAGAGCTGTATTTTCAGAATACAGAGGATCCGGAGTGGTCACATGCGGGAATAGTTTATCTGGTGCGGATATGGAGCGGAGCTCCTGCTGTATCCGATGAAATGGAGCCGCGTTGGTTTTCTCCTGACGCTCTGCCTTTTGACAGAATGTGGCAGGCGGACTGTCAGTGGCTTCCCCTGATTCTGAAGGGAAAGAAAATCCGGGGAGTCATTCATTTTGCGGAAGATGGAGATACCGTAACCGGTTATGAATTTTCAGAAATGAAGTGAAGGAGACAGATGACAGATACTACATGGGTAAAGGTGCTGATGGATTGGTCAGCGCAGCTGGAAAGGGAGCTTCCCTGGCGGGAAAAATCTCCCCGAGATCCATACAGGGTATGGATTTCAGAGATTATGCTGCAGCAGACAAGGACTGAGGCGGTAAAACCATACTTTAATACATGGATGGAAAAGTTTCCCACAGTGCACGCACTGGCGGAAGCTTCAGAGGCAGAGGTCCTGCATGCCTGGCAGGGACTGGGCTATTACAGCCGGGCACGAAATATTCATGCGGCGGCCAGGGAGATGGACAGCCATTATGGAGGCCGGGTTCCAGATGAATTAAAGGTGGTGGAATCGCTGCCTGGAATCGGAAGCTATACCGCAGGGGCCATCCTGTCCATTGCCTATGGCAAGCGAACCAGTGCCGTGGATGGGAATGTACTTCGTATATATGCCAGACTTTACGGAATTGAAGAGGACATACTGAAGGCTAAGGGGAGACGGCAGGTGATGAACTGTGTGGAACAGACCCTGCCAGAAGATGCCGGTTCATTTAATGAAGCCCTTATGGACCTGGGACAGGAAGTATGTATTCCCCGGTTTCCCCGGTGCAGCGAATGTCCGATAGCTTCCTGGTGCAGAGCGCACAGGGAGGGAAAAGAAAAGGAACTGCCGGTGAGGACAAAAAAGAAAAGGCAGGAAACTCTTTATCTGGCTGCCGCATTGATTTTGCGCCATGGTGCATTTCTGATGCATAAAAGACCTGAAAAGGGAATGCTGGCCTCTATGTGGGAATTCCCTATGGTTCTGGCACACACACCGGAGGAGGCGGAAAGGGAGCTTGGCAGGCGCTGGAACTGCCGGCTCGAAGGTCCGGTATGGAAACACCGGCATGTATTTTCCCATCGGATATGGAATATGAATGCCTATGTGGCAGCCCCGGCGGTCCAGGAGCCAATGGGGAAAGACTATGCATTTTTTACACCGGAAGAATACAGGAATATACCGCTTGCCGGTCCGCATGCCCGGCTGGCAGCCTGGGCGGAAAAGCTGGTTTTGGAATAAAGGGGTGAGTACAGGATGGCACCGAATTATATGCCCAGTATGAATTTCTTTTACCGGCTTATTGCCATATTTTCTTTGCTGGGGCTGGCCAATGGGCTGCTGTTTATGGCTTCCATTCGAACCAGACGCTCTGTCTGGCAGGGAATGGGGTTCTGTCTTACGGCAGCCGCAGGAACGGCATTTTTCAACTGGTATACTTTTGCCTATATCCACTACGGGCAGTGGATGCTCTGGGTTGCCTATCTGGCGGTAGGTATAATGATAGCCTCTCTGCTGATTGCTCCATTTTTCTTCCTGCTGGCGGTTTTTCGCGCGTTCGGGAAAGGCAGGAGGATTATAGGACGGCTGGCCTGGGGTATTACCTGTCTAGCCGTACTTTTCGGTACAACTGGCGCCATTAGGGGAAATAGGCAGGAAGTAACCGAGCATGTGGAGATTTCATCACCTGAATTACCTGCGGCCTGGGATGGATTTAAAATTGCGGAGATTTCAGATACCCATGTCGGTCCGTACTATACCAACCGGAATCTTCCGGAGGATTTTCTGATTGCGCGGCGGGAAGGGGCTCAGATGATTGCGTTTACCGGTGATCTGATTGATGATGTCCGAGTGATGCCGGAAACAGCCCGCATACTGACAGGGGAAAACGGAAACTTTCCATACGGGATTATTTTTGTATGGGGAAATCACGAATATTACCGCAATAAGAAATATATAGCGGATGAACTGAAGACGACGCCGGTAACTCTTCTGCAGAATAATCATGTAGTGCTTACCAGGGGCGGAAAGGCATTATATATAGCCGGCACGGATTATCCTTTTGCTGCCGATGAACGGATGCGGATAACTAAAGAACGGAATATGGCAGATAAGGCGTTTTCCGGTATACCGGAGGGAGCTCCGGTAATTCTTCTGGCGCATCATTCCGATTTTATACGGGAAGGGATCCGTCATAAGGCCATAATCACACTCACCGGGCATACCCATGGGATGCAGACCGGATTTATGGGACAGCCAATCCTTACTCCTTATGTATATACCCGTGGACTGTATCGGGCGGGCCCTTGGTATGGATATGTATCCCGCGGCACGGGAGGATGGTTCCCGTTCCGGTGGGGATGCAGCCGCGAAATTACCATAATTACGCTGCGGCGGAAAGGATAGGGCCGGGCATGCGTCAAAGAATAATTCTATACTGGGGAATACAAATTTAATATAGAATTTAATGGAACTACATTTGCATTTTTCGATATAGTGGTATATGATAAGTACAGGTTTAAATCCGAATTATTTCTGTCCATATTCGGACAGAACAAATGGTTATTATATGATGTTGAGTAAAGGAGAGGTAAACATGGCTTACAAGACAATTTATCCATTTACTAATGAAACACTTAAGGAATATGCAAATCATACCGATGCAGAACTGGAACAGGCAATTGCTTCCGGTCATGCACTGTACAAAAAATGGCGTCGTGAAAACAATCTGGAAGAACGCAAGGCTCAGTTGCACAAGGTAGCTGATCTGCTTCGTCGTGATGCAGACAAATATGCAGAAACAATTACCAAAGATATGGGTAAGCTGATTGGCGAAGCAAAGGGCGAAGTTCTTCTTTGTGCGGACATTGCTGATTATTATGCAGATAAGGCGGATGAATTCCTCAAGCCGCAGGTACTGGAAACCGCAGCTGGCGAAGCTTACTATATCAAGCAGTCTATCGGTGTAATTTTTGCAGTAGAACCATGGAATTTCCCATTCTATCAGGTTATGCGTGTATTTGCACCGAACTTCATTGCCGGCAATCCGATGCTGCTCAAGCATGCTTCCTGCTGCCCGGGTTCCGCAGTTGCCTTTGAAGATCTGGTACGCGAAGCCGGTGTAGAAGAAGGCGCATTCAAGAACCTCTTCATTTCCTATGAACAGGTATCCAAGGCCATTTCCGATAAGCGCATTGCCGGAGCCTGCCTGACAGGTTCTGAACGTGGCGGTGCTTCCATTGCAGAAGAAGCTGGCAGAAACCTCAAGAAGTCTTCCCTGGAACTGGGCGGTAATGACGCATTCATCGTTCTTGATGATGCGGACATGGATGAAGTTAAGGCGGTTATGAATTTTGCCCGTCTTTTCAACGCAGGTCAGGTATGCACTTCTTCCAAGCGTTTCATCGTGACTGAAAAGAATTATGACCGTTTCGTACGCGATCTGGTAGAAGTATTCTCCCAGGCTAAGTGGGGCGATCCAATGGATCCATCCACCACGCTGGCACCGCTGTCTTCTGCACAGGCGAAGAAAGATGTGCTCAAGGCTATTGATGTGGCAGTAGCTAACGGCGCCGTTGTTGAATATGGCAACAAGCCGATTGACCATCCAGGCAATTTCGTAATGCCGACCGTCATTACTGGTATTGATAAGAATAATCCGCTTTACAACAAGGAAGTATTCGGACCGGTAGGCGAAGTATATAAGGTAAAGGATGAGGCAGAAGCCATTGCTCTGGCTAATGATTCCTCTTATGGCCTTGGCGGAACCGTATTCTCCAGCAATCTGGACCATGCCCGTGAAGTGGCTGCTCAGATTGAAACCGGTATGTCCTTTATTAACTCCGGATGGACATCTCTGCCGGAACTCCCATTCGGCGGAATCAAGAATTCCGGTTATGGTCGTGAACTGAGCGAACTTGGTTTCACAACATTCATTAATGAACACCTGGTATTTACACCAAAAGCTGTTGTTGAAAAGCATAAGGCATAACAGAGAGTACATGTCAGATTCAGACATATATTTCCGGGGATGATACCGGGAATACAAAAAAGGTAAATGAGACCTATCCGGGTCTCATTTACCTTTTTATTTTGGATATATGGTTCAGGAGTTTTTATTTTCCTGTTCTGCCAGAGCCGTATAGTAGGCAATCTGTTCCTGATTGTACAGAGATTGCAGAGTATGAATCTCCTGAAGGCTGTCATCCTGGGAAGAATCGGATGATCCGGCCGGGGCAGGGAAAGCTGTGGGGGAAGCGGCGGCAGGCGATGTCTGAGGAGCGGGGGTGGACACCGACAGGGAGGGGAAAGAACTTCGCATGCGCTGAAGCTGGTTTTTCGCATTTAACCGGATCTGCCGGGCCTCAGCCTGCTGCAGGGACATGGACTGCAGCGGAGAGGGATGGGTATCTGTCCCGGAGATACGGGAGGTCAGCCGGCTCTGGTTAATCAGGAAACGGCTCTGTTTTTCCCGGGCCTGGATAATGTTCTGATTAACCTGGGCAGAGGGGCTGCTGAGAGCTGCCAGGGCCGGAGTGCAGACCATCAGGGGCAGCAGAAGGAAACTTATACGGGCTATGCTGGAAAAACGTAACATGGCAATCACTCCTTTACTTTTGATAGGGCAAGTATAATGCCTGCGTGTATACATCCATTATAAGGCAAAAAATATAAGCAGAAAAGGACTGTGAAAACATGAGAAACATCGTGTTTTCACAGTCCTTTTTCCTTCATCTGTCAGCCATTATACAGTCCGGTCTGGATAAGAGAGTCACGCAATCCTTCACGGAACAGGGTGGCACCGCCATTGGCAGGGTGGCGGAGTCCGGTTACCTGATAGCCTGCACCGGTAAGTGTCTGTTCACTCTTCCGTCCAATGGCGTAGACGGGAAGCGGACCGGTCAGTTTTAACAGTTCTTCGGTAAAAAAGAGACCGTCCTGGAGTTCTGATTCTGTGGGGGTACGGTTGCTCAGCGCATGGTCTTCCTTATGCGGGTGAAATGGGAAAATATTCCAGAGCAGAAAATCATTAGGCCCCAGCCCCGCAGAAAGGGCCGCATTCCATACTACGGTGTCAGTAGGTTCATTAAATCCCCTGGTACGCTGCGTTTCTCTGGGAATAAACGGGCTGTCTCTGCGGCTTGTACGTTTCCCCTGACAGCCAAGGACCATCTGGGAGTCTACATAGGGATGCTCATTAAGAATCATTCGTTCGCAGGTCATGGCGATACCGGTAAAACGGCCGCCCTGATATCCGCAGGCCTCGGCAATCAGAAGGATACGCGCGTTTTCAATGCGGTGAATCAGATACCGGGCCAGCTGTTTCCGGCGGATAGAACGAGCAGAAGCCACATCATAATCCGGGTCATAATCTGCCCAGGGATTAAATACGTCCGGGTGATGGTAATCAGCTAGTTTTTCAATAAATAATTTTACTTTATGCATTTCACGAAAATAGTTCATAGGTTCTCACTCATTTTTTATACTGATAAATTGAACCGGAAGGGAAGGTTTCCACAGGGATAAAATCCCTGCGCATGTTCCAGCGGTCAAACAGCTTCAAATTGCTTCTGGAAACATAAAGGTAAACCGGTTTGTCTCCGGTCAGTGACTCCAGATGGGTATCCGGAAGGGAAGGCATGGTATATTTTTCATTCCACAGAGGATTTCGTTTCTCCGCATCCGCCACAGAAGGTACCAGGCGGATGGCCGTCTCTCCCGTATAGTACGTATAGGAAGCACTATAGGAGGAGAAAAACAGGTGATAGCCAGGCAGGCTGTGGAATGACTGAGCCATCAGGATACCTGAGCGGGTGGAAAGATAAGGGCCGAGGCCGGTGGAAACCAGACAGATATACAGTGCGGATATACTGAGGCTGATGGATAAGATCAGCTTTTTCGTATTTCTGAAACTGTATACGCAAAGACTGATGGACAGCAGTGCCAGAATGTAAAAAGGAGTCCAGCTGGTGCCTTTTAAGGCCAGGGTTCCACCGCTTAAGGCTATAACCATGAACAGGGCAGGTAATAAGAGCAGACAGTGGAATTTACGCGTTTCTGACAACTGCGGAATGGCGGTTGCGGCCAGAAGTATGGCAGGAATGACAGCGATATAGGTGTAGGTTACGTATTTAGTGGCCATCAGGGTATAGAAACCAATGGTACCCCAGCACCATATCATGAGAAATCGGTATAGTGGCTGGTACAGAGTCTGCCGGCGGAATGTTTTCATCTGCAGGAAGGAAAGCCCGGTCCATGGGAGAAGGGATACCGGAAGGAGGATCAGATAATAATACCAGTGATTGTCTTCCGGATGTTCTGAGGAGGTAGCACGGACTACATTGTGCAGTCCCAGGAACTGACTGATAAAATCAGTTCCGTGATAATAAATCATGGCACCATACCATGGTGTGGCGATAAGGAGAAAACAGAGGATTCCCTGCCAGGGGAAGCATCGCCTGACCATTTTCCATGAGCGCATGGAGGCGCACCAGAGAAGCAGCAGCAACCCGGGGAGTACCAGGCCGACCGGTCCTTTGGTAAGGCAGGCCAGAGCGGCCGCGGCATAGGCAATCACCATATGTTTCCGGCTGTTCTCATTCAGCCCTATGAAAGCGGACAGCATGGTGGGAATGGTAAAAAGGAAAAGAAGCTGATCGGTAATGATAGCATGGGAGACAATCCAGAATTCCAGCGAAGTGACCAGGAAAAGACTGGCGCAGACGGCCGCTTTCTGGTTATGGAGAAGACGCTGGGTATAGGCACCCAGTAAGGCGGCGGACAGGGCTCCGGCCAGCACGGAAGGCAGGCGGGAAGCCAGGCTGGTAAAGCCGAACAGACGGTAAGAGGCGGCGGTAAGCCAGTAAATCATAATGGGCTTATCATACCAGTAATGTCCGTAAATAGTAGGGGAGAGCCAGTTTCCTGATTCTGCCATTTCTTTGGCAGTAAGCGCATAATTGGATTCTACCGGGTCGGTGATGGGAAGATATTGATTTCCCCAGAGGAGAAACAGAAAGCTTACCAGGAAAATGATAATCCATAACCGATTATTTTTCGTTAACTTCAATGGGTTTTCCTCCTTTTATAAAAAAACAGGCGGTATCTTCCTGCCAGAGCAGATGAAGATCTTTTTTCTGTTCTTCCGGCCAGCGGGCGAATGATTTTTTCTGAACCAGAATATAGGAGCCGGAAGGGATACGCAGGTTGGTGCTATCCCCAGGGAGATAGACCCCTTCACTGGCATTCGTCCGCGCATTCTGTTGTTTATCGGCTGAATATTCTGGAAGCGGATGGCCATATATATTCTGATAAAAAGCAATAGAGGGCCGGTAGAATGAATCAATGTATACGGAACTTCCGGAAGGCAGTTCACGGTGCAGCCGGCTTCCTATGGCATACGATGTAAAACTGTGAGAGACACTGGATGCGAACAGTATCCATACGGAAAGGATAAGGGCAGCGGCTGACAGGTACTGCGCTGTCCTGAACAGGAAGAATCGCCGTCTTGCCAGCGCAAGGACGGAGATGGTTCCCAGACCGGTCATCATGATGAGGATTCCTATCTTAACGGCAGGACCTCCGTCCGGCATAATCGGAGCCAGACCGAGGGCGGCCACAACCAGAAGGAAGAAGAAGGCATGAGAAATCTTTACATACAACGGTACAGCACCCGATTCCTCCATATCTGCAACCGCACATCCGGCAAGAAGGGATAATGCGGGGTACATGGGAAGGATATAGGAAAACAGCTGTGTAGATGACAGGGAAAAGAACATAAATATGAAGCCGGCCCATACCATAAGATACAGCATGACTTCCTTATGCATCCATTTCCGGATAGAAGCGAAAATGGCAGGGATGGCAGCCACCCAGGGAAAGAAGCCGGCGGCCAGAACTACCAGATACATCCAGATATGATCTTTTCCTGCATGTTCAGGTGCTACAAACCGGGTGATATTGTGATATCCCAGAAACGTATCAATAAAAGGGGCGCCATGAATGATTCCCATATAGATAAACCATGGAAGACCGATAAGACAGGCTAAGGGGATGCCCCATGTCCAGTGAAGGGACATGATGTTTTTCCAGGTGAATTTTCGTGAAAGTATCATCCACAAGGCGACGATAAGGGCCGGAAAGGCAAAGCCTATGGGACCTTTGGCGAGCAGTGCCAGACCACAGGCAATGTAGGCAGTCTTATACTGCTTCTTCAGGAATGACACCAGTGCAATGGTAAGGCTCAGCATTAAGGTGGCATCTGTTACAGCACTGCGGGCCAGAATAATGATTTCCAGGGCGGATGTAAATATAAAGGCACCATACCGGGCCCTCTTTTCCCCAATCAGGGAAATGGAGGAACAGTACAGATAGATGGATGTTATAAGGGTGGCCAGTACAGAAGGCAGACGGGCTGACCAGGTGGACAGACCGAACAGCTTAAAGGATATGGCTTCCAGCCAATAAAAAAGAGGTGGCTTATCGTACCAGAATTCTCCGTAAATGCGGGGAGAGAGCCAGTCGCCGGTCAGCAGCATTTCTTTGGCAGTTTCCCCGTACACCGGCTCATCCGGGTCCAGCAATGGAATCAGCCCCAGATACGTTCCGTACAAAAGTACCCCGAAACAAAGTAACAGTAAACAGGTCTTTCTTTTATTAGACATATTATTTTATTTTTGCTTTCTAAAAAACAGGTAGATGATGATCATCATGCCTACGAACAGAAATGCTCCAGCGGCAATTTCTACCTTATATAATAACAGAGTTTCCCAGTTTTCCCCCAGGGCAGAACCGATATAGACCAGCAGCATGGTCCAGGGAACAGTACCTGCAATGGAAAATAAGATGAATTTTCTGAGATTGTATTGGGCAATACCTGCGGGAAGTGAAATAAACGTACGGATTCCCGGAAGAAGACGGCCGGTGAATACAGCCAGTCCGCCAAAATTCTGAAACCAGGAGTCGGCGGCAATCAGCTTTTTTGTGGTTAACCCGCCTTTGGTACTGAACTTCAGAAGGATTTTGCGTCCGCCCTTATAGCCCATCCAGTAGGAGAGCAGAGAGCCGGTCAATCCGGCAGCTGTGCCGACAAGGATAGTAGGCCAGAAGGCAAACACGCCTTTAAATACCAGAAATCCGGCAAATCCCAGTACGATTTCACTGGGGATAGGGATGTTCATATTTTCCAGAGCCATGATAATGAATAAGGCAAGATAACCCCATTCCGTTAAAAGTGATGTAATGAAATCCATAAAATCCCTTCATTAGATTATAACAGCCACCAATGCAGATTCAGCGGTTGGTGCTTAAAACTACAACAGCTCCAGTATAAATAACAGAGTTAAATAAATGTTAAAGCAGTGATTAACAGTGAAAAAAGCATCACAATCTGCTCATGGCTATGCTATATACCTATATACTATACAATGATTCATGACAAAAATCTATGGAAATGGGAAATGGGGCAGAGGGGAAAGTAAAATAAAGAATGGGATAAGTGTATACGTGTGCATAAAAATTACATATTTGTGCATAAAAATAATTACAGAAATATGCGGACTGCGTGAAAACAGGTACAGGGAAGTTTAGTGAAAACTACGCAAACTAATCAATAAACATCGAAGGTTGTAACGGGTACAACCTTTACAGAAAGAAAGGAAAATCAGGGAAAATATGAATAAATAAACGGAAAATAAAATTGAAAATTATTCATAAACGCTCATAAAAATACTTGACATAGGGTAGTGGCTCTGTTAGTATTGTGTCATCAAATTAATTCGCCTTACTGTTCAGCAAGGAAATAGTCATTTGTGGAGATGAATCATATGAAAATGGGAAAAACTGGTAAGTGGATGGTAGCCGCTGGTCTTGTAGCGGCAGCAGCAATTGGTCTTGCAGGTTGTGGAAGCTCTTCAGATAGCAGTGCAGCATCTGAACAGGGCAAGGTTATCCGTGTAGGGGCAGAAACCACATTCCCGCCATTTGAATTTGTTGAAAATGAAAAGTATGTAGGCTTCGATCTCGATCTGGCAGATGCAGTCGTCAAGCAGATGGGTGCTAAGATGGAATTTAAGAGCATGGGCTTCGACGCACTGATTCCGGCTATTCAGAGTAACCAGATTGATCTGATTGCTTCCGGTATGGACGCAACTCCGGAACGTGCTAAGCAGGTTCTGTTCAGCGATCCGTACTTCACTGAAAACGGATATGTCATCCTGGTTAAGAAGGACAACAGCAATGTTAATGACTGGGGCGACCTGAAGGGCAAGGTGGTTGGTGCCCAGGTAGGTACTGAATCCGTAAAACTGGCTCAGGAAAATGGAGCAAGCCAGGTTAAGCAGCTCGACTCCAATGCTCAGGCATTCATGGAACTGAAGGCAGGAACGGTAGATGCGGTAATTCTTGACCGTCCGGTAAGCATGTACTATCTGAACAAGGGAGCTGATAAGGACGTCAAGATTGTCGGCACTCCAAAAGACGGTGCTCCGATGGTATTTGCTATGAGCAAGGATAATGAACAGCTGCAGAAGGATGTCAATGCCGCACTGAAGGAACTGAAGGACAACGGCACATATGACAAGATTCATGCTAAGTGGTTTGGCGCTTCCAGCAAGTAATACCAGTAAAAAAGCAACGGGTTATGCCGTTGCTTTTTTTATTGGCGGAAAATTTTCCGGTAAGCGGGGATATCAGAAAGGGATATAGAAAATACCGGCATTTTTTAGTGGGCGGCGGTTTTACTTATAGACTAAAATAGTTTAGAATAGTACCGTACAGTCAGAGGATTTAAGCGACTTTAAGCTAAAGTATATATATTATTTAACCGATCAATGAGGTGATCATATGAGCGAACTGCTTCGCATAGAAAATTTGCATGTTTCCGTTGGAGAAAAAGAGCTCCTTCACGGCATTAACCTCACCGTGAATTCTGGAGAAGTTCATGCCATCATGGGGGTGAACGGTGCCGGAAAGTCGACGCTGCTACACACCATTATGGGAAATCCAGCCTATACGGTTACTGAGGGGCATATTTTTTTCAGAGGGGAAGATATTACCGACCTGACCACAGATAAGAGGGCAAGAAAGGGCATATTCCTTTCTTTCCAGTCCCCCGTGTCAGTGGCAGGGATTACTACAGAGAATTTTATACGCACGGCTAAATCCATTATCAGCGGAAAACAGCAGAGATTGTTTCCTTTCAAGCGTCTGATGAAGCAAAGAATGACAGAACTGGCTATGGATGAATCCTATGCCGGACGCTATCTGAATGATGGATTTTCCGGCGGAGAACGAAAGAAAAATGAAATCCTTCAGATGAGGATTCTGGATCCGGCTCTGGCTATGCTGGATGAAACCGATTCCGGGCTGGATGTGGATGCTGTACGCATTGTAGCGGATAACATTCGTAAATATCATACTGAAAATAACGCGCTGATTATGATTACGCATCTGAATCAGCTGCTTAAGTTTGTTCCTCCGGATAAGGTCCATGTGCTAATTGGCGGACGTATTGTGAAAGAGGGCGGCGCTGAACTGGTGGATGAAATTGAAGACCATGGGTTTGATGCCTTTAAATCCGAGGTGTAAGTGATATGGCGGATACAAAGAAAAGAAGCGAAGTCAGCGATATCAACCGCAGCATATATGATATAAAGGATGAGGTCAGCTATTCCTATAAGGCGGATACCGGACTGACGGAAGAGATAATCCGGGAGATATCGGCTAAGAAGGAAGAACCGGAATGGATGCTGAAGAAGCGCCTTCAGGCACTGAAAATCTATAACGAGCTGGATATTCCGCCATGGATGCCCGATATTTCCGAACTGGATATGGGGCACATTGATACGTATGTCCGTCCGAAGACAGATATGAAGGCCCGCTGGGAAGATCTGCCGGAAAATATCCGGGATACATTCGATCGTCTGGGGATACCGGAAGCGGAGAAAAAATCTCTGGCCGGAGTCGGGGCTCAGTATGATTCCGAAGTGGTATATCACAACATTCAGAAGGAACTGGAAGAACAGGGAGTTATCTACGTCGATTTTGAGACGGCGGTAAAAAAGTATGAGCATCTGGTCCGTCCTTATTTTGGAACATTGATTACGCCATCCTATCATAAGTTTGCGGCGCTTCACTATGCCGTGTGGTCAGGCGGTTCCTTTGTCTATGTGCCAAAGGGTGTTCATGTGAATATGCCGCTTCAGAGTTATTTCCGGCTTAATGCACCGGGGGCAGGGCAGTTTGAACATACGCTTATCATTGTGGAAGAAGGGGCAGACTGCCATTTCATCGAAGGCTGTTCCGCTCCACGGTACAATGTAGCCAATCTTCATGCCGGTGCGGTGGAACTGTTTGTAAAAAAGGGAGCCACCCTGCGCTATTCCACTATTGAAAACTGGTCCAAGAATATGTATAACCTCAACACAAAGAAAGCGGTTGTTGGAGAGGGCGGACATATGATCTGGGTAAGCGGGTCCTTTGGGTCCCATGTATCCTGCCTGTATCCGGATACGGTTTTGCGCGGGGATAATTCCACCTGTGAATTTACAGGGATTACCTTTGCCGGTAAAGGGCAGTGCCTGGATACCGGAGCTAAGGTGGAAGCTTACGGTAAGAACACCAGCATAAATATCAATTCCAAGTCCATTTCCAAAGGCGGCGGGGAAGCGGTTTACCGGAGTGTAGTACATATCGGACCGCATGCAGAAGGGGCCAAGGGCGCCATCAGCTGCGAATCCCTGATGCTGGATGATGAATCCCGCTCAGATACGATTCCGGACATTATCATTGAAAACGATGATATTGATCTGGGACATGAAGCGACAATCGGACGTATTCCGGATGAGGATATTTATTATCTCATGAGCCGCGGACTGTCAGAGGAAGACGCCAAGGCCATGTTGGTCCGTGGATTCGCTGAACCGATTTCCAAGGAACTTCCACTGGAATATGCGGTGGAAATGAACCGTCTGATTAATCTGGAATTTGAAGGGGCTATAGGCTGAGGAGGAAATAATGGATAAGATAAAAGTAAATACACTCCCCAGACTGACGTACCGATATACACATACCAATGAAACGGTGCTTGATTTTGCGGGAAGCAGAAACAAAGCGGAACCTGAATTTTCCGATATGACCTATGTCTCTGAAGGAGGTTCTCTTCCGGATTCCTTCAAGGGAGCAGCGGAGGAGCTGGTACAGACAGCGGCAGCGGGAAAACATTTTCAGATAAACATTCCGGACGGAGTGAAGACTGCACTGTCTGTCCGGCTCAATCTTGAGCATGGAACAGAAGATTTCTGCGGTACATTCTCTGTCTCTGTTGGTCAGGGATCGGAACTGAATCTCATCTGGATATGGGATGGGAAGGAAGCGGGAGGGCAGATTATCTCTGCCGCCTGTTATGAAGTACAGGATGGAGGGAAGCTGAAAGTATCCATCCTGGAAAGAAACCTTCCCGGGGCGGTGCTTGCTGATCAGAGACACGTAATCCTTCACGAGGGGGCGGTCTGTGATTTCGCGTCGGCCCTTCTGGGAGGGGAAAAGGTTATCGTTCACAGCACAGGCCGGCTGGAAGGCCGTAAGTCAGATATGACAGAAACCGCTGTTTATGCCGCCAGCGGCACGCAGCATGAAGATTTATTCTATCACCTGGAACATGTGGGGAAAGAGACGAAAAGCCATATTGATGTGAAGGGCGCCCTGGATGACCATGCTAAAAAGGTGTTCCGTGGAACATTGGACTTTAAGCATGGATGCAGCGGTTCACAGGGGGATGAAGGCGATTACGCTATACAGCTTAGTCCTAAGGCCAGAAACATATCCCTCCCTCTTCTGCTTTGCCGGGAAGATGATGTTATGGGGAACCATGCCTCCAGTGCCGGCCAGCTGGATGAACAGATTATTTACTATTTAATGAGCCGTGGGTTTTCCAGAGAAGAGGCTCAGCGTATGGTCATTGAGTCTATGCTGCGCCCACTGATTGACCGCATGGACAGCAGCCTGCAGGATGAGGTGCTGGAAGCGGTAAACCATGCATTGGATGCAAAGGAGAGTTTATGAATACAGAAATAATCAGAAAGGACTTTCCGATTCTGAAGCAGGAAGTTAACGGGCATCCGATTGTTTATTTTGACAATGCGGCAACTACCCAGAGACCGGAACCGGTACTTCGTGCCGTTTATAACTACGATATTACCGGAAATGGAAACCCGCATCGCGGGGCCCATGTACTGGCCATTTCCGCCTCTCAGGCGTATGATGGCTCTAAGGAAACGGTAAGGGATTTTATCCACGCAGCCAGTGTGGAAGAAATTATATACACCCGAAATGCTACAGAAAGCCTGAATCTTATTGAGAGGTCCTATGCGGAAACGCATCTGAAAAAGGGGGACCGCATACTTATTACAATTGCGGAGCATCATTCCAATCTGGTGCCATGGCAGCGTGCCTGCGAAAAGACCGGAGCGGAGCTCGACTATATCTATGTGGATAAGGAAACAGGGCACTTCAGGGAAGAAGATCTGGCAAAGATTGATGATCCCAGGGTAAAAATCTTTTCCTTTGCTCAGGTAAGCAATGTACTGGGAATTGATTTTGATCCCGTGCCTCTGATAGAAAGGGCGCATCGCCATGGGGCCATAGTCATCATGGACGGGGCTCAGGGGGCACCGCATAAGCACACGGATGTACAGGCTCTGGACTGTGATTTCTACACTTTTTCCGGACATAAGATGTGTGCATTGACAGGTATCGGGGTCCTTTACGGAAAGAAGGCACTGTTGGAAGAAATGGAGCCGTTTCTGCGCGGCGGGGATATGATTGAACAGGTGAAGGAACAGGAAACGACCTTTGCACCGCTGCCGGCCCGTTTTGAAGCGGGAACGCAGTATACGGAAGGGGCGGTATCCCTTGCGGCGGCAATCAACTATCTCCAGCACATCGGCTTTGATTTCATAAGAGAGCAGGAAAGAAAACTGACAGCCCGCGCGCTGGAAGGAATGAAACAGATTTCGTTTGTGCATATTGTCGGACCGGATAATCCGGAAGAAAAGGAAGGGCTTATCGCCTTTACCGTGGACGGGGTCCATCCGGAAGATGTGGCACAGATTCTTTCTGCCGATGGAATCTGTATCCGTACAGGGCATCATTGCGCAGAACCTCTCCATACTTATCTCGGAATTAATTCGACCTGCCGGGCAAGTTTTTATTTCTACAATACAGAAGATGAAGTAGATTATTTCCTGGATAAATTAGCACAGGTACGTAAGGTTATGGGGTACAGAGATTAATGGATATCAAGCAGTTATATACGGATCTGATTCTGGAATATAATCAGGATGCGACCAATCGCAGAACAATTGAGAACCCTACAGTACATGAACATGGACATAATCCTAATTGTGGGGATGATATTGATATTTCCATGGTCGTGGAGAATGGGGTAATTAAGGATATTGCGTATACAGGAAGCGGATGCGCTATCAGTCAGGCCTCGACAGCTATGATGATGGAACTGGTAAAGGGACGTACACTGGAAGAGGCCAGACATCTGGTAAATCTGTTCCTTGGGATGATCCGCGGTGATGTTACTGATGACAGTCAGCTGGAAGAGCTGGAAGCGGCATGCACACTTAAGGATATTTCCAAAATGCCTGTACGTGTAAAATGTGCTGTGCTGGCCTGGCATACCCTGGATATGATTCTGGACAGGCTGGGAAAGGATAAAAAGAAGTAATCAGAAAAGCTCATCTCAACGGCAGATGGGCTTTTGCTGTCAGAGTGACCTTTACAGGAGCTGAAATTGAAAGAATTTACCGTAGGGAAAAAGGATGATGGTCTTCGCGTTGACCGGTTTCTTATGAACAGGATGCCGGAACATTCTAAGATGTTCCTTCTTAAGGCGATAAAGACAAAGAAAATCCGGGTCAATGGAAAACATCCTAAGAAAGATGACCGTGTGCACAGCGGGGACAAGGTGGTTTCCTATATTCTCAATGAAGGGAGGAAAAAGGAAAGGACCTGTCATTTTTCCGTTGTATATGAAGATAAGTATGTGATTATTGTCAATAAAGAGGCCGGAATCCTGTCAGAAGATCTGACGGGAAAAACGGACAGTACACTGGAAAATGAAGTGAATGACTGGCTGAAGGAACGGGGAGAACGTGCCCGGCTGTGTCATCGCATTGACTACAATACCTCCGGGCTTGTGGTACTGGCTAAGAACCGGCACAGTCTGGATGTTCTCAACCGGATGTTTAAGGAACGCCGGGTGAAAAAGACCTATGTATGTATAGTTTCCGGATGCCCGGAAAAGAAAGAAGGGCGGCTGGAACATTATCTGACAAAAAATGCCAGGGAAAGTCTTGTTCATGTCAGCGAACGGCCTTCCGCGTCGGCTAAAACCGCCAGTATGGAGTATCGCGTTTTGGCAAGCAACGGGAAGCTGTCTCTGGTAGAGTGCCGGCTGGAAACAGGGCGCACGCATCAGATACGCTGCCAGATGGCCTTTACAGGACATCCGCTGCTTGGGGATAATAAATATGGGAAAAAGAATCTGAATAAGGAATACCATGAGAACCGGCAGCTGCTCTGCTCCTGCAGAATAGCTTTCCCGGACGTAATCCATGATCCGGAACTTTCCTGTTTGCAGGGGAAGACCTTTCAGATAAAGGATATTGCGTTTGTGAACAGATATTTTCCCGGATGTTTATGAGATAAGGGGGATATATGATCTGGATTTCCATTGTGGATAATTCTATGGGTATGCTGTTCAATCACAGAAGACAGAGTCGTGACCGCGTGCTTGTTCAGAGAATCCTTGAAATTACCAGGGGGCATGCGCTCTGGATGAATGCCTATACGGCGTCTTTGTTTGAGCCGCTTTCACCGGGAATCCACGTGGACGAGCGGTTTTATGAGCGGGCGGCCTCAGGTGAATTTGTTCTGGCAGAGACCATTCCGCCCGGAGCCTGCGAAAAAGAGATTGAGAAAGTGATTTTATACCATTGGAACAGGGATTATCCGGCGGATACCTATTTTGACCTGGATCTGACAGACTGGAAGATTACGCGGACGGAAGAGTTTCCTGGATTTTCTCATGACAAGATAACGGAGGAAGTATACTGCAGATGAAAAAGAAGATATATGCACTGCTTGCGTCGTTTATGCTGGCTGTATCCATGCTGCTTACCGCCTGTGGGAATGCGGATGCCATTGCCGGCAATATTGCCAGTCAGGTAAGGGAAGAGGTATCACAGAAGAAACAGCAGGTGGAAGCTGCCGATTCGGTACCGGATGAAACAGGGAGTGTGGATTTATCTCAGATTCCTGAATTCAGTGGAAAGCCCTATGTGGTAATCAATGGGAACAAGCCGTTCTTTAAGACCGATGAATTAACGGCCCAGTCGTTTGAATCCTATGGCAATCTGGATAACCTGGGACGATGCACCGCCGCCAAGGCCAGCGTCAGTCAGGATACGATGCCGGAAGAGAAACGGGGCAGAATAGGAAACATTAAGCCAACCGGATGGCATACCATCCGTTACAGCTTTATCAATGGCCGGTATCTGTATAACCGATGTCACCTCATTGGTTATCAGCTGACCGGAGAAAACGCAAATCCTAAGAACTTAATTACCGGAACAAGATATCTCAACGTCGATGGAATGCTTCCTTTTGAAAATATGGTAGCCGACTATGTTAAGGAAACCGGAAACCATGTGTTATACCGCGTAACCCCTGTATTTAAGGGCAATGAACTGGTAGCGCGGGGCGTACTTATGGAAGCGGAATCGGTGGAAGACCACGGAGAAGGTATCATGTTCAATGTATATTGTTATAACAATCAGCCAGGGGTAGATATTGATTATGCTACCGGCGAGAGCCAGGCGGCCCGATAGGAAGGACCGGGGAGTGTATGGTGCACGGATTCAGGAAAATGCCTGGGGATTGCCATACAGATAGATATAAGACAGGACAGAGAACATGAAATATTTTGCAATAGATTTTGAAACTGCGTCGCGTGAACAGGTAAGTGCCTGCTCGCTTGGCATTGTATCTGGTGGGGATGAAGGGATACAGGACAAATGGTATGAGCTGATTCGCCCACCGGTTATGGATTTTGATGATGGATGTATCCGGATTCATCAGATACATCCGGAAGATGTGAAAGATAAACCGGAGTTTCCTTCCTACTGGGAAGAAATTGCCAGATTGCTGGAAGGACAGGTAGTGTTTGCTCATAATGCTCCTTTTGATATGGGAGTACTGGCAGGGACCATTGATTATTATGATCTGCCGGATATCCACTTCTACTGGGGAGACACGGTTACTTTATCCAGACGTCTGTGGAAAGATATGCCAAATCACAGACTGAATACGGTGGCCGGAATCCTTGGCTTCTCTTTCCACCATCATCAGGCACTGGCTGATGCGGAAGCCTGTGCCTTTATAGTGAAGAAAGCGCTGGAAGAGACAAAGGCCGCATCGCTGTCAGAAATGATGGAATCCGTGGGACTTACTCTGCATCCATTTTCCATAAAAAGGACACATAAACCGGTATCGTTATTTTAGGAGGAGCCATGTCATACGGAATCATACAGGTGCCCCGCGGGCGGCTTAAAATCTGCGCAGAGAATGGATGTATAATCCGCTGCGGATGGACAGAAGAGGCGCTCAGGGAATCAGAAGATCCCCTGATCCGGGAAATGGCGGATCAGATCAGGGACTATTTTCTGGGAATACGTACTGAATTCACAGTGCCCTGCCGGCCGCAGGGGACTGATTTCGAGAAAAAGATATGGACATGTATCGCGGAAATCCCTTACGGTAGAGTGGCTACGTATGGAGAAATCGCGGAAAAGGCAGGACACCCCGGAGCGGCCCGTGCTGCAGGAAGGGCTTGCGGGCGCAATCCCTGTGTGATTATTATTCCCTGTCACAGGGTAGTTGCCAGACATGGGGATGGCGGGTATACCGGAGGAATGAAATATAAATATGCCTTATGGAAAACAGAGCATATAGACAGGAGAAGGAAGGGAAGAAAAGAATGATCGATTTTCATGAAGTACTTGCACATATGAATACCAACCAGCGGATTAACTATGATAAGGTGTTTCAGCAGATGGAAAAAAGCTGGCAGCAGGAAGGCGTTCGGCCCAGAATACTTCTCCATTCCTGCTGCGGCCCCTGCAGTTCCGCTGTACTGGAAAGACTGGTAAAGACAGCGGACGTCACGGTATATTACATGAATCCGAATATTCATCCGGAAGCGGAATACCGGAGGCGGGAATATGTGCAGCAGAAACTTATACATAAGTTCAATGCGGCGCGCGGAACCGATGTCCATTTTCTGGCCGCGCCGTATGACCCCTCTTCGTATTTTGAGGCGGTAAAGGGACAGGAGAATGAGCCGGAAGGCGGAGCAAGATGCCGAAGCTGTTTCCACCTGCGCATGCTGGCTACGGCCAGAAAGATGAAAGAACTGGGGTTTGATTATTTTGCGACGACACTGACCGTAAGTTCATATAAGAATTCGCAGGTCATCAATGCCGTAGGGATGGACATAGAAGAGGAAACCCGGATTGCCTACCTGCCCAGTGATTTTAAGAAGCACAATGGCTATCTTCGATCCACAGAACTTTCTGATGAATTTGAGCTGTACAGACAGCACTACTGCGGATGTATCTTCGGAGCCAGGGATCAGGGAATTGACCTTACACCGGTTAACGAAGAAGCCAGACAGTTTATGGAGACGCATGACGCGTCCAGGGATTTTCCGGAACTTCGGAAGCCGGATGAACTCTGAGCCGGGCAAGTAAAAAGCGCATATACAGAATCTGATGTTCTGTATATGCGCTTTTATGTTGTCAGAAATCAAGGAGCAGTTCCACATACCGCTTAAGTGTAGTCATGTCAGTATACTGAGTGATAAAGGAATCTGTCTCATTGGCTTCCAGGATGATAGGGAACTCTATGGCAGAGAAAATCTGCATACTCTTAAGTTCCAGGTCCCTCCGGTTTTTAAGATGGGTCATTTCCGCTACATTTCGAATGACCTTGTCCCAGCACTGATTGTGCAGGAGCGTAAGGTAAATGAAATAGGTATCCTTGCTCTCCGCAGAGGAAGGATGGGAAATGGAATGAAAGAGAGCCGGGTGTTTTCTCGCCAGCTGGAAATAGGCCAGAATATACTTGGTAAGACGTTCTTTGGGCGTAAGCCGTGGATCATCCAGATAAGCAACGATGTTTTCGAAATTGCCCATCATATAATCCAGAGCATATCCGATAAGCTCTTCCTTGGATCCAAAATAATATTTTATCGAAGCAATATTAACCCCGGCTTCCTGGGCAATAACCCGTACAGTGGCGGCCTTGAATCCCTTTTCTCTTAAGATTCTGGCGGTGGTTTCAATCATCCGCTGACGGATTCTTTCTCCTTTTCCTGTAAGGTTTTTACTCATAATGCAGATCCTTTCGTGGTGGCAATGACTTCGTGGAGAATAGCGCTTTCATCTGATTCCGGAGTTTCCTCTGTAAAGGAATTAAGCATCAGTTTCAGACGGTTCAGCTGATTGACCTGACTGGCGCTGGAATCGCAGTCCAGAGAAAGGAATACAGCTTCCGGATACGACTGATGGAGCTTGTGAATCATCCCTTCGCCGGTTATGTGGTTAGGCAGGCAGGCAAATGGCTGGAGGCATACAATACCTCTTGCGCCATGAGCAAGCAGGTCAATCATCTCTGCGGTAAGGAACCAGCCTTCTCCGGCACGGTGTCCCAGAGATAAGTAATGAGATGCCTTTTTATACATGGTGCCGATAGGGGTCAGCGCATGGAACCGGCGGGATTGCTTAATTGCCTTTTCATAAGGGCGGCGATACCATTCGATAAGTTCACGGAGGAATGTGTCCTTCAGATCCTTCAGCGCGCTTCCGCCCATATATTTATGCTGGAAACGGCTGTCCAGAAGGCCATAAAGAAGGAAGTCAATCAGGCCGCCGGCCTCGACTTCTCCTCCATTCTGTTCAATGGCGTGGAAAATATCATTGGAAGCAATAGGGCTGAATTTAACATAAATTTCACCAACCACTCCGACCTTGGGCTTTACTGACTGTTCTGCAGTCAGCGGCAGATGATCGAACTCAGAAATCATATGCTTCAGAAGCTGACTGTATGTGCGGTAAGTGAACTTGCCGTGGGAGCTGCAGTCAATGAATTTCTTCTGCCAAGCCTTAACCAGCCGGTCGGCTGCTCCCGGAAGCGCTTCATATGGACGTACCCGGAGGAGACATTGCATCAGCGCATCCCCGAAAATCAGAGCCCGGATGATACGCCGCATGAAAGCGGGCGTAAGTTCAAACCCCGGTTGTCTGTCCAGCCCCTGCATATTAAGGGAAATAACCGGAATCTGAGAAAATCCGGAACGTGCAAGGGCGCGTTTGAGCATGCCGATATAATTGGATGCTCTGCAGGCGCCTCCTGTCTGAGAAAGCATAACGGCGGTTCTGGATAAATCATATTCTCCGGACTGGAGCGAGCGAAGCAGTGAGCCGATGGTAATGATGGCCGGATAGCAGGCATCATTATTTACTGAAGCCAGCCCTACATCAATATCCTTACGCACTGGCGGAATGACTTTAAGCTTATACCCGGAGGCACGGCCTGCCGCTTCCAGAAGTGGGAAATGTACGGGTGACATCTCCGGAACGAGGATGGTATATTCTGCGTTCATTTCCGGCGTATAGATAGGATGGGAATACATAATAGGGGCGACCTTCCCGTCCCCGTAAGTCCGGTTGGAAATAGCGGCCTTCAGAGAACGGAGACGGATGCGCACAGCGCCAAGGTTCAGCCCCTGGTCAATCTTAAGGGCTGTGTACAGCCGGTTCCTCTGGGACATGATTTCCTGTACCTGATCCGTTACGATGGCATCGAGGCCGCAACCGAACGAATTAAGTTCCACCAGCTCCAGATTCTTATGCCGGGTTACAAAGTCGGCTGCCTTATAAAGGCGGTTATGATATGACCACTGATTTAGCACTCTGAGGTTTGGAATTTCCCTGTTCAGCATGGAAATCCCATCTTCGGAGAGGACGGCCATTCCCAGCTGGTTAATCAGGTCAGGGATGCCGTGATGTACGGTAGGATCCAGATGATAGGGTCTGCCAGCCAGTACAATTCCGGTGAGGTTCTTTTCCTGTATCTCATGGAGGATCGACAGCGTCTTTTCCTTCAGGTCCTGACGATACGACTCCTGTTCTTTACGTGCAGCCTGGATGGCGTTTCTGATTTCTGAATGGGAAACCGAAAGGAAACGCAGGGCTTCATACAGACGGCGGGCCAGTACCTTTTCGTTCTGCATAGGCAGGAATGGATGAAGGAATGGTATATTTTTCTCAGAGAGAATGCCATCCATATTGGCGGCAATGGTTTCCGGGTAGGAAGTGACCATTGGACACATGAATGTGTTTTCACTGCCTTCGTCTGGTCCCTTATCCACACAGGGGTACCAGATGAAGTCCGGATGGCGTTCCAGCAGCCGGTAGATATGGCCATGTACCAGTTTGGCCGGATAACATTCAGAGTAGGAAGGGATGGTTTCCATCGCTTCCATTGGCATATCCCGCATATCATAGGGCGAAAGAATGACTCGAAGACCCAGTCTGGTAAAGAATGTGTGCCAGAATGGGTAATCCTCATACATGTTAAGCACTCTGGGGATACCTACCGTACCCCTGGAAGGGTGGGCAAGCGGCCGATAAGAAAACAGGCGGCGCATCTTCCAGCGGTACATATTGGGGAGACTGGAGTGAGGAACTGATTTCCCTGTCAGCGCCAGAGAGGCCCCTCGTTCACAGCGGTTACCGGTTACAAATGCCCTGCCATCAGAAAAGCGTGTGACCGTAAGCATGCAGTGATTACCGCAGCCAGGGCAGCGCTGAATGTGGTTATCCATGGTGAGGGTACGGATGATTTCCGGCCCGGCCAGGGAGGAGTGATGATCAGATGCGAAACGATCCTGCGCCAGAAGAGCCATTCCATAAGCGCCCATAAGCCCGGAAATATCCGGACGTATTACCTGGCAGCCCAGCAGATTTTCCAGTGCTCTCAGTACGGCGTCGTTATAGAAGGTTCCTCCCTGTACGACAACCTTATTTCCCAGTTCCGACGCATCGTGAAGGCGGATTACCTTATACAGCGCATTTTTGATAACAGAGTAAGACAGGCCCGCAGAAATATCAGCAACGGAAACAGCATTCTTCTGCGCTTCTCTTACACGGGAGTTCATGAAAACGGTGCAGCGGGAACCTAAATCGACAGGATGCTCCGCAAACAGGGCAATCTTTGAGAATTCCTGGATATCCATACCCAGGGAGTGGGCGAAGGTATCCAGAAAAGAGCCGCAGCCGGAAGAGCAGGCTTCATTCAGCATAATGCTGTCAATAGAATGATTCTTAATGCGGCTGCACTTCATATCCTGTCCGCCAATATCCAGAATGGTAGTCACATCCGGGCAGAAATGAACTGCGGCACGGTAGTGGGCAATGGTTTCCACTTCGCCCATATCCAGGTTCAGAGCTGATTTTATGAGGTCTTCCCCATATCCTGTTACTCCGGTTCCGGCAATGTGCAGGCCGGAAGGCATCAGTTCATACAGCTGGGAAAGGATTTTCTTAGCCCCTTCCAGCGGGGTGCCGTGATTACTGCTGTACCACTGATACAGCAGATGGCCTTTCTCATTGATGAGGGCAGCCTTGATTGTGGTAGAACCGGCATCAATGCCCAGCCAGGCAGCCCCTCTGGCATCCGCCAGCGAGTCGCAGGGAACATGATGGGCCGCGTGGCGCTTCCGGAATGCCTCATAGTCTTCTTCGGAGCGGAACAGCGGAGGGAGGGTCTTTACTTTGGAGTTTTCCGAAAGGTCGGACTTATGTATGGATTCCAGCCATGGATCCAGCGCGAAAGGCTTATTATGCATACCGGCCAGCGCACTGCCTATGGCTACATACAGTTCGCTGTGTTCCGGAAGGACTGCGTTTTCCGGAGAGAGATTCAGCGTGTTGGTAAAGCAGGCTCTGAGGAATGGCTGGAATGTAAGCGGACCGCCAAGGAATACGACTTTTCCCTTGATAGGGCGTCCGCAGGTAAGTCCGGAAATTGTCTGGTTGACTACTGCCTGGAAAACGGAGGCGGCAATATCGTAACTGGTTGCCCCGTCATTAAGCAGGGCCTGTACATCCGTTTTGGCGAATACGCCGCAGCGTGAAGCGATAGGATATATGTGCTCCGACTGCTGGGCCAGTTTCTCCAGACCTGCAGCATCGGTAGAAAGCAGAGAGGCCATGCGGTCGATAAAGGCCCCTGTACCGCCGGCACAGGCACCGTTCATCCGCTGATCGACACCATTTCTCAGGTAAGTGATTTTTTCGTCTTCACCGCCCAGTTCAATGATGACATCGGCGTCAGGAATAAATGTGCGGACCGCTTTGGTCTCCGCAAGGATTTCCTGATAAAAAGGAATCTGAAAGCGGGAGGCAAGTCCCATACCGCCGCTACCGGAGATGGCAGCGGTGATCCTGTGACCGGGGAATCGTTTCTGGATTTCGTCCAGTGTGGAAAGTACGGCTTTCTTTATTTCAGACATATGCCGCACATACGTGCCCCAGAGCAGCTCTTTGCATGGAGAAAGCACTGCTGCTTTGATTGTGGTAGATCCGATATCTATACCCACATGAAGTACTGGGTTCATAATGTCTCCTTACTGAATACAGAACAATTAAAACAATTAAAATTGATAAATGATATAGAGAAGAAAAAAGATTCTGCCTGACGGAGTTATGTTGAAACAATGGTTTATTCCCAGGAGAATCCTATTGGATATAAGGTTAATAAAATATAATGAATATTATCAGTATGATAGCACTTTTTGAATCATGTAGCAATTAATAAAAATCAGCTGGAGATTTCGATGAAATCTGATTAATTTATATGAATTAAAAGTGGAGAAATAAACAGAATTCAAAATATCGTTTACTTTACATCCCCGTCAGTCAGCGATTCTCTGAGAATGGAAAAAATCTGATCGGAGGTAGTACAGAAATGCAGGTTGGACCATTCGTCTCTGTCCATAAATCCTTCTTCCATATAGGTACGTATAAGGGTTTTAAGCGGGTCATAAAGGCCGCAGATGTTGGCTACGATAACCGGGCGGTTGCTTTGCTGATAAATGTGAATCCAGTCCGCCGTATCCGCGAATTCTTCCAGTGTGCCAAATCCTCCGGGAAGTATGACAAAGGCATCACCCAGCTGAATAAGTTTCTTTTTCCGGACGTTCATATCCTTAACGACTTCCAGATGAGACACTCCCGTATGGGCCTGTTCTTTATCAACGAATACTTCCGGAATTATACCGGTCACCGTAGCACCTGCTGCCAGGGCGGCATCTGCCGTGACTCCCATAAGGCCCAGGCGGCCTCCGCCAAACAGCATGGCGTAGCCTTCTCTGCCCAGACGGGAGCCGAATTCAGCCGCGAACTGCGCGTATTCTTTCCTTTTTCCCGGCCTGGATCCGCAGTATACCGTGATTGTCTTTGGTTGTGTCATATTTGCCTCCGAAAATTTTATTTATCCTGATTAACTATACCATATTTGTCCATATTCATCTGCTGAAGATGGATTCTGTAAGTGGAATAAACATGATATGATTAGGAAAGGATAAAAATGCACCGGAGGTAATGAGTATGAAATGCGTGGTATTTGATGTGGACGGGGTGCTTCTGGGAGAAGAACAATACTTCAATGCGTCGGCACTGGCTGTGTGGGAAATACTTTACAGTCGGGACTATATGGGACTTCCTGTGGAACAGGATGATTTTGTGCCGTCCAGGGTTTCGGCAGGACAGATTGCCTATATCCGGAATCGGGTATGGGGAGAGGATGGCCTGCTGCGCTGGCTGTATCGTCACAATGCGGAATCGATGTGGGATATGTCGCACTTGTGCATGCTCGGCATCCTGTGGAGCATGGCCAGGGAATATAAACAGCGCACCGGCGGCGCCGACAGGCTGTCTTTTTCTATTCATAAACCGGAAGATTTCCGTGCACTGGGGATGCAGGTTATGGGGCTCCATGTGCCATTGGCAGAACAGATAGTGCAGCTTTTTAAGACGGTGATTCCGGAACAGGTGATGGGGAATGATATTTTTGACTTGTTAAAGAAGGAAATGGAAAAGGATATTACCGGTGACAGTTCATTTATTGACCGATTTTCTGATTTTTACCGATTGCAGATTGAAGCGTTTGAAAACTGGTATCTTGGAGATACCCTTTATGTGCGGCAGATGCACAAACTTCCATACAGCGGTGGAAAAAGCGGGCTTTTATACCGGGAAAACTCACTGGTTCCCGCGCAGGAAATCCGGGAGATGATGGAACGGCTGAAGCAAAACGGCTTTCAGATTGGAGTGGCCACCGGAAGGTCCCGTATAGAGACGGAGATTCCATTCCGTGCCCTGGGCTGGTACGATGAATTTTCACCGCAGCATATAGCGACAGCCACGGATGCAGAGGAAGCATCGGCCGCGCTGGGCGGAATGAGACTGTATAAGCCGAACCCGTTTCTGATTTCCTGTGCCGCCTTTGGCAGGAATCCGGCACGGTATGGCGCATATTCCCGGGGAACGGCCAGACCGGGAGCCGGGGATGTGGTATGGGTCATCGGGGATTCCGATGTGGATCTGTACGGAGCCCGGGCCATGGGGGCCAAGTTTATCGGAGTGAGAACGGGATTTGACAGTGAGGGCTCCACTGTGAATCTGTTTGAAAAGGAAAAGGTTCCCTGCATCGATAAGGTGACGAATGCCCTGTCTCTGATACTGAAATAAAAAATTACGGACATAGGAAAAGGACCGCAGACTGTTCTGGTTTGCGGTCCTTTATTGTTGCTGAATGCGGAAACCCATCTTACGGTAACCGGCAGTGATTTTTATTCCCTATGGGAAGGAAGAATCTGGATATCATCAAATTCCGGGGAGGCGATCCACTGACCGGAATGGTTGATAAGGCCCCATTTTCCGTTTTCCTTGACTGCGGCAGCATTCTGGACGAACGGTCTGGCGTCAGTAATGGAATCCGGAAGGTGGATGACTTCCTTGCCTGAAGTGGACAGATACAGCCACTGACCGTCCTTTTCCGCAGGGAACAGTCCGGAATCGCTGTCCGCAATGGAATCATATACGGCCGCTGTAAGGTGTAGTCCCTTATTGGTCATGAGACCATACCGACCGTTTTGTTTATACACGATACTCGGGGAATGTGTGGCGGAGAGTTCGCTGTACTGGAAGGGGATGATTTCTGTCCCGTCAGTCAGGGACAGGGCTCCCCATTTTTTATCTTCATTTTTTGCAAGGAGAAGCCCCGCTGTCTGATCTGGTATAAGTTCCCTGTATACCAGATGGGCAATGATTTCCCCTTTCCGGTTGACATATCCAAACCGGTTGTCATTGAGAACCAGGGAACCGGTCTCTGTCATGGGGAATACATGGTCATTGGCAGCGGAAACGATAACACGCCCTGTATTATCTATATAGCCCCGGTGCATTTCCACACTGAGCTGAGGTTCATATATACCCCATGGGTAATAGGGCCAGCCGATACCGATACCCGGCCACCAGTCGAATGGATCATAAGGATGATGTCTGTGGTGGCCATGGCCAATACCAATACCTATGCCTATGGATACAGACGGGGAGGCGTAATAGCCGGAAGGCGTTATTTTTCCTGTTCTGTATTCCGCGATGCCATCATGGAAAGGGAAAAGCTGCGCATAGTCAGCCATGAAGGCCAGGCGGCCATCGGGATGGATATAGCCTTTGCCGTCAACGGTGCTGACACCGGCCAGTCCTTCGCTGAATGGGGTGTATACGGCCTTATACTGAGGGGCGATGACCTGGACGCCCTTGCTGTTCACAAAACCCCAGAGGTTCTGGTTATCCTGCACCGCAGCCATTCCGTTCTGGAAGGCCAGCTGTACTTTCTTATACGAGGGGGCAATGATTTCCTTCCCTGATTTATCGATAAATCCCCATCGATTGTCTTTCTTTACCGCAAGGAGCCCTTCGGCATAGGCCGGTCCGGTTTCCTGATAGATGGAAGGGACGACCGTCCTGCCGGCCTTGTCGATGACACCCCATTTTCCATGTTTCTTTACCGGGGCCAGGCCATCTGCAAATGACTGCACTTCTTCATATTGTGGAAGAATAGTATTTCCTGAAATGGACAGAAAGCCATATTTCCCGTCTTTTTTCATGGCGGCCATGCCGTCACTGGCCGGGGAGATATATGAATATTCTGCCGGGGCCAGCTCAGTGCCGTTTATGTCATACAGGGCATTCCGGTTGCTGGCTGTCTGAACGACCACGGTATCTTCCATCCAGGCTGAGCGCGAAGTATAGGACACCGGGACGATGACCTGACCTTCCCGGGAATAGAACCCGCGTTTTTTCCCCTGCTGCACTTCAATAAGATTCCAGCGGGAAGGGGAAGCGGCGGATAATTCCCGGGTCTGCAGATTGTTGGGAGCCAGGGTAATGGCTGCCTTATCATATTGCATGGGAATAACCACTTCCGCTTGGTCGTTGATGACGCCCCATTTTCCATCTTTCTTTACGGCAGCGGCGAAAGGAACAGGATTCTGAGGATCTTCCTGAGGTTGTTTACCGGTGGTATTCATAGCAGATACAGGCAGGCATGATGTCAGTATAAGCGCGCAGAATACCGCTTTTTTCCATAACGATTGCATGAAATCACCTCTTGCAAAAAATCAGTTTTATTTATATGTACCATTTTAGCACGGATTGGCGGGAGGGTGGGTATGCTATGATGAAGGGGAAGGAGGGGACATATGGATATTCTGAATGATGCACAGCGGATGGTGGCAGAGGACGGGACACATCATATTCTGCTTACCGCACCGGCAGGAACAGGGAAAACCGGGACTCTGGCGAGACGTATAGCCAGGCTGGTGGAGAAGGGAATGGCCGCTCCGGAGGAAATTCTCTGCCTTACATTCACCAATAAGGCATGCAGGGAAATGGAGCATCGGATACAGGAATATATGGGAGAAAAAGGCCAGGGGGTTTCTGTAAAGACCATACATGGTTTCTGTTATGAGCTTATCCAGGCTGAGGCGGACAATCCGGAAAACCGGTATGTGAACCTGTCGGTATGGGATGAAGAGGATTGCCGGGAACTGATGGACGATATACTGGAAAAATGGAATACCCGGCCGGGAAATGAACGGCAGATGATACGGAATAGCCGATACTTTTTCTATGATGTGGATAAGGCGAAAAGGTGGCTGCTGGAAAGGAACCGGTATACCGGAGAGGCTGCGGATTATCTTGCGGCCATGAATGCCATATCGCCGAACCCGTTTAACGTGGACAAAAACAGGGCCAGGGCGGAGATGGCCGCCAGCTATGATAGACAGCTCCATTCCCTGGGCGGTATGGACTTTAATGACATACTTATCGGGGCATTGCATCTGCTGTCGGATGACGGGTGCAGGCGCCGGTGGTCATCCCGGTTCCGCTATCTCCATGTGGATGAAATGCAGGATATGAGTATGCTGGAATATGGCATTGTTCTCCAGCTGGCATCGCAAGCCAGGGTACTTCTGGCCGGAGATTATTTTCAGACTATTTATGAATGGCGCGGTTCGGATCCGATTCAGCTGATTCAGCGGTTCACCCGTGAATTTCATCCGGAAGTATATACCTTTACTGAAAATTACAGGGCGACCCCTCTTCTGCTGAAAGCGGCGGAAGGCTATCTGCGGAATGCCTTTAGTAAGGACATACCGGATGAACGGTCATCCGTTTCTTCTGTAAGAGAAGGGCAGGGAGAGCCGGTAGTCATTCATCCGGCCTTTGAAACGCTGGACGGAGAGGCCAGATGGATTATCCAGTGTATTGAATTTCTTGTACATAAACAGAAGAAATTGCAGGAGGCGGAGCAGGGAAAAATATGCATCCTGTGCCGCAATAATGCATATAACGAACGGCTGGAGGAGGCTTTCACCCTTCAGCTGAATCAGCTGAAGGCTGATGGGAGCGGGCGATGGGACTTTATACGGTTTCTGCGCATAGGGGAAGAAAAACTGTACAGGAAAAGGGAAGTTAAGGATGTACTGGCGGCATTGCATCTGGCAGTGAATCCCTTTGATAATAACAGCGCAAGGCGTCTCTGCCTTAACTGGGGAAAAGGTATCGGGGAAGCCACGGTAAAAAAGATTCTGTCATCAGATTACCGGAAGCTGGGGATTGCTCTCAGTGATTTTCTGCGTCCGGATGTACTGCGTTATGCGGATACTTATGGAACACTGCTTCAGGCACTGGATGAAGGCCGTCTGACCGTATTTGATGTGGAGTCTACAGGGACAAGCACGTCAACGGATGAGATTGTGCAGCTGGCAGCGGTTACGCTGAACCGGGACGGACAGGTAACGGCCCGGTTTAACCGGATGGTGAAACCGTCAGGCCCGGTAGGAGAATCAGAAAAAATACATCATATATCTGATGAGCGGCTGAAAGCGGAGGGAGAACCTCCGGAAAAGGTATTCGCTGATTTTCTTGCGTTTACCAGTAACCATATTCTGGCAGGACATAATGTCTCTTATGACATCCATATCCTGATGAGTCAGATGAGGCGGCTGGGGATGGATCCGGTGGAAATTCCGGCCTGGGTGGATACACTGGAGATTTTCAGGAGATATTATCCGGAGTTGAAAAATCATAAGCTGGAATATCTGGGAGAGGTATTTAAAGTTCACCATAAGTCATCTCACAACGCATATGATGATATTCTGGCTACGGCAGAAATCCTTATGTATGCGGTGAATCATCATCTGCGGCCGGAAAGGGATGCGCGCCGGGCATGCATAAGTCCTTATGTTTCCTTATTTATGCCCATGGCCCGGATTGTGCAGGATATATCCAGGATGTCCTGGAAACAGAATCCGAATGCGCTTATCGGGCAGGTCATTTCACAGCTCAATATGGATGAATATTTTACACAGCATGGAAAAACGCGGGAACGGCAGCATCTGGAAGAGCTGAAGAGGTGCGCGGAAGCATATCCTGATTATGGAAGGCCGCCGCAGGATGTGCTGCAGGAATATCTGGCTATGACGGCTCTGGATGCTGGAGATGAAATCTTATGGCAGTCAGGACAGGCCGGTATACCGATTGCTACCGTGCATCAGGCCAAGGGGATGGAGTTTGATTTTGTCTTTATGGCGGGAATGGCTGATGAAAATTTTCCTTCCTTCGGTGCATTAAAGGCAGGAATGCTGATGGAAGAAAAGAGATTGTTCTATGTAGCAATTACCAGGGCAAGGAAGAGACTATTCATCAGCTGGAACATACAGTCATCCCGGTTCGGGGATGCCGGTGCGTCCCGGTTCATAGCGAATCTTCCGAAGGATACCGTAATTGTGCTACAGGCACCGCAGGGAAGAACTTAACAGGAAGGAGGAATCTTTTATACATTGTGTTGCACTTTCCTTATGGTCTTGCTAGAATATACACAAGTATTTTTGCCATGAACGGCGAAGAAAACAAGTAGGCGTACAAGCGATTCGGGGATGGTGGAAGCCTGAAAGGCGCTGAAGGCATTTTGGAGTTCAGGCATAAACCGACAATTAAGGTGGGCCTTATGGCCAATAAGGGTGGAACCGCGGGTTATTCTCGTCCCTGTAACTGCTTTGGCGTTACGGGGCGTTTTTTATTGTACCGGCAGACGGTATGAAAAAATAAGCGCCTCAGGTGTTTAACAGGAGGAAAGGATTATGACATTTCAGCAGATTATTTTGACGCTCCAGAAATTCTGGTCGTCACGCGGCTGTGTACTTGAACAGCCCTATGATGTAGAAAAAGGGGCAGGTACCATGAATCCGGCAACCTTTTTGCGTACTATCGGACCGGAACCGTGGAATGTAGCCTATGTAGAACCATCCCGCCGTCCGGATGATGGTCGTTACGGTGACAATCCTAACCGCTTATTCCAGCATCATCAGTTCCAGGTCATTATGAAACCATCTCCAGATAATATTCAGGAAACTTATCTGGAAAGTCTGAAGGAACTGGGAATCAATCCGGAAGAACATGATATCCGTTTCGTAGAAGATAACTGGGAATCCCCGACTCTTGGGGCCTGGGGGATTGGCTGGGAAGTATGGCTCGACGGCATGGAAATCACACAGTTTACCTACTTCCAGCAGATCGGCGGCATTGATACACATCCGGTATCTGTAGAAATCACCTATGGTCTGGAACGAATTGCCATGTACATTCAGCAGAAGGACAATGTGTATGATCTGGTATGGACCGATGGGGTTACCTATGGGGATATCTGGCACGAAAATGAATATGAACAGTCCGTATACAGCTATGAACTCTCCGATCATGACATGCTTTTCAAGCTTTTTGATATGTATGAAGCCGAAGCGACCCGGATTATCAAACTGGGCTATGTACTTCCGGCCTATGATTATGTGCTGAAGTCTTCCCATACCTTCAATCTGCTGGATGCAGCCGGGGCTATTTCCCTTTCTGAACGTACAGAATATATTGCCCGTGTAAGAAAGCTGTCCCGCATGTGTGCCAAGGCTTATCTTAAGATGAGAAAAGATCTGGGATTCCCAATGCTTAAAGGAAAGGAGAGCAAATAATGAAGGATTTACTGTTGGAAATTGGAACCGAGGAAATGCCGGCCAATATCATGCCTTCTCTGGTAAGTCAGTTTAAGACCCTGGCAGAACAGAAACTGGCAGAAGCCCGCCTTTCTTTTGAAAATATAAAGATTTACGCAACACCGCGCAGACTGACGGCTTATGTTGCCGGCGCAGCAGAAAAGCAGTCGGATGAAGTTCTTGATAAGAGAGGTCCTTCTGTGCAGGCAGCTTATGATAAGGATGGCAATCCGACCAGAGCGCTGCAGGGGTTTGCCCGTGGACAGCATGTGGATGTATCTTCCGTGGAAGTGAAGGACAATTATGTTTATGCCCATGTGGTAAATGAAGGTCGTCCGGCTATCGAAGTACTTCCGGAAGTATTTACTGCTATGGTGTCCGGACTGAATTATCCGAAGGGAATGCGCTGGGGCAATGAAGAATTCAAGTTCCTGCGCCCGATTCGCTGGATTGTCGCCCTCATTGGCAATGAAGTTGTGCCAATGGAAATCGCTCATGTAAAGAGCAGCCATGTATCCCGCGGTCATCGCGTACTTTCTCATGGGGATGTCGTAATCAATGAACCGAAGGACTATGTAGAAGCTATGCGCAAGGCCTTCGTCATTGTAGATATTGATGAACGCCGTGAAATGATTAAAAAGCAGCTGCAGGACCTGGCGGACAAACTGGGAGGCAAACTCTGGCACAACGCGGGACTTCTCGAAGAAATTAATTTCATCGTCGAATATCCAACCGCACTGTATGGAAAGATTGATGAAGAATTCCTTAAGCTTCCGGTACCGGCCGTAGTTACCCCTATGCGTGATCATCAGCGCTATTATCCGCTGCACAAAGAAGATGGAAGCCTGCTTCCTTATTTCCTGACCGTAAGAAACGGGGGAACAAAGGCTCTTGACAACGTCAGAGTGGGGAATGAACGTGTTCTTCGTGCCCGTCTGGATGACGCTAAATTCTTCTTCAACAACGACCGCAAGAAATCTCTGGAAGAACATCGGGCCGATTTGGTACGCATCAATTATCAGGAAGGCATGGGCAACATGCTGGATAAGTCCGACCGCCTGATGAAGCTGTCCGGCGCTCTGGCAGAAGACTGGGGATTTACCGATGAGGAAAAGGCAGATACCCGGAGAGCCGCTTTCCTGTCCAAGGCGGATCTGTCCACTGAACTGGTAAAGGAATTTACCGAACTTCAGGGGGAAATGGGAAGAGAGTATGCTATGCTGGATGGAGAGAAGCAGACCGTTGCCGATGCTATTTTTGAACAGTATATGCCGAGATTTGCCGGAGATATACTGCCTGGAACAGCCGCAGGACGTGCCCTGTCTGTAGCGGACAAGCTGGACAATCTGGCAGCCACATTCCTGCGCGGAATGATTCCAACCGGGTCTCAGGATCCATTTGCCCTTCGCCGCCAGACCATTGGCGCAGTACACATCCTTAATGCAGGAAAGATTCACTGGGATATCCGCCGCGGTATTGCAGGAGCGCTTGCCCTGCTTCCTGGAACGGAAGAACAGAAGCAGACGGCAGAAACCGCTATTCTCAGCTTCTTCCGCGACAGAATCCGTCAGATTCTGTTAAGCGACGGCATTGCCTATGATATTATTGATGCGGTTCTGGCCGGAGAACTTACCGATATTTATGACGCATTCCTGAAAGCGCAGAGCATGACAGAAAGCAAGCTCAAGGAAAATACAGAACTTCGTCAGGCGGTAACCAGACTGCACAATATTACAAAGAATGCAGAAGAAGGACCGGTATCTGCCGACCTGTTCAGAGAAGACGCAGAAAAGGCCCTCTGGGATGCTTATCAGAAGGTGGAAGGCAAGGTACACTCCTTGTATGCAGCTCATGATTATGCGGCAGCCATGCCATTACTGGACACACTTACACAGCCGGTTAACCACTATCTGGATGACGTCATGGTTATGGACAAGGACGAGAAAGTCAGAAATAACCGTCTGGCTATGCTGAAGACCGTACTGGCCCTCTTTGATGGCTGGGGAGATTTCAGCAAACTGGTATAAAGGCGGCAGGGGAATATTTCCTCTGCGGATATGCAGAAAATGAATGGATAAAATGGCGGAAATATCGAATAATACTTGCTTATTTGAACAGGCCATGATAGAATCTATTCGTATGTCCGGACAGTCCGCTGCCATATGCGATCGGCATGAATGTCCAGTGAGAAGGAGGAAAAGATCGTGAATATTATCGAAACATTGGAAAACGAACAGCTTCGTAAAGACATTCCTGAGTTCCGCGCCGGTGATACCGTTCGCGTACACGTAAAGGTTGTCGAAGGAAAGACAGAAAGAATTCAGATGTTTGAAGGCGTTGTTATCGCTAAGAGAAACCATGGACTGAGAGAAACATTTACTGTCCGCCGTGTTTCTTATGGTGTGGGCGTTGAAAGAACATTCCTGCTGCATTCCCCGCGTCTTGACAAGATTGAAGTTAAGCATCACGGTGTAGTACGTCGTGCTAAGCTCTTCTATCTGCGTAACCTGCAGGGCAAGGCTGCAAGAATTAAGGAAAAGAGATAATCAAAACCTGGAAAACGGGGATGTGAGGAACGCGGAGGCGTTTGCATCACATCCTCTTTTTTCTTGAAAGGAACAGTCCGGGACCCTTTTCGGTCAATGGACTGCACAGCCTGCCGGAAAGGTTCTCATTTGTACATATAAAGTGTATCCTTTATAATATAATCTGGAAGAAAGTTCAGTGTATTTAGGAAAGGACAGACAATGAAAATCACCAAAGTAACTGCTGCTCTGTTTCTGGCCGCGCTGGCTCTGGCAGGGACGGTGTCGGCCAATCAGATAAAAAGCGTGATTGCTGTCGATTTTCTTCATGTAGAGGTGGTCATGAAGGAGGCGCTTCCGCAGGAAGAGCTGACTCCAGATTCTCAGGAATGGCTGAAAGATCCGCCATTCGTCTTCAGCGGCGGAGTAAAAATGACCGGTATGCCGGTGAAGGAAGATGTGCGCGGTTATGACAACACGTATCGCATTCCGGTAAATGGTCTGGACGAGGATACCATTTATACCGTTTCCTATCGTGGGGAAAAGAAGAAGACATTTAAGACCTATGAGACAGAAAAAGAAATGAGTGACCGGTATAAGAACCGGTACGGCGATTATTTCTGATGGAGAAGACATATGCATATATTACTGGTTAATCCCGAAATCCCAGGTAATACAGGAAATATTGCCAGACTCTGTGCAGCGGAACATGTGCAGCTGCACCTGGTAAAGCCGCTGGGGTTTTCCCTGGATGACAGGCATCTGAAGCGTGCCGGCTTGGATTACTGGGACCTTCTTGATGTTCAGATTTATGAAAATTATGAAGAAGCGGTTGAAAAACTGGCGGGACACCATTTTTATTTCAATACGACCAAGGCAGACACCTGTTATACCGATATTCGATTTACCGATGAGGATGTTCTGGTCTTTGGCAGGGAATCCTGCGGACTGCCGGAAGATTTGCTGAAAAAACATCCGGGGGACTGCATCCGCATTCCCATGATTGATGAGGCTCGCTCGTTGAACCTTTCCAACGCAGTAGCCATTGTGACGATGGAAGCGCTGCGTCAGACAGGATTTAAGGGACTTAAACAGAAAGATCACCGGTTGTTTTAAGGAGGTATATAGAATGAATATCTATGATGAAGCTTACGCACTGGCCAAAGCATTAAAGGAAAGTGATGAACAGAAACGCCTTGTGGAAGCGGAAAAGGCATTAAAGACAAATCCGGATGCAAAGAAGATGACTGCGGAATATCTGGTTCTGCAGCAGAAAGTCAGCTATCTGCAGATGATGCATGAAAAGGATAAGGCGGAAAAAGAATATAAGAAACTGCAGGACATGGCTGTACTTGTCAGCAACAATGAACTGGCCGCCGCCTATGTACAGGCCTTTATCCGCTGGAATCAGATGACATCGGATATTAATAAGATTGTAGTGGATGCCATGACCGGTGAAGGTATGGATATAGTGAAAGAAGCCCTTGAGGAGGAAAAAGGTAAATGACAGATTGGAACAGCGTGTTTGATGGCATTCTGACAGAACGTCAGTTTAAGGTGAATGAACCCATGAATCGCCATAATACATATGGCATTGGCGGTCCGGCTGACGTATTTGTCATGCCACAGACAGAAGACCAGCTGAAGCAGGTATTACGCCGGGCAGATGAACTGCATATACCGGTAACAGTGATTGGCGGCGGTTCCAATTCGCTCATCAGTGACAGAGGAATACGAGGGATAACCCTTTGTACGGCCCGTATGAAATCATCTACCGTAAGAAAAGGAAATCAGATCATCGTTACCGGAGGGGCGGGTACCGGTGCAGTTTCCCGCTTCGCTATGAAAGAAGGCCTGTCCGGGCTGGAATTTGCAGCAGGTATTCCGGGAACCCTTCTCGGTGCGGTATTTATGAATGCCAATGGCTATGGAAGCAAGTTTGCCAATGTGGTTCATTCGGTAAGGACGGTTACCCGGGATGGCAGACAGGAAAAACACTACACACTGGAAGAAATTCAGTATGGGGACAGTGATTCTGTTTTCATGCATAATGGGGATATTGTCCTTGAAGTGGTATTTGATCTGAAGGAAGGCAATCCGGAAGAAATTAAGGCGGTTATGGATGAATACCAGGCCTCCAGACGGGCTAAGCAGCCACTGGAAAAGAGAAGTGCCGGCACCATGTTCCTCCGCCCGCCGGGACATTATGTAGGCCCTATGATTAAGGGATGCGACCTTATGGGGTTTGCAATCGGAGATGCTCAGGTGTCCACTAAGCATCCTGATTTTGTGGTTAATAATGGCAAGGCCAGCGCAGCGGACATCCTGGCTGTGCTTCATGAAGTACAGCGCCGTGTACAGGAAAAATACCATGTACACCTTCCGCTGGATGTACGAATGATGGGTGAAGATTTTCCCCAGGAATAAGCGGATACCGTAATAAAAAGCTCAATATGGATTCGGAAATTACTGAATCCATATTGAGCTTTTTTGTCATTTTGGGAAAGAGAAATCAGTAAACACGTTCCCGGGCGCCGGTGAGACGGTTATCCAGATAAATGGGGTCCAGTCTCACACCGGATGGGGTAAAGTGGAACCCATCCGTGGTTACATCGCCCAGCGCAAGACTGATAACTACATCATGAAAAGCAAGGACGCCGTTTTTCTTATCAAAACGCCCGGAAATCCGGTTAAAGGGAAGAATAATGTATTTCCCTGGGCCGGAGAAAAATGTACCTCCTATTTCCTGATGACGTATAGGATCAGAACTCATCCACATGTCCAGGGTTACCAGGCAGCGGATATGACTGCCTTTTGCAGCCTGGCTGGCTTTTAGATTGACACCCCGGATGAATGCTTTATAGGTTTTGTGGTCAATGTCGAAATTGCCATGGGCACTGACCTGGCCATCGAATACGCTGGCGGTTACGTTATCAGCATCCAGGCGGCCGTTATGATAAATGAAGTGGCCATTTACGTTTTCAAATGGAAGTCCTGGCAGTGTCATGCGCGACAGCATGAGCTTTCCGGAAATGATAGGATCTGGCAAATCGCCATCTATCCGGGCACGGACGGAAGCCGGATCATCAATATCGATGCCCACGTTCAGGGATTTTGGATTGCAGTCCTTTATAAAGAGGGCAAGATTATACCGGGGAACCGACGGAGCAAAATCAATGGTTCCATCCAGGGTAAAGCCGGCGGCAGAGACTGTTCCTTCAAAATGGCCGGTAGAACACTGAATGGAAGACACTTTTCCGGTATTTATATCCATGGCTGCGTTGAAATTAGTGATGACCAGATGACGGTCAGGAGATGTGGTTTCTACAATGAAATTGTTCAGATTCAGCTGGCAGATAAACTTATGATTACCTTTCAGTCCCGTAATGCTCAGATCCTCTTTTTCATCAGAGGAGGATGAGGTTTCTTTCGTATCCGGAGTGATTCCAAGCAGCTGCATATGATCATTGAAGTACAGATGGACATACCCGCCATTCAGTGTTGCAGATTTCAGTGTGGTTGTCCCAATTCTACCGGTAAGCATATCCCAGATGCTGACACGGAATTGACCTTCCGGGATGGTAGCCAGTCGTCTGCCGGAAGTATCCCTCCATTCCAGATTTTCAAAACTGACCTGGCCAAGCATATTGGCTGATAATCTGGATACGGTAATAGTTCCTGGAAACAGTTGACGGTGGTTTACCGTGTAATTAAATATACTGGCAGCCTGTGAAGTCAGAAAATACCAGAATCCTATAATGAGGCAGCCGGCAATGGAAAGCATAATGGTAATGCCGTAGGCAGTACGCCCATGCGTTTTATAGAGATGTCTGATTTTTGTACACAAATATTTTATTTTTTTTGGGATTACGGATATAAATGACCGCATGGTTGCGTATTCCTCCCTAGGAGTAATTGAACATATAAACTATATACATATTATACGCCTTATACGGTTATATGCCTGTACATGGTGTGACGGTGTACCGGAAGCATCATTTTCTGTGTGCCATGGAAAAATATTCTCCAGATGAAATTTTGAAAAAAACTTGCATTTACAGAAAAAGGTGGTATGATAAGTAATGTAAGTTAGCACTCAGTCGATGTGAGTGCTAATAAATGAAAGAAATCGCAATGAAATAAAAGGAGGAATAGAAATGTTGAAGCCATTAGCAGATCGCGTATTGGTTAAAGTTGAAGAAGAAGAAACAAAGACTATGGGTGGTATTCTGCTGCCAGATACAGCACAGAAGAAGTCCCAGAAGGGCGTAGTTGTTGCTGTAGGTTCCGGCAAAATGACTGAAGAAGGCAAGCGTCTTCCTCTGGAAGTTAAGGAAGGCGACGAAGTACTCTTTGCTAAGTACTCCGGCACTGAAATTGAAGACAAGGGCGAAAAGTATCTGCTTCTGTCTGAAAGAGACATTTTAGCTATTCTTTAATACAGATGTGAATCAGGTTTATTTTGTGAGATAGAAAGAGGAGCATAGATATTATGGCAAAGAAAGTACTTTATAATGAAGAAGCTCGCGCAGCCCTGCTCAGAGGTGTAGATCAGCTGGCAAATGCAGTTAAGATTACATTGGGACCAAAGGGCCGCAATGTAGTACTGGATAAGAAGTATGGTGCACCAAACATTGTCAATGATGGTGTTTCTATTGCCCGTGAAATTGAACTTCCGGATCCGATTGAAAATATGGGGGCTCAGCTGGTAAAGGAAGTTGCAACCAAGACCAATGATGTAGCTGGCGATGGTACCACAACGGCAACCCTGCTTGCACAGTCCATGATTCATGAAGGGATGAGAAACGTTGCTGCCGGCGCTAACCCGATGGTACTCAAGAAGGGTATTGAAATGGCAGTTAACAGACTGGTTGAAGAAATCAAGAAGAAGTCTGTTCCGGTTAAGACTAAGGAAGCCATTGCTCAGGTTGCATCCATTTCTGCTGCAGATAAGACAGTTGGTCAGCTTATTGCTGATGCCATGGAAAAGGTTGGCAATGACGGCGTTATCACTGTAGAAGATTCCAAGGGAATGGGAACCAACCTCCGCGTAGTAGAAGGTATGCAGTTTGACCGCGGGTATATCAGCCCATATATGATTTCTGATGCAGATAAGATGGAATGCGTCATGGATGATCCGCTGATCCTCATCACCGATAAGAAGATTAATGTACTTCAGGACATTCTTCCACTTCTGGAAAAGGTTGTTCAGTCCGGCAAGGAACTCCTTATCATCGCTGAAGATGTAGAAGGTGAAGCTCTGGCAACCCTGGTAGTTAATAGACTCCGTGGCGCACTGAAGTGTGCAGCTGTTAAGGCACCAGGCTTCGGCGATCGCCGTAAGGCTATGCTTCAGGATATTGCATGCCTCACCGGCGCAACCGTTATCAGCGAAGATATGGGGCGTAAGCTCTCCAGCGCAACCCCGGCTGATTTGGGCAGCGCTCATCAGGTTCGCATTACCAAGGACAACACTGTTATTGTCGGCGGTGCAGGAGATAAGGCTCTGATCGCTCAGAGAGTATCTCAGATTCGTGAACAGATGGCCAACACCACATCTCAGTTCGACAAGGATAAGCTTCAGGAACGTCTGGCTAAGCTGTCTGGCGGCGTAGCTGTCATTGAAGTAGGCGCAGCAACCGAAGTAGAAATGAAGGATAAGAAGCTTCGTCTGGAAGATGCACTCAATGCAACCCGCGCAGCAGTAGAAGAAGGTATCGTTGCCGGCGGCGGCACAACCCTGGTTAACATCCAGAAGAGCCTTGACAGCCTGAAGGCTGAAGGGGATGTACAGACGGGTATCAATCTGGTTCGCCATGCCATTGAAGCTCCGGTACGCCAGATTGCTGATAACGCAGGCGTAGAAGGCGCAATCGTTGTAGAAAAGATTAAGGAAGCCAAGGAAGGCATTGGCTACAATGCAGCTGAAGATAAGTATGAAGATATGATGGCAGCTGGTATTGTGGATCCGGCCAAGGTAACCCGCAGCGCACTGCAGAATGCAGCAAGTATTGCTGCCCTGGTACTCACCACGGAAGCTGTAGTTGGGGATATCCCGGAAGAAAAGCCAGCAGTTCCACAGATGCCGGCAGGTGGCATGGGTGGAATGATGTAATCTGAATCATTATCAGATTACAGAGTTAACAAAAAACTGTGAATCCAATGGGTTCACAGTTTTTTGTTGGAAAATTACAGGCAAAGAGGAAAAGAAAGCGTATGCTACAATAGAAATATGACAGGAGGATAAAAATGAACATACAGATAAAGCGTATCTATGATGCCCCTGATGCGACAGATGGATTTCGTATCCTTGTAGATCGGGTCTGGCCACGGGGTGTTTCCAGGGAAAAGGCAGCATTAAAGGAATGGGATAAAATGATTGCTCCATCATCGGAGCTCAGGAAATGGTTTGGTCATGATCCGTCCAGATACGAAGAATTCAGGAAGCGATATTGGAAAGAACTGGAAGATAATCCGGAAACAGAGTCGTTTATAACTTTGATAAGGCAGCACATGGATGAGGGACCAGTTACCCTGTTATTTGGTGCTAAAGACAGGGAACATAATCAGGCTGTGGTGCTCAGGGAGTTTCTTGAAGAAAATATTTAGTTTGCAGAAAAATAAGTGGAGGGTGTATGGAGCTTCGGGTTATGAGGTATTTTCTGGCGGTGGCCAGAGAGGAAAATATAACAAAGGCAGCAGAGAAACTGCATCTGACACAGCCCACATTATCCAGACAATTAAAGGAACTAGAAGAGGAGCTGGGCACAGACCTCTTTGTACGTGGAAAAAGACGAACCACACTGACAGAGGCAGGAATTCTTTTTAAGACAAGAGCGGAAGAAATTATGTCTTTGGAAGAGAGGACCAGGAATGAGTTTGCCCATCTGGGGGAAGCGGTAGCCGGGGATGTATATATAGGCTGCGGGGAAACAGAAGCCATGCGTGATGTAATCAAGGCACTGGCACCTGTGCTTCGCCAGTATACCGATGTACATCTTCATCTTCTGAGCGGAAATACCAGGCAATCTCTGGACTATATGGAGAAGGGACTTCTTGATTTTGCTCTCCTGTGCCGCAGTATTCCACCGGAAAATTATCATTATATTCAGCTGCCCTACCGTGATACATGGGGACTTCTAATGAGAAAGGACAATCCTCTGGCGGATAAACCGGGAATCCGTGCTGTGGATCTCAGGAAAGAACCCGTCATTGTATCGTCACAGTTGGCATCTCGAAATGAGATACAGCGATGGATGGGAGAGTATACGTCGCTTCATGTTACAGCTACCTATAATCTGGCTTATAATGCGGCCTTTCTTGTGGAGCAGGGGATGGGAAGTATGATTATCTATGATCGACTGGTTCCCTGTGGCACCGATCTCAGGCCGGACCTGGTATTCCGTCCTTTTATACCGGCACTTCACAGTGGTAATTTTTTTGTCTGGAAAAAGGAACATACCCTTTCCCGGGCGGCAGAAATACTGAAGAAACGAATGGAAGAATGTTTTAAAAATGCCTGAAAGGCATGATAATAGAAAGATAGTGGGTATTGGCTATTATTTTACCTCCTGCCCTATAATGAAATCATCAGAAAGACAGAGGTTTCATTATAGGGCAGGAGGTATTTTTGTGGATAAAAAAGTGGTTATCATATCCGCCAGTCTACGAAAGGACAGCAATTCAGAACAGCTGGCAAAAGCCTTTGCACAAGGGGCGGAAAGGGCTGAAAATGAGATAGAATTCATATCTCTTTCCGGGAAAAAAATGGGATTCTGTACCGGGTGTCTGTCCTGTCAGAAAACGTTCCGTTGCTATATGCAGGACGATGCGGCAGTCATTGCCGAAAAGATAAAAAATGCAGATGTGGTGGTATTTGCTACGCCGATTTACTATTACGGGATAAGCGGTCAGTTGAAAACTTTGTTGGACCGGTGCAATCCCATATTCCCACAGGAATACAGGTTCAGGGATGTATATCTTCTTATGGCGGCAGCAGATGATAATCCCCACACTACGGATAAGGTTATCAGCAGTCTGGCTGGTTGGGTCGAGTGTTTTCCCAGGTGCAGGTTGGCAGGAACCGTTTTTGCTGGTGGAGTGACAGCACCGGGGGATATTAAGAATCATATGGCGCTCAAAGAAGCTTTTGATGCAGGAATGCATATTTAGGTACAAAGAGGGGTTAAAATGAAAAATCTGAAGAAAGTGAAATGGTTTTCCTTTGTTCTGGCGGGGCTTACTCTGGCGGGGCTGGTAATGCCGGTAGATGCGGCGGATGTAAGCAGCAAGTCCGGAAAAGCCGGTGCCGTGCATCAGATTTCTTCTACCCCATGGGAAGGAGAAGAACATCTCAAGCTGACAAGCGCATGGGATAAGACATTTCCAGAGAGCGATAAGGTTGACCATACCAAGGTAACATTTCATAACCGGTATGGGATTACACTGGCTGCTGATCTGTACATGCCAAAGAACAGACAGGGCAGAATGCCGGCTCTGGCAGTAGCCGGCCCATTTGGCGCAGTGAAAGAGCAGGCTGCGGGAATTTACGCGCAGAAACTGGCAGAAATGGGATTTATTACCATGGCTTTTGATCCTTCCTTTATCGGGGAAAGCGGTGGAAATGTCAGAAACGTGGCAAGCCCGGATATTAACACGGAAGATTTCTGCGCGGCAGTGGATTATCTGTCCAATCGCAGTGATGTTAACCCGGATAAGATTGGCATCCTGGGTATCTGCGGCTTCGGCGGTATGGCGTTAAATGCGGCAGCCATCGATACCCGGATTAAGGCCACGGTTACTTCCACCATGTATGATATGAGCCGTGTAACTGCTAATGGTTATTTCGACTATGAAAAAGACAGTGATACACTGAAGAAAGAGCGAATGGAACGCCGTAAAGCCCTCAATCAGCAGCGTACGGAAGACTACAGGAATGGAACATATCAGCGGGCCGGCGGTGTGGTAGATCCGCTTCCGGAAGATGCACCGCAGTTCGTTAAGGATTATCATGCTTATTATAAGGGAAGAGCATACCATCCAAGATCTCTAAATTCTAACGATGGATGGAACACAACCAGTGCACTTTCATTTACCAACATGCCTCTTCTTTCCTATGCAGATGAAATTGAAAATCCGGTGTTGATTATCCACGGGGAAAAGGCACATTCCCGTTACTTCTCTGAAGATGCATTCAGGAAACTTAAGGGAAATAATAAGGAGCTTCTGATTGTTCCGGGGGCAAACCATACTGATCTGTATGACAATATGAATAAGATACCTTTTGATAAGATTGCTGCGTTCTTCCATAAATACCTGGGCTGAGTGGCTTTCGTAAAAAGGAAATAGGAACAGGATTTGTTATTTTCACCATTATGAGGCAGCATGCATAAAAACACCTGGCAGCTCTGTGAAAGAGACTGTCAGGTGTTTTTGCGTCTGACGAAAAGGCAGGAGAAAGGTATATTTCTTATCAATCTATGTAACCTGTGGTAAAATAGCAGGAATGTGAGATCTATATTTTACTGACAGGAGAATTGTATGGAAGCATTAAAAACGGTAACAATCAGTAAGCGGGCAGAGTTGGCAGCCAAAGGGGGACATCCCTGGATTTACGGGTCTGAAATTAAGGGGAAGGACGAGGGGATTGAACCAGGTGAGATTGTCCGGGTGCTGTCTGGAAAGGGAAAATTCATAGGCAGCGGCTTTTATAATGAACACTCCAAGATCACGGTTCGTATTATATCCACAAATGCCAATGACAGATTTGACGATGCCTTCTGGAAACGCAGAGTTTCCTATGCGCTGGATTACCGTCTCCAGGTTATGCGGCCGGAAGATTATGATAATATGCGAATCATCTTTGGTGAGGCGGATCAGCTTCCGGGGCTTACCGTGGACAGATTTGGAGATGTGCTGTCTGTGCAGGTCCTGTCGCTGGGAATAGAAAAGAACAAAGATATCATCCTTAACAGCCTGATTGAAGTGCTCCGGCAGCATGGGCTTCCGGTCAGCTGTGTATATGAAAGAAATGATGTGAAGATACGCGAACTGGAAGGACTCACGCAGTATAAGGGGTTCTTTGACTCTCCGCTTCTTAATCCGGAAGACAGAAAGACCATAACGCATATTGTGGAGAATGGAATTCATTATGATGTGGATGTGGAAAATGGGCAGAAAACAGGATTTTTCCTGGATCAGAAATTCAATCGTCTGGCAGCGGGGAGCATTGCCCGGGGAAGGCATGTTCTCGACTGCTTTACCCATACCGGGGCCTTTGCGCTCAATGCGGCCCGGGGTGGAGCTGCTTCTGTAACGGCGGTGGATATCTCAGCCGAGGCGGTGGCTATGGTTAAACATAATGCAGAATGCAACCATTTGGAAATAGAGGCGGTGGAAGCGGATGTATTTGAATATCTTACGGAACTCGACCGGACACATAACCATACGTATGATTACATTATTCTGGATCCGCCTGCCTTTACCAAATCAAGACAGACTGTGCATGAAGCGTTCCGGGGCTATAAGGAAATCAATTATCGGGCTATGAAGATTCTGCCACGCGGAGGGTATCTGGCTACTTGTTCCTGTTCTCATTTTATGGGGGAGGAACTGTTCATCAAGATGCTGAAAGAAGCAGCCAGGGACGCGGGAGTGACATTAAAGCAGATTGAATCCCGGCAGCAGGCGCCGGATCATCCGATTTTGATGTCGGTTCCGGAAACCTATTATCTTAAGTTTTTCCTGTTCCAGATTGTATAAGTATAATCAGAAATTAAAATGACAAAGAGGCCGGCATCCATTTTGGATGCCGGCCTCTTTGTCATTCTGCCTGCGTATTACAGCAGAGCTTCTCTTTCTCTGATATAGTCTTTCAGATTAAGGATGCGGGTAGCGCACCAGGTCCCGTTTACATCTTTTTCCATAAGTACTTTCCAGGTGAAATCGTGTTTTAATTTCCGGTCATGAACACGTACACTTACAATAGCCTGGTCACCTTTTTCTTCAATGGAAAGGCATTGAGTGATGGTTAAGGTAGTAAATCCAAGATAGGAAGTAATGGCATTTACAGGTTCATCGAACAAGGATGATTCTTTCTTCTTGCCCTGGAAACGTAGCTGTGTCTGATGAACCAGTTCGTCAGCAATAGGGCTTTTCAAACTGCGGAGGAGTGAAGCGGCGGTTCTATGGTCCTTTTTTCCATCTTTGGAAAGTACATCCGCAGAATCATCAATGGCGGCTGAATAGACTTTGTTTAAATCCACCCGGTAGGCAAGCAGGTCATAATCATGGCTCTGTACTGCCTTCTGGATTTCTCCGGCTGCATAGGCAGGCGTGTTCATCCAGTAAAAATAAAACCAGGAAGCAGCACCGGCAATGAGTATGGCGAAAAGGATGCCGGCTTTTTTCAGTTTAGACATAATATTCTCCCTGTATAACTATATGTATTTACATGAGTTTCCTATATGGTATTGTACATGGAGGAGCCCAGGTTATTCAAGCGGACCATACAGGTTATGATATAATTAAACAGTAAATAATATTCAGGAAAAGACACGGGGAGGGGCGGCCATGCCATTCCCCTTTTTTATAAGAAAGGATAAATATGGGATTATTAGAGGATACATTAAATCGAATTGTCCCTCTGTCCTCTGAGACAGAAGAAGAAATCCGCACCCGGTGGAACCGGCTGTATTTAGGATTGACCTATATGGGGAATGCGGTGGATATGGTGGTGCATTACGCGCTGTCGGTTGGAGAAACCATGCCGGAGGATCCGGAAAAGGTTCTTATTGCGCCGCTATCTGAGCATGGTGCGGCCCGATCTTTTATAAACAGGGAAACTCCGGATAATCCGGCGTATGCTCAGATGATAAAAGAGGCGGAGAAAAATGCGGCATTTGCAGGGGCTGAGCTTTCCCTTGTGGATACGGGACTTTCCGGTGAGGGGCTGAGCAATCCGCATATAAGCAGACAGCGTGTGGCAGAGGGAACCGCTGATTTTACCAAGGGGGCGGCAATGACCCGACAGCAGGCCATTCAGGCCATTGAGTCGGGGATTGAAATGGCCGGAGAATGGATTGAAAAAGGGAAGAAACTATTTTACCTGGGGAACCTGAGTCTGGGATCTTCTATGGCGGCGTGCGGAGTCATTGCCGGGCTGAAAGAGTGGAATGCGGCGGAAGTATATCGCCCCGAATCCTGGATGAGTAAGGAACAGGTGGTGGATGCCATAGAAAAGGTGCAGCAGGCACTGGATGCCAATCAGCCGGATAACCACAGTCCGCTCGATGTATTAATGAAAACAGGTGGTGTAGATATAGGATTCCTCACCGGGGTGATTCTGGGGGCGGCGTCCCGGCGCGGCGCGGTTATTCTGGACGGCCTGTCCGGCGTGGCCGCAGCCTATCTGGCTTTTGCGCTGTCTGAAAGTTCACTGCAGTCAGTGATGGCTTCTGAATGCTTCAGCGGAAACAGGAGACAGAAAGATTTACTGCAGGGACTTTCCCTTACCGGGGTATCTACCCTGAACCCTGTGTGGGAAACCGGTATGGCTGCCGTTATGGCCGGCGATATGCTGGAAACGGTGCTTCACATATATAAGGAATGTGCGACTAAGGAAGAACTGGGGGTAGAGGCATGAAATTTGACCGTAAGGAAAGCCATAAAAGCGGATGGGATGTAATGCAGGACAAGGTTTTTTCTCTGTATAAGGACAGGGGACAGGAACCACTCAGGAAAGCCCTGGTTGTTTTCTGCGGGGATACGGCAGTGGATGGAGTCAATAAGACACAGGGGCGCCTGAGCTTTAATGAGGCGGCTGTGATTTCACAGGGATATGGGCCGGTTAATGCGGCGGCGCGCAGAATCAATGCGCCAGTGTATCTGATTGATATAGGTTTACAGAAAGATACCACGGCAATTTCCGGCATACTCCATCAGAAGGTTATTCATGGTACGCATCATGGGTACCCGGCTATGGATAAGGAAACGGCAGAACGTGCGGTTTCCGCCGGTATGGCTGTGGCCCAGGCGGTAATCAGGCAGGGAATCGAGGCGGTCGGCCTTGGCCATGTGGGAGAAAGATATATGCTGTCGGCTCTTGCTGTGACAACGGCGGCTCTTCATCAGCGGCTGGAAAATGCGACCAGAAAGAATGGATATCGTCTTCACCTTAAAGAAGTCGGAAATTTGGCTGAAAATCCACTGGAAGTACTGGCCGCGACAGGTTCCACGGAAATTGTGGCGATGTTCGGATTTATTACCGTATGCGCCAAAAACGGTGTAGCGGTTGTGTTTGATGATGCGGTGTCCGGGGCGGCAGCACTGGCAGCAACGATTGTGTACCCGGAAGTCCTGTCGGGAATATTCCCTTCCCTGGCTTATGATGAACCGGTGCATAAGATGCAGATGCAGGCACTTCATATGGAACCGATGCTGCATTATGGTATTACCGGCGGCGCGGGGCTTGGAGCGGCAGCAGGACTTTCCCTTCTTGACCGGATAATGATGAATTATGGAAAGGCAGAGTAACTATGAAAGCATTATTTATCAAATGTAATGGGGAACTCACTCCGGATATGCTGGCAGGGGCACTGGTTAATATGGGGGTTCCGGAAATATATCTGCAGGCCGAAGGGAAAAAGGCGGGACTGTATACCCGGCCGATAATCAGGAATAATCCATACGCTCAGATTGGGGCTACTTATTTTTATCAGCCACCGGTAATGGGCGAGGAAAACCTGACCATGGAAGGATTGAAGGCAGAGTGGATGGACCTTTGTGAAAAAGGATGCCAGGAATTTCTGATGCCGGGGAATAAGGTTATGGATGCGCTGCAGGCCGGCCTGAATGAAACCGGGGATTCCTTGCAGGACCTTCACGTGGCGCCTGAAAATCTGATATCCCTTTACTATATTCTGCTGGGAATATCCTACCTGGAAGCAGACGCTATCTTCACATGCCCTCTGGATATTACGGCAGGGAAAACAGAACAGGGAAAGGCCGTATCGGCCATTTTAAAGCGCAAGGGGGCCACGGCAGGTCTTCCCATACCTGTGGAGGGGATTTCGACATTTGCAGCGGCCATTCTGGAAGGATTATCCGAAGAATTCCAGTCAATGGACGGGCGTTTTATAGTGGATGCTACGTCCTATGGTACAAGCCAGATAGAAAATCCGGCCGGTGAGAATACGGTAACTCTGTATCTTGGGTATTATACGGAAAAGAATAATTCTATTTTTAACAGAAGACTGCAGATTTTCGGCCGGTAATCTGGAAAAAGTAAAAAAGTTAACAGGATTTCCAACGCATAAAGTACAGATAAAACCACCGGACAGTATAAGAGATTTTAATACTGTCCGGTGGTTTTACTGTTTTTTATGAAAAAACAGAAACTATAAGAAAAGAAGATAAAGCATGAAAAAAACCAGATTTTATCGGAGAAGATGGACCTACAAAACTGGAGTCCGATGCGGGTTTAAAATATTTCTGTAAAAAGTTGTTGACATATGATGACGTGTCTGGTAAAGTATTGAACATGACGTTGCGATTGAGCGGCATCGAGAGATGCAAAGACTGCAGCGTCAAACGTTGAAAGAAAAGTTTCTTGAAACAAGGACTTGACAAACAACGTTGCAGTGATATAATAATATCGTTGCTGAAATGCGGAAGTAGCTCAGTGGTAGAGCACGACCTTGCCAAGGTCGGGGTCGCGGGTTCGAGCCCCGTTTTCCGCTCCAGTTTTCCTGAATAGCTCAGTGGTAGAGCAATCGGCTGTTAACCGATCGGTCGTAGGTTCGAGCCCTACTTCAGGAGCCATAGGGGTATCGCCAAGCGGTAAGGCAACGGACTCTGACTCCGTCATGCGTAGGTTCGATCCCTACTACCCCTGCCAATTATGATCCAATAGCTCAGTCGGTAGAGCACCTGACTTTTAATCAGGGTGTCCCTAGTTCGAGTCTAGGTTGGATCACCACGATGGCCCGTTCGTCAAGTGGTTAAGACACCGCCCTTTCACGGCGGGTTCGCGAGTTCGAATCTCGCACGGGTCACCAATGTGGGCGATTAGCTCAGCTGGGAGAGCGTCTGCCTTACAAGCAGAATGTCGGCAGTTCGAACCTGTCATCGCCCACCAAGTACGGCCCGGTGGTGTAGTGGTCTAACATGTCGCCCTGTCACGGCGAAGATCGTCAGTTCAAATCTGATCCGGGTCGCCACTTTTGCCTCGGTAGCTCAGTTGGTAGAGCAAAGGACTGAAAATCCTTGTGTCAGCGGTTCGATTCCGCTCTGAGGCACCATACTTTTGCGGCTGTGGCGGAATGGCAGACGCGCTACTTTGAGGGGGTAGTGATCTTTCGATCGTGTGAGTTCAAGTCTCACCAGCCGCACCATTTCTTTTCTTTGAAATTGTGCAACACAACTTAATATGCGGTCGTGGCGGAATTGGCAGACGCGCTATCTTCAGGCGGTAGTGGACATCGTCCGTGAGAGTTCAAGTCTCTCCGACCGCACCAATTCAAAGACAAAAGCTCTATCTATGGTAGAGCTTTTTTTATTGTCTGACAGCTTAATTGGCTGAATTATCCTGCCCCTGCGGCTTTCTTTCAGATATCTGTGGTCATGGTATAATGGATAGGTATTATCAGGTAGTTTTGAGGTACAATCATGCATGTATTTAAACTGGAAATCACACCGGCAAGGACTATAGCTGCAGGATTTGCCCTGGTGATTATTCTGGGGGCGGTTTTGCTGCGTCTTCCATTCTGTCTGAAACCGGGAGTCACCCTTTCTTTTATCGATTCATTATATACAGCTACCAGTGCAGTCTGTGTTACCGGCCTGGTGGTCACAGATACCGGTTCTACTTTTTCACCGATAGGAGAGGCGTTAATTGCCCTGCTTATCCAGATTGGCGGGCTGGGGGTTGCTGCCGTGGGGACAGGGGTTATGGCCGCCTTTAACCAGAAACTTAATTTTAAAAGTCGCTACCTTATACGGGATAGTTTCAATCTGAATACCATGGGCGGTATTATCCGATTCCTTAAATCTCTTCTGGTGGCCACTCTAGTTATTGAGCTGCTGGGAGCCGTCGCTGCGTTTACCGTGTTTATTAAATCCTACGATTTCTGGACAGCGGTGGGAATCAGCTGTTTTCATTCCATAGCCTCATTCAATAATGCTGGTTTTGATATTTTGGGAACCGGCAGCAGTATGTATATATATCGCAATAATGTATGGCTTACGTTGGTAACAATCATACTTATTTTTCTGGGAGGTATCGGATTCGTTACGATAAATGAAATTTACCGTGAAGGGTTTCATTACAGAAAATGGTCACTGAATACCTGCGTTTCATTGTCTATGTCCATAATCCTTCTATTTGGAGGCGCGCTGCTGTTCAAGTGTACGGAATCCTTTAACTGGGGCGAGGCCATTTTTTACAGTATGTCGGCCCGTACAGCAGGATTTTCCACTATACCGCTTAATTCGTTCACGGCGCCTGGGCTGATGACACTTATGGCACTTATGTTCATTGGGTGTGCTCCTGGTTCTACTGGAGGCGGTATCAAGACGACTACTTTTTTTACCCTGGTTATCAGGCTTCGCCTTGCAGTTACGAATAAACCGGAGGAAATGTTTCACTATTCTATACCGGAAGGTGCTTTTAAAAAAGCAGCCATGGTGTTTTTTATGGGAGGATTTACAGTATACATAAGTACATTCCTGTTGATGTATACTAATCCTTCACTGCATTTTCTGGATGCGCTGGTTGAAATGACCAGTGCCTATGCTACCGTTGGCCTTTCTACAGGGATTACCTCATCGTTGAATACGGCTGGTAAATTACTTACCATCATTGTTATGTATATTGGCAGGCTGGGGCCTCTGACTGTAGCCACACTTTGGTATTATGAGGATGATGCAAAGGCCAGATATCCGGCTGATTATATTTCCATTGGGTAATAGGCAACCTATACCGGGAGGAATTGAATTATGTTTAACTTTCATAGTGAGGCAAAGCAGAATGTCTCGTATGGTATTCTTGGAACAGATCGCTTTGGATATACGCTGGTGGAAGAACTGGCAGAGTCAGGAGTGGACTTGCTGGTTGCAGGGAAGAAATCAGCAGATATAAGGGAGCTGCGCAATGTTACGGAAAATGCACAGATTATCCGGGACTACAGCAAAACAGCACTTAAGGATGCCGGATTTAAAAACTGTGATGTGGTTATTGTCTGTCTGGAAGATATGACGGACTCGATACTGGCTACGCTTAATCTGGGGAATATGGGGGTAAAGAAAATTATTTCACGGGCCAGCTCTACAGAACACGGGGAAATTCTGGAGAAACTGGGGGCGGAGGTTATCTATCCGGAAAGGGATATGGCGGTAAGACTGGCCAGCCGGTTTAAATCCAACCTTATTCTGGACTTTGTACAGCTTAATGAAGTGCTCAGTATATTTAAGGCTCAGATTCCGGATGTGCTGGCAGGAAAGACTGTGCTGGAGGCAAGCCTTCGCAGGTCATTTGATCTGAATATTATTGCAGTAGTTCAGAACGGAAAACTCATAGAACGAATCCGCCCGGATATGACGTTTCAACAGGGGGATGTACTGTTTCTATCGGGAAGGAAAGAAGACTTCAGCCGCTTTATTCGCTGGGCAGACAGTCAGAAAAAATAACAGGGAACAGAAATTAACAGGAGAAGGTTATGGAAAATAAATTAGTAATCATTGATGGGAGCAGCCTCCTTTACCGGGCATTTTATGCGCTTCCGCCGCTGTCTAAAAATGGCGTTTACACCAATGCGGTATTTGGGTTTCTGCGGATGCTTCTCAGCATTTACCGTACACTGGATCCGGAATACATGGCTGTATCTTTTGATAAGAGCAGAGAAACGTTCCGCACAAAGATGTACAGTGAGTATAAGGCTACGAGAAAGCCGGCACCTGACGAACTGGTACCTCAGTTTGCGCTGATTAAGGAAGTACTGCGGGTCATGGGGGTTGCTGTATATGAGCCGGAAGGATATGAAGGGGATGATGTCCTTGGGACACTGTCCAGACGGTATGAGGACAGCCTTCCGGTTTATATTGTCACCGGGGACAGAGATGCTCTCCAGCTTTCTGATGAGCATGTCACCGTGCTTCTTACCCGGAAGGGCATTTCTCAGATGGATGCCATGACGCCTGAGGCGGTAATGGAAAAATATCAGATTACTCCTTCGCAGGTTATTGACATGAAGGCCCTCATGGGCGATGCTTCGGACAATATCCCCGGGGTGCGGGGCGTAGGCGAAAAAACAGCGCTCAAGCTGATCACCCGGTATAAGACACTGGACGGGATTTATGACCATCTGGATGAAATCAAAGGAGCGCTCCATAAGAAGCTGGAAGCAGATAAGGAAGCCGCTTATCTGTCATATGACCTGGCAACCATCCGCCGGGATATTCCGCTGGAATCCACTCTGGATGAGATGAAACTGCCTGTGCACCTGGATGAAATGAACGCTCTGTTCCGTCGTCTGGGCATGGATACCATGGTCAGTGAATTCAGCCGGCTGCCACGATTTGAGGCGCTGGCCAGAGAAAAGAAAGAGCAGACAGCGACACAGATTAAAGAAGCGGAGCCATGGAGTGAAGATATCTCCGTGGAAGGGGAGACACTGGCACTGGTTATTCCCTTCACCGGTACGGCCCCTTTTCTGCAGGCTCCTTTTGTCATGATTGTTTCTCATGACCATGTATGGAGAGCGGAAAGGGAACAGTTTCCGCAGGTACAGAAAGTCCTGTCAAAGGCGGCTCATGTGGTGGTGACGGACAGCAAGAAACTGTGGGAATCGGATTTCCCTCTGCATGGACTTGCACTGGAAGATATTTCCCTTTCTGCTTATGTCCTGAACCCGGGACGCACGGATTATCCGCTCAGTTACCTGGCGGAATTCTGCGGCATTGATCCGGTATATCCGGAACAGATGGAAACGCCGGAGGAAAGCGGCGCGGTTACCGGGACATTCCTGCTCTCTGTATATGCGCATCTTGTGCCGGAAATGGAAAAGAACGGAGTAGACGCACTGTACAGGAATATTGAGCTTCCGCTGGTGGAAGTTCTGGCCGCTATGGAAAAGGCGGGGATTGCTACTGATCAGAAACGATGGAAAGAAGTTCTGGAAGATATGCAGCAGAGAGAAAGGCATATCCTTCGGGAAATCTATACCGAAGCGGGAGAATCTTTTAATGTGAATTCTCCCCGGCAGCTCTCGTATATACTTTTTGATAAGATGCATATGCCGGCAGGGAAAAAGACCAAGACGGGGTACTCTACCGCCGCGTCTGTACTGGATAAGCTGGCGGAAACTTATCCTTTTGTAAAGAAAATCCTGGAATACCGTACGTTGTCCAAGCTTATATCCACATACCTGCTGGCGCTGCCGGAACTGATCCGACCGGAAACGGGACGTATCCATACCTCGTTTAACCAGACGGTTACGGCTACCGGGCGGCTCTCCAGCTCAAATCCAAATCTGCAGAATATACCGGTACGTACAGAAGAGGGGAGGAAAATCCGCTCCCTGTTTGTTCCGGGAGAAGGATATGACTGTTTTATCTCATCCGATTATTCTCAGGTAGAGCTTCGCGTACTGGCGCACATGTCCGGAGATCCGGGACTGATTGCGGCATTTAATAATAAGGAAGATATTCACCGGCGTACGGCTGCGGAAATCATGGGGATTCCTTTTGAAGAGGTAACTCCGGAACAGAGATCGCATGCCAAGGCAGTAAATTTTGGTATCATTTACGGTATCAGTGACTATGGACTGGCACGACAGCTCAATATCAGCCGTGAAGCAGCTGCCAGGTATATGAAATCCTATTTTGAAAGATATCCGCATATCCATGAATATATGCAGACCATGATTGAACAGGCGCGTAACACGGGCCGGGCGGTGACCATGTTCGGCAGATACAGGGAATTACCGGATATTCATTCTAAGAATTTCAACCGGCGCTCCTTTGCCGAAAGAACGGCGATGAATACTCCGATTCAGGGGACGGCAGCGGATATTATGAAGATAGCCATGCGTAATGTATATAAAAAGATGCAGGCTATGGGATGCAGGAGCCGGATTCTGTTACAGGTACACGATGAACTGATTGTAGAGGCAGTTAATTCCGAAAAGGAAATGCTGGAGAAACTGCTGAAGGAAACCATGGAACAGGCGGTTAAACTGCGTGTTCCCCTGGTTGCTGATGTACATACAGGCACTAACTGGGCCGAGACAAAGTAAGGACGGATGCTATGTTTATTATCGGACTGACAGGCGGAATCGGCAGCGGGAAGAGTACCATCGCCTCATGGTTCAGAGACTGGCATATTCCTGTGATTGATGGGGATAAGCTGGCCCGGGAGGCAGTGAATCCGGGGAGTCCGGTACTTTCCATACTGGCCGATGCGTTTGGGAAGGAAATCCTCTCTGAAGAGGGGACCCTTAAACGCCGGCAGCTGGGGCAGATAGTGTTTCAGGATAAGGCAAAGCTCAGCCGTCTGAATCAGATTATGCATCCGGCTATCTGGCATCTGGTGGAAAGCCGCATTAAGGCCTGTAAGGACGCCGGAGAAAAACTGGCTGTCCTGGATATGCCGTTACTGATAGAGGCGGGGTGGCAATCCCGGGTGGATTCCGTATGGGTGGTCTATGTATCCACGGAAGTACAGATTTCCAGAGTTATGAAACGGGATGGTCTTAAGCGCAGCCAGGTTATGGCGATAATGCAGAATCAGATACCTGTGGAAGAAAAGCTGAGTTATGCGGACGTAATCATAAATAACGAGGGGTCAGAGGAAAATACCAGAAGGCAGGTACTTCAGGAACTGAGTAAAATTTCGGAGTTTACATGGCAGAAATAAGGAACAGACGGGCAAATCAATATAGAAGGCATAACCGGCACGTGCCGCGGAGGAAAAGCAGAAGTAAGAAGATATTTACGGTTTTTCTGGCGGCCCTGTGTCTGGTATGCTTTATCCTGCTGCGGGCATCAGATTATCATCCCAGCGCACAGGTGGCACAGCTTATTCTGATTAACGCGGAACGGTATAAACTTCAGCCGGAACTTCTGCAGGCAGTCATTGAAGTGGAAAGCAAATATGATGAAAAGGCAGTCTCCCATGTGGGGGCGGTAGGAGCGATGCAGCTGGTTCCCACAACGGCCCGGTGGATTGCCCAGGAGAGCGGAAACCCTTACGGGGATCTGAAAGATCCGGCTATCAATATTCCGCTGGGGGCGTGGTATCTTCGATATCTGATTAATAAATATCATGGTAATCTGGAGCTGGCGCTGGCAGCCTACAATGCCGGCCGTGGCAATGTGGATACCTGGATACGGGAAAAGAACTGGCCGGATGATTTTAATGATATAGATGCCATTCCGTTCCCTGAAACCCAGGGATTTGTGACACAGGTCATACGCATTAAAGAAGAACTGAAGGAAAAACATGAAATCCAGAAGCTAAAGGCACAGCAGGCATCCGTCGCACAGACGGGGCATACAGATAAGAACACGAAAGTGGGGTGAAGGAATTGGCAGAGCTTACAGAGAAACAGAAAGAAAGGCGACAGGCCTTTCTCGACTGGGATTTATCCGGACTGCCTGAAACGATAGGGACATTTCACAGAAAACGGATTGACCGGCAGGAGGGACGGATTTACTATGCGTTCGGGTATGAGGATGAAGAAACCGGCTGGGAGGCCAGGGTGCTTTTTGATGAAGAGACCATGGATTATATGGTCAAGTTCTATCTCAGAATGTATACAATCACTGAAATTGAACTGATTCATGGGGACTTCGATGGATTCCGGCGCGACGTGGAACGTCTGCTTCCCACCGCCATCACCCGCGAGTTCCTGCAAAGGGACAGGGTGTCCGTACTGGTAAAGGGCAGGGCTTTTACCCAGTGGGATTACGCAGAGGTACTTCCGCCTTCCTATGATGGATACCGGCTGCTGATATCCCCTGACAGACCTCTGCTGGGACTCAATGGGTCCTATATCATCGCAGAGTATGAAAACAGGGAAAAGAATACAGGGATTCTCTTTTTCTATAATATGTACCGTGATGAATATTATGGAGAACTTCGTGACCGGGGGATTCCGGGCATTGTTCATGAGTATGATGCCCGCACAGTGGAGGAGCTGGAGAAAAAAATACGTCTCCATCTGAAAAAGGATCTGGATAAACTGGGGACAGGTCCATTGGAACGTTGATGAAAACCAGCAGGAAACGCTCATTTTCTTTGTAATTATCCCTGTTCTATGGTATACTGACAAAGGTAAGTATTTATCCGTCATATATGTTTTCAGGTAGAGTGAGCTTTCAGCTCACTTTTTCTTATATTTAACATGAAAAAGTTACGTGGGATAAGGAGACGGAGCAATAGGAGCGGCTATGGGAAGAAAAGAAATTGAAAAGGCGGTAGAAACATTATTAGAACCATGCCTGGAAAAAGAAGGTATCGAACTGGTAGATGTTGAATATGTGAGAGAGCGGGATTGGATTCTCCGCATCTTCATCGACAAAGAGGGCGGTGTAGATTTAAATGACTGTCAGCATATCAGCGAAGAGGCCGGGGCTCTGCTGGATGAAAAAGATCTGATTGCCGGTAATTATCTGCTGGAAGTATCTTCCCCGGGAATTGATCGTATCCTGAAAAAGGATAAGGATTTCAGGCGTTTTGCAGGAAGCGATGTGGACGTTAAACTGTATGCCCCTCTGAACGGACGCAAAGAACTTAAAAATTTTACAGCCCGTCTGGATGGACTGACAGAAGATGGAAAGATTCGTCTTACCTATAACGACACAGAAGAACTGATTATTGATAAGGATAAAATGTCTCAGATGAGATTGCATTTTTCATTTTAATTCGGAGGAATAAAAATCGTGGCACAGGAAAAAATCAATGAAGAATTAATGGATGCGGTTCATGCGCTGGTAAAGATTAAAAAGGTTCCGGAATCCGTAGTATTTGAAGCACTGGAAATGGTGCTGCTTACTGCCTATAAGAAGGAACACGGCAATGCGGTAAAGGCATCTATTGATATGGATCACACCACAGGCAAATATCATATTTACGCTGATAAGGTAGTGGTATCGGAAATTGATCCGGACGATGAAGAAGGCATCAACAAGATTACTGTAAAGGATGCCAAACTGCTGAATCCGGCTTATGAGGAAGGCGACTATATCCGTATTGATGTGACACCGAAGGATTTTGGCCGCACAGCTGCACAGACAGCTAAGCAGGTGATGATTCAGAAACTGCGTGAAGCGGAACGAGGCTCCATCTATGCGGAATTTTCCGGTCGTGAAGGGGATATCATCACAGGAACTGTAAAATCCAGCGAATCCAGAACCATATTTGTGGATCTTGGACGTGTAGAAGGGATTCTTCCTTATAATGAACAGATCGCCGGTGAAACCTTTGAACCGAATCAGAAGATTAAGTGCTACGTACTGGAAGTACGTAAGACAACCAAGGGACCGGAAATCATCCTTTCCCGCACCCATCCTGGTCTGCTGAAGCGTCTGTTTGAACTGGAAGTACCTGAAATTTACAGCGGCACTGTGGAAATCAAGTCCGTTGTCCGGGAAGCCGGTTCCCGTTCTAAGATTGCTGTATATGCCATGGACCCAACCATTGATCCGGTAGGCGCATGCGTAGGACCTAAGGGACAGCGTGTACAGGATATTGTCAATGAACTGCATGATGAAAAGATTGATATCGTAAGATGGGATGAAGATCCGGCTGTGTACATAGCCAATGCGCTTTCACCGGCCAAGGTCATCTCCGTTTCCGTATGGGAAGATGATAAGTCCTCTTATGTCATTGTTCCGGATTATCAGCTGTCTCTGGCTATTGGCAAGTCCGGACAGAATGCGCGTCTGGCGGCCAAGCTGACCGGATGGAAGATTGATATTAAGAGTGAATCCCAGGCGGTTCAGGAAGGTGTTCTGACACCGGAAGGTGAATCGGAAGGTGCTTTTGATGATACAGACGATATCCTGGGGGATATTGAAGCAGAAGGCAATACAGAGGATAACGAATAATGAAGACAAAGAAGATTCCGATGAGAAGATGTGTGGGATGCGGTGAATCTAAAACGAAAAAGGAACTGATCCGTATCGTAGCACTTCCCTCCGGTATGATTGAGCTGGACAGAACAGGAAAGAAATCAGGGCGCGGAGTATATATCTGTGATAACCTGGAATGTTTTGAAAAGGCCTATAAGTCTCATGGACTGGAAAGATCGCTGAAGCGTCCGGTATCCAGAGATGTGTATGAACAGATAAGAGTTTCTATAGAAAATGAATAACAGGATATATGGATTGATTGGGCTCTGCATGAAAGCAGGAAAAGTACTGTCAGGTAATGAACAGGTGGAAAAGGGAATCAGAAAGGGAAAGGGGTATCTTCTGATTCTGGCCGCTGACAGTTCAGAACAGACGAAAAAAGATTATGTGCTGGCTGCAGAAAGACATCATCTTCCATATCGTATATTTGGAACGAAAGAAATGTTAGGACAGGCATTGGGCAAAGGCGTTCGTACAGCTGTACTGATCACCGACCGGGGATTTGCCAGAGCGATGCTGACCAAACTGGAGTAGTCTCATAGGATGGAGGAAATCTATGCAGAAATATAGAGTATATGAGTTGGCAAAAATGTTTGGGAAAACGAATGAAGAGGTCATTAGGACACTTCAGAAAAACAATGTTAATGTAAAAACCAACTTCAACAGCGTTGGTGAGAAGGAAAAAGACCTTCTGGAAAAGGCATTCAGTGGGAAAGAACCGAGAAAAAATACCCATCGAACCATCCGGACCGTTCGTTTTGACCGACAGGGAAGACCGGCAGGGAGAAAGGCAGATGAATCTCATCACAGTTCCTACTCTTCCTACAAGGTAGAACAGCCGCAAGAAGTAAAGAAAGAGAGCAACAGAGATACAGTGAAGACAGAAGACAGACATGTTTCTTCTCATAGAGGGGAAGAACGCAGAACCAGTTCGGAACATCGCAGCTATAAAGATCGTGACCACAACCGATTCAGTCACAGATCCGGAGACAGAAACCATGATAACCGGGAACGCAGAAATTCTGATTTCCGCAACGATTCCCATGATCATAGAAATGGAAACCGCAGCAGCGACAGAAATTACCGCGGCGAAGGCCGTCAGGACAGAGACCAGCGCGGCGGCAATCGAAATGGCACGATGAGAAAGCGTTCTCCGGCCCCGGTGGAAATGGCTATTCCAGAACAGCCGGAACAGCAGAAGCGTTTCAGAACGCCTCGTAAGAAGACAAAGAAAGATTATGAAAAGAGCCGCAGAGAACGTGAAGGCGGATCTCTCATGGCCCGTTCCCTGAAGCAGCATAAGAAGAAACATCCGCAGGAAAAGAAGCCGGTAGTTTATCCGACCGAAGTCAGCGTTCCTATGACAGTTACTGTCAAGGAATTTGCGGATCTGCTGAAGCGTGAAGTAAGCGAAGTCATCAAGCACCTTATGGCGGATGGCGTTATGGCCACAATCAACCAGAACCTGGACAGAGATACTGTGGAAATTCTGGCTGATGAATTTGGTGTTACCCTTCTGGAACCGGAAGAGGAAAAAGATCTTACCGAATACATTCCGGAACCGGATGATCCGAGATTCCTTAAGCCGCGTCCGCCGGTAGTTACCATCATGGGCCATGTAGACCATGGTAAGACCACACTGCTGGATGCACTGCGTTCTACCGATGTAGCCCTTCATGAAGCAGGCGGCATTACTCAGAGAATCGGTGCTTATCAGATTCGCTATAAGAACCAGAAGATTACCTTCCTGGATACCCCGGGCCACGAAGCGTTTACCGCTATGCGAACCCGCGGTGCGCAGGTTACCGATATCGCGGTCATCATTGTAGCGGCTGATGATGGCGTTATGCCGCAGACTGTGGAAGCTATCCACCATGCGAAGGCGGCAAAGGTTCCGATTATGGTAGCTATTAACAAGATTGATAAGCCAGGCGCCAACCCGGAACACATTAAGGAAGAACTGTCCCGCGAAGGCCTTATTGCCGAAGACTGGGGCGGCGATGTCATTATGGTTCCGATTTCCGCTAAGAAGAGAATCGGGCTCGATGACCTGCTGGAAAACATCCTGCTGGTAGCAGAAATGGAAGAACTGAAAGCCAACCCGAACCGTGAAGCCTACGGCGTAGTTATCGAAGCTCAGCTGGATAAGGGCAGAGGTCCGGTCATGAATGTCCTGGTAAACAATGGTACACTTCACGTAGGTGACGGTATTCTGGCAGGGAAGTGCTGGGGCCGTGTTCGTGCCATGACCAATGAAAAGGGACGCCGTATGAAGAATGCGGAACCATCTATGCCGGTAGAAATTCTGGGGATGGATTCTGTGCCGGAAGCAGGGGATCATTTCTATGTAATGGATGAAAAGAAGGCAAGAGAAATCGCTGAACTCCGTGCAACCCGTGCGAAGGAAGAAGCACAGGCTCAGGTACAGAAGGTAACGCTGGACAATATCTTTGAAAAGATTAAGGAAGGCGAAATGAAGGAACTGGATGTCATTATCAAGGCCGATGTCCAGGGTTCTGTAGAAGCACTGTCTCAGTCCCTTATGGGTATTAAGAGTGAAGAAGTCCGTATCTCCATTGTTCATGCGGCAGTTGGTGCCATTACCGAATCCGATGTTATGCTGGCAGAAGCTTCCAACGCATTGATTATCGGCTTTAATGTCCGTCCGGATGCTAACGCGCGTAAGCTGGCAGAACAGAACAAGGTAGATATCCGTCTCTATCGCGTAATTTATGACGCTATCGATGATGTGAAGGATGCTATGGCCGGTATGCTGGCGCCGAAGATCAGAGAAGTTATTCTGGGCCGCGGCGAAATCAGACAGGTTATCCATACACCGAAGGTTATTGTAGCCGGAGTATATGTAACGGAAGGCAAGGTAACCAATAACTGCCAGATCCGTCTTATCCGTGATGGCATCGTAGTTCATGAAGGCAAGATTGGATCTCTCCGTCGATTCAAGGATGATGTGAAGGAAGTTACAGAAGGATTTGAATGCGGCCTTTCCCTCGAAGATTATCGCGATATCAAGGAAGGGGATCAGATAGAATCGTTCAAACTGGAAGAAACGGCTAAGACAGCCGATGAACTGAAATAAGGTGATTTTATGTCAGAACTGAGAGTACGCAAGATTCAGGAATTTATTAAGCAGGAAGTAAGTTCTATGCTGCTTAAGGAAATTAAAGACCCGCGGCTTGGTTTTGTAACAGTGACCGGCGTTCATCTTACCGGTGATCTTCGGGAAGCTACTGTGTATGTCAGCCTTTTCGGCAGCGACCGGGAAAAGGCTGAATCTCTGGAAGCACTGAATAATGCCAGAGGCTTTATTCGCAGAGAACTGGGGAAGCGGCTGAAAATCTATTACACACCGACCATTGATTTTGATGTGGATACGTCTTTGGACTATGGTATGCACATTGAAGGGCTGATAAAGAAAATCCATAAGGATGACGAGGCGAAAAAACATGGCACAGAAAATCAGTAAGGAGGAAGCTTTTCAGTTTCTGGAAAAGCATACCCGGTTTCTGCTGGTAGGACATATCCGCCCGGATGGCGATGATATTGGCTCTATATGTGCTTTGCATAATGCGCTGGAATCCATGGGAAAAGAAGCGGATATGGTTATCAACGATGAACTTCCGGACCGCTTTAATTTCATAGAGACCACCCGGCTCATTAACCGGGATATCCCGGAAGGCAGGACATATGATGCTGTCGTGTTTACCGATTTGGCAAACCGGGAGAGGGCAGGGGAAATCCATATTCCGGAAAATGTGGAAAGTCTCTGCATAGATCATCATGTTTCCAATGAGGGATATACGGATTATCTGTATCTTCGGGAAAACTACGCGGCTACGGCAGAACTGCTGGCAGAAATGTTTTTTGACCATGGACTTAAGCTGAGCCGGGATACCTGTAACGCGTTGTACCTGGCGCTGGGGACTGACAGCGGATTCTTTAAATTCAGCTGTACCAGCTCCCATACGCTGCTGATGGCCAGCAAACTGGTGGAAATGGGGGCGGATCCCGCATTTATATCCAATCATCTGGATGTGACCACCGCAGAAAGCATGAAAACCTATAAGAGAGTACTGGATACGCTTCACTTTGCCGCAGACGGCAAAATAGGTATCGCTTATATGGATAAGCAGTCTATGGAGATGGATGGAATCAATTCCGACTACTATGTCAGCATCCCGCGGAAAGTAGCCGGTGTGGAAATCGCCTTTCTTCTGAAGTATCAGGAAGAAAATGTGACCCGTGTTTCCCTCCGCTCCAGAGAATATGCAGACGTTTCCCAGCTGGCAGCCCATTTTGGCGGCGGCGGTCACGTACGTGCCGCAGGCTGTACCATCAGTCTCCCTATGGAGGAAGCTGAGGCTGAGTTAGTAAAAGAAGCGGAGAAGATTTTGTAATGGACGGTATTCTTAATGTTTTAAAGCCGGCGGGAATGACATCCTTTGATGTGATTTCCCTGCTTCGCCGGATTTATCATCAGAAGAAAATCGGTCATGGAGGCACTCTTGACCCAATGGCGGCAGGAGTGCTTCCTGTTTTTATGGGGAAGGCTACCCGGCTGATTGAATATGCACCAATACATAAAAAAAACTATGTGGCAGAATTCATTATGGGATTTGCCACAGATACGGAAGATGTTATGGGAAGCATTGTGGAAGAAGGCCGCCCCATTGCCGATGAAAAGGTATGGAGAGAGGCATGTGCCCGGTTTGAGGGGGATATTCAACAGGTTCCGTCAGCCTTCTCCGCCATCAAGGTGAAAGGCAAAAGAGCATATGATCTGGCCAGAAACGGGGAGAAGGTGGAGCTCCCTGCACGACCGGTTCACATTTACTCCATTGAACTGCTGGAAGTCTGTCCTCCGTATGTGCGGATGAAGGTAATCTGCTCGTCCGGCACCTATATACGGGCGCTGGGGCGCGATATTGGAAAAGCGGCAGGGTGTCCGCTGTCCATGTCGTTCCTGCTGAGGACGGAAATGGGACCATTTACTGTGGAAGAGGCCAGAACACTGGAAGAAATAGAAGCATCCCCTGAAAGTGCCATAATGGCGGATATACGTCCACTGTTCCGGGAAATGAAGGATATTACCCTGGATGAGGACATGAGTGATGGTTTCCTTACCGGTAAACGGCTCCGCGTGCACAGAGAAGATATACCGGTGGCCGCGGTATATGGAAAAAACAGATTTCTGGGAATAGGGGAGATTAAACACGGAATTTTACATCCACGGAAAGTATTTGGTGATTTATGATATCCGTATATTCCTCAGTGCAGAGCATAATGAGCATGGGGCCTGTAGTGCTGGCTCTTGGCTTTTTTGATGGTCTGCACATAGGCCATCAGACAGTTATTCAGCAGGCGCTGCAACTGGCACATGAGGGGAATGCCCGCATGTGTGTCATAACTTTTGATATACCGCCCCGGGCTGTTCTTCGGCCGGAACACCCTGTACAGCTTCTGGAAACACGTCAGGAAAAGATCAGAAAGCTGGAAAAAATGGGGGTTGATACAGTGGTGTTTATACATCCTACCGTGGAGGTGCTTTCCGAAACGGCGGAGGATTTTATGCAATCACTGGCAGGCATATCCGGGTTGTATGGTATTGTCTGCGGAAGCAATTTTACTTTTGGAAGACATGCAGCAGGAAGTCCCTCCATGCTTTCTGCCTTTTTCTCCGGCAGGGGAATCAAAGTGAAGATTGTACCGCTGACGACAAGTCCGCTTCTTGGAGGCCGGGAAGTTTCCAGTACAGTGATAAGGAAACTGATTGGACAGGGACGTATCGGGGTGGCTAATCAGCTTCTTGGGGAAGAATACACCATAACAGGCACAGTAGCTCATGGATTTCGACGCGGTCACGATGTTACCGGTGTGCCTACGGTCAATCTGGAGACGGATGGGAACTGCGTGATTCCATCGGATGGGGTATATGCGTCCAGAATCCTTATAAAAGGCGTGACCCATGCCTCTATAACCAATATAGGGACTAATCCGACTTTTGGTAACCAGGAGAGGACTATTGAAACCTTTATACTGGATTTCCATCAGGAAATTTATGAAAAAGAGGTTATGCTTTCCTTTGTAGAACGTATACGGGGAGAAATCAAATTTCCTTCTGTGGAGGCACTGACAACGCAGATTCAACGGGATGTAGAAATGGCAGAAAAACTGCTGAATAAATAAGAGGACAGGAAGCTATATGGGCCTGAACGGGCGGATATGGCTTCCTGTCTTTTAATTTCTTCCGGAAGAATGATGAGGCCAACAGGATATATATCGCCTTAGAACGGAAAGATGGATAATAACATGCTGGGACATTTTCATTTGTGGTCTATTAGGACATTATCATTTTTGAATCATAAAAAATGGAAATATAATATTTTCAAACATTGACATATTTAAGAATAAGAATTAAAATATGTGAAATCAACTTTTATGTGTATCATTAAATAATCAGAGTTATAGCAGGCAGAGCCTGAACCGTTTGCAATATGTAAAAATTGGGGCATCTGTAAGCGACTCCGGTAGGAAGTGCGCAGAAGTTGGTATATGATCGCTGGCAGACAGTGATGTTTTTTCCACATATTTGCTGTATATATTATTGTAAAGGAGAGATGTATTATGGCAGTTCGTTTTTCTAACACCATGTTATCTTTAAAGCCGTCTGATATCGGTCCATTACTCGCAATTATCGCGCAGCCAGACATTATTTCCTTTGCAGGCGGACTTCCGGCTCCACAGACCTTTCCACTTAAGGAACTGACAGAAGTAGCAGTTAAGGTAAGAGAACAAGATGGTGCAGGTGCCATGCAGTATGGTCCTTCCCTGGGATATATGGGACTGCGTAAAGCCATTGCTGACCGTATGAACAGAATGTATGTACCTATGGGTATGGAAGCTGTAGACCCAAAGAATATCATGGTGGTTACCGGTTCTCAGCAGGGGCTGGATATGACAGGACGTATCTTCCTGGATAAGGATGATGTAGTTCTTATTGAAAGTCCATCCTATATGGGAGCTATTGATGCTTTTTCATTGAACAGACCCAGATTTATTGAAGTTCCAACTGATGACCAGGGTATGATTCCGGAAGAACTGGAAAAGATTCTTCAGAAAGAACCAAAAGTAAAGTTCATTTACCTGATTCCGAATTATCAGAATCCAACCGGAATCTGTATGTCTCTTGAAAGACGTAAAAAGTTTATGGACGTGGTAACCCGTTACGATATCCCGGTATTTGAAGATAATCCGTACGGGGATCTTCGCTTTGAAGGTGAAGAAATCGCGCCACTTATCTCTATGGATCCGAAGCATCTGGTTATTTACTCCGGCACTTTCTCCAAGACACTTTGCCCAGGCATGCGTCTGGCATGGCTGGTAGCCAGAGACGATATCATGAAGCAGCTGGACCGTGTAAAGGGCTCCACTGACCTGGCAACACCGTCTGTGACACAGCGCGAAGTGGCAATGTATATGACCAACTATGATTTTGAAGGCCATGTACAGGATAACTGCAGACTTTACGCACATCGTCGTGATGTAATGTGCAATGCCATAGATAAGTATTTCCCGGCAGAAGTTAAGCACACTTATCCACATGGCGGGCTGTTTCTGTGGGTAGAACTTCCGGAAGGCTGTGATTCCCGTGACCTGTTCAAGTATGCAATTGAAAAGAAGGTTGCTTATGTACCAGGGGATGCATTCTTCCCAGTAAGCGGAAAGAGAAATTTCTTCCGCCTGAACTACTCCTACACCGAAGACGATGTAACAGAAGAAGGCATCAGAAGACTGGCTGAAGCCCTTAAAGAATACCTGGCATCCAGATAATCTGACATACAGAGAAAATGAAAAGGCTATGATTTTTCATAGCCTTTTTTATTGGTAAAATCTGCTGGAAGTTTACCTGGTTTGTTATAATGTCTTTAGTGGAGGTGCAGATATGCCAACCAGAAAACGAAGAAACAGCAGAAAAACAGGATCCCATAAATTCTTCTGGGGGATTCTTTTAGCGGGGGCTGCATTGACGGCAGCCTGCTATTTCCCTTCACCGGATGACAGAGAAGCTGCACCGGATTCAGAAGAAAAAGGGATAGAGATACAGAGTGTTCCAAATGGCCAGGATATTCCGCAGTATGGAGAGTCAAAGGCACAGGATAGTCAGGCAGATGTGGATTCAGAACATAAGGATACGGATACGAATAAGACCAGTCTGGAAGAAAAGGTCAGAGAATTCACAAGCCAGACGGTAAAAGCAGCGGAAAAGCAGGTCAGGAAAACCACAGGAAATGCCTTCTCTGAGAAGAAATCACCGAGTTCAGGTTCGTCATCGGCTAAAGCCGTAACGCCGGATGAAAAAAAGACACAGAACAGAGTGAATCTTCCAGCTGATGGAAAGGTTCGCCTGGCGGTATGCATTGATGATGCAGGCAGAGATCTCAACAGCCAGCGAGTATATGAAGGACTGGGGATTCCGCTTACACTGGCGGTTATGCCTAACGAGCCGCATACATCAGAAGCAGCTGCAGAATGGAAATCGAAGGGGATGCCGGTGATTATCCACCAGCCAATGGAAAGCGTTTCCGGTAAGGGAATGGAAAAGATTGTAATTAAGGATTCCATGTCAGATGAACAGATTCGCAGCCTGATCCGTCAGTCCATACAGCAGATCCCTCAGGCATCGGGAATGAATAATCATCAGGGGTCAAAGGCCACTACAGATAAGCGGGTTATGAAGATTGTGATGAGTGAGCTGGCGTCCAGAAACATGTTTTTCTTCGACAGTGCCACTAATACCTATACTGAGGCGGATAAGGCCGCAGCACTTTATCATGTTCCTTATGCCCGGAATAATCTTTTTGTAGATAACTCAGCTGATGTAGATGCTATATGCCGAATGATACAGAAGGGAGCCGAAAGGGCAAGGAAAAACGGGAGTGCTATTATTATCGGACATTGCCGCCCTAATACGGCCGCTGCATTTAAGAAGATGGTGCCTAAGCTGAAGGCAGAAGGTATTGAATTTGTATATTTATCATCACTTACAGGAAAATAACTAATGAAAGAGAAAATAAAACGACTGGTACTTATCACCGGAGGAACTTCCGGGATTGGGCTGGCAGCAGCCGCATGTGTATCCAGAGATGGGTACACACCGGTTCTGCTTGGGAGGAATCCGGAGCGGGGTCGGGAGGCAGAACGAAAGGTTCAGGGAAGCCGGTATATTCCCTGCGATGTCACCAGTACGAAGGATATCAATCGGGTGGTAAAAGAAGCAGAAGCTATGGGGCGGATAGAAGGTCTGGTGGCTGCAGCTGGACAATACGCAGAAGGTCTTGTTGAAAATATTCGGGATGAGGACATGGAGAATCTGTTCCGGGTAAATGTCTTTGGCGTTATTGCCTCTGTGAGAGCCGTTATCCCTGTGTTCAGAAAATACGGCAGGGGAAGTATAGTGGTTGTTTCATCGGATGCAGCTGTGCAGGGAAACATACAGGGAGGACTTTACAGTGCAACGAAAGGAGCGGTTACCGCATTTGCCAGATCCGCTGCGTTGGAACTCGCTGTAGAGAAAGTGCGGATCAATGTGGTTTGTCCTGGGGATATAAAGACGCCTTTGTTGAAACGGCAGTTTGCTGCCTATGGGGGAAGTGAAAAGGAAACCGCAGAATTGTATCCTTTGATGCGTATAGGCCGGCCGGAAGAAGTGGGAGAGGTTATTTCTTTCCTTTTGTCAGACCGAGCTTCCTTTATGACAGGCAGTGTAGTCATGGTTGATGGCGGATTAACTGACTGGTAGTGGCAGATAATCCATGGCAGAAGGCGCGCAGAATCGAATAAGTTTATTTATCTGTGTGGTATAATATAAAAAATAATAGATATCAGTAACAATTACCAGGGAGGGGTTCACTATGGAAGAGAATAAAAACGTACAGGTGCCGGAAGAAAAATCTCCAGTAGTCAGACCAAAAGCAGAGGCTGTGGTGAAGGAACCGGCAGGCCTTCCACTGGAAGTGAAACCTGCGGCAGACACTGCTTCTGAGGCGTCAGCTGCTGATGCGGGGAATACTCAGGAATGCCCTCCGGAGCCGCAGACGAAAACATCGTCTGAAGAGACAGCAAATCCAAAACACACGGTAGTATCGGTAGAAAGCCCGGTGGCTGAAGTGGAAGTAGAAGTGGTTGATGACCGGGATAAGCAGGCGGATGAGCTTATTCGCTGGGGTGCAGCCAGAGCAGGGGTGATTGTACTGACTCCGGTTCTGGGGACGGCAGCGCTGATAGCCAATGAAGTGTATATGATCAGCCGCATTGGCAGTATTTATGGAGAAACCGTAACTCATAAGTCCGTGCTGGCATTTATGGGGTCTCTGGGCGGCACAGTTCTTGGAAACCTGGCAGCAACGCTGATTCCTCTGCCGTTTATGCAGATGCCGATTGCGGTATCGGTTACCTTTGGTATCGGTAAGGCGGCTCAGCGCTGGATTAAGGATGGTCAGCCGGATAATATTAAGCCGTATATTGATATTTTTGAAATGGAAAAGGCAGAAGGAAAAGCTTCTGCTGAAGCGTTGGAGAATAATCCTGATAAGGATATCCCGCTGGGCGATGAAAAAGCGGATTTTACACAGGAACTCAAGAGAAATATCAAGAAATTTTACCCGGTAAAGGCTCATAGATTATTCAATACATTGACGGATAATCTGGAAGATGCTGTCAGTGATGTGGCAGACAAGGCAGAAGAAACACTGCGCCGTGCCGGTGTAACAGATGAACAGATGGATTCGGCAAAATATACCGCTATGGCGGCCAGAGAAGTAACGGAAGAAACTGTAAATCAGGTCTCCCGGGATGTTAAGATTGCAGCCAGAATCAAAGCGAAGGAACTTTCCCGCGATGCAGTTATTAAAGCCAGACTGCTGAAAGAGCAGGCAGAGCTCAAGGTGGAACTCATGAAAGCCAGAGCTGATGCGTTAAAGGCACAGGCTATGGTCAAGGAAATTGAAGCCAGAGTTCGTGCAAAACAGGCTAAGGCTGCTGCCCTGGAACAGATGGAAGCTGCAAGAAAGCAGGCAGAAGGGCTTCGTGATGAAGTGAAACGAAGGACAGATGCCGCACAGGCTAAGGCGGAAGAAGTTTCCGGAAAGATTAAAAACTCTGCCAGTGAAGCAGAAGAAAACATCCGCCAGGCAGCCAGTGATTTCCGTTCCCGTGTAGAAGAGAAGGCTGCTTATTACAGAGAACAGGATAAGGCAGAACAGACCAGGGCCGGAAAAGCAGAACCGGAAGAGACAACAGCTCCGGAAGACCAAAAGGGAGAAGACAAAGAATAAGTCTTTGAACTGGTGAAACGGTGCGAAAAAAGATACAATGGGATTCCACTGTATCTTTTTTATTTATGAACAAAACCGGTGGAAAGCGGATTCATTCACAAAGAATATGTTGTGTAGTAAAATGAAAAAATATGGAGGAATAATAAGAATGTATACCTATAGAAGACGTGTTCATTATTATGAAAACGATGGAATGCAGGTAGTACACCATGCCAATTATGTACACTGGCTGGAGGAGGCCCGGGTGGAGTATCTCAGAGAAGGAGGTATTCTGCTCAATGATCTGACGGCTGCGGGCATTGTGTGTCCGATTCTGGAAGTTAATATCAAGTATATAAGTTCCGCACGAAATGATGATGTGGTGCTGGTAAAAACATGGCTCCGTGAACTGAACCGGGCTAAAATGGTATTTGAATATGAAATATATCGGGAAGGTACAAATGAACTGTTATGCAGAGCCCGCACACTGGGGGGCGTATCCCATGCCGATACAGGGCATCTGACCCGATTGCCGGCAGAAACAATTGCCAGACTGGCAGAAATATCTGAAGGAGACAGAAAGTAATGGATAATCGACCAATCGGAATTATGGATTCCGGAGTGGGCGGGCTGACAGTAGCCCGGTATCTGAAGAAAAAATACCCAGATGAAGGAATCGTCTTTATCGGGGATACGGCGCATAATCCGTATGGAGATAAAACAAAGGAAGAAATCACGACACTGGCGTCGTCCCTTCGGGATTACCTGCTGAAAAAACAGGTCAAGATGATTATTGTGGGATGCAATACGATTTCTTTTAACGCGGCTCCCTCATTCTTTGACTGTGAAGTGCCTGTAGTACGCATGAGTCTGAACATGCCAGCATTAGACGGAGTGAAAGAAGTGGCTGTACTGGCGACACCGGCTACCATTGCCACCCATCGCCATAAGCATCTGATTCATGAAAAATATCCATGGATTCAGGTACATGAACTGGGATTTCCAGGACTGGCCCATGCCATAGAGATGGGAGAAAGCCGGGAGTCCATGGAATCCATTGTCCGCAGGGGCGTACAGGAAACCGGGGCGGAAAATACGGAATATGCCTTTCTGGCATGTACACATTACCCGCTGGAAAAAGAACTAATTTCCCGATATCTTCCGCATGCGGCGTTCTGGGATCCAGCGGAAGTCACTGTGGAAGAAGGCATGAACCTGCTGAAATCGGGCCATCAGCTGGCGGGAACACCGCAGCCGGATCAGTTCTGTTTTACCGCATCGGGCGGCACGGCCGATACCCTTGTTAAAAGTATTTTTGGCAGTGCGGCACATGCTGAAACGGTGGACACTGGAGAATAACCTATGATCTATACGATTCTTGAAACCATAGCGGCGTCGTTGTTCCTCATATGCCTGGGATTTATCGCCTACTGGATTTTTCGCTGGGTTCAGGGGGACTGTGAGTTTCGCGTCGTTACGCGAAGACAGTCACGGGCTGTGGCAGAGAGTCTGTCGCACACGCAGGCCGTCCTTTCCTTTACGGTGCCTGTCATCAATGAAGGGAAGCAGAAGGGCATCCTTATGGATGTCATAGCCCGTGCCTGCCTTCCGGCGGAGCAGTATGATGCGCTGCAGGTATATGCTCAGGTTACCGATCAGAGACATCCGCGGACGGATGGCTACTGGAAGGCCGTAACGGTGCATAAGGGGCGAATGGTAGGGCTCCGCATAGTAGTGACGCTGAAAAGCGTCACAGGAGATGTAATAAGAAACTGTGAAAGAATCCCTGATGTTCCGATAGATATCATTTATCAGGCCATGGGCCGTGGAGAATGGTATTACGCCAAGGACAGAGTCTATCTGACTGGCGCGGATATCCGGAATGCGCTGCATGAGTACAGAGGAGACCGATGGTAATGGCAGAACTGATGGTTGTACCGGTAAGTACGTCTGTGCTTACATCGGTGGATACATGGGAGACCATCATTTCATCCTGTGTGGGGACGGTTCATCCAGAGGATGTAATCTGCCTTACCGGAGAAGCGGCAGCGATTATGCAGAACCGGTATATACGTCCAGAGGAAATGCAGCCTGGATTTCTGGAGCGGTTTTTCTGCCGTCTTCTGCCGGAAGATGATCCATTCAGCAATCTGTACGTTATGGCCTCGGCTATGGCGGTGGCAGGGAAATGGAAAACCATTTTATGGCACATCATAGGTCGCCTCTGTGCGCTTGCAGGATATGAGGACGTGTTTTTTATTCACTGCCCGAAGGCTGATTTTTCCTGCGCTGTGACTGAGGCTCTCCCGCCTTACGATAAATGTATTATCTACAGGCCCTTTCCTGTGAAGAAACTATGTGAGGAGATTGTGGAGCGGGTTGGAGCTTATGGCGCGGTTATAGTGGAAACCAGAGAATGGAAAAAAGTAACTATTCTGGGGACCAGCCGGAAGGTTTCTGCCAGAAAGGCAGCACATATCCTGGCGAAAGCCCCGTTCTCTTCAGGAAAACAGTATATCCCCATGGCCATCATAAGAAATTACGTACAGGGATAAAAAAACAGGGAATGATGAAATATCAGATTCATCATTCCCTGTTTTTGAATGGACAGGCAATAAAAAAACCGGTAAATACCGGTCTTTTATCTGCAGATTATAAAGATCTGTCAACTTTTCCAGAACGAAGGCAGCGGGTGCAGACATTCAGTCTTGTTACCTTGCCATCAACCTTAGCACGAACTCTCTGAATGTTCGGTTTCCAGGTTCTCTTGGTCTTCAGATGAGAGTGGGATACGTTCATACCGGTTGTGGTCTTCTTCCCGCAGATTTCACAATAATTAGCCATGTTCTACACCTCCTTGCGCTTCCGCGATTGCAACATTCATAATATAGCATAAAATACTTGCACTGGCAAGCGTTTGTGTTTGCTTTATCGGTAGAATTATAATATAAAGAATCAGAAGATAAGTCAAGATATTTAATTTTCTACAGGGATGGGGACTTTTTTATATAATAATGCCCTGTGTATTCTTAACAGGAGAATCCTATGGAATTAAAAGACAAGGTGACAGCGGTTAAGGGCGTGGGGCCTAAGATGGAAGAAAAGCTGGGCCGTCTGGGAATCCATACAGTGGAAGATCTGATTTCTTATTTTCCAAGGAAATATCAGGACTGGACGGATATCACCCCCATGGATGCGCTGGATACAGAAGATGAACACGTGGTATACGGGCGTATAGTGGATGTGCGGGAGGTGAGACCCAGACCGCGGCTCTCCATTATAACCGTGGTACTTACCGATGGGCGGGGGGCTGTTAATCTGACCTATTTCAATCAGCCATGGAAGCGTCAGGCATTTGACCGGGGACAGGGAATACTTGCCTATGGCAAAGTGGAGTATGTCTACGGAAAATATCAGATGTCCAATGCGGAAACCATATCGGCCAGGCCGGAAGAAATCCAGTCCCTGAAAAAACTGGTTCCGGTATATCCGCTGACTGAAGGTATACGGCTGCAGCAGATGCAGAAAATGATAGCCTATGCTTTACAGCATATGGATACAATAGAGGAAAATCTTCCTTCCCGGGTGAGGATGAAATACCATCTTATGGAAAGGAAAGAAGCGGTTTATGCCATGCATTTCCCGCGAAGCTGGGAAGAACAGAAGCGGGCCCGGTACCGTCTGGCCTTTGAGGAGCTGTTCTTTATGCAGGCTGGCATATGGCTCCTCCGGAAGAAAAGGGAACAGGGACATACAGGCATCAAATGCTCGCCGGATGGAAAGCTGATGCTGTCAGTGATGAAGAATATTCCTTTTGAGCTCACGGATGATCAGAAACAGGTCCTTGTGGATATAGAAAGCGATATGGAAGGGCTTGTGCCCATGCAGCGGCTTATACAGGGGGATGTAGGCAGCGGAAAAACAGTCATTGCTGCACTTGCACTGGCCAAAATTGTTGAAAACGGATATCAGGGAGCACTGATGGCGCCGACAGAAATTCTGGCGGCACAGCATTATAAGACCCTGTCGGAACTGTATGATGGGACAGGTATATGCACAGAACTGCTGACCGGGCAGACCCGGGCATCGGAGAAAAAGGAAATCCTTTCCCGTCTGGCCAGCGGGAAAATCGATATCCTGGTCGGTACGCATTCTCTGATAGAAGATCCGGTGGAATTCGCACATCTGGGGATGGTAGTGACAGATGAACAGCATCGGTTTGGCGTAAAACAGAGAGAACGGCTGGAGACTAAAGGGGATAATCCACATATACTGGTCATGACCGCTACACCGATTCCCCGGACTATGGCCTTATCCGTGTATGGAGATTTGGATGTGTCATCCATCCGGCATCTACCGCCGGGAAGACAACCTGTGGGGACATATGCAGTTGGGAGAAATATGCTGGCGCGTATTTACCGGTTTATGAAAAAGGAAATGAATATGGGGCACCAGGTATACGTGGTCTGCCCGCTTGTGGAGGAAAGTGAAAAGGCGGATCTGGCAGCGGCAGTTTCTGTGTATGAGGAACTCCGGACGAAGCAGTTTCCGGAATTCTGCCTGGGGCTTGTGCATGGACAGATGAAAGCCAGAGAAAAAGATGAGGTAATGGAAGCCTTTGTACAGGGCAAAATTCAGATGCTGGTGGCAACCAGTGTAATTGAAGTAGGGGTTAATGTACCGAATGCCACCATCATGTTTATATATGGTGCTGACCGATTTGGTCTTTCTCAGCTTCATCAGCTGCGTGGACGGGTAGGGCGCGGCAAGGCTAAATCCTACTGTATCCTGTATTCTGACAATACCAGCGAAGCCGCAGAATTCCGTCTGTCCCTCATGACGAAGATACAGGATGGATTTACTCTGGCGGAAAAAGACCTGCTTCTGCGCGGCAGCGGAGAATTCTTTGGTACCAGGCAGCATGGTATGGACGATCTTAAGGTAGCGAATGTAATCAGAGATCTGCCCATCCTGGAAGAGGCACGGAAAGCCGCCAGGGAAGAAATCAGCCATGGGCTGGACGTAAAGGAAGAACTGGCCCGTCGTTTTCATGGGGAATTCTTTTCAAGGATCTATCATTGATGATTAACCGGAGGGCGGCCGACATATGCATTCAGATTCTGTGTTATGATATAATAAGTGAATTGTGAAACGGAATTTCTGTTGTAATGCTGCCTGTTTTGTTTTAAAATGATAAACAGGCATTTTATGACGTAATAACACAGAATGTCTGATTTTTGTTGCCTGTAGAAGACAGAAATCAGCACAGAACATCAGGGTTGACTTTATCGTAGTAAGAGAAGGATTCATATCTTTGAAGGATGCACCGGACCTTACGATAAAATAGTATATGTAGTGTTGAATACAGACTGATTACTGTATATTGATATAAAAGGACTTATGAACAAAAAACAATTGTATTCCATTCATGAAGTTATGGGGATTCCCATAGCGGCTTTGCGTATGAGTGATGCCGTTCAGGCATGTGTCGCCTTTATGCAGGAGCCGGGAGTTCATCTCGTGGCTACGGCTAATGCGGAAATGATTATGCTTGCACAGCAGGATCATGAACTGGCTCATGTGCTCAGGGATGCTGAGCTCGTAGTTCCTGATGGAGCCGGTGTACTCTGGGCAGGGGAAAAACTGGGATTCCGTTTTCCTGAAAGAGTAACAGGAGCCGATCTGGCACATGAACTGTTACTGCAGTCCGGAGCGCATGACTGGCCTGTATATTTCCTGGGAGGAGCTCCTGGTGTTGCGGAAAAGGCGGCCCGCCGTTTTTCTGCGCAGTATGGGGATTTTCCTGTGGCAGGTATTCATGACGGATATTTTGATGACATTGAAGAAGCAAGAATAATAAAACAGATCCGGGACAGTGGAGCCAGACTGCTGCTGGTAGGCATGGGTGTTCCCAAGCAGGAAAAGTGGATCTATGCCCATAAACAGGAATTAGGAAATCTGGTTGCTGTAGGAATTGGCGGCGTCTTCGATGTCATGGCAGGAAATTTAAAACGTGCGCCTCTGTGGATGCAGAAACATCGGCTGGAATGGGCGTACCGTCTGTATTTACAGCCCAGTCGTATTGGACGTATGCTTGCCATTCCTAAATTTATGGTGGCTGTCAGAAAATGGAAAAGGGAGACGAGAGGTTAAATGCTGAAAAAACCGTTAATCCTACATGAGGGATATCCCTTTATTGCCGGAGCTCTGTTGATTGCCGTTATTCTGGCATGGGCAGGACATATATATGTGGCAGTAATCCCTTTTGTTCTGTCATGTTACTTTACATTCTTTTTCAGATGTCCTGACCGGAATAACCGTATTCCTGAAGGAGAGGATATTCTGGTTTCTCCTTCCGATGGTACCGTAATGGCAGTAGAGAAGGATGTACAGGAAGATACGTTCCTTGGACAGAAATGTCATAAGATTACGATCTTTCTGTCATTGTTCAATGTACATGTAAACCGTGCGCCTATGGAAGGCCGGATTCAGTATCAGTCCTATACACAGGGGCGTTTTCTTCCAGCGTATAAAGATACCGTGGGATTTGAAAACGAAAGAGGAGCCATTGGTATTGAAGGAAAACACCGGTCAATTCTTGTTATTCTTATAGCCGGAATTCTGGCGCGCCGGGTGGTATCCTGGAAGAATCTGGGGGACACGGTGAAAAAAGGGGAACTGTATGGGATGATTAAGTTTGGATCCTGTACTGAAATATATATTCCTGGGGATGTTGATATTTGTGTCAGAGAAGGCGATGTCCTTCGCGGTGGATTGTCAGTGATTGGGAGGCTCAAGTAATTGAATAAATCATGGATTGCTAACGGTGTAACCGCTCTTAATGGTTTTTTTGGCGGATTAAGTATGATGTTTTCTCTGAACGGAGATTTTAATACGGCCGCTGCCTGCATTGTGGCAGCCGTTGTCGCTGATGCCCTGGATGGAAGGACAGCCAGAGCCCTGGGGACAGCAGGTCCGCTGGGAGTGGAACTGGATTCCCTTTGCGATGATATCTCCTTTGGCATCGGGGCTGGTGTGCTTATTTACGCATATCAGCTTCACAACCTGGGAATCTGGGGAATGATGGCCTGTGCGCTTCTTGGTACGCTTTGTGCATTTCGACTGGCCAGATTCAACGTAAAGAGCGATGTGGTACATGGGTATTTTGAAGGACTTCCCTGCCCGACCACGGGAGTTATCATTGCTTCTTACGTCATGAGCGGTGTCCGCATCTGGGACTGGCTGGCCTGTGCATTCGTTGTACTGCTGGCATTCCTTATGGTCAGTGAGGTACACTACCCGGACAATAAAGGGGCCAGTGCTGATCAGCTGCATGCGAAGGCACTCTTCATATGCCTTGCCATGGCAGCCGTATGCATTATCCTGGAATGGACAACATGGGCAGCAGCTATTTGTGCAGGCTATATCCTGTTCGGTATGTTAAATACCTATATGAATAAGAGAAAGATGCAGCGTCGTGCAAACAGGCGCAGAAGACAGATCAGAGAAAAATACGAAGAGGAGTAACGATGTCTCATTATTTGGATTTAGTCATGATTCCCGCTCAGCTGGTCATTGCATTCTTTACAGTGTATTATTTTATAATCGCTGTAGCTGGCATGTGGCATAGAAAAGAGAAGAATCTGGCTGCACCAAAAAATAAATTCGCCATAGTCATTCCCGCCCATAATGAACGTATGGTTGTCGGGGATTTACTGGATAATTTAAAATTGCTCAAATATCCGAAAGAACTGTATGACATATATGTCATAGCGGATAACTGTACGGATGATACGGCTAAGATTGCTGCCAGTCATGGGGCGAATGTCCTTGTTCGCTTTAACAAAGAGGAAGTAGGGAAGGGGTATGCCATGGACTGGGCATTTCCCCAGATTTTCGCATTAAACAAAGGGTACGACGCGTTTTGTGTGTTTGATGCGGATAATCTGGTACACCTGGATTTTCTTTCCGTTATGAATAACCGTCTGGAAAAGGGGCAGAAAATCATGCAGGGGTACCTGTCGGCAAAGAATCCAACGGATACCTGGGTATCCGGAACATTTGCCATTGCTTTCTGGACTATCAACCATCTGTGGCATCTGGGCAAATACAATCTTGGACTCTCTACCGCGCTTGGCGGTACCGGGATGTGTATTGCCGCTGATGTAATCCGGAAATATGGATGGGGATGCGATTGTCTGACAGAAGATATGGAATTTTCCATGAAATGCCTTACCCATGGAATCCGTACCTGCTGGGCTCATGACGCGATTGTCTATGATGAAAAGCCATTAACCTTTATGGCTTCATGGAGACAGCGCAAACGCTGGGCACAGGGGCAGTTTGACTGTGCGGAACGATATATTCCCCGTCTGTTCAAGGCAGCGATTCAAAAAAAGAGTTTCATGATTCTCGATGGGATTATGCAGCTTCTGCAGAATTACTTTCTGCTGTTCTCTACCGCTGTGGGGATTATGACCTATATCAACATATTCTATCCATGCTTTACCATGATTTTATATAACGATGTACTGGTTCCCCGACAGTTCTGGACGGTTATTGGTACTATCCAGTATATACTTCCGCTTATTGTGCTCCTTCAGATTGAAGTACCACTCAAAATCTGGTTTTACTGGCTCTTATATCCACTGTTTATGTATTCATGGATTCCGGTAACTTTCCTGGGATATCTGGACAGACATAAGAAAGGGTGGGTACATACCATTCATACGAGAAGTATGCATTTTGAACAGGCATCTTTGACCCGAAAGAAGGAAATAGACAGGTGAAAAGAATACATATCTTTATGACCAATGATGACGGATATGATGCGCCAGGGATTAAGGCCCTGGCGCTTGCTGTATCCGATTATGCCCGTGTGACGGTAGTGGCGCCGGACCGTCAGCGCAGCTCCTGCTCCAGCGGGCTCACACTCCGGCAGTTTCTTTCATGCCGTGAAGAAATGGGCTATGGGGAGCATATCCGCGTGTTTTCTGTGGGGGGAATGCCTGCAGACTGCTGTAAACTGGCACTGGATGGGATTCTGGCCCATGATATGCCGGATCTGATAGTATCCGGAGCCAACGATGGATTTAATATTGGCAGTGACTGTCTATACAGTGGTACGGTAGCGGGGGCTATGGAAGGTTGCATGAATTCCATTCCATCAATAGCGGTTTCAGTTGAGCATACTGAGGACCTTTCATTTTTCCACAAAGCAGCAGCTTTTTCTTCCCAACTGATTTACAAGTTGTTTGTTCTGGGACATGCCAGAGGTATCTATAATCTGAATATTCCGGCCGATGCAGAATTTTCAGCGAAAAATGTCCGGATAACCCGACTGGGGCTGCAGATTTATAAAAATGTGATAAAGAAGATAACAGATAATGAGGGGAATCCAGGTTACTGGATTGGCGGGGAACCAGTTTTTGCTGAAGAACCGGCAGATACTGATTCATACTGGATTCGTCAGGGGAAAATTACACTGACTCCGATTACCTGGGACATGACAGATAGAAATCTGCTCGATAAAACATCAAAAATTATCAGCCATTCGGTTGACTGAATACCGATATAATGGTAAAATTAATCCTGTCAGTATACGCCGGAGTGACGGAATTGGCAGACGTAGCAGACTCAAAATCTGCCGATAGCAATATCGTGTGGGTTCAAGTCCCACCTCCGGCACCAATGTTAAAAGCGCGATGGAATCTGAGAAATCAGATCATCGCGCTTTTTGTTTTGCCATTATTTCAGTGGGATATTCATTCCATTTTGACTACAGGCTGAATATTTGATTCTGTTTTTCCATGGGAGGCCTTACCGGGGGAAAGGGGAGAGTGGCCTGTTGAAACCTGACTATGAGCAATGGGAGTTTTTCTGGACATGTCACCTGATACAATAAAAATAAAAGGGAATCATATACAGGCAGGCGTATCAGGAAAGGAATGGTAATCATGGAATTTAATGATGTGATGACTCTGGAAGAAGCTGCTGAGCGATGGAAAAAGACGTCCGATGCCCTGAGGCAGAATTGCCTGGGGCGGGTTAAAAACGGATTCCGGAAAGGAGAGTATAGAAAATCAGGTAGAGTCTGGCTGGTTACACGGGCAGGGATGGAACGAGTATATGGGAAAGAGATAAGGGGAAAATAATATGGCAGATGAAAGGCCGCCAGGGAGGTCATCGGAGTTGACACTGCCGTATATCTGTTTCTATAATTAAAATAATTTCAATATGAAAGTGGGGATTATATGAATATAGATCAGATAGTCAATCAGGCAGAGCCGGAATTAATTGCCCTTAGAAGGCATTTTCATGAATATCCTGAATTATCACAGCAGGAATTCAATACACTGGATTTTATAAAGCAGAAACTGGAATCCTGGGGAATTTCCTGTACTCAGGTTCCCCAGGGGGGAATTTTTGGCGTACTGGATAGCGGGAAGCCGGGGATTACCGTGCTGATGAGGGCTGATGTAGATGCCCTGCCTGTAGAGGAAAACAAAGAAAACCTCTCAACCGCCAGGTGCTGCATATCCCGGAATAAAGGGGTCATGCATGCCTGCGGTCATGATGGGCACATGGCCATGCTTCTTACGGAGGCCCATATATTGGCCAGCCATAAGGAAGAATGGGATGGGAAGATTATCTTTATGTTTGAACAGGCAGAAGAAATGGGGAAACGCGGAATAGTACCACTGATGAACTATCTGGCGGATAACCATATTCATGTGGATACCTGTTTTGGTACACATGTCCTATGGGGCCTTCCTGCAGGGAAAGTGGCTATTCTGGACGGGGCGGCCATGGCAGGTGCCTTTTTCTTTAAGGTGAAGATTCATGGGCAGGGGGGACATGGATCACGACCGGATCAGGCATGCAGTCCTATTGAAGCCTTTATTTCGTTTGCTGCGGAAATCAGAAATTATCGGATGCTTCATGTGGATCCCGCACATAATCTTACTTTTTCTCTGGGGATGGTACAGGCAGGAGATACACCCAATGTCATCCCGTCAGAACTGACTTTTGCAGGGACTGCCAGAGTGCTGGATAATGAGGATGGTCTGAAGTTCAGAAAAGCATTTTTTGAACGGTTAAATGATTTCTGTTCCCTTTATGGATGCTCGGCTGAAATTCTTACCGATCAGTATTATCCGGTAACGGTTAATTACACGCCCTGTGTAACACTGGCGCGGCGAGCCATATCTTCTGCTTTTGGAAATTCCTGTATGGACAATGCGATTTTGCCATGGATGGCCTCCGAAACCTTTTCTGCAACAGAATCCTTATACCCGGGAGTATTTTTCTTCACCGGGATTCAGAACCTTGAAAAGGGATGTGGTGCTCCACATCATACAGACCGGTTTGATATAGATGAAAAAGGACTGACTGCCGGAGTTAAATGCGCATTAGCCTATATCCTTGCTCTGCTTCGGGAAAAGCCTGATTTTAAAGGATTCACCCCTGGAGACAGGAAGAGCATACTTCAGCTAATGTAAACAAAATAAAAATAACAACAGAATCCGGATATTCCTGTAAAAGGGAATATCCGGATTTTACATTAAGAACCTTTGCCAGGCGAATACTCGAAAGGTGTAGATAATATATGTTACAATATTATGATAAAACCTGATTTTATATTTAACTGGGAGGATTAAAATAAATGACTTCATTTGCAGCTCTTGGTGTTATTCCTGCACTTACCGAAGTACTGAACAAACAGGGGATAAAAGTTGCTACTCCTGTACAGGAAAAAGCCATTCCTGCCATATTTAAAGGGAGAGATGTAATAGCCAAATCTCAGACCGGCACAGGAAAGACACTGGCCTATCTTCTTCCTCTCGTGCAGCGTATTCAGACGGAACGGGACGAAGTACAGGCGCTGATTCTGACGCCGACCCGTGAATTGTCCAAACAGGTCTTTGATGTGTTGAAATCGCTGGCTTCCGTACGTGGGGTGGACGCGGCGGATGTCATTGGCGGACGTACAATCGAAAATCAGATTCAGAAGCTGAAGAGAAATCCACATGTTATCATTGGTACTCCGGGAAGACTGCTGGATCATATCCGTCGCCGTACATTGAATCTGAGCGCCGTAAAAATGGTTATACTGGATGAAGCGGATCAGATGCTGGCTGCCGGATTCAGAGAAGATATCGAAGCCCTGGTGGATCAGACTCCTAAAAAGCGCCAGTTCATCCTGCTGTCCGCTACCATGACGGAGGATACTGTCCGGCTGGCGCGGAAATACATGACCAATCCGGAGCGTATTGACGTGGCAGAAAAGGAAACGGCGTCCACAGTAGAACAGCGGATTTATGAAACGACAAAGGAACATAAGCTTCCTCTGCTGATCAGACATCTGAAAGAAATGAATCCGTTTATGAGTGTTGTTTTCTGCAATACAAAGGATGAAGCCCATCGTCTGGCTGAACGTCTGGCTGAAGAAACGGATATTGTGGTGGAAGAACTCCATGGGGATATGAGCCAGGGACAGAGAAACCAGGTAATACGCCGCTTTGAAAAAATGGAAATCCAGGTACTGGTGGCATCTGATGTGGCAGCCAGAGGTCTGGATGTCGAGGGGATTACCCATGTCTTTAATTTTGGGATTCCAAGAAATCTCGAATATTATGTTCACCGTATCGGAAGAACCGGCAGAGCGGGTACACATGGTATCGCTATTACCTATGTTACCCCGGAAGACGGAGCCCTTCTCCGACGTCTGGAAAAATCGATTCATGAAACCATAACCCGTTATGATGAAAAAGGCCGCATAAGACGTGTACGACAGGCACGCCCGAAGAAAAAAGTAGTGGTACCTGGAATGTACAAACCTACTAAGAAAAAGGAACATAAGGCACTGGGACACAGAGGCCGGGATATGCGTAAACGTGTAAAGAAGGACAAGACACAGCCTCAGGGTCGTCGTGGCAGAAGAGGATAATGGAAAAGGGGTTGGGAATTCATGGAAAATAAATATGTTGAATTCGCAAAGCTGGTAGCATTATTTCTGGCAGTCGTATTGCCGGTTCCGGTTATCGGGTATATTATTCATACTCCGGCATCGATTACCATATCCTATTTGAGCTTTGTTATTATCGGCCTGGTATTCCCTTTCTTCTGGTATATGGCACAGAAAAAAGGATTTGGACAGGAATACAGAGCCTATCGGTCAGTGGTATATGTTGTCCTGTGGATTGCATGTCTTCCGCTGCTGACTGCCGTTCTGTGGTACTATCTTCCGCAGATGGAACTGGCTTGGCGGCATGTCGGCTACTGGCTGGTGATTCCGGCTGTCCTGCTGATGACGGTCTATTTGGCCATCATTACCGCACTGGATCATTATGCGGTTTCTGTATATGCCCGTCTTATGGAAGCGCATAGGGAATTCCTGCGCATCTGGATGGCATGTACGTTCCTGATAGGTAGCATTCCGGGAATGGCCATTCTCAGCTTTTTTGGCCTGTATGCCCTGGGAGGCGGCGGAATTGATCCCGTATCCGGTGCTTATATCCTTATGTCACTCATGTGGTATGTGCTTTATATCAAGATTTTTATTGCCATGCTGGTTATGGGCGTATACCTGTTCTTTGCATTAAACGGGTCAAAACCATACAGGGCCACACAGGTTATCTTTACAGCCTCTATATGGCTCATCCTTATGTTTATTCCGTTTGTTATCTCTATCCGCATGCCATGGGAAGGAAACTGGAGAGCTTATCTGGATCCGGCTTACTTCTCTATGTTCCCATTTATTTCGGATATGTGGGTCCTGGCCATTGCACTCTGGAGCGGTCAGAAGATAACACAATGGATTTTTTCTGCCAAAGACGGAGATAAGTCAATATCCGGGCAGGATAAAAAATAAAATATGATATTTAGGACAGACGAAAGACTCATATCTGCCGGTATCCCTGGTGAACCGGACAATGAGGATAGCCGTTTGTTCTGGTTCGACCTGCATCCGGAAGGAGCAGGAACGGAGGCATTATGGGAAAAGTAAATAGTGTAAACAGAAGTTTTATGAGCGTAAGACAGCTTTCTACAGCAGGTCTTCTTGTAGGGATTACTATATTTCTGGGCATATCCGGATATGGTTTTATTCCGCTTTTTGCAATAAATGCAACCATACTTCATATTCCAACGATTATTGGCGCTATGGCGGCAGGGCCTAAGGTCGGAGCCATGACCGGATTTTTCTTCGGCATGTTCTCTTTTATTCAGGCTTTTCGCTCACCGGCTGTGATGATGCAGTTCGCGTCTTCATATAATCCATTGTATGCATTGATTATATGTGTAGTGCCCCGGGTGGCTATAGGCTGGATTGCCTGGAAATTATTCCGGATACTTCCCGGTAAGTTGGCTGTGAGGGCAGGAGGTGCTGCGGTAATAACCACATTTCTTCATACCGTGATGTTTCTGTCATTGTTTTACCTCCTGGTGGGGGTGCCGTTTGCGCAGCATCAGGGAGTGTCTCCTGTGGCTGTAGCCGAGATGCTGGCAGGTATTGCCGGAGCTAATGGTATACCGGAAGCGATAGTTGCCGGGGTGATTACAGCACCTATCCTTTCCGCACTGTACAGGATAGGAAATCGTTAACGTTATATAAAATGAAAAACAGAGTGCAATAAAAAAAGGCCATCAGGCCTTTTTGGGATATAGGACATTTCGTGTTGGTTTTAATGCCGATGGAGCCAGTGTTTATCGGGCTTCATTGGCATTTATTTTTTTTGAAAAGATTTATAAGGGTGGACAAAACGTGTTGGTAAAAAGTCTCAAAACCCTTGCCAATACTGGAGAAATAGGCTTTTATTTTTTTATCAGGACTTAAATGTGTTTTAGGAGGAGTTTATGAGAAAAATAAGATGTCCCTATTGTGGGTTTCCCTGTCATAAATATGGGAAGACAAAGGCAGGAAGTCAGCGTTGGCATTGTGAAAACTGCCA
>NZ_FMXA01000008.1 GCF_900103425.1 Dialister histaminiformans | reverse complement strand
GCAAGGGATTTGAGACTTTTTTACAACACTTTTTGTCCACCCTCAAAAATCATCTCAGAAAAAATAAATGCCAATGAAGCTCGATAAATACTAGCTCCATTGGCATTAAAAAACACACAAAATGTCCTATAACCCTATTTTCATCGTTTCCTCCAATACAAAAGCACCCACGTCTGTGAGTGCTTAATTTATGCATTAAAACATTCTTTTCTTTTTTCTTCTTCTGTTAGCAAAGCCCAGCGTTTTTCTTTTTCTTTTATAGCTTTATCGATTTCTTCCGGGCTTAGTTTCATGTATTCGTTGATCTTTTCATAATCGAGCGTATCATCTTCACAGATATATGTAAAGTTCTTTTTTTCATTAAACTTTCACCTCTTTAAAATGAATATCGTGTCCCCGTACTAAATCTTTTAATGCCATTAATTGTGCTTCCTCTTCATTATAATATCGATTTTTATACTTAGCAATTCGATAATCGTAAAATTCTTTAGGTATATATTCATTTGAATAATAAAGATATATTTTACCATTGTGGCAACATACAATCCCTATCGAATAATGGTTCCCTACGTTTGCATTAAAATCATTAATACTTGGCGGCCTACTTTCTGGATGATTATGAACTGTTACATATTTATCCGGGTTTTCCCTTATCAATTTAACTAGCTTTTTAGGGTATTCAATCTTTTTAAGAAGTGTTGAATTGGTGATTGAATAGGCTATTTCTCCAGTATTTTTATCAACCCAATACATATCTTCATACAACGTACCACTTCTATGATTAAGAATCTTTTTTGCTATTTGATACAATGTTCTATTCACAGCAGGGTTGTCTGTAATTGTGTCAAATTTTCTCCTATATTCTCCAGAATTAAGGTATGTGTGATTAACTATAGCATTTTTACTTTTCCCATATTGTTCTTGTTCAGTAAAGCTATTGTTCGATAAAGAATCCAGCTCACTCGCATACACCTTCTCATAATGGCATAAGCAGTGTGGGTGTGCCGGGAGTTCCGGAGCCTTATCCTTTGGGAATATTCCAGGACCCATTCCATATAAATCCGCATGAGCATACAGGTCACATATATCCGTCACAGGATGAGCTGTAGATAATTTCCATTGGAAAGCAACACAGTCGGTATCCTCGGCCCATCTTCGAAACACTCCGGCATTCCATGCCCGGGAAGTTTCAGTTCTGGCTATTCGTTCAGCAAAGTATCGTGTTTTTTCATAAGCAGCAACGTGTATTGCCTTGTTGATTTTAGCATCATCCAGCGAATCAATAGCTTTCACCAGTTGTTTGTATGCTGCTTTCATGCCCGGCTTGTTTACTCGCTTAAGATGATTTCTTACCTTGGAAAGCGCCAGCCTGTATAGTTTAGAACCTGTATCCTTTTTAAGTTTTACAATGACAGTTAATTCTGCTATGCATTTAGGAATATCCTGTGTAGGTATTACACCTCCGACAGTATATCCGTTAAATATATCAAGGAATATTTTTTACTCTTCCCCTGCTTTATAGCATCCTGAATTGCCTTGGCGGTCATGGTCTGTACCATAGTAACTGGTAAAGCGGTTGTGCTGCTTCTCCCAGTTCCCTGAAATCAGCAGGCAGCATGTCTATCTCCGGACGTGCTTCCTGCTTTTTGTATTCTTTGCTGTTCCGCATTTGGCAGTTCAATCCTTTCAGGCAATAAAAAAGCACTCGCTATGAGTGCTTAAAATACTAAATCAATCTGTGTACATCAAGTCCAACAATTCTCCGGCAAGTTTTCCTCTCCGAGATAATGGTTTCCCTTCGCATTTTATATTTTCTTCTGCTTCGACACAAAGAACCATGTTGGTAAATCTGTCATATTCACTATCTGTCATATGCATTAAATCTTCTACAGTCTTACCAAATTCTTTTTTAAGAAAAAGGTCTATGCCTTTATTACTCATTTTAGTTTCCTCTTCCTAATCCTTATACATGTTCCGATGGTTCCATCTGTATGCATAACCATTCTAATTCTTTCGTGTTGATACACATACGAATTGATTGTATTCCCATACATAACTAAATCAGCATTTTCCAGTGCTTTTTTGACATCGACAGGTTTTATACATCTATCTAACATTCTAAAATTGGTGTGATCAGATACGCGATTAACCGTAATTTTTGGTGTGGATAATCCTTTTTTACACTTTACCCCAATCAATGTATTTACTGCCAACTCCATGTTAGCATCTAACTCTTTTTGAGTAAAGTGTTTACCAGAGTCGGTTTTTACAGGTTTTCTGCTCTTTTCGGGGTGCCCTCCTACAATCTCTCCGGTTTTCTTGTTAACTATAAAATGTTTACCGGTTTTGGTACTTCTCCACTCATATCCTTCCTTTAGAGGTGGTGCCTTGTCCATGGTAAACGCCCGGGCCAGCTTCCATAATGCCCTTACTCTCCAGTTCATATAGTCTCCATTCCAACAAAAAAGGACCCTCATCAGGCCCTGTGTATAAAATGCGTTATGGCGACGGGTTTGTACGGTGCCCGTCAAAACGTTTAAGGAGGTCAATCACGAGATTCCGCATTCCCGTTCATTCCCCAATACCATTTTAAATTCTTATTTACTCTCATCCATTTGCTTACATCAATTCCCTGTTTCGTCATTATCATCATCCTTTCCTTTGACTACCTCGTCAGGTCTGCTGGCTTCAGATTCAACCTGGGTTATACGGTCGGTTAGATCCATAAAGCTTTCATCAATCGCCATAAATCGTTCATTCGATTTTTCCAACGCTACCAGCATAGTATCCAGCTTGGTTTTCATCCTCGTAAGGCGCTCTATGAGCTGTAAAATCAGCCTGTCGTCATGTGAAATCTGTTCCATGCATCGCTCCTTTCCTCATAATAAAAGCACCTGAGCTGTTCTCAAGTGCTTGAACTTAATGCTTTTCACTTTTAAATGGTGCATCATGATAAATTGCTAATATGTATGCTAATACTTCGTCTGAATTAGTTGCCTATCTTTTTTCAATTGCATCAGCTAATTCCTGCCTTTGCTCATCAGTTTTAAGACAGATTTTGGCCGTTAGCAAAAAGTCATGGTTATCCCATATTTTGCAAAGGATTCCTTTTAACTTTTCCCACGACATAGCCACCACCTCACTTCGGCTGTATTCTATCAATAAATTTGTAAGTCACTATACATCCCTCTGTCTCTCTGAGAAAACTCTGCCCTGCTCCCCATTTAATTTGACTGGAACAAACGTTTTGTATAAAATTACATGTAGATTTAAAAACAGTCTTAATATATGAGGGAGGTTCCAATTGTCCGAATCTAACCATTTTTATATACGAGATTTTACCAAACATAGAAATCTGGACGGATTATCCGATAAGAGTTTGGAGACTCTGGCGGATTCTAAGGCGGAAAGTACCATTGATTCCTACGAATCAGACTGGAATGATTTCTGTGATTGGTGTCGCTATCACAAACAGAGCGCATTTCCAGCCTCGGCAGAGACGGTAGTCAACTATATTAACGATCTGGCTGACTATGCTAAAGCATCCACTATACGCAGAAGAATAAGTGCCATTTCTGAAAATTATAATGCAGCCGGACCAGATTATAAAAACCCCTGCCGGGAATGGATTGTAAAGGAAGCCTTGGTGGGGTTAAGCCGCAAAAAGGGTATTGCACAAAAAGGCAAAACCCCTATATATTGGGAAGATATGGAAAAAATGGTGGAATCCATGGACCTGAAAAATATAACTGAAGTCCGGGATAAGGCGATTCTTCTCATGGGATTTATGGGTGCATTTCGCAGAAGTGAACTGGTCGGCCTGGATGTTGAAGATCTTTCCTTTTTCCCCCAGGGGATGATTGTATCCATCCGTCAATCTAAGACTGACCAGATGGGCCAGGGACAGCAGCTGGGTATCCCCTATCTGGAAGACAAGCATATGTGTGCTGTCCTGGCTGTAAAAGAATGGATTTCCAAAGCCGAACTTTCCACAGGACCACTTTTCCGCAGAATACTGAAATCCGGAGTTCCTGCAACGAACAGATTGAGCGACAAGACAGTTAATCTGATTGTAAAGAAATATGCCCGGCGTATTGGTCTGCAAGAAGATCTCTATGGTGCGCATAGCCTTCGTCATGGATTTGCCACCTATGCGGCCTTACACGGTGTGGAAGAACGAATTATTATGAAACAAACCCGTCACCGCTCTGTGGAAATGGTACGCCACTATATAAATGAAGCCAATCTGTTCATTAACAATCCAATTTCCATGATATTTAATAAAAAGGACAGATAATAAAACCCCTCTGAAGATATGAACAAACCATATCTTCAGAGGGGTTTACCCTATCTGCTTTACTTCCGGGGAATCAGAATGGATTGCCCCGGAGTGATAGTTCCGGGATTAGATATGTGATTTATTTCCTGCAGTTCAAAAACATAAGCACGAATATCCGTTTCTTCCGATACGTTTCTGGATGCAATGGACCAGAGAGTATCTCCTGGCTGCACATTAACAGACTGGTACCGCTCAGTGTTCAGTAAACCGTCTGCATTCACAGCAAAACCGGCAAAAGCGAGTAATATAGTAAATAAACAAAGCATTTTAACTTTGGAATATAAGCGTCCCATAATGTTCCCTCTTTTCGTTCGAGCACCGAACAACAATTCTCAGAACAAGCGTTCTTTTGACGTCTTTATTGTATCAAAGAACGATTGTTCGGTCAAGGCAAAAGGCGAACAAATTTTCCTGAACATATTTTTCGTGAACGATTGTTTGCACTTTCAAATTCCATCTTTTATAATGAAATAAGAATAACTACGGAATAATGTCGATAAAATGCCTTTTTTCACAGGGTATACCCTTCAATGTCCACTGAAAGGAAGATTAACGTGTCAAACAATAAATCAGTAAGCAAGCGTTCACTTACAACAAGAGAACAGGCTATATTAGATTGCATTAAAAATAAAATCAGAGAAAATGGATTCCCTCCAACCGTTCGTGAAATATGCAACGAAGTCGGTCTTCGTTCTACCTCCACGGTACATGGCTACCTGGCCAGGCTGGAAGAGCTTGGAGTAATAAAGCGTGATCCATCCAGTTCCCGTGCCATTGAGGTAACGGAGGATATGTCCTGGAGGAAAAAGAAAATCGTACCTACCCCTATTGTGGGATCGGTACGCGCAGGAGAACCTGTCCTGGCAGATGAACGTATAGAAACAGTTCTCCCCCTCCCGGCGGAACTGATTGGCAATCAGGTGTCATTCATTCTCACCGTGAGAGGCGACAGCATGATTAATGCGGGAATTCACGAAGGGGATCTTCTCATTGTGGCTCAGCAGAATACCGCAATAAATGGCGACATTGTAGTCGCACTGGTAGATGGAGAAGATGCCACAGTAAAACGTTTCTATAAGGAAGCGGATTATGTACGTCTCCAACCTGAAAATGATGCCTATGAACCTATTCTCACCAAGAATGTTCAGATTCTCGGCAAGGTCGTTGGTCTGTACCGCCACTACAATTAAAATCTGGTATTTTCACTGACATCCTGGATATACCTTCATGCAGGAACCCATATAAAAAGGCAATACCCGTTGATAATCCATTATTGGATATATCAGCGGGTATTGCCTTTTGTCTTTTCTTACTAAGGATGTACAGGAACCTATCCTTTGTAAGCCTTATGCGTCCAGGAGTCCGTAATTAACCAGGAGACTGCGTACAAAGGCGGTTTCTTCTTCGTTAGCATCTACCATAGGCAGACGGAAAGCTCCGCCCGGAAGTCCGAGAAGGTTCATTGCCGTCTTAACCGGAATCGGGCTAGTGATAAAGAACAGTCCGGTCATTATCGGGAACATCTTAATATGAAGCTGCTGTGCCTTCTTTACATCGCCATGCTGATAAGCATCAATCATAGCCAGCATATCATCACCTACTACATGGCTGGCCACACTGATTACTCCATCACCGCCTACTGACATAATCGGAAGGGTAATGGAATCATCGCCGCTGTAAATCAGGAAATCATCCGGAAGGATTCTGCGTTCTTCAGATACCTGTTCCAGATTGCCAGTTGCGTCCTTAACACCAATTACATTTGGACATTCATCGACTACTCTCTTAAGTGTAGCCGGCTTAATGTCGGAACGGGTACGTCCCGGAACGTTGTATACCATAATCGGTACGTCAGGTAATGCATGTGCAATAGTTGTGAAATGGCGATACAGCCCTTCCTGAGTAGGCTTTACATAGAATGGACAGATGACAAGTACTGCATCTACTCCTGTTTCTGCAACCTGCTTTGTAAATTCAATGGTTGCCAACGTATCAATACCACCAGTGTTGGCAATAATCGGCACCTGAGGTCCCAGTTCGCGTACCATAAGCTGATACAGGCGAAGCTTTTCCTCATTGGTCATAGTCGCACCTTCACCAGTGGTTGCGCCTACGAGCAGACCTTCTGAACCATGTTCTACCAGATGTCTGCCAAGAGCTACGGCACCATCATAATTTACTGTTCCATCTTCATTAAATGGAGTAATCATTGCCGTAATGACACGGCCAAGGCTTCTCTTTAAAACGCTCATAATCCTATCTCCTTTTTATAAATCAGAACATTGAATTAGAAATCATATATTCTGCTATCTGCAGTGCATTCAGTGCCGCCCCTTTGCGTATCTGATCCCCGGATACCCAGAGATTAATACCATTTTCCACAGTAAGGTCACGGCGGATACGGCCTACGGCCACATCATTCTTATTGGATGTATCCAATGGCATCGGATATTCCATTTCCGCAGGATTATCTACAAGACAGGTTCCCGGGAACGCGTCCACAGCCTTTTTAACGGACTCTACCGAAACGACTTCTTCTGTTTCGATGTAAATGGATTCCGCGTGACTTCTTAATACCGGTACACGAACAGCGGTTGGCGTAATGGCAATGGAATCATCGTGGAAAATCTTATGCGTTTCATTGACCATCTTCATTTCTTCCTTAGTGTAGTCGTTTTCACGGAATACATCTATCTGAGGAATTACATTAAATGCGATTGGATAGTGTTTCGGAAGAGATGCGCTGGGAAGAATCTTCGGGGTATATTCCTTCCCCTGGCTATAGGCTTCACATTCATTCAGCAGTTCATCAATGCCATCCTTACCCGCCCCGGATACAGCCTGATAGGTGGAAACGATAATCCGCTTAATTCGTGAAATATCGTAAATCGGTTTCAGAGCCATAAGCATGATGATAGTGGAGCAGTTTGGGTTGGCTATAATCCCGTGATGCCATGCTATGTCTTCCGGATTGATTTCCGGTACTACCAGAGGAACCAGCGGATCCATACGGAATGAGCTGGAATTATCGATGACTACAGCCCCGCGTTTTACTGCTTCAGGAGCCAGCACCTTGCTTATGCTTCCGCCGGCAAACAAAGCAATATCTATCCCTTCAAAAGATTCCGGACGTGCTTCTTCTACGGTATATTCCTTCCCGCATACCATGAGCTTCTTACCTGCTGAACGGGCAGAGGCCAGAAGCTTCAGCTGATGAAACGGGAAATTTCTTTCTTCAATCAGACGAATAAATTCCTGTCCTACAGCGCCGGTTGCACCGAGGATTGCGATATTCGGATTTCTGGAAGTTGTCATAATATTTCCTCACTCTAAATAATTTTCCAGACCATAGGTAAGTCCCGGATGGTCAGATACTTTACGGACAGCTAAGATGACACCAGGCATAAAGGACTGTCTGTTCAAAGAATCATGACGGAGAGTAAGGGTTTCACCATATCCGCCAAAGAGCACTTCCTGATGTGCCACATAGCCTGGCAGTCTTACACTGTGAATAGTGACACCCTCGTATTTTCCGCCTCTTACACCGGGAAGGCTTTCTCTGGTCATATCTTCTGCAGGAGCCGTCTGGCGGGCTCTGGCAATCTTTTCTGCTGTCAGTTTAGCGGTTCCAGATGGAGCATCATACTTATGATTGTGATGCAGTTCAATAATTTCTACATCCGGCATATATCTTGCGATTTCTTCGGAAACCTTCATAAGCAGAACGGCCCCCATGCAGAAGTTAGGAGCAATCAGGATATGACTTCCTGTCTTAGCCGCCATTTCGGACAGTTCCTCTCTCTGTTCTGCCGTAAGGCCTGTGGTGCCGATAACCATATGTACACCTTTGGAAACGACTTTTCTGGCATTTTCAAAAATAACTGATGGGTTGGTGAAATCAACGACCACATCTACCTTGGCATTTGCCAGTCCGGTTTCCAGATCCGGAGCTATGGTTATCCCCAGGTTGCCAAGACCGGTAACCTGGCCTACATCTTCTCCTGCATGTCCAGGATCTACTGCGGCAACAACGGTCATATCTTTTTCGGCATGTACCGCGCGAACTACTTCACTGCCCATACGACCGCCTGCACCATTGACTAAAACATTAATCATGATATTCCTCCTTGTATTTTTATATTCACTTTTTTCTATTATACAACATCAGTTCAGGTGTTGCTTAACAGTTTTTCTAATTCTGCTGCTGAATTCAGCGCCGCTTTGGAGGTACTGTCCCCTGAAATGATATGTGCCACATCTGCCAGATGTTCCTCATGATTTCTCCGGGTGGCCCTGGTAATCGTTCTTCCGTTAAGAACCTCTTTCTGAATGTGGTAATACTGTGTACCTATGCTGGCTGTCTGTGGCAGATGAGTAATACAAAGGACCTGCACAGATTCTCCCAGTTTCTTAATCTGTCTGGCTACCTGAAGCGCAGCCTGCCCTGAGATTCCCGTATCTATTTCATCAAAGACCAGAGTTCGGGAACGGAAAAGCGGAGCTGTAATCACTTCAATAGCCAGGGCTATTCTTGAAATTTCCCCACCAGACGCGGTTTTTCGAAGAGGAAGAAGTTCTTCGCCCACATTAGCTGAAAAGTAGAATTCCATTTCTCTGGCACCGGAAGCGACAGGAACATCGGAAGGCACCAGATGAAGTTCCAGAGAGGCTCCGGGCATTCCCATGATATGCAGGGCGTCCATCAGTCGCTCACAGAACTTTCTGCCAGCCTTTACTCTCTGCTGGTAAAGCCTGTTCATAGCCTCCATGACTTCAAGAGTCTGCTGTTTGAACTTTTCCTGAAGCTTATCATTTTCATACACTACCGTATGCAGTTTTTCGTATTCCGTTTCCGCTGATTTCAGATAGGAAAGAACGTCATCCAGCGTTGGTCCGTATTTTCGTTTCAGATCATTGAGCAGCTCATCTCTGGACTGCAGATTGTTGAGTTCTTCTTCCGAATACTCCTGTGAATCCTGATAAGACTGCAGATTAGAAGCCGCCTCCTGCAGCGTGTAGTACGCATTCTGCATAGACTCCATTACCGGCTGCAGGTTTTCATCATACCCGGAAACTGATTCTAATTGTTCTACCGCCTCAGCCAGTCTATCATTGACTCCTTCTTCTTCTGTAAGAAGATTAACGGTCTTTCCCAGCTTTTCATGAATCTTTTCCTGGTTTTCCAGTCGTTCCAGATTACGGCTTATTTCGTCATCTTCCCCTGCATGAACAGCCGCATCCGAAATCTGCTGAATTTCCCACTGAAGAATATCCAGTCTTCGTTCATGTTCCTGTTTCTTCTCCTGGAATTCCTCCAGCTGTTTTTTTACAGCCGCCCAGGAAGCATAAGCCTGATGGTAAGACTCCCAGAGCTGGCGGCCCTGGTCCGACGTACTGTCAATCATTTCCCGGCACGAATCAGAAGAAAGCAATCCCAGGTTATCATTCTGTTCATGCAGAATAACCAGCTGCTCTCCTAACGTCTGAATCTGTTTTAAAGTACAGAAGGACCCATTAATCGTACAGGTGCCCCTTCCTTTCCGTGTCATTTTACGGGAAATAACCAGTTGCTCATCATCCGCATCAATTCCCATGGATTCCACCAGGGAACGTATATGGGAATCCATGCTGAATATACCTTCTACACGAAAGCTGTCCGCACCGTTTCGAATCATATGGATGGAGGCACGACGTCCTAAAAGGACTGCCAGCGCGTCAAACACAATGGATTTCCCTGCCCCGGTTTCCCCGGTAAACACAGTAACTCCCTTTGTAAAATCGATGACCGAATCATCAATTATTGCGAAATTAACTATATTGAGACTCTGGAGCATTTCCCCTCCCCAAATGATAAAACAACCAGTACGGCATCCTTCAGAATAAACAGCCTTTTTCTCTGAAAAACAGCCACCTGGCCGTTCACTTCCAGGTGGCTGTTTCGATGGATTCCTGAAAAATCAGATATATCCTGGCAATATGACCTTGTCATATATTAAAATTAAAAGCTTTCATTCAGGAATTTTACAAAATCATCGTAATCGGACGCATGACGAAGAATAATGAGTATGGTATCATCTCCGGCAATGGTTCCCATTTTATTTTTAAATTCCGCATGGTCAAGCAGAGAAGCAACGGAATTTGCCGCTCCTGGCAGAGTCTGAATTACAACCAGATTTCCGGTATGATCTATATGGGTAACCGATTCCTGAAACATGATGGACGCATGACTTCTTGGAATGGATTTGATTTTTTCCGCATTGGCAGCATAGCGATATTTGCCATCTTTATAAGGAATCTTGACCAGACGGAGTTCCTTAATATCCCTTGAAACAGTAGCCTGCGTTACATTGATGCCTTCTTTTCTCAAGGCTTCCGCCAGTTCTTCCTGGGTTTCAATGACCTGATTCTGAATGATTTCCTTAATTTTCATTATTCTAGAACGTTTCATGCTGCCCTCCAAAAACTACTTACTCATTCTTTGCATACTGTGCAAATTTCCTGGTTAACATCCTGTAAAAATCCTGATCCCTGAAACGGATAAATCTGATTTTCTGCTTACGTCCTCTGACTATCAGTTTGTCTTCCGGTGTCATGGAATAAGAATATGTTCCATCCAGAGAGATGTGTACCTTTTTCTCACGTTCCGGAATGGTTATCTGTACACTTCCCCCTTCCGGAATCAGAAGAGGTGACCGAAGTCCGGTATGAGTACATACCGGAACAACCAGAATTTCCCTTGAATCCGCCGGAAGGACCGGACCTCCACAGGATAGTGAATAACTGGTCGAACCGGTTGCCGACGATACGATGACTCCATCTGCTGCGTACGTCTGTATAAACAGGTCGTTGATTGATAAGTTGAGCCGGACCATTTTACCTATTTCATTATGTCCCACTACAATATCATTTAACGCCAGAGGAAGGGACTGACGGGTCCCATCGGTATGGACAAGCTCGGCCTCCAGAAAGATTCTGTCCTCAATCAGATAATTTCCGGTATACAGGTCATGAATCCTCTGTTCCAGTTCATCCTGAGAGATAAGATTAAGAAATCCGAAATCCCCCATATGTATTCCCACCTGAAGGACCTCATATTCTGCCATGGTACAGGCCAGTGACAGGTATGTCCCATCACCCCCGATAGAGATGACACATGACGCATTGTTTCCAATCCAATTCAGTGAACGATACTGTTCCGGTTTCAGAAAAAGTCCATGTTTTTCAGCACTTTCCCGGTAATAATCCGGGAAAACGCAGGTAATATGCATAGATGCAAAGATGTCTTCTAATCTTTTAAATAAAGTGTAAAATTCTTTTTTTCCCAGATTTGGAAAAACAGCAAAAATCATATACTCACCCCTTCAGGTTGGTATGTGCCAATGTGACAAGATCATGTATCTGTTCAGCCGTATACGGAACCTGTTCTTCCCCTTCCACTGCACGCTGGATATACGCAAGGAACTCAATATTGCCCTGTCCCCCTTTAATAGGTGAATAGGTTAATCCTTTAATGGAAAAACCTTCCCTGGCAAATTCATGTATTACCTTGCTAATGACCTCTTCATGAACCAGGGGATCTCGGACAATGCCTCCTTTGCCGACTTTTTCTTTCCCGGCTTCAAACTGAGGCTTTATGAGAATAACCAGACTTCCATAATCCTTTAATACGGATTTAACCGCCGGAATGATTTTTAATACAGAAATGAAAGAGATATCTGTGGCAATAAAATCCACCTTTTCTTTGAGAACATTCAGAGTAACGCCTTTGATGTTCATCTTCTCCATATTAACAACTTTTGCATTATTTCTCAATCTCCAATCCAGCTGATTGTACCCTACATCAATGGCAAATACCTTTTTGGCTCCGTGTTTTAACGCACAATCAGTGAATCCTCCGGTAGATGCTCCGAAGTCGGCCATAACCTTATCATGCAGGTCAATTCCAAATGTCTTAATGGCCTTTTCCAGCTTAAAACCGCCACGGCCAACATAGGGCATGACCTTCCCTTTTAAGCGGATTTCCGCTTTTACCGGCACTTTTGTCCCTGCCTTATCAACCGGTACATTATCTACCAGAACGATGCCTGCCATGATGTGCCGTTTGGCATTTTCCCTGCTGTCAAAAAAACCTCTTTCCACCAATAAGACGTCAAGACGTTCCTTTTTCTTCGGCTTGGTATGTTCTTTCTTTTTTTCGTCCGTATTCTTTGCTGTATTTGCTGTAAATGAATAAATATCCAACATTACTGTACCTTTATTTCTTTCTGTTTAATATATATGGAATCAGTCCCTGCAAGGCCCATGCCTTTTCACCAAATATATTAAGCGCTTCTACGGCCGCGGAAGCTTCCTTTTCCGCCATCTGCCTTGCGCCATCAATGCCCAGCTCAGAGACATATGTGGATTTATCAAGTTTTTCGTCCTGCCCTGCCTTCTTGCCCATGGTTTCCAGTGAACTGGTGGCATCCAGCAGGTCATCTGTAATCTGGAACAGCAGCCCCAGGTGAACGCTGAAGCTGTGCAGGGCATCATATTCTGTCTTTTCGCAATCTGCCAGGACAGATGCCATATCCACAGGGGACGTGAGCATACATCCGGTTTTACAGGAATCCATGAATTTAAGTTCTTCCACAGTCTGTTTTCTGTTTTCAGACTCTATGTCCTGCGCCTGACCTCCCACCATACCGGAGGGGCCCGCGGCTTTCGCGAGAATATAGACCAGCCGGCTCTGCTTAATCGGGGAAATCTGTGAACCAGAGGTGAGAAGTTCAAACGCGTACGTTAACAGGCCATCTCCGGCCAGAGTCGCCATGGCCGGTCCAAATACCTTATGATTGGTTAAACGGCCGCGACGATAATCATCATTATCCATACAGGGAAGATCATCATGAATGAGCGAATAGGTATGTATACATTCAATGGCGCAGGCAATATCCAGATAGAGGGAAGAGTTGACCCCCAGCATATCCAGAACCAGGAGAAACAGAGTCGGACGAATCCGCTTGCCTCCAGCAAGGAGACTGTAGTTCATTGCCTGATACAGCGTATGATGGCTCGGGGAATCTGAAACAAGAAGAGCGGACAAATGTTCGTTAATTATTTTCTGTTTTTCCTTCAATACATTCTGTACATTCATTTTGTTTTTCTTCCTTTCCCGTATCAGCCAGTCTGGAAACTTCTTCGGTCAGAATGGTAATATCATTTTCTGCTTTCTGAAGCAAATGGTAACAGTTCTTTGCCGCTTCCGTTCCCTGACGGAAGTGCGCAATTAATTCATCCAGCGGGAGATTTCCTTTTTCCATAAGGGAAACCTCGGCTTCCAGCTGTTTCAGTTCTTCTTCAAATGTTCTTGTCTTTCCCATGATTATCCTCGTGTGACATATGATTAATCAACGCTATATTACCATGCAGAAGTTTTTCTGAAATAGCAATCTTTCTTGCGTCAATAGCCTTATGCAGCGATACATATAACTGCATATACCGATGCTGAACATACCGTCCCTGTTCAGTAAGACGGACCTGTATCTCCGGAGAGGTAAGCCTTTGTTCCACCGCATTAAGGGAAATGGCTGCTTTTTCCAGAGAACCGGCAGCGGCATCCGCCATACGATGCATAAGACGGACAATTTCCTCTTGCACGCTCTGTTTTTCCGGTATGCATAATTCAGCCGCCTGTGTCGGAGTGGAAGCCCGTACATCCGCTGTCAGATCAGCCAGTGTGACATCTGTTTCATGTCCTACCGCAGATACTACAGGAATAGAAGATTCATGTATGGCTTCCAGCAGTTCCGCATCATTGAAAGGCTGCAGGTCTTCCTCCGCCCCACCGCCGCGGGCAAGAATCAGAATATCCGGAGGGCTGGACATAGTCTGCGCTTCCCGGATACGGCTGGCCATATCCTGTGATGCCTCTTCTCCCTGTACACGACAGCCCAGTACAGTGTATCTTATGGAATCATTTCGCATTCTGCCGGTCTTTATGATATCATGCCAGACTGCGCCGGTGGAGGAAGCAATGATTCCGATTTGTTCCGGAAACGAAGGTAGTAACTTTTTGTGTAATGGGGAAAAGTACCCCTTCTTTTCCAGCTGTTCATAGAGAATCCTTGCCTTTTCAGTCATTTCGCTTGTACGGATTCCGGTAATCCTGTCCACATATAGAGAGGCATATCCTCTTCTGGCACTGTAAATAAAAGTCCCTGAGCAGGTGGCTTCACAGCCATTATATAACCTGCGTGTCAAAAATGTACGCCTTTCAGGTGATATGACGCAGAAAATCCGTCCCTTACTGTCCATAAGAGAAAAATAAACGCGTCCTGAACTGTGTATTCTCAGATTGCTTACCGTACCGGAGACAGCCAGGTTGTGAAGGGTATAATCCTTATTAAACAGATGGGATATCCATTCATTGCACTCACTGACTGTTACCTTTTTCATGGCTGTACCTCATGAATGCTCCAAAAGCATTTCCTGATGCGTTATCTGAACTGTAGACCGGATCTGCAAAGAGCACAGTAAGCCCTTTCTTCCTGCCAATCTCCATTACTATATGGCGGAGATAAGTATTTGACATAACACCGCCTACCGCAATCATGGTCCGTCCTGATTCAAAAGGATACGAAAGGAGCTCCTTTTTCAGTGCCCTGCCTATAGCCTGAAGGACTCCGGCCGCCACATTTTCAGAAGATTGATTGCCTTCGCGGATACATTTCTGCACAGTGGTCTCTACACCGGAGAAACTGAAGGCATTCTTAACCCGGGCTACCGGGAACTGACAGGGATTATCGGCTCCCTTCGCCAGCACTTCAACATGTTTTCCTGCCGGGAAAGGAAGTCCAAGGGCTACCCCCACCCGGTCAATCAGCTGCCCTGCTGTTATATCCATAGAGGTCATAACATTTTTAAAATGCATGTTTTCTGCTTCCCAGGTCACAGACAGCACATCCTGAGTACCACCGGAGAGATGCATCATATAAAATGGTATATTCCAGATTTCCGGCCGGTTCCGCATGGCCGCCATCGCATGATTTTCCTGATGGCTGAACAGGTAAAGCGGAACATGCAGGGTCTGAGAAAGCATTTCCCCTGCGCCTTTTCCAACAAGAAAGGCGGGCATATAGGAATCCGCCCGCCTTCTTGGAAATGCGGACACTCCTATCCCGCTGATGGAGTGAATCTCATTTCCAATCTTATGAAATAATTCTGGAAGATTACGTACATGCTGATACACCATTTCAGATTGAGAAAGACCCCGATGGCCCTGCTTAACCTTAAGAACTGTTCGTTCTTCAGCTACCAGCCCCTGCTGACTGTCATAAACAGCCACAGACGTTGTGTAGCAACTTGTATCGATACCAATAAATCTAGCCATTATTTTTCTTTAAAGATTTTGTCCAAAATGCCATTAATAAAACGATAGGAACGATCACCGCCATAGGTTTTAGCCAGTTTGACCGCTTCGTTAATTACTATTGCACAGTCCGGCTTCTCATCAGCCGCCGGGAACTTAAATTCTGCAATAGCCAGACGGAGAATATTCTTATCTACTTTATTTAACTGATCCAGCGACCAGTTCTTTTTCAGATGCGATGAAATCAAAGCATCAATTGCCTCACGATTGGCAATTACACTCTTTATGATCCCTTCTGCATAAGCAGAAGATTCTTCATCGTCCGGTTTATAGCGGCTGGAAGCAAAGGCTTCTGCCCCTTCCGGATTGATTTCCTTTGCATACAGATACTTTAATACATAAGCTCTTGCATCGGTTCGTGTCATTACTACCATTTACCTCGTTACTATTCTGATATTCCGGTCACAATTACATTGACAAAACAGGGGACATCCCCCAGATGAATCCGAATCAGTTTCTTTATTTTATCCTGCAGTGCACAGGCGGACGCATACACAGCGGCGTTGTCAGTAAGGACAACCGATATGTCGGCTACCACTCCATTATCATCAGTATGAAGGGATACTCCCTGATGCACACTCTTACCAAATGCATGGGTAATTCCGGAAACAAAACGCTGAATTCCCTTCCCTGTCAATGCATGAACCAATGGATCGGATAACAGCATGGTTTCAATTTCATTCACAAGCTTTTCCTGCACATGTTCCAAATCACTATTTTTGACAATTTTATCGGCCAACGTTATCGCCTGCCTTTTCGTTATCAAATATAATGCCCTGTACGTAAATGTTTACGGTTTCAACAGGTACATTCGTCTCTTTGTGAACTTCTTCCTTTACCTTATGCTGCACAGTAAGTGCCAGATCAGGAATTCTGACTCCATGTTTAACAAGGATATAAAGATTGATGGAAGCCCCTGCTTCATTCACAGATACATGCACCCCGTTAGTGCATTCCATGCCAATGGCCTGGGAAATGGTATCTGATAAATCAGAATCCATTCCAATCACGCCTGGAACGGACAAAGCAATACGTCCCGCGATTTTAGCAATCACATGCGCAGCTATCCTTACCGTGCCTGATGAATTGGTTATTTCAGCAACTTCCACCAGTCTCACCCCCATTAAAAATCAGTAAAGCCGGTTATTACTTAGCTCTTTCGAGATATTCACCGGAACGAGTATCGATACGGAGGACATCCCCTTCGTTTACAAACAGCGGTACTCTTACAATGTAGCCGGTTTCAACCTTAGCTGGCTTAGATGCGCCGGTAGCTGTGTTTCCGCGGATACCAGGTTCAGTTTCAATAACTTCCAGTTCAACAGAGTTCGGGAGTTCTACACCGATTACAGAACCGTTGAAGAACAGCACGGATACTTCCATTTCAGCCTTCAGGAAGTTCAGCTTTTCACCCAGCTGTTCCTTGGTCAGCATGATCTGATCATAGGTTTCAACATCCATGAAGTAGTAGGAGCCATCGGATTCATACAGATACTGCATGGTCTTGCGTTCAACCTGTGCTGCCGGGAACTTAACACCTGCATTGAATGTACGTTCAATTACGGAGCCGGTCTGAAGATTTCTGAGCTTGCTTCTTACGAAAGCGGCACCCTTACCTGGTTTTACATGCTGGAATTCAATAACCTGCCATACATTGCCATCAATTTCAATTGTTACACCTGGGCGAAAATCATTACTGGAAATCATTATACTTCATCCTCCTAAATCATACTTTTATAAAGTTCTTGGGAAATCCGGTTAAAATATCAATACCGTTTTCCTTTATGGCAACCGTATCTTCAATACGGACTCCACCTACATTGGGAATATATACCCCTGGTTCTACCGTTTCTGTCATACCGGGAACAAGGATTGTCTCATCCCGTGGTGACAAAACAGGGGTTTCATGTATCTCAAGTCCTACGCTATGTCCAAGGGAATGCGTGAAATACTGATCCAAATCACATGATTTCAGATATTCTCTGGCTTTAGCATCCACATCACAGGCCTTTAAGCCTGCACGAAGCATGCGTTCAACAGTCAGATTGCACTCAAGCACGCTGTCATAGATATAACGCAGCCGGTCTGAAATGGTACCCACAGCTACGGTTCGGGTAATATCCGAATGGTAGCCCCTGTATATGGCACCAAAATCAAAGGTAATCAGTTCTCCCTCCTGCACCACTTTATCTGTCGCGATACCATGGGGCATGGATGATCTGACTCCGGAAGCCACTATGGTCTCAAAAGACCTTCCTTCCGATCCGGCTTCCAACATTGCGCATTCCAGAATCCTTCTTAACTCGTTTTCTGTCTTTCCCGCTTTAATATAAGGAAGTGTCTTCCGAAATCCTTCGTCGGATATACGGCATGCTTCGGCTATATTCCGAAGTTCCTCTTCCGTCTTTATCTGGCGCAGAACGTCTGGCGTAACAACCAGAAATTCCTTATCCGGCATAGCATCATCGAGCCTGAGATACAGGCCGTAGGTCATTCCCTTCTCTACACCAAGGCGTCTGACCTGATGCGCATCAGCCAGTTTCTTCACCACGTCCGCCAGCTTGCCTTTATGATTAACAACCTGCATGCCCTGAGCTTCGGCCTCAGCCTGCTCAGTATACCGGCTGTCTGTAATCAGATAGGAAACATCCCCTGTAAGTAGAAGATAGCTGTCAGATCCGGTAAATCCGCTGATGTAACGGTAATTTTCGTCTTTACACACCAGAACAGCATCTACGTTGTTCTGTTTAAGGAAATCCTTAATCTTTTCCTGTTTAATCAATATAAACACCACTTTTCATCTTTTATAATGATACAAGATAAGGTATGTTTTGTCCATGTCCACCTTATTTTGTTTACTAATAAATTTTATACAGGTGGCATTATTATCATGAAAATCTTTCAGCCTGAAGGAATTTACTCCTGAAAAAAGCTTCAACACAGTCACCGGATTACGGAATGACCGCGTTGAAGCTTTTTGATAGCTGTTTTGAGGAAATCTTCTGCCATGGCCGGAAATGTGCCATAAACGGATTTCCGGAATATCCTGTAAAGAATTAGTGGTTAACTCTTTCCTTCAGCTGCTTGCTTGGACGGAATGCTGGAGCCTTGGAAGCAGGAATCTGAATTGTTTCCTGGTTAGACGGATTGTGACCTGTTCTTGCTGCGCGCTGACGAACTTCAAATGTGCCAAATCCAATGAGAGCAACCTTGTCTCCCTGTTCGAGAGATTCGCTGATAACGTCGAGGACTGCCTTTACTGCCTTTTCAGCGTCCTTTTTGGTCATTTTAGCTTCTTCAGCAACTGCTGCAATCAATTCTGTCTTATTCATAGTAAAAAATTCCTCCTTTAAATAAAACGGGGTTCACACCCGTTTGGTGTTTCTTCCGACTCTGTGGCATTTTTCTTGCGGCAATGAACTGCCCACAAGTTTCGAATCTGACTGCCACTTAGCTTTGCTCCGCTATATTTCGCTTGGATTTCTGTTTCCCATGCAGTAAACATACGTATATACTCCATGCAATACTCGTGCAGGAGCAATTCGGGATCCTTACCAGCGTCCAGGACTGCGGCGGCAAAAACAAAAAGCAGTCTGCCTAATTCATTGTCCGTTCCGTCCTTGCACTTGTCCCCCACTTTTTTAAAGCAGGATGTAAGGGACCGCTGAATATCCACAGATATTTCATGGACATTCCGGGTGGTTCGAACTTCGGTAGAACTCACTTTCTTCTGAATTATACACGCTAAAAGCAGGCTTGGCAAGCATTTTGGTACACCATCCAGCAGATGTTTTCTGTTTTTTGCCTCATTTTTTCTATCTTCCCAGGAAAGTTTATCTTTTGCAGCCCCATCAGATACCTGTCCCACGTTATCCCTGAATATTCCAGGGTGCCGGCTCTTCATTTTCTGCACTACCCCCTGCACAACATCCTGCAAGGTAAACAGCCCTTCCCTTTCAGCCAGGGCAGAATGAAAAATAATCTGATACAGACAGTCTCCAAGCTCTTCTTGCAGATGTTCCGGATTTCCTTCATCAATCGCGTCAATCACTTCATACACTTCCTGAATGAAATACGTACGAAGTGATTTATGGGTCTGTGCTTTGTCCCAGGGACATCCTCCTTCTCCCAGCAGTGTATTCATAACCTCTTCCAGTGGTTCAAGGGAATATCTTCCGGACGGTTTGTTTTTCATCTGATCCGGACGGATAACGAGCAGACGAGGCACAGATATCTCCTTACCCGCCGCTTCCAGGCGGACAGGCATCATACGTCTCTGAGAATCCATGATCTGTATCACACTGTCATTTTCATATGTTTTCTGCAATCTCTCTTTCCATAAGGACCATGTTCCTGAATCCAGTCCCGATACAACCAGATCCGTACCTTCGCGAAATGGTTCGACCAGTGATGCCTTTCCCTCGGCAAAGATAACGGTTCTGTTAAATGATATGAGATGATTCTGTATTAAAACCTGAATATCCGCTTCTGTCATATCCCGTCCTCCTCCCGGAACACATACAAATAGTGAGCAGGTATAAAAAAAGCAATAATCTGCAATGAATACAAATTATTGCTCTTTTAATCAGAAACTAATCTTTTCAATAATGGCTGCCAGTTTTGGTCCGATTTTCGGCATAGTTCTTACATCTTCCGGCTTGATGGCCTTAGTCAGCAGAATACCCAGAGCATAAACCACAACACCTACACAGATAGCAAGAAGTGCCGACAGCGTATTACTGTGAATAGCCCCGATAATGGCCCCAAAGCTGAAATATACCGCTACCCCCATAACCGCGGAGGCGATAGCTACCTTCAGCAGGTGACCATAATCCATGTTAAACCGCATGTACCGGTACAGGAACAGAAGGTTTAATGCAGCCGCTACAGCAAAGTCCGTATCCGTTGCAAACGCTGCCCCCAGCACACCAAATTGCGGCATAGCGGTAAGATTCCATGAAAAGGCAACCTTGACACATCCACTGACTATCAGATTGATAAATGGTACAGCTGTCTTTCCCAGCCCCTGCAGAATACCTGTGGTAACCTGCTGAATACCGAGGAAAAAAATACCAATACTCATAACAGCAATACACGGTCCGGCGTTCGCCGTAGCATAGAGCATAGTGGAAATCGGAGTAGCGATGACCCCAAGTCCGATAGCCGCTGGCAGTGTAAAGACAGAAGCCAGACGAAGTGCAGTTCTGGCGCGTCTTCTGATGGTATCAAAGTCTTTCTTGATGCTGGCTTCAGAAATTCCCGGCACCAGACTGGATGACATGGAAGACGTAACAATGGTCGGCATGTTAATCAGTGCCGTAGCCATACCGGTAAGGTATCCGAAAAGGGTTGTTGCCTGTTCTACATTGAAACCGGCCACTTCCAGTCTCTTCGGTACGATGAACAAATCGATATTGGAAACGATTGGAATCATGATATTAGCGCAGGATACAGGAATCGCAAGGATAAACAGGCGTTTCATGATATTCCATGTGCTGTCAGGAACAATGGACTTGTCCTGACTCATATACCACATCTTTCTGTGTTTTCTGTCATGCCAGTAGAACCAGCCCAGAGTAAGAATAGCCGCAGCTGCCCCCGGCGCAGCGCCAAATGTGGCACCAGCCGCGCCAAATTCAAGCCCTTTCGGTAACAGGATGATGGCCAGGCCAATCATCGTCACCACGCGGACAAACTGTTCAATGACTTCAGATACCGCAGTAGGTGTCATGTTCTGAAGTCCCTGGAAGTATCCGCGCATGGTCGCAGAAATGGTAGCGCAGAATACTGCCGGCGCCAGTGCGATAAGAGACCAGTAGGCTCTGGGATCACGGACAATGTGATGATCAATCAGCACACTGGATCCGAAATAGAGTCCCACACTGAAAAGCAATCCTGTCAGGGTCAGAACGGACAGGGCAATCTTCAGAATTCTCTGCCCTCCCAGAAAATCATGGATTGCATTGCGTTCTGAAACCATGATGGAGATGGCAACCGGTAAACCTGCCGTCGAAATAGAAAGACAGAGCAGATAAATCGGGTAAGCCATCTGATAGAGACCTATCCCTTCACCGCCCAGAAGACGGGACAGGTAAATACGGCTGACTGCACCGATAAGCTTTACAATGATTCCTGATACCGCAAGAATCACCGCACCTTGTATAAACGAGTTTTTCTTCATTTTTCCAATCCATCCTATACTGCCCTGTGTTCCGGCATAACCATCTGTCACACGGAACCGGCAGTTATTCTTGAATCTAATGAAAATCCGATGTAATCCTTTTCAGCATCCGGAAAAAGAGTTCATCGGTAACATTCCCCCATTGTGGGTCAACACGAAATAGTATAACACAATTTGCATATCTTGTGGGATACTTCACAGGCCCGTCAGTCCGTTGTTTAAGAATTCTTAATGTTTTTCCCCATATCCTGTTCAATCGCTGTAAACAGCTCACTGAACCAAACGAGGACATTTTTCCTGATCTTGCTCTTATCTATCTGTATACGCGACGGTGCCCCAGGGAGAATATGGATGGCTTCCAGATACTGTACCGGAAGTCTGGCGGGATTCCATCCTTTTATGAAATCCGTATCAGCCCAGGTAATGAGGTAATGACCCCCTTCATCCAGTATACTTCCGATTCCCAGATGTCTGGCTTTTGTCCTGACCTTAGCTGAGTTGAACAGTTTGATAACCGGAGCAGTCGGATTACCGAAACGGTCGATAACCTCATCAAGCAAATCTGAAACTTCTTCTTCCGTAGAGGCCAGAGAAAGACGGCGATAGATTTCCATCTTTGCCTCTTCCTTGGGAATATACTTCGGATCCAGATAGGCATCCTGTCGGAAATCAACAATCGTCGCCGGAAGCTTCTTCGGCTTCGGCTTGTTTTCCCGCTCTGCCTTAAGCGTGTTAATGGCATCTTCCAGCATGGTGCAATACGTGCTGAAACCAATATTGGCTATGTTGCCATGCTGTGCGGATCCGAGGAGGTTACCTGCGCCCCGGATTTCCAGGTCTCGCATGGCAATCTTGAATCCGCTGCCCAGTTCAGTGAATTCCCGTATAGCATCCAGACGTTTTTCCGCCACCTCGCTGAGAATCTTCCCTTTCCGGTAGAAAAAGTATGCTCTGGCAATCTTTTCACTTCGTCCGACACGTCCCCTCATCTGATAAATCTGAGACAGTCCCAACCGGTCGGCGTCATATACCAGCATGGTATTGGCGTTCGGCTGATCAATGCCATTTTCGATCAGCGTCGTACAGAGAAGGACATCAAATTTACCGGCATAGAAATCCACCATAATATCTTCCAGCTGCCGTCCATCCATACGGCCGTGGGCTATAACGATGGAGACATCTTCCGGCAGAATCTGCCGGAGGTGATGCTGCATGGCTTCAATGGTATCAATGCGGTTGTAAATGAAGTATGTCTGCCCATGACGTTCCTTTTCGCGGATAATGGCATCCCGTACCAGATTATCATCATATTCGGTGACATAGGTCTGGATGGCATGGCGGTTGGCCGGTGCCTGCGTAAGTGTGGCCATATCCCGCACCCCGGTAAGGGACATGTGGAGTGTTCTTGGAATCGGGGTAGCCGAAAGGGCCAGCACATCGATTCCAGCAGACCAGGATTTCCACTTTTCCTTCTGTACAACGCCGAAGCGCTGTTCTTCATCCACAACGAGAAGCCCCAGCTTATGGCAGTGAATCTTCTTGTTCAGAATGGCATGCGTTCCAATAATGACATCTATCTCTCCCGCTGCCAGTTTCTGCAGAATCAGTTTCTTCTCTTTAGGAGAGACAAACCGGTTGAGGACTGCCACCCGTATGCCAAACGGTTCCATCCGCTTAACAAAGTTCTTGTAATGCTGCTGCGACAGAACGGTGGTCGGAACCAGAACCATAGCCTGGTATCCGCTCACTACACATTTAAACACGGCGCGCATGGCCACTTCCGTCTTGCCAAATCCCACATCGCCGCAAAGGAGCATATCCATCGGCTGCGGTTTTTCCATAGCCTCCTTTATCTTCTGTATAGCTGACAGCTGATCAGGCGTCTCTATATAAGGGAAACTATCTTCAAATTCCCTTTGCATAACATTGTCCTTATCAAAGGCAATTCCTGGAGTAATCTCTCTTTCCGCATAAACCTTAAGCAGTCTTTCCGCCAGTTCACGGATGGATTTACCGGCTTTGGATTTAACCCTGTCCCACTGGGCCCCGCCCATCTTACTCAGAACCGGAGTAGTCCCTTCCGGACCTATATATTTCTCCAGTGTGGAAATCTGATTCATAGGGAGATATAACTTATCTCCTCCGGAGTACTGTATGGTCACATAATCCCTGTGAACCCCTTCCAGCTCAATCGTACGAAGACCGATGTAACGACCAATACCATGAGTATCCTGTACTACATAATCTCCCACATTCAGATCAGAGAAATAACGGATCTGTCTTCCTTTATTTCCGGCACGGCTGAATCTTCTGATTTTCTGCCGTCCCAGAATATCTCCGGCGGCGATAAGGGCAATCTTCTGATTCGGCAGTTCAAAACCACCGGAGATGGCGTCTCTGGCCAGTGTGACCTTTCCCGCTTCCAGTTCCATCGATACAGGAATCCCTGCCTCTGACAGGGCCCCTTCAATTTCCATGTATTCCGTACGGTCAGGAATCACTACCGCGGCTTTCCATCCATGGCTGAGCAGGTTCTGCAATTCCGTGATAAACAGGGGAATCTGACGCTGATAGTTAGTCATCGTCTGTCCGGGCCATGTCTCACTCTGATGGCAGGATATCCCCGGAAGGCTCCGGTTAATCAGAGAGAATATAAGTTCGCGGTTTTTATTTCCCGATGCAACCAATTCTTTCCAGGAAACGGCCCGTAACGCATTCTCCTTTTCTTCACGGAAATAGCTTTTCAGCTGTTCTTCTCCCCGATGCGGTTCATCCAGAATCAGCAGTCCATCCTTCAGATAATCAGAGAGGATGGCTGTCTCTTTCCCTTCATAGCTTATCGGGAAGATGATGGCCTTATCAGCCATACGGATGGATCTCTGCGTATCTTCATTAAACCAGCGCATCCCATCGATTTCATCATCAAAGAACTCTATGCGCAGCGGATGTTCCTTATTTATCGGGAAAATATCGATAATATCCCCGCGAACGGAGAAATGTCCACATCTTTCGACCTGATCCACCCGTTCATAGCCCATGCCGGTAAGTCGAGCCAGGAAGTCTTCCCGTTCTATACAGTCTTCTTTTGTCAGCGTTATGCACTGAGAAAGAAGAGTCTTCTGCTCCGGAAGCTTCTGTGCCGCTTCCACTGAGGTTGCCAGGATGACCACCGGTTCTCCGGTTCTGACGGCAGAAAGTGCACGCATCCGGTCTCTTAATCGCTCGGTAGATGAAAAGTTTACTGAGGCATCCGCTTTTTCTATGACCGGGAACACAATGCACTTTCTCTCAGGCATAAAGAAGTGAAGGTCCATTTCCCAGTATCGCAGATCTCTGGCCGAAGGTGCCACAATGACGGCCGGTCCCTCCAGCTCTCCGCAGGCCATAGCAGCCGCCATGGCTTTCTGTGTTCCTGAGGCCCCTATCAACTGTACTGTCTTCTTATCGCGGTAAAAGCCTCCTTCTTCCATCTGCGGATTATCTCTGCTGATTTCCCGGATAAGGAAAGGTCCCATCACATGCTCCGGAAGGAGTTTATCTTCCGGTTTCTGTGTTTGTTCTGCCGGTTTTTCCGTCCCGGATTGAACATCCGCTATATTTCTGATGGCCTGTTCTTCCATGTAAACTCCTCCTTTCTTACGGCGCTGGAATCCCCCAGTTCATGAATACGGTCCTGAATCCGCTGCCCTTTATACACAAAGTCCGGTGTGATTTCCGCCATCGGAACCAGCACAAAAAGCCGATCCCAGAACCAGGGATGCGGCAAAGTAAGCAGTTCACTATGGCAGGTTGTATTCTCTCCGTACAGAATATCCAGATCCAGTGTACGGGGGCCCCAGTGAATAATCCTCTTCCTGCCAAATTCCTGTTCCACAGCCAGAAGTTCACGCATAAGCGCCTCTCCTTCTCCATCAAAGGTTATCAGAAGCACTGCGTTCAGGAAATCCGGTTGATTGGTTTTCCCCCAGGGTTTTGTATTGTAAATAGACGATGCCTTTACGAGAGAAAGACCCGGAATTTCTGAAATGCGGATGAATGCCTTTCTGAAAATTTCCAGTGAATTTCCCATATTGGAACCCATGGAAATATAAAATCTGCTCATTATCTTGTTTTCTCCAATGTTACGGATACATCCTGAAATATGCCTCCCACCGGCGCCCCCGGCTTATGTACCGTAGTGCGGATGGACAGGATTTCCGGATATTCCTTCATTATTTTTTCATTAATCATCCATGCCAGGCGTTCAATCAGCCGGACCGGCGCCCCTTCCACAATCTTCCGACAGAAAGAATAGACCTTTGCGTAATTAACCGTCTTTTCCAAGTCATCATCCGCTCCGGCCTTATCCAGGGAGAGATACATGGTGATATCCACAGTAAACTTCTGCCCCAGTATCTGTTCTTCCTTCATTGCTCCATGTCTGGCATAGAATTCCATTCCCTTTAAGGTAATCTTATCCATATTCAGTCATTTCCCTTTAATGCTTCCCACATGCGTACCAGCCGGACATTCATTGGCACATTATGAACACGCACCATGGCGCATCCTTTTTCCAGCCCCCAGATGGATAAGGCCCCTGTACCTTCATCACGGTCCGCTGCCCGGTCAAGACTGAGCAGAGTGCCTACGATACGTTTCCGGCTCGCTGCCAGGAGGAACGGAAATGGGAAGGCCTCTGTCAGTTCATCGAGATGCCGGATAACTTCCAGATCTTCTTCTCTGGTTTTGGCAAATCCTATGCCCGGATCCAGTATGATGTTTTCTCTTCGTATTCCCGCCTTATCCGCAATGGTTATGGAGGTATCAAAGAATCGTTTCATGTCCTCGATCACCTGGTGATAATGCGGATTTTTGTCATTGTGCATCACAATGACAGGGCAAGCGTGTTCTGCCGCTACCCGGGCCATACTGCCATCATCGCCCTGAAGTCCCCAGATATCATTCATCACATGGGCGCCCACAGTCATAACCCGGTCGGCATTTTCATAATGATAGGTATCCACAGAAACAGGAACCGTACTTTCCTTCAGCACAACCGGCAAAAAAGTCTGAAGCCGTTCCCATTCCTGATCCGCGGTAAGAGGAGTAGAACCAGGGCGGGTGGATTCCGCCCCCATATCGATAATTCCAGCCCCATCACGGCACATTCTCTTTGTATGGTCTGCCGCAGTACCGGCGGTATCCCAGTGCCCGCCATCGGAAAAGGAATCCGGTGTTACATTCAGAATCCCCATGACCACCATCTTATCCCCAAGGATGAGTTCTTTTCCATCTTTAAATGTATATCTTCTTTTTTCCTTATTCATTGCCTGCAACCGCCCTTTCCATAATTTCTGTCAGTTCCGGAAGCATATTTTCAAAAAGTATTCCTTCCAGCGGACTGGTTCCTGCCTTTGCCGTCGCCTCAATAGCTTTCTGCAGAAATGCGGTAGCAATCCGCATCGTCTGTGCCAGAGGTATATTCTTCAGAGTTCCCGCCATCACAATGGAACTGAAAATATCTCCGGTCCCATAGGTCGTAAACGGAATATAAGGGAAAGAAACGATTTCCTTTTCCCCTGTCCGCTTATCCAGGGATATATTACAGTAAGTATCATGTCCCCGGGGAATGGAGGTGATAATCACCCGTTCTGTGCTTTGTCCCAGATAATCCAGCAGATAATCTATCCGCCCTTCATCCGGAATCACATTCTTATCACAGGAAACCCCTGCCAGGAAACAGGCTTCTGTGTAGTTCGGCTTTATCACATGGGCCCGGCGGATGAGATGCCTCATATGTTCTACCATTTCCGTATTCTGGCCGGAATAGAACCGTCCATGATCAGCCATAGCCGGATCAATCATTACCGGAATCCGGCCCCCGTAGCGCTTAATCGCTTCTTTTACCACATATACCTGTTCCGGACTGGCCAGATATCCACTGTAAATTCCGTCAAATGAAATGCCGTTCCTGTCCCACGCATCCATAAAGGACTGCATATATGGCGTGAAATCCAGAGAGGATACATGAGAAAAGGCCAGATGATTGCTTAATACCGCCGTTGGCAGCGGTATGGCCTCAATACCACAGGCAGCAAGCACTGGCAGAATGACGGTGAGGGAAGCCCTGCCGGCACAGCTGATATCATGAATTGCTAAAACTTTTGGAATACGCATGCGAAAACTCCATACCACGAAATTTACTCAGTCTTTCACCATAATCCGCTGAAACCTTGGAATCATACCGGCACAGGAATCCAGAACCTTTTCCAGGTCGCCCAGAATTTCCCGCCAGCGTATAGCATACATGGGATCATGATCTCCGTAGAACAGATTCTGAAGGGTTGTTCTGTACGTATTATCCCCACGTTCTTCCATATTATAAATACGCTGACATCTGGCATCCATCTTCATCAGATTGGCTTCCACATCATCTGTATATCCTATAATCTTCACCATTTCCGATACAGCGCATCGGATAAGCTTGGTCATTACGTGAATGCCTTCAGGGCAGGTTTCCTCCTTATGATATACAATGAGCGTATTTACAATATCCTTGGCTCCGTTAATAATCCCATCCATACGGACAACCATACTCCGGGCTTCATTGGCATAGGCCGGTTCACGATAAGCCTTATACAGCCGCTCAATCAGACGCCCCTGTACATCCCGGCTCTGCCGTTTTAACAGGCGAAGTGATTCATATCCTTCTTCCGGATCCGTTTCTCCCGACACTACGGAGTCGAGCAGGGCTCCTGCCTTCTCACAGTACCCGGTATATTCCCTGAGAACCCCAAAAAACTTCTCTTCTTTTCCTGTCATAACTCCAACTCCTTTATCTATCTGTCATCCGGCCTCCCATAACCATCTGTACATCACACCGGGAAACGTAAGATAGTGTTTCCGGCACATACAGTTTTACCTGAGCCCAGTTATACGTAATACATCTTATTATACAACAGGTGTCCCGGCTTTGCCTGAATGGATTTATCTGCCTGAAAGTTAACTGCAATTAAATAAAACATGTCTTTTCTGTCAGTATATTTACAGAAAAGACATGTTTATACCTGTTATCAGTCGACCACTCCGAAAATCCGGTGCAGCGGCTTATAATGGATGGCTACAACCACCCAGAAGATTGACCAGACCAGCTTGCAGATGGTTTCATCAATGGTCATAGGAGTCAGTCCCACCAGAGGCAGCAGATCATCCCAGGGAATGGCTTCCAGTTCCAGCGTATGGAAGCAGAGCACTACCAGAGAGTTTCTGCCATAAGTCTCGAACCAGCTTCCGATCTTTCCGCATTTCTCAATCCATTTAGAAACATAAAGGATTACGAACGTACCTGCAAACCCACCGAGGATATTCAGCGGAACATTGCTGTAATAGCAGCGTGCCATGGACATCGGTACATCGATTTCAAAATTAAGTCCGGTGTACATAAAGCAGACGGCCCAGATTCCCAGCGCCACAATCGCGTAAGGAAGCTTCATATGGGACAGGATGATGTCTTTCGTCTCATGGCCGATATGGATAAACAGAATGGCGGTAAATGCGCCCCAGATGCTGAGGGGAATCCATGCCCACTGTGCACCCGCATAACCAATGGCAAACAGGGCAATACATACAGGCCATGCCCAGCGGGTACCGAACACGAAATTATAAATGACCAGTGCTTGAAACATAGCCAGAAGGAACCAGATAGGTCCTATAGGATGAATATTGAATACCGGGCTGGTAAGGGATCCGCTTCCATACAGAGAAGCCAGGAACCATCCCCATACATCACCGGCAATATTTCCGCCTTTCGCGAAAAATAAATCCATCAGCACCGTCACCAGCATGATGGCTGCGCAGGTGAATATATAAGGGCTCAGAAGTCGTACGGCCTTCTGATGAACAATTTCTTTAAAAGGTTTGCGTCTCTTAATGAAAAATCCGCCAATCAGGAAAAATAATGGCATATGGAAACTGTACATCAGGTTCATTTCAGGCTGATACCACCACATATGTCCGATAATGACTGAAATAATACCAATAGCTTTGGCAATATCAATATATCCTATTCGTTCATGTGTACTCATACAACCTCACTATTTACGGGATTAACCACTTTAATTAAAAATACCTAGTTATTATATCAGAATTCACAGTACCATGCGAATCATCCGGGATATATCTCGTTCTTATTTTCTGCCATATGAAAAAGCAGTGAACCTTCGGTCCACCGCCTTTTTATGGCCACTGTATGCCTGTCTTTTACAGTATACGGTTTCTCCCCGTTCATGTTTATACCCATGCCGGATCGTTTATCCGGCTTCCTGATTAACGGGAAAGCTTTTTATACAGGGATGCCAGTTCCAGTGCGTCCATTGCGCATTCAAATCCCTTATTACCTGCCTTAAGCCCTGCGCGGTTAAGTGCCTGTTCCACTGTATCTGTGGTAAGGATGCCGTAAAGTACCGGAATATCCGCCTTAAGGGAAACCTGAGCTACCCCCTTGGTCACTTCAGAGGCTACATGTTCGTAATGATCGGTTTCACCCCGGATAACCGCTCCCAGACAGATGACCGCATCATATCTTCCGCTTTCCGCCATCTTCTGCGCAGCCAGCGGAATTTCAAAAGCGCCGGGAACCCATGCCAGATCTACGGTGTCGAGATCTACGCCATGGCGGGAAAGTCCATCCGCGGCTCCGTCAATCAGTTTTGATACGATAATCTCATTAAAACGGGAAGCCACAATACCTACACGGATATCTTTTTCATTATAAAGACCGGAAATAATATTCATATTCATTCTCCTTTTTTATTACTGTTCAGTGAATTGCCAATGCTGGCTGATTATTTTTTATGCAGATGAAGAAGGTGCCCCATCTTTTCCTGCTTAACTTCCAGATAATGTTCATCTTCCACATTAGGTTCGATTTCAATGGGAACCCGTTCCACAATGTGAATATGATAATCAGACACATCATGTATCTTCTGCGGATTGTTGGTCATGATGCGGATATCCTGTACTCCCAGATCCCAGAGCATCTGAGCTCCTACCATATAATCACGCAGGTCAGGAGCAAATCCCAGTTTTAAATTAGCTTCCACGGTATCATATCCCTGATCCTGCAGTGCATAGGCCTTAATCTTGTTGATTAACCCAATACCCCGGCCTTCCTGACGCAGATAAAGGAGTATTCCGCGGCCTTCCTGGGCAATTCTCCGTAAAGCCGCATCCAGCTGAGGACCGCAGTCGCATTTAATGGAGCCAAAGCAATCCCCGGTAAGACATTCCGAGTGAATCCGGCAGAGAACCGGTTTTCCATCGGAAACATCCCCCATAACCAGGGCTACATGATGTTCCCCATTCAGCTTATTGATATATCCGATAATCTTAAATACGCCATATCGGGTAGGAAGGCGGGCTTCCGCTACTCTTTCCATTAATTTTTCATGTTTTTTCCTGTAGGTAATGAGATCCTGAATGTTGCCAATCTTCATTCCCTTTTCCTTAGCCAGACGGAACAGATCATCCTTTCGTGCCATGGAGCCATCTTCATTCATGATTTCACAGCAGAGTCCCATAGGATGAAGCCCAGCCAGACGGCACAGATCCACGGTGGCTTCCGTATGGCCAGGACGTTCAAGGACTCCCCATTTCTTTGCCCGGAGAGGGAACATATGTCCTGGTTTTCTGAACTGATCCGGGCGAATATCCGTACGGACTGCAGCCATTGCCGTCATGGAACGTTCAAAAGCAGAAACACCGGTAGTTGTATCTTCGAAATCAATGGATTCCAGAAAGGCGGTCTGGTGATTATCCGTATTGTGCCGGATCATAGGTGCCAGGCACAGACGGTCCGCTTCTTCTCCGGACATAGGCATGCAGATAACTCCCTTAGCCTCAGACGCCATGCGATTCAGATTTTCCGGTGTAGCAAATTCCGCAGCGCAGATATAGTCCCCTTCATTTTCACGGGATTCTGCGTCCTGCATAATGACACATCGGCCTTTTTTCAGTTCTTCAATAATTTCTTCAATGGAATTATATTTATTTTCCATAATATCCTCCTGTAATCCCTATGGCATTTAATTTCGCCATGGTCAAACCGCTTTCCCGGTCATTCCTGCCCATTAACTGCTCAACATATTTTCCAATACAGTCACATTCTATATTTACCGGATTTCCGCTATGTTTCTTCAGGAGAATGGTCATATCTCCGGTATGCGGAATCAGGGCTACGGAAAAGGATTTTTCCATCCGTCTGGCTACGGTCAAACTTACTCCGTCCACAGCCACCGACCCCTTCTCCAGGATATAGCGCATGTATCTGTCAGGTACGGAAAATGTGATGTTTATCGCATTGCCTTCTTTTTCCATAGAGATAATCTTTCCGACACAGTCCACATGCCCGGAAACGATATGGCCTCCCAGCCGGTCACCTACACGAAGTGCCCTTTCCAGATTGACCGGAGAGCCGGCACGGACAATGGAAAAGGAAGTTCTGCGCATGGTTTCGGGTGTAACATCCGCATCAAAGGAATGATCTGTCATGGATGTCACAGTAAGACAGGTTCCATTTACTGCAATACTGTCCCCAATCTTTGTATTTTCCAGTACTTTCTTACAGCCAATAGTGAGCGTACAGCTATTACTTCTGTCCTTTCGGCCGATGAGCACTCCAATTTCTTCCACAATTCCAGTAAACATCAGCTGTTTCCCCCGTTCGTTTCCTCATGGGACTCCGTCTGAGCTTCCTCTACCTTCTGTTCTCCGGCCTCCGGTTCTTTCTTTTCCCGCTGTATATAGGCCTGTATCCACAGATCATCCCCGCTGGTCCCATACACTGCGTCAGTTAACGGCACCACCTCATTCATATGGGCGGCTCCGGTTCCTGCAAAAGGAGAAGGCGCTTCCCTGCCTCCAATGATTTTCTGTGCAATATAGAATCGTACGGCATCGATAATCCCCGCTTCCAGGGCCGAAGCGGCCAGAGTCGGTCCGCCTTCCAGCAATATGCCGTCAATCCCCTTGATTCCCAGGGCCAGCATGGCTGACTTCAGATCCACCTTTCCAGGCTCTTCACTGTCCGCTTCTATCAATTCCACTCCCAGATTTTCCAGAGCTTTCTTCTTTTCCGGAGAGGCCTCTGAAGTGGTAAGGATAATATTCCTTCCAGGTTCATGAAAGATTCTGGATTCCAAGGGTACGCGAAGCTTCCCATCCACAATGATGCGGGCCGGATTCTCATATTCCTCCATACGGCAGGTAAGGCGCGGATTATCGGCAATCACCGTTCCGGCTCCCACCATAATCCCCGATAAGATTCCACGAAGCCGCTGCACTTCCTCTCTGGATTTTTCGGAACTGATCCACTGGGATTCCCCGGTATGGCAGGCAATCTTCCCATCCAGACTCATAGCGGCCTTATACAATACAAAGGGGCGCTTTCTGGTAACATAAGTAAGAAAAACATCGTTAATATGCCGGGCTTCTTCCGCCAGTACTCCGACAGTTACCCGGATGCCATTGGCGCGCAGTTTGCGGAAACCGCGTCCGGACACCAGAGGATTTGGATCCTCCAGCGCCGCCACTACACGGGCCACCTTCTTCCGGATAATCAGATCCGCGCAGGGAGGTGTCTTCCCGTAATGCGAACAGGGTTCAAGACTTACATACAATGTTGCCCCTTCCGGATCTTCCGTGGCGCGGGCAAATGCATTGACTTCCGCGTGAGGCCCACCATACTGTTTGTGCCAGCCTTCCCCGATAATACGACCATCCTTGACCAGAACAGCCCCTACCATGGGATTGGGTCTCGTATGGCCAGCTCCGCGAAGGGCCAGCTGTAACGCACGGGCCATATATTTCCTGTCTAATTCTTCACTCAAAAAAGCCACCCCCTGTTTCTTTTCAGGGCGTGGCTCTATCTTACATGTCTTCTCTGTCTTTCATCCAGACTCAAAAACCAATACTGTTTTATTACTGTCGGCTTTGGAATTGCACCAAATCTGCTTGCGCTCGTGGGCTATCACCACCGGTAAGGATTTTCACCTTGCCCTGAAGAGAAATTAACCATTTTTATTTCTCCCTCATTATAGAGCAAAATTATTCAAATTACCAGACTGAAAACTCATTTAAAACTCAGATTTCAAATAAATTTTGCTCTCTCCGAATCCACGATTGCTGTGGCACCTGATGGATAATGTCTCCGTCCCTGTATCCCCCGATAAGAAAAGGAGAATGTTTATCATGGTCCATTCGATGTCTTTGCACCATCCGGACATCATTATTGGCATAACAGTATCTGCAGAGATGTCCGCAAGTATCATAAGCACCAATGTCACAGGAAAGATAGCATGAACACCAGGCGCGACTTTGTTTTCTAACAGGAACCTCCAGTGGCTGTCCAATGGCTTTCTCATATACATCCACAGTCATGCACCCATTGCAGTTTACACCATATGGTTCCAGAAGTCTGCCTTCAGCACATGTTTTTATCTCCATTCCATGTCTTCTGGCAATTTCTGCCATAGCTTTCCCCATGTCCACACGGTCTTCCCAGGAAACTTCTTGCAGCTGAGGAAAATTTCTGCGAACCTTCTGATACAGATCCACAAAGGATATAACCACCGTTTCAGTATACCCCTCCAGTACCCCGGCCATGCTGTCAAAAGCGTGGATATGCCACTCTTTTGTGTATTCCTGCGTTAAAAGAATCGGATCATATCTCCAGCCAATAGAATGTATTCCTGTTCGTAAAGACAGAAATTTAAAAGATTCCATAACCTGCTCTGCAGGCGGAACATAAGGTTCTATATCCTTTCCATACGGAGTAATGGTGACAAACCAGTACTGACCATAAGGTTCCAGAAGAGACAGATATGGGAAGAAAGGTTTGGGATTCTTAGTACAGAATCCGATAACATCCACTACCCCGGGGTCCAGACGGTAACGACTCACCTGCTGAGGATTATATGGATTACGTACACATACATAACCTGCCCGAAGACGATTGGCAAACCATTCAGGATAAAATGCCGGGATATCTGTTCTTTGCCCAGTATTGATAATCATAGCGTGATATATCCCTCTCTTAAGCTCTTATAAAAATACTTCCATACTGCATTCTGATTTTACCACGAAATCTTCCTTTTGCTGCCTGCCATGCCAGCGCCATATTCATATGCTATCGTGAATTTTCCGGAAAATATTTTTCTTCTTACCTGCAATGAAAAAGCCCCCTGACAGGAGGACCTATTCCTGCCAGAGGAGTTCATCAAATCCATACCAGCTCATTTGTGTTCAAGAACCTTGTCTATCCATTGCGCAATCATGCGGCTTGTGGTAAGCCGCACATTGTCATACGCATGTTCGGTAGGTAATGTATCATAATTCTGAATCGCTGCCGTCTCATGGTTCTCAAGCTGCGTCCACAAAGGCTCTATCATGGTTTTTGCCGGAGCCACATCATCTTCAGAGGCTCCGATAAAATAGAGGTTGCGGTCTTTTATATCTTCAAACGCCTGCCAGATACCATATTTTTGCCGGCAGCAGTGTTCCACATCCTCATAGAGTGCTTCCGGTGATTCCACATGAAGCACATACAGACTGGAATCAATCAGTTCCCGCATCGGTGCTGCCAATCCATGCTGTGGCCAGTACGGCAAATCATAAGGGGACATAACTGCTGTACCTCTTACCCAGGGAAGACGGCGGGTGGCGTTGATAGAAACAAATCCCCCCATGCTGTGCCCGACAAAAAAGATATTATTTCTGTCTATGTGATATCGTACTGCATTCTTTTCATCGTGAGCCCACTCAGCTACACGAACAGCATCATCGATGGCCCCGGAAAAAGTATAATTCCCCTGACTTCCCCAGTTTCCGCGATAGGAAAAACTGATGACTACCAGTCCGGTGCGACGCAGGTTCTGTGCTATATCAAAAGTGGAGGCAAATCCTGGAAATCCATGACAGAGTATGACACAAGGATACACCTGTTCCTTTTCTCCACCTGGTATCAAGGCCGTCCCATACACCTGATATCCGTCAATGGAAAAGACCAGAGATTCCAGAGATGCCGGCCTTTCCTGCTTACAATTCAGCGAATCTTCTACTATCTTGTCAATTACCAATGCCATAATTTTAAACTCCTTAAATTATCTCATTTATCTTCAGAAAGCATCGGATAAGGATTACCCCCTTGCATTCTGACGATAACCGCTCCGATAATGAATCCAATCACTGAAGGAATCACCCATGCAAAACCAGAGGATGCAAACGGAATACAATTATATGCCTGAATAAGAGAATCAACGGAAGATCCGTAATACCGCTTTCATTAAGCTGCATAAGCCCTTCAAACAGCCCAATAATCGTTGCCATGGCAACTGCCCCCTTCCACGCCCCATGATTTGGCACATACCTGCAAAAAACCCCGAGAATCATGAGTGCAATGGACACAGGATAAATGGCAATAAAAATCCAGAAGGTGTAACGAATAATTCCCTGAACCCCAATACATGCTTCTGCCATGCCAAAGAGGCATACAAACACCATCATATAGTTAAAAGGAATTTTTCCGCCGGACAAATCCACGGTCAGATTGGCAATGGTAGAGCCAACGCCGATTGTCGTGGTAAGGCATGCCAGAAAAATACCAATACCAAGAATCATATTTCCTGCTGTCCCTGTCAGTGCATGAACCAGGCCATTAAGAAGAGCGGTCTGATCCATTTTCGCATCAAACATACCAGAACCGGTAGCTCCCAGATAGAGAAGTCCGCCATAAACGATGAGAAGACCCAGAAAAGCAACAATGGCCGCCTTCAATGTCATTTTGTGTCGTAATGCCGGGTCTGTATATCCCCTGGCCTTAATGGATGCAATAAACATACCAGCAATGGCAATACCTACGGCCACATCCCCTGTCTGATATCCCTGTAGGAAGGAATAGGAGAAAACATTATCCACCTGCGGAGCCACCGGGGTTCCCAGAGGCTGAAGAACTGCCAGAGCAATCATAACAGCCAGGCAAACAAGCAGAAATGGTGTGAGATATTTCCCTACAATATCAACAATCTTAGAAGGGCGCAAGGTAAGAATCAATACAACAAGGAAATATCCTGCCAGAAGAGCAATCCTGAGCATATCATTACCCTGAAGTGACGAGAATACACTGAGCAGTCCGCTTTCAATCCCTACACCTGCCTGACGCGGCACCCCGCATGTGAGGATAAATATAATCCACATAACCATGTATCCCCTGGTAAACCATGCAGCAACAGGTGCGCAGATCGACTGGATAGTTCCTCCCATGTTATCCACCGCGATAATGGTAGCTATAGGGAACAAAATCGCAGAAATAGCCAGACCAAGGATGGCAATCCCCCAGTAACTTCCTGACATAAGCCCAATCAGAGGTGGAAACACCAGATTGCCAGCGCCGAAAAACACCGCAAACATAGCAAACCCGATAATAAGGGCACTTGTATTTGCATTTTTTGACATAGATTGCATCTCCTTTTAGATTAATATTGTACAGCCAGAGTATACATTTGCGCTCTATTATAAATCAGGGAGATGTGTATCACAATGTATTTAAATATGTCTATAGCTTATGCCTATGGTTATTTCTTCCCTATATCCACATTATCTGAATTTTAACCAACGGCTAATGTCTCAAATCCTATGTGCCATATAACTCTTAACCACGTTCACGCCGGGTGTAGATTGCACTATTTTATGAGTCTTCTGAAAAAGGAATTCTTCCAGACGCATATTTAAATGTTGAATTATCAGTACATAAGTTCTATTGATTGATTGTTTTTTGTGTTATAAACTGTTTACAGAGATTTGTTTTTAGGAGTTGCTAAAATGAAAGATGATAGCGTTGCAACAACTGTAACATTCATATTCTTTATTCTATTTTTAGTTGGTGTTTTTTGCCCCGTTCCGGATTGGTTTATAGGTGTATTTGTTGTTGGGTTACCTATTACAATTAATATAATTACAAGTATATTTTTTAGATAAAAAGATTGGCTGTAATGGCCAGTTTTTTTATACCGTTTCAAGAACATTTGTTCTTTGCGAAATGGCCGTTTTAAGCGTTTTTATATCTGGAACAAGCTGTTATCCTTCCACAGCATCACACACAACCGAGGTAATGTTGGCTTATAGGACAAAAAGTGTGGTTCCTGAATTCTACAAGAAATTTCGTTCAAAAGTTGTGCAAAACAAAAGTTGCTCAAGAAGATAATTTAAAACATTACAGATAATCAGATGTCAAATTGTAGCATAGGAACCGGTTCAATACTTTGGCAATATTTCCTTTACTCCAACATTGAGGAATCAACTATCCATCATCCGGTCACCGGATGGTCCCCCCTTTCTCTCCAGAAAGGAGCTTCGCATAGTATTCTTGCCTTTTTTGTATAAAATTCTCCTATTCTTATCCGATGATGCAGAGACGGGAATACCATCTAGTAATTGACCTTGCTGGTCGTTAGCAAGTGCATGAACAGGTATAAGAAAGCGTACCAAACTGCTTCCTTCTGGAAATTCATAGCAAAATTTTATATGTAATACCTATTCTTCAGCTTTAAAGCAGACCTGGTTGCCTTTAATAAGGAAATTCTTCAAAATTCTTAAATGGAAGATTTGTAACCCACGACAAAATTCCCTTGTTGTAGTGCCTATAAAGCTCGATAAATACTAGCTTCATTGGCATTAAAAACACACAAAATGTCCTATAACCCTAAAAAGGCATGGTCAACTCCTTTTATATCCTGCATAAAAGGATCAGACCACGCCCTTTCTTATATGATGATTATTTCTCCTCCTGCGCTTTCGTGGCCAGAAGGGTTTGAATTTCACAGAATACATCATTGGCAATATCATGTATACTTCTGATGGCTCCCTCATGGGTACACTCCACCCGTCTCCATCCATATTTCTGACAAAGTATCTGATACGCTGCATGACAACGCCTGAGATAGTCTATATGCTGCTCATGAATATCCATGGATCCGCCTCGAACCGCCCGTTCTTTCACCAGTTTTTCAGAAATGGTAAGCGGAACATCCAGCAGGATGACACAATCTGGTTTCGGAAGTTCAAGTTCTGTATATTCTGTTTTTTCCAGCCACTCAAGAAACTGTGCACGTTCCTGCTCATCATCAAATTTGGTCATCTGATGCACCATATTGCTGGTGGTATACCTATCGGCAATGACAATTCCTCCCTGCTGATAGAAATCCTTCCACTTCGTCCGATAAGAAGCAAACCTGTCTAATGCATAAAACAAAGATGACGCATAGGGATTGACATCGGAAGGATTTTTCCCAAAATCCCCATGAAGATACATCTTAACCAGTGCTGAAGAAGGGCTGTCGTAATCAGGAAAAGATACATGCATAACCTGTCGTCCTGCGTCGTTAAGCCGTTTTACCAGTTCCGCAGACTGCGTGGCTTTGCCGCTGCCGTCAATCCCTTCAAAAACAATAAGTAATCCGTGCATAATACCTCCTGTCGGTCTTTCTTTGAATAATCTCCGAATCCTAACGGTTTAGACAAAAAGAGGATGTGAAAACACAGACATTGTCTTTCCACATCCTCAAATCATATTAGCTGTTCAGTTTGAAATTGATACAGGGAATTTTTCTATTTCCGGCTTTCCTTATGTGGATTAAAAGCACTCATCGCCTTATCCACGCCCATTTCAAGGGCTCCTTCCACCGAATCAGCGGTATGTTTCTTTGCTTCCGCAATACGGGCGATATCCTCACCATATGGTTTACCAAGCACATGGTCCACCACGGTATGGCCATCCTGAGGATGCCCCACTCCGATACGGAATCTTGTAAAATTCTGTGTTCCCAGATGAGCAATGATGGATTTTAACCCATTATGGCCACCGGCTGAACCTTTTTTCCTGATTCTTGTCCGCCCGGCTGGAAGATCCAAATCATCACAGATAACCCAGATATCCTCTGCATCAATCTTGTAAAAACGGGCGGCAGCGCCAACAGCTTCCCCGCTGAGATTCATATAGGTCAGTGGCTTCATAAGGCAGACCTTTTCCCCATGGACAACCACTGTTGCTATTTCCGCCTTAAATGCCTCTTTCCAGTTCAGAACATGCCAGCGCGAAGCCAGTTCATCTACCACGTCAAAACCCATATTATGACGGGTATGTTCATATTCTTTTCCTGGATTTCCTAATCCTGCAATAAGTTTCATTATTTATCAAACAAAGAGCTTACAGAAGCATCATGGAAAATACGCATAATAGCTTCACCGAGCAGCGGTGCTACAGAGAGAACCTTAAGCTTGGTCTGTTTCTTGTAATCTTCAATTGGAAGGGAATTGGTTACAATAAGCTGCTTGAGGCAGGAGTTCTTTACACGTTCAGTTGCCGGATCGGTCAGAACCGGATGGCAAACGGCTGCGTAAACACCCATAGCACCCGCCTTATCCAGTGCCTTAGCGCCTTCGCAGAGGGAACCGGCTGTGTCGACAATATCATCAACGAGGACGCAGCTTCTGTCCTTTACCGTACCGATAATGTTCATAACCTTGGCTACCCCTGGTTCCGGACGGCGCTTTTCAATAATGGCAATCGGTGCGCCCAGACGGTCAGCCAGTTCTCTGGCACGGGTTACCCCGCCAAGATCCGGAGAAACAATGGTCAGGTTTTCCAGCTTCATGGACTTAATGTACTTAGCCAGAATAGAAGTAGACATGAGGTGATCTACAGGAACATCGAAGAAGCCCTGAATCTGGCCTGCATGAAGATCCATGGTTACTACACGGGTAACACCGGCAGTACTCATAAGGTCTGCTACCAGCTTGGCACTGATTGGTTCTCTGCCGCGGGTCTTACGATCCTGACGGGCATAACCATAATATGGAACGATAACGGTGATATGACGGGCGGATGCTCTCTTCATGGCATCAACCATGATGAGCAGTTCCATCAGGTTATCATTAACCGGCGCGCCGGTTGGCTGGATAATAAATACATCCTTACCGCGGACACTTTCGTTAACCATTACCTGAATTTCACCATTGTTAAAACGGCCGCAAACAGCCTTTCCCAGCGGAACGCCGATGTAATCGCAGATTTCCTGTGCTAATGCAGGATGAGCGTTACCTGTGAAAATCTTAAGTTTTGAAGTGTCTTCCATGTCCATGACGATTCTCCTTTATGGGAACAAAAATAATAAACTCTTATATATATTTTAATCCTTATAGGTGTCTTTTGTCACCCAGTTAATCTTATTTGTCTGACGCTGTCTTGCAATGGCCAGTGCGTTATCCGGTACATCCTCAGTAATAGTGGAGCCGGCAGCAGTAAACGCATTCTTTCCTACATGAACCGGAGCCACCAGATTGGTATTGCATCCGATAAATGCATGGTCTTCTACCACGGTTCGATGTTTATTCTTACCATCGAAATTAACCGTTACCGTACCACAGCCGAAGTTTACCTTTTTGCCCAGATCCGCATCACCGCAGTAAATCAGATGCGGCAGTTTGGTTCCATCATCCACTACGGAATTCTTAACTTCCACAAAATTGCCGATCTTAACGTGATTATGGATATCTGTATCCGGACGAAGGTGTACAAACGGTCCCATGGTATTGTTATTTCCAATCGTGCAATCATGAGCATACACACGATTCAGCGTATTTCCATTCCCGCAGGTTACATTATCCAGCTGGGTATCCGGTCCGATGACACAATCTTCCCCTACCTTGGTATTCCCGGAAAGGATGGTCCCCGGCAGGATAGTCGTATCATGTCCGACCATGACATCCTGTCCAATGTATGTATTTTCAGGAGAAACAATGGTGATTCCCTGGTCCATCAGTTCTTCTGCCTTGCGAAGATAAAGGACCTTATTGGCAGTTGCCAGCTGTCTTCTGGAATTTACCCCCATAGTTTCATCTGCATCTTCCGCAACGACCGGGATAACCTGCTTGTTTTCCCGGATCATGATACCAAATACATCCGTAAGATAATATTCCTGCTGAGCATTATGGTTATCAATCTTATGAAGCGCATCCACTAAGTCAGCCACATGGAAGCAGTAGGTCCCGGTGTTAATTTCATTAACCGCCAGTTCGCTTTCTGTTCCATCCTTCTGCTCTACAATGCGCTGCATGTGCCCATCCTTATCACGGATAACTCTGCCATATCCAAACGGGTTATCCAGTCGGGCTGTCAATACGGTTGCCGAAGCTCTGTTATGGATACAAACGTCAATCAGATTGCGTATTGTCTCTGCCCTGAGAAGTGGTGTATCTCCACAGATAACCAGAACATAACCGTCTTCATCCGATTCCAGTAATGGCATTGCCTGCATAACTGCATGCCCAGTCCCCAGCTGTTCTGTCTGGTGAACAAAAGAAACAGAGTCTCCCAGTGACTTACGTACCAGTTCTTCTTTGAATCCGGTTACCGCGATGCACCGGGTACAGCCTGCGTTCTTGATAATCCGGATTACCTGATTAACCATTGGCACTCCACATACTTTATGAAGCACTTTAGGCAATTTGGATTTCATTCTGGTTCCCTGTCCAGCTGCCAGGACAACGGCCGATAATTCTCCCATATGTCCTCCCATCATCATTTTTAAGGTTTTCAATGTAATAAAGACCAATAAAAAACACAGTCTTTTTGACTCAGATTACGCCTTGTACAGCTCCTTCCTCCGTCAAAAATACTGTTTTTCCTGTCTGTATCTCCGTTTCTCTTCGAAACGTACATTGACATTGTACCAAAAGTAAAAGACTGTGGCAACCATAAAAATAAACGGATATTCATGTTTTATTCACATTACGGGTGCACCTCTACCGTAAGTTCATTTTTATGTATATACTTATTTGCAGGATCTATGGTCCCGAAGTACATCTTTATGTTCTGATAGGGATTGTCTGCTCTTATTCTGGCAGACTTCTCTTTTCCACGAAAAAAACGATATGGTATGTCCTAAACAGACCACCATATCGTTTTACTGTTTTCTATTACGCTTACTTAAGTTTACGGATAGCCTCCTGAAGCACAGAATCACTGTTCATATCAAAAGGTGTTCCCGTCTGCTGTACGGCAACGTCCGGTTTAATGCCGATCTTATCAATCTTCCGTCCGCCGGCAGTCAGATACTGAGCTATGGAAATCTTCAGTGCCGTTCCATCAGATAATTCCTCCACAGACTGAATGGTCCCTTTCCCAAAGCTCTTTTCTCCCATGACAATGCCTTCCTTCTTATCCTGAACAGCACCTGCCAGAATTTCTGAAGCACTGGCACTGTTTCTGTCAATAAGGATGACCATCGGCATAGGTTTGGATATGCCGTCAATGTCAAAGGTTTGTTTCGTCCCGTTTTTGGCCTGGTAACTAACCACCGGGCCACGGGTAAGAATCTGATCCGCCACATCGACTACCGAAGTAATCAATCCTCCGGGATTCATACGCACATCAATAATGAGTTTTCTGGCTCCTTTAGCCTTTACATCGCGGAGAGCTTCCTTAAACTCTTCCCCTGTATGTGTGGCAAATGTGTATATATGAATGTATCCAATGTCACCGGAAACCATCTGATCAGACACCGTAGGAAGGACCACATCCGACCGATGCATCTTATAGTCCTTAACCTTACCGTTTTCTTCTATCGTCAGGGTCACTGCAGTTCCCACTTTACCACGAACCAGGTTAGCCGCCAACATTGGTTCCATGCCATGCAGCTTCTTTCCATCGACGGCAACCAGCTTCCCTCCCGGCTGAATTCCTGCATCATGGGCAGCGCCCTTTTTAAATACTGCAAGGATATAAAAATCTCCCTGCTTGTCCTCGCCAATGATGATTCCCACACCACCAAAAGCCGACGTGGTCTGCTCCATAAAGCTTTTATAGACATCGCCAGTGAGATAAAGGGAGTAAGGGTCCCCAAGAGATGACGCCATCCCTTTAACGGCCCCTTGAAACAGAGTTTCATCACTTACAGGTCTGAAGTAGCGGGTTCTGATAATCTGATAATCATGCAGAAACTGTAAAAAAGCCTTCGGACTGTCAAAAAATGTAAAGAGAAAAAGGCCGATTATGGCCATAGCTCCCACAAGGCTGGAAACTATCCATAAGCCGCCTTTTTTCCATGAAAAATCAGTGAACTTTTTCATTATAAATACCCCATTGGGTTAGTCGGTGCACCATTACGGCGTACTTCAAAATGACAATGCGGACCAGTAGCATATCCGGTACTGCCTGCTCTGGCAATAACCTGACCCTTACTTACTGACTGTCCGGCACGAACTGCCAGACTACTGTTATGTGCATATAATGTAGATAAGCCACCGCCATGGTCAATAATCACCACATTACCATATCCACGCATACCGCTTCCTGCATAAATAACTACACCGCTATCAGCTGCATGAATTGGTGTTCCGGATGGTACACCAAAATCGACTCCGGCATGATAAATCTTAGTATGGAAAATCGGATGAATACGATAACCAAACGGTGAAGTAACCGGACCGCCACAAGGACGACTAAGCCTCCCTGTACCGATAACCATTGGTTTATATACAGGAACCGGTGGTGCCTTTCTTCCAGCCGCCTTAGCAGCCCGGGCTGCCCTGGCAGCGGCTTCTGCCTGACGCCTTGCTGCCTCCTGCTGTGCACGAATTTTAGCTTCATGAGCCTGAATCTGGCGCATAATATCATTACTGGACGCCTGAAGTTCGGCTTCCATCTGTTCAGCTGCGGCACGCTGTGCCTTGGCTTCATCCATAACTTCCTGCTGTTCTGATTTCTTTTCCGCAATCTTCTGCTGCGTGTGCAATGCATCACTTTCCAGAGATGCCAGCTGGCGTCTCTGGGCTTCCAGCTTATCTTTTTTAAGCTGGATAGCTGCCTGCTGCTGTCGTATTTCCTGGAGCAGACTGTAGTCAGATCTGACTACACGTTTCAATAGCTCCAGACGATTGGCAAAATCACTGAAATCTTTGGCTCCCATAATAACCTGCAGATAATTCAGCTGACCGTGAATGTAAATCGCACGTACACGTTTATCCAGAACCTGCTGACGCTCCATCAGATGCTGTGTTGCTACCGCCAGTTCCTGTTTTGTAACCACCATCTGCTGGTTCACCTGAGCCTGCTGTGCATGAATACGGACCAGTTCCGCATTCGCCGCATCCAACTGAGCCTGAATAGTGGCAAGTTTAACCGTGATTTCACGGATGATGGCTTCTGCATTGGTCTTTTTTGCATGCGCATTGGAAAGCTGTCCCTGAATATCCTTTAGCTGATTACGCAGCCCCTTTGTGGTATCATCGGCCAGGATTGGGTTTATGGAATTCAGAAGAAGCAATGACGCAAGCGCAGCGGAAAAAACTGCATATTTACGTTCTTTCATGACTCACACTTTCATATACTTACGAAGTGAAATTGCACTGCCCAGAATACCTATGAATGCGCCGGATCCAAGAAGTGCCAGTACGGTATACATCATAAACGGATAGGTCTTCATAAATGGGATAAACACCAGACCGGCTTCTGTGATTTGCTTCAGTGCCAGCTGATATCCATAATAAACCAGACCGGACGCAATACCGGAGCCTACCAGCCCGATAACCAGACCTTCATTGATAAACGGCCAGCGGATGAATCCATTGGTTGCGCCTACATATTTCATAATCTGGATTTCCTTACGGCGCGCAAACACAGTCAGACGAATGGTGTTGGAGATAATAAACAATTCAGCTCCAGCCAGGAATACAATGATAATCACTCCGGCAATACGGACAAATTGAGCTGCCTTATACAGCTGTTCAATAATATCCTGTCCATACTGAACGGATTCAACCCCCTGTATCTTAGCAACCGACTGTGCGGAAGCCTTCAGTTGTTCAGGAGAGTCAAAGGACAACGCATAAGATGCCGGCAATGGATTCCCGCTTACTGCATTAAGGATGCTGGCCTGATCTCCCAGTTCTTCTCTGAATTTAACCATGGCCTGATCTTTGTTGGTAAACGTAATTTTAGTAAGTCCCGGCATTTTTTTAATCTGACTGCCTACATTCATAACCTGAGACGTAGACAGGTTATCATCCAGATACACCGTCATTTCTACCTGACTTTCCAGATAGGTGGCCATATGGTCAATATTGGTAACCACGCATACAAACATACCGAGAATGAACATGGACAGGGTAACTGTAAGAATGGATGCGAGAGACATGAAGCTATTTCTGAACAGAGACCGGAATGTTTCTCTCCAGAAATATCGGGTTGTACTAAACATGGGAAATGTATCCCCCCTTCTCAACATCACTGACTATGTGTCCTTCATCAATCAGAATAACCCGCTTATGCATGGCATTAACCAGATCCTGATTATGGGTAACCATGATAATGGTAGTCCCCATATGGTTGATGGCACTGAACAAATCCATAATTTCCTGAGAGGTATTAGGATCCAGGTTACCGGTCGGTTCGTCCGCAATAAGGAGAAGCGGCTGATTGGCCAGTGCCCTGGCGATAGCCACTCTCTGCTGTTCGCCGCCGGAAAGTTTCGATGGCATTTCATTTTCCTTACCGCGAAGTCCTACCAGGTTCAGTACATGACTTGTTCTCTCACGTATTTCCCTGCTTTTCGCACCGGTTACACGAAGCACAAAGGCTACGTTTTCATATACGGTCTTATCTTCAAGCAGTCGGAAATCCTGAAAGACGATGCCAAGTTTTCTTCTGTAATAAGGCACCTTGCTGTTGGACAGACGGGTAATATCCTGTCCATTGACAATAACCGAGCCTTCTTTAGGAACCAGTTCATGAGTCAGTATCTTAACAAATGTCGACTTGCCTGCCCCGCTCGCCCCTACGATAAAGACGAATTCCCCCTTATCAATGTGGATATTGACCCCACGAAGAGCGGTATGAGAAGCATCATACTGCACTGTCACATTGTTGAAAGTAATCATATGGCTTATTTTGCCTCCACAAGTTTCTTAGCTTCAAGGGCAATGTGTTCCGGAGTAAGACCATATACCTTAAGTACTTCACTGGCTTTTCCGGACTGTCCGAATACGTCTTCAGTCCCTACCATAGCCATCGGAACCGGGCAATGTCTTACAACCACTTCAGCCACAGCACTGCCGAGGCCTCCCATAACCGTGTGTTCTTCGCAGGTAACGATGGCTCCTGTTTCCTTTGCTGCCTTTACGATAGCCGCTTCATCAATAGGTTTAATGGAGCTCATATTAATGACTCTTGCGGAAATTCCTTCTTCAGCAAGCATCTTAGCGGCCTGAAGGGCCTGCTGTGTCATGATACCACAGGCCATAATGGTTACGTCACTGCCATCAGCAAGAGTTGTGCTCTTCCCTGGTACAAATTCCGCATCCGGAGAAATTACATCTTCTACCTTGGCGCGGCCCATTCGGATATATACCGGTCCCTGATAGGAAGCGGCCCAGCGGATTACCTGCGCGGTTTCTGCCGCATCTGCCGGTACAACTACGGTCATATTGGGAAGGGCACGCATCAGCGCAATATCTTCCAGCATCTGATGGGTAGCTCCATCTTCCCCTACCGTAAGGCCAGCATGAGTAACTGCCACCTTTACGTTAAGGTTTGGATAGCATATGGAATTACGAATCTGTTCATACGCACGGCCAGCACCAAATACAGCAAAAGTGGATGCAAATGGAATCTTACCAGAAGCTGCAAGGCCTGCCGCCACACTCATCATATTACCTTCTGCAATGCCAGTATCGAAAAATCTGTCTGGGAATGCTTTTGCAAACACAGCAGTCTTAGTGGAAGCCGAGAGGTCGGCATCCAGCACAACAATTTCCGGAATCTGTGCTCCCAGTTCTTTCAAAGTTTCACCGTATGCTTCACGAGTTGCCTTAGCCATTATTCTGCCTCCTCTACTTCCTTAACAAACTGAACACACTGTTCCGGGCTTGGAGCCTTGCCATGCCAGCCCACCTGATTTTCTGTTTCCTTAACGCCCTTGCCTTTAACGGTCTTCATCACAATGACCGTTGGTTGTCCGCTTACAGAATGCGCTTCTTCAATGGCATCATGTAATGCAGACATATCATGACCGTTTACAGAAATTACGTGCCATCCGAACGCCTTGAATTTTTCACCAATGGGCAGCGGGGACATAACTTCACTTACCGGGCCATCAATCTGAAGGCCGTTATTATCTACAAAAGCAGTCAGATGGTCCAGCTTGTAATGGGCAGCATACATAGCTGCTTCCCATACCTGGCCTTCTTCCAGTTCGCCATCCCCTAAAATCGCATATACTCTCCAGGAAGCATGATCCATTTTGGAGGCAAGTGCCATTCCGCACGCAGCGGAAATACCCTGACCAAGAGAGCCTGTGGTCATATCCACACCTGGAGTATGCTTCATATCCGGATGCCCCTGAAGCATATGTCCTGCCTGGCGAAGATGATTCAGTTCTTCTTTATCAAAGTAACCCTTTTCAGCCAGTGCGGCATACATAGCCGGAGCTGCATGTCCTTTGGAAAGCACCAGACGATCCCGGTCAGCCATCTTTGGATTTGCCGGATCAATATGCATTTCTTCGAAATAAAGAAGTGTTATGAGATCAGCAATGGATAATGAACCACCGGTGTGTCCGGAAGCAGCTTTAGTTATCATTTCCAGAATATCCACACGTAATTTTCTGGCAATAGCTTTCAATTCCAGAACTCTTTCCTCTGTTAAATGTGCCATATTAATCCTCCCTATGAATAGCCAGCTTCTTGAGAAGCCTTATGGTTTCCTGTGAACGGTCTCTTAGAGCTTCTACTGCACTCCAGTCATGTTCGCCAGCAGGTTCCTTTAATAAATCACATGTCTTATTATATAACTTTTCAACATCAAATGAAGAAATATGGCATGCGACTTCCTCATGAATAGAATCAAGGAAGTTATCTATCTTCGGATCGTAAGAAATTCCAACCGTTGGAACATGCATAATCGAAGCAAAGATAAGGGCATGTAGTCTCATACCTACGAGCACATCCATATTCCCGATAACTGACATAAGTTCATTGACATTGATGACGTTCCTTACCAGGAACACTCTCCTGTTATCCGGCTGAATGATACAGCCGGCCGCTTCTGCGTCGTCCGGATTCTGCATGGTAATGAACACTATTGCAAGATTTTCGTCTTCCAGCAGCTTTTTCACAAACCGGTTAAAATCATCTTTCCATTTTTCGATGCCATCCCAGTTTCTGACGCTGATTCCTATAAGCTTTTTATCTTTTGGTACGCCATAGGCATTCAGAATCTTCCGGCCGGTATCCTTGGAAACAGACGGTAAAAGCATAACCGCATCCGCCGTATGATAAATCGGTGTTCTCACCCCGAGCCGGGTAAGGAAACCTTTGGACTCCTTATCCCGGACTGTAATGATGTCCACATGGTTTAGCACATGCTTCAGCGTTATACGTGTTACCCGATATCTTACCGGCCCAATGCCCTGTGCAAACAGTACAACCTTTTTCCTCATCAGCACTCCAATGAGAATTATAAGCATATAGTACAGAATACTGTTTGCGCTGGTCACATCCTGAAGCAGACTTCCGCCTCCGGAGATAAGGATGTCAGATTTCCATATAGCCTTGATAATGCCCCAGCCGTCGAATCTCGAAACCGCTTTGACATTAAACTGCTGTTCTGTAACTTCAGGATGACCGGAAATTACGGTGATTTCCGGGTTATCTATGGTCATGGTCAGTGAGCGCAAAATGGAATAAAGCATAGCCTCATCCCCGGCATTGCTGAAACCATAATAGCCGGAAAGTACTATTTTATTCTTTGCCATATCTTCCCCCGAAAAACTTGGTGATTCTCAGAAGGACCGCCACTGCCAGAAGTGCCAGTACCATAATACCAGTACCTGCGGCCAGACCATCCAGTCCGCGTACAAGGCTCAGTATGAATGGGCTGCGCATATGCGCAAAGGTCTCAATCATAGACCCCTGCCCAATAGTGAATGCCAGTATAAAGAGGAAATGAAGCAGTTCAGGCCATTTTCTGTAATAAGAAACCAGGGCCATGAATACTGCCGGATGTCCAAAAAGGAATTCCTTTTCTCTCGGTCTGGCATACATAACGGCTTCCAGATACCGGCGAAAGGCCACTTCAAATCCCGGAACCGGTGCCCCGTTATTACCGCTTCGTCCTACAAAAATAATGCCCGTCAGCGCCAGTATCCCCATAAGGATCAGGATACCCATCTTAATCGGAATATTGCAGAACTCCTTAACGAATGAGACAAAATCACGATCATTGGTGATTCGATGTCCCAGCACCTTAAACTTCTGAATGTATACAAAAGATATAAGAAGTACAGGAAGAACAAAGGTAAGCTTAACCCCGCGGAAGTACTGTACTTCCAAAAGGAATGTAATATCTCCAAGGAGAGCGGATACATAGTTGGCACAGAGAAGTACCGCCATGCCGCTGACCCAGAGAACCACTACGGCTTCCGCGAATATACGTACCAGCCCATAATGTACATAGGCTTCTTCTTTTTTCGCGAAGCAATAATCCATAAACAATGACACCACAATAACCGGTGTGCATATCTCCGTGACCAGTGCCAGAAGCTGGAGTGCCATTACCGAATGAGAATGGGTTCCCCAGTACAGCCCCTGTGTCAGAATCACGCCGGCTCCGAAAATCCAGAACCCAAAACGGGTAAGGGACGGAATAATCAGAAGCAGCGCCATAGTACCTAAAGCGGCCGCGCCAAGCATAACTACCGCTCTCAGTACGGGTGACGGATAATAGGGATCCATAATGGAAGCTTTGCCAATATGGAAACCATGATGAATCAAACGATCTTTAACATCATTAATGTAGGATGCGTTCGTTTCTGACAAGGTCATCCCCGCCTGGGCATCCTTATAGGATGGGAACAGATTCATCCGGATATTTCTTTCAATATCACTGATATAGAAACGGGAAGATGCTTCTTCCGGTGACAGTTTTATCAGTTCATCCTTTGACATGGCGTACAGCCGGACATTCCGGTACCCGTCTTCTCTGGCCATATCCAGAATTCCCTGCTGCGGTTCAAAACCAAGCTGGTTCTGCGCTTCAATAAGTACAACCGGAATATGACGTTTGTTCAGTTCCTCAGAAAGATAAGGATTGTATCGGTTGTGTGAAAAACCAAGAACATCCTTACCTGTAAATATGACCGCGCTGACCTTCGGTGAGGCATCTACCGCCTTCAGGAAATCATCTATTGCCACTTTTCCTGCTTCCGGATTGTTCTTCGGCCGGAGGACTACATAGAATCCATGGCTTGCCGCCGCTTTAACACGGGATGGGAAAATTCCAAGCGGAGTTTCAATAAATGCCTGATAATCCGCTCTGACCTCTATAGTATCCGTACCATTAACTGTGAGTTCACGGATATCCTGAGGCCGGAAATTATCTCTTACCGCATTTTTCAGTTCATTGAAAATCACATGATCTGTATCGGTGGCAGATGGCTGGATATATACACAGTCATCGCGAATTTCGGGATTATCCAATGCGGCATTATGCATGGCACTGCCACTCATAACTCTGGCATCCCCTCGGGATACCAGCTTGGTTGCCGTTTCATCATACAATGCGAGGGAAGTTATCCCACTCTTGCGATATAACGCGAATAAATCATCGACTGTGGTTCTTTCAACTGCGGCACGACTCAGAATATTGTCGTAATCATATACCATTTCCACAGTTCTGGCTCTGGTTTCCACCTGATTTCTCTGCCAGCTGATATACATCGCCGGCAAAAGGCAGATCAGGACTACGACAGCCAATATCCTGCCAATCGTTGTCTGAAAAAGTTTCATTCTTTTCTTCCTTTATTTATGGAGTTTACTATGTTTCAGGAAGCCTTCAATAAACGGATCCAGTCCTCCGTCCATGACTGCCTGAATATTTCCTGTTTCCACTCCGGTCCGGTTATCTTTCACCAGAGTATATGGCTGGAATACATAGGAACGGATCTGGCTCCCCCATTCAATCGCCTGCTGTTCTCCATCAATGGCCTGCTTTTCCTTTTCCCTCTTTTCCAGTTCGAGTTCATAAAGTTTAGCACGGAGAAGACGCAGACACTGTTCTTTGTTCTGGTGCTGCGATCTCTGACTTTGACACTGAGCAACAATCCCCGTTGGCAGATGGGTCATACGTACCGCTGAACTGGTCTTGTTAATATGCTGACCGCCGGCGCCGCTGGCACGGTAATAGTCAACACGGACATCGGCCATGTTCAGATTGACTTCCACATCATCCGTAATTTCCGGCATAACATCTACCGCGGAGAATGAAGTATGTCTTCTCTTGGCCGCATCAAACGGAGAAATACGGACCAGACGATGAACCCCCTTTTCCGATTTCAGGAGTCCATAGGCAAAGCGTCCGCGAATCATATATTCAGCAGACTTGATACCTGCTTCATCCCCTGGGAGCATGTTCAGTTCTTCAATCTCAAATCCTTTGGATTCTGCCCACTTGATATACATGCGGATGAGCATTTCTGTCCAGTCCTGCGCTTCCGTACCACCGGCTCCGGCATGGAATGTAACAATGGCATTGTTGGTATCATATTTTCCACTGAGAAGTAATTCGATTTCCTTTTCTCTCAGAATACCGCCAATGCGGTCAATTTCCGCCTTAATCTCCGGTTCCATTGATTCATCGTCTTCTTCAATAGCCATGTCCAGAAGTTCCTGTATACCTTCTGCCTGAGCAAATAACCGGGTATACGTATCATAGGTATCTTTAGCTTCTGTAGCTTTCTGTGAAATCTCACGGGCTTTGTCCGGATTATCCCAGAAGGAAGGATCGCTCATTTCCACATCATAACTGCGAATCTTTTCTTTCAGTCTGGGGAGGTCAAAGTGAATCCCTGATTTCTTTTTCATGCGCCAGCATATCGGATAAGGTTTTCTTCAAATCTTCAAGCATGTCATCACATCCATTCTTAGTTATTTTCTTTTACTTAATGATCAATATTGTTTTCCGCTACGGATTCATTGGTGTTGTCATCCACATAATGAGCCGTAGAACCCTTCAGGTGGTCTTCTGTAGCCGGTGCCTGTACTGGTTCTGTTACGCGGATCTGAATATGGTACATATAGAGAATAATGGTTTCCATAATGATATGTTCCATTTCTTCAAACATATCAAAGGCTTCCACCTTGTATTCAACAATCGGATTACGCTGACCATAGGAGCGGAGATTGATTCCTTCCTTAAGCATATCCATATTGTCCAGATGTTCCATCCACTTAGCGTCAACAACCTTAAGCATAACCGCCTTTTCCAGCTCTCTCATCAGTTCCGAGCCAATGGACTTTTCTCTGGATTCATAGGTGTCATGAGCTGTCTTAACGAGAAGCTTCTGTATTTCTTCGCGGCTCATATCCTCAATCTGTTCCACCGTGATCTCACCTGGAACCAGGAAATACTTTTCACAGTATTTGATAAGTCCTGCCAGATCCCATTCTTCCGGATACAACTTTTCGTCCGCGTAGGTATTCATGGCATGATTAATCAGTTCATCTACCATACGAATAATCTGATCCTTCATGTCTTCCCCTTCCAGGATACGGCGGCGCTGTTCATACAGAACCTGACGCTGCTGGTTCATGACATCATCGTATTCCAGAACGTACTTACGGGTTTCAAAGTTACGGTTTTCTACACGCTGCTGTGCCTTGCGAATGGCATTGGATACCATCTTGCTCTTGATTTCCTCATCTTCGTCAAGACCCATCTTTTCCATGAACTTCTTGATGTTGTCCCCGCCGAAAATGCGAAGCAGGTCATCATCAAGAGACAGGAAGAACTGGCTGCTGCCCGGGTCGCCCTGACGGCCGGCACGGCCTCTCAGCTGATTGTCGATACGGCGGCTTTCATGACGTTCTGTACCGATGATGGCCAGACCGCCAAGTTCTGCCACACCATCGCCAAGGACAATATCGGTTCCTCGGCCAGCCATGTTGGTAGCAATGGTAACCTGCCCCTTCTGACCTGCCTGTGCGACAATCATAGCTTCCTTTTCATGATACTTGGCATTGAGCACATTATGAACGATGCCTTCCTTCTTAAGGTAATGGCTCAATTCTTCTGACTGTTCAATGGATGTAGTACCAATAAGAATCGGCTGTCCTGTGGCATGACGTCTCTTTACTTCACGTACAACGGCTCTGATCTTGCCACGTTTTGTCTTATAAATTGCATCTGGCAAATCTACGCGGCGAATCGGTTTGTTGGTTGGAATCTGGAAAACTTCAAGCCCATAAATCTTAATGAATTCCTGCTCTTCCGTCTTAGCCGTACCTGTCATACCAGCCAGCTTGTCATACATACGGAAATAATTCTGGAAAGTAATGGTTGCCAGCGTCTGGCTTTCTCTTTCCACCTTGCATCCTTCCTTAGCTTCAATCGCCTGATGAAGCCCATCGGAGTAGCGGCGGCCATACATCATACGGCCGGTAAATTCATCAACAATGATGACTTCGCCATCCTTGACCACATAGTCACGGTCTCTCTTCATCATCGTTTCTGCGCGAAGTGCCTGGTTGAAAATGTGGTTCAGTTCCAGATTTTTGGTGTCATATAGATTGTCCACATGAAGCAGTTTTTCCATCTTGGCAACACCAGCCTCTGTCGGAGCCACAGTCTTCTGTTTCTCATCAATGGTATAGTCCACGTCTTTTTCAAGCTTTGGAACCAGTTTAGCCACTGTATAGTACATATCAGTGGACTTCTGCCCCGGACCGGAAATAATCAATGGTGTACGAGCTTCATCAATAAGAATGCTGTCCACTTCATCGATTAAGCAATAATGAAGCGGGCGCTGTACCATCTGATCCAGACGGGTAACCATGTTATCACGGAGATAGTCAAAACCAAATTCGTTATTGGTACCATAGGTAACATCAGAATTATAGGCAATCTTTCTCTGATTAAAATCCAGATCATGAACAATCAGACCTACAGAGAGTCCAAGGAACTTATAAACCTGTCCCATCCACTCGCTGTCTCGTTTTGCCAGGTAATCATTGACCGTAATGACATGAGCACCCTTGCCTTCCAGCGCATTCAGATAAACAGGTGCTACAGCGACCAGCGTCTTACCTTCACCAGTACACATTTCGGCAATGTTGCCACTGTGAAGAACCATACCCCCGATAAGCTGTACATCATACTGACGCATACCGAGAACACGGCGGGAAGCTTCCCTTACAACAGCAAAAGCCTCCGGCAGGATATCATCCAGTGTTTCTCCATTAGCCAGACGGTTTTTAAATTCTACCGTCTTATGTGCCAATGAAGCATCACTCAGATTTTTCAGGGAGGCTTCCAGCGGATTAATCTGTTCCTCAACTACCCGCCTCATCTTTTTAATTTCACGTTCATTGGAACCATTGAACAGTCTTTCGATAAATTTAAACATTAACCCAGCTCCTTATTAGCAAAGATTCGATTTCAAAAGGGTACAGTAACCGAAATTATATCTTGTATATTTTATCAAAATGAGGTGCTATAGTCAAAAAAGCAGATATCTGTCCGCAACCCCACTTTCCGTGCATTAATTCTGATATATAGATTTACATTCCGGATTTACTTATTTCTGTAACGGAAACAGCAGAAAACCCTGAGGAATCATCATATTCCTCAGGGTTAATCTTTTTTACCTGTTTAATGTGATACTAAGTCAGCTCATTAATTATCGGCTTCGATCAGGCCATATCTGCCATCATTTCTGCGATATACCAGAGCCGGTTCATCGGTATCAGCATTGATGAACATAAAGAAACTGTGTCCAAGCAGATTCATCTGCAGAATAGCTTCTTCAGCGGACATTGGAGATAATGTAAAATGCTTTGTTCTTACAATATCAAATTCGCCTGCTGCTTCATCTTTGCTGGGTTCAGCTGCGATGAACTGTTCACTCAGCACGTTCTTTGCTTTAAATCTCTTAGCCAGACGTGTCTTATATTTATGAATCTGGCGTTCAATCTTGTCGAATACCAAATCAATAGACTTGTACATATCGTCGGATTTTTCAACCCCACGAAGAATTACACCATCAACAAAAACAGTCACTTCGCATGTTTCAGTCTTATTAGAAATACGGAGTAAAGCATTAATTCTTACTGGTTTATCAAAATATCTCTGTACTTTATCCGTGTGTTTTTCTACATAGCTGCGCAAAGCCGGGGTAACTTCGAGATTTTTGCCTCTAACTGTAACTTCCATAATGAATCCTCCTTTCGAAGATGTATCTTACATCCTCTACTATAATTATAATTAATTCTATTAATATTTCAAATACAAATTTCTAATATTTTATAAAAATCTTACTATTTAATTACATTATAAAACAAATCTTTCTAATGTAAAGGATATTCTCTGAGTGTTTGCAAAATGTCGTATAGTTAACAAATCAATGTTGATTACTCATTTAGCTAAAATGGAAGTTATTTAAAACCATGAAAATAGTTAAGTTGGAATATGTATCAGAAACGTAACAAGAAAGACTGGCCACTATATACAGGTGATTCGCCAAAGGCAGAGATAATTCGCTCCCCGTTTACGAATCACTTTTTATCCACCCTCAAAAATCATCTCAGAAAAAATAAATGCCAATGAAGCTCGATAAACACTAGCTCCATTGGCATTAAAAAACACACAAAATGTCCTATAACCCTAAATTATCCCTCCCCTGTCGAATCTTTATCTCCGACGTACCCCATGCCTTAGTAACTGAAAAAGGACTGCATCAAAATTTTCTGATACAGTCCTTTTACGGCTAAACTTTCATTGATTAATTCTTTTTGAAACTATATATCTATAGTCTTTAAGTGATTACGCAATGACTCTAACGTTAGCAGCCTGATCTCCTCTAGCGCCGGAGACAACATCGAATTCAACCTGCTGGCCTTCATTCAGTGTCTTGAAGCCGTCAGCCTGGATTGCAGAGAAATGAACGAAAACGTCGCCGCCATCTTCCTTTTCAATGAATCCATAACCCTTTTCTGCGCTAAACCACTTAACTGTACCCTTCATGGTATTTCCTCCTGATAAAAAACTACTTCGTCCTTTTTAGGACTTAGGTTAAGTTTAACATATCAGTCCCGCATTATCAACAAGAATAGTAAAAAAATTACAATATTTATCACCATGAAACGCAACAGAGTTTTGCCTGTTTTTCTTTATTTTCACGTCTCATTATTAATACCTTCTATGTATAATAGTTCACTCTAAATGCATCAATATACTATCCCATGGATTTATACTTTACAGGTTTATTCCCTTTCCATGAAACAGAGCAATCCCAGTTCTGCTTTTTTATCGGGATTTCAGCTGATGTAATCAGGATTTACCTTCTGAATTTACAATACGTGATTAATGTAAAATTCAGGTATTTCCTTATCTGCGTTTTATACCATCATTTCCAGTCTGAATAAACACAACATTCCATACTTGTCAGTCCAATATTCCTGTCTGATTACCCATCAGTGCTTTATTTCCCTGCTTCTCTTTCCAGCTGTTCAGTAAGTATTTCTTCATAATTCATATCATCTTCTGCACAACGTCTATGAAACGAATGGATCATATATGATTTTCTTTCCGTCTTACCAGATTTATTAAAAAAACCTTTATTATATATCCATCCATTCTGATGAACTGCCGCCGCACCTTTACGCATCACTTTTTCAGCCAGTTCGAAATCCTGAGTAATGACCAGATCTCCATTATGGCAGAAAGAGATAATAGCCTCATCGGCGGCATTCCTTCCTTCCGGAACCTGTATCACCCGGCTGTACCGGGAATGAATAACCCGGGTATCATCACAGAAAATATAGCATGCAAATCCATATTTCCTCGCATTCTTCTCTGTAAGCCCTATGACAGGACAACCGTCGGCATCAATAATAATTCTCCGGTTACGTATCCTGGCATGAATGTTTTTACCTGTCGTTCTCTGGTCCGGGATTTTGCACTGCCGGATAATCATCTGCCATTCCGCATCCGAAAACACAGGTTCCTTTTTATCAGGATACCGGCGTGCCGCCATCTCCCGTTTCCATATCCCACAGAATATATCTTTCCATGCACTTTCATCCTTGGAATAAACACGAACCGGCGTCTCGGCCAGAAATCTTTCAAATCCGGACTCCATATCCTGTTCTAAATCGACTTCATCCTGCTGTCGTATCCAGGATTTAACTATATCCAGGGGCGAAATACCTGACTTTCCCATTTTCATATAATCAAGAAAATCCACAGTGCTTATTTTAAATATATCCACATCTCTGAGCCCGGTGCAGGAATATTCCCGGTGTGTACACAGGTACAGTAAATTCCGGCAGAAATCCTGTATGTCCCGGGAAGGCAGCCATGCCACAGGAAGATTTATACATTCCGTACAATCATAAAGAGCAAAAGCGGACAGCTGCTGTTCTGTCGTTTCCTGCACTTCCAGACGGCTGTTACTATCATTGCGCGCTCTGATAAAAAGCAGCGCATCGGCCCGGGCCCGAAAAAAAGCCGTCTCCCCTGCAGCAATAACAGCGTAACATTTCATAACTCTGCCTCCTTCCGGACAAACTAAATAACTATTTGCCCTTCAGTATATCATGATGAAACATTTCCTGTTTTACCTGACATAAAGGAGATGGAGAATCTATTCCTTTTATCCAATCAAAAAGATGTCAGCCGATTATAGCTGACACCTTTTAATCTGTTTCTGCAAAAAATTCGCCTGATCCTCACAAATTCACAGGCCGAAACGGTTATTCCTTATCAGGAGTCTCATTTCTGCGGCTTCTGGAATGTTCATGCCAGGTAACCCACAGAGAAGTAGCTACGCATATAGAAGAGTATGCGCCACTGATAAATCCTACCAGCATAACCAGAGCAAAGTTCTTTGTGGTTTCCCCGCCAAAGAAGTACAGAGAGGCTACGCAGAAAAGAACCGTAGTCAGTGTATAGCAGCTTCTGCGGAAAGTCTGGCGGATAGAATCGTTGGCCAGAACCTTGAAGCTGTCTGTACGTCTGTGCGTATGAATATTTTCACGAATACGGTCAAAGATTACGACAGATTCATTCATGGAGTAACCAAGTACCGTCAGAATGGCGGCAAGGAATGAAGCGTCAATTTCCAGATGGAAAAGGGCAAATACCCCAAGTACCACGATAATATCATGTACAATGGCCGCAATCGCAGAAAAGGCAATGCGATGTTCAAAACGGATGGACATATAGATAATCAGAATGGTAAAGGAAAGTCCTACGTTCAGGATGGTATTCTTTGTTACTTCTGACCCAATGACCGCACCAACGGTTTCTACACGGTTGATTTCCGCCTTCCCGACTTTAGCGCTGATATGGCTGGTAATGGTCTGTGCTTCTTCAGAGGACAGGCTGCGGGTACGGATAATAACTTCCTTGCCCGATTCTTCATGAGTATCCCCGCTGAGCTGAATGACGCTGCTCTGCAGGCCGTCCTGTTCAAGACCGGTTCTGACCTGAGCCACGGTTACTGGCTGCGCAAATTTTAAATCCAGAATGGTACCACCGGTGAAATCAATTCCGAAATTGAATCCCTTCACAATAATACAGATGAGGGCAATCAGCACGAGGAGTCCGGACAGACAGAACCACCATTTACGATGTCCTACAATATCAAAGTTTTTCAACGGTCATACCCCCTCTTTCCACCGAACCACCATGGATTATGAATCCAGGATGCGTCAATCAGGAGCATAAGCAATGTGCGGCTTACCGTGATGGCAGTAAACATACTTACAGCAACCCCCAGACCCAGGGTAAAAGCAAAGCCCTTGACCGTACCACTTCCGAGGAAGAACAGAATAGCTGAGGTAATGATAACTGTCATATTCGCATCAAAAATAGTTGTAAAAGCGCGCTTAAATCCGGCCTGCACCGCCAGGCGCAGTACCTTACCGGCTGCAATTTCTTCTTTAAATCGTTCAAATATAAGAATATTGGCATCTACGGCCATACCTATGGATAGTATGACCCCCGCAATACTTGGTAAGGTGAGAGTTGCCTTCAATGCGCTCAGTATCCCCAGCAGGATAAGCACGTATACCAGAAGAGCGGTATCTGCTACAAAACCTGCCATGCGGTACATAGCCAGCATGAAGAGCACGGTAAGAGAGAGCCCAATGGTAAATGCCATAACGGACTTATCTTTGGAATCCTGGCCAAGAGACGGACCTACGGTACGGACTTCCATAACGGATACTTTGACAGGGAGAGCACCACTGCGAAGCAGAATAGCCAGATTCTTTGCTTCTTCCAGTGATCTCTGTCCGGTAATAACCGCACTTCCCCCATCAATTTCTTCATTAACCACAGGATCAGTAAGCAGCTTGCCATCCAGGTAGATGCCAATCTTGCGTCCAATGTTGTCGGCGGTAAGTTTTGCGAACTTCTTACCCCCTTCATCAGTAAACTGCAGGGCAACTACCGGGTTCCGCGAGTTACTGTCCATCTGTTCCTGCGCCGTCTTCAGATCTTCTCCGGTAAGTGCCACATTACCGTCTTCATCCTTAAACTGCAGTACCGCCGTCTTGCCAATGGTTTCAATAGCCTTCTTCGGGTCTTTTTCCCCAGGCAATTCGATGATGATCCGATTAGCACCTTCGCGCTGAATAATAGGTTCAGTAAGTCCCATTTCATTGATACGCTTCTGCATGATGGCAATAACCTGAGTTACTGCTTCAGGAGTAACTTTGTTTTCAGGTGTATCTTCTGCCTGCATCACAATGTGGGTCCCGCCCTGAAGGTCAAGCCCCTGCCGGATGCTTTTGGCCAATGGCACTAATGTAAAAATAAACACACCGAAAATCACAGCAATAACTGCCCAGAATCGGAAAAGTTTTGCCGGTCTCAGCGTATTTGGTCGTTTGTTATTCAAAATTTCACCCCATTTGGTTTCCGGATTCTAATAATTCTTTTATCTGTTACAATGGCAGATACATTCTGATCAAAGGGTTCTCCGGGAATATCTTCATCCAGCACCTGGAAATCCCAGAGTGCCGCAATCCGTTTTTCATAAGGCACATGAACCAGATACCGGTCATAGTAGCCGGCTCCCATTCCCAGGCGACGCCCCTGCCTGTCACAGGCTACCGCTGGAACAAGTACAAGATCAATCTGTTCCGGTTCAATCACATCATATCCAGACGGAATGTTGCGCAAACCTAACGGTCCTTTCTCAAAATGTTCCATATCCATGATACGCCCTGCCTCCATCTGTCTCTTCGGAAGACACACAGGAATACAGATTCTTGTCCCCTTTTTCAGCATTATCCGGATAAATTCGTCCAGATTGGACTCTCCAGGCATAGCCAGGAAAGCCATAATGCAACTGGCATCGTTAACCTCAGGCAGTGCCAGAAGATTCTCTGTCAGTGTGAGACTCATGGATGAAATCCTGTCAAAAGAAAGAGCCCGCCTTTCGGCGAGCACTTTCTTTCGAAGACATTGCTTTATATCGGACATTGCCGAATCAGTCCTTTGCATCTTCTTCTGTATCCTCTTTGGCACTATTCTCTTCTTTGTGAGCTGGCTGGGACTTTTCCGAAGACTTCTTGTCTCCTTCATCTTCCGGCGGTGCCTGAAGTGCACGCTTATCAACCTGGATAATTGTCCCTGGAGCTATCTGTACAGAAACGACATTGCCTGTAATCTTCTTTACCAGACCATATACACCACCTGCCGTGATGACATAGTCTCCCTTCTGAAGAGCATTAAGGAATGCATTTCTCTTATTCTGCTGTTTTTTCTGCGGTCTTACTAAAGCAAAGTAGAAAAAAGCAAGCAGCAGAAGCAAAGGCCAGAAGCCCTTAATAGCTGTCATAATTTCACCCATGGATTATTCACCTCCTGAAAATTCATACCATCCATTATATCACATGCTTTTTAATTTATCCTCAGAGATTTAGCATATAATCATAAATTGATTCTTACAGCTTCTGTGTATGGAAATTCCATTTATTTTGCCCTGGCACTATAGCCTGCCATAAAACTTTCCCTGAAATCCCCAAAATTTCCATCAATAATGGCCTGTCTCATATCCCTCATAAACTGCAGGAGGAAGAAAAGATTATGAATGGTAATAAGACGAAAGGCCAGTAACTCTTCTGCTTTATACAGATGGCGAATGTATGCACGGGTAAAATGACGGCAAGTATAGCACTGACAGCCTTCCTCAATCGGTGTAAAATCACGTTCATACTGCTTATTCTTCATATTCATTCTTCCAGAATGTACCATCGCCATTCCATTTCGAGCTACACGGGTAGGGAATACGCAGTCAAACATATCCACCCCGCGGGCAACGCCTTCCACCAGACAGTCAGGAGTGCCTACTCCCATAAGATATCTGGCCTTATTTACAGGCATATACTGTGTGGTATGTTCAAGAATCTCATACATGAGATCATGCGGTTCCCCCACCGACAGGCCGCCAATAGCGAACCCATCGAAAGGAAGGGATGTGATTTCCGCCGCGCTCTGCTTGCGCAGATCCTTATACATCCCGCCCTGAATAATGCCAAACATACCTCTGTCCTTGCGTGTATGGGCTTTCAGACATCTTTCTGCCCAGCGGGTGGTTCTTTCCGTGGACTTTTTAGCATAATCGTATTCAGCCGGATAAGGAATGCATTCATCAAATGCCATCGCAATATCACTCCCAAGCTCTTCCTGCGCTCTGGTAGCTACTTCCGGTGACAGAAATTGTTTTGACCCATCAAGAATCGAGCGGAAATATACCCCTTCCTCCTTAATCTTACGTGTATCTCCAAGGCTGAATACCTGGAATCCGCCGCTGTCTGTAAGGATTCCTTTATGCCAGTTCATAAAATCATGAAGGCCGCCTGCCTCTGCAATCAGCTCCGTTCCCGGACGCAAAAACAGATGATAGGTGTTGCCAAGAATAATCTGGGCCCCCATCTCTTCCAACTCATCCGGAGTCACAGTCTTTACCGTGGCCTGTGTGCCTACAGGCATAAACATCGGTGTTTTAAATGTTCCATGTGGTGTATGCAGCAGGCCGGCTCTTGCTCCGGTCGCCGGGTCCTGTGCAATCAGTTCGTAATTAATAACCATTTTTATATCCTTATCCTTTAGTAATATTGGTCAAAAGACCCTCTCCGCTAATCATAACAGGATATGTGCCCGATGACCAGCCATATCACCATATCATCATTCTGCCGCATGTGTAACAGATATATCTGCCTTTCCTGCGCAGAATACCAGATGCTCCATTATAAAAGAGGATGTGATGAGTCCTCAGGCCTTACACATCCTCCCATCAGTCTTTATTCTGTCTCCATTACCGTTCTGTTTTTCAGCGGATAAACATGGCATCACCAAAGGAGAAGAATCTGTACTTCTGTCTTACTGCCTCTTTATACGCATTGAGTACATGTTCTTTCCCTGCGAAAGAACACATCATCATGATAAGCGTTGATTCCGGGAGATGGAAATTAGTGCAGATGGCATCAACAATATGCCAGGTATATCCTGGATAAATATAGAGCTGTGTCCATCCTGAGCCTGCCTGAAGTTTCCCACTCTGACCTGCTGATTCCAGCGTGCGTACAGAAGTAGTCCCTACCGCAATAATCCGACGGCCTTCAGCTTTTGCCCGGTTTACAGCTTCAGCAGTTTCTTCCGTAACGGAATAGAATTCCTTGTGCATTTCGTGTTCTTCAATATTCTCTTCCGATACCGGACGGAATGTGCCAAGCCCTACGTGCAGAGTAACATAACGGATTTCCGCACCTCTGTTCTTCATTTCCTCCATCAGTTCTTTTGTAAAATGAAGGCCCGCGGTAGGAGCTGCTGCCGATCCTTTATACTTAGCATACACAGTCTGATATTCATCATTATCTTCCAGTTTCTTATGAATATAAGGTGGTATCGGCATTTCACCAATTTCCTCAAGAATGCTGTCAAAGTCCTGATCATAGGTAAAATGTGCCACCCGGCCTCCGAAATCAGTTTTATCCAGAATTTCACAGGACAGATGTTCATTAAATTCTATAACCTGTCCTGGGAGTGCCTTTTTCCCCGGATTAACCAGAATTTCCCAGTTGTCATTTCCCTTCGGTGTAAGCAGCAGGATTTCCACTTTGCCGCCCGTTTCTTTTCTGTGCCCATACAGGCGGGCAGGAATAACTTTGGTGTTATTGAATACAAATACATCCCCCGGACGTATTTCATCCAGTATATCCCGGAATGTATGATGGGTATATTCTCCTGTTTTCCTGTCCAGCATCATCAGCCGGCAAGAATCTCTTGGTTCTGCCGGTTCCTGTGCAATCAGTTCTTTAGGTAAATCATAATTGAATTCTTCTAGTTTCATTCTTCCTGCTCCCGTTAATATATTTTAGTAATTTCTGTGTCTGTATAATAGTGGCTCAGTATATCCTTATAATAATCATCGTCATCCTTATCATGCTTTTCAGCCATAGCTTCGGCCCCCCACTGGGACATTCCCAGTCCATGGCCCCAGCCATACCCATAAATCATGAGTGTATTTCCTTCAAGGTCAAAGTCAAACATAGTACTCTTTAACCCAAACAGACGTCGGAAATTATCTCCGGTTATGGTCTTCTGTCCATTGGATCCAACAAAGATTATTCTCTTAACACGGCCAGATACCCCGCGGTCTCCAGTAAACATAGGGCCGCTTGTCAACCGGGACAAACGGATTTCCTGAAGGTTTCCAATGCCCAGGTTTTTCTGAAGTGTATCCAGCGACACTTTCGATGTCCACGCCTGCTTTACTTCCGGAGTATCTTCTTCCTTCACGCCCCGCAGATAAGGAATTACCTGTCCCCATACATTTTCACTGTTTTCAGTGTATCCCCCGGCACTGGCAGAAAAAACTGCATCAATAGGCTGCCCATTATAGGTGATGATTTCACCGGCCGTACTGTCTACCGCATCATTAGTAGCTTTTGTTTCTGCAGAATATCCATTATAAACCTGCGATTCAGTCGTATCGGTTACATCATATCCTCTGGATTTAAAGCCATTCTTATGTTTCAGTGCATAGGTTCTGGCCGCAACCGCCTGCGCTCTCAGTGCATTTGGTTTCCATGTTGGGACAGATTCGGAAGGAACTACCCCATACAGATATTCTTCCATTGGCAGTACATTGACAACGGTCACCCCCGCATTCTGAGGCGATGGAAGCAGTTTGATAGAGCCCCTGTATTTATTGCCTTTTACAATAAATGCAGCCCCGGAATCTTTATCATCCTGTGCCTTAAGGATAATCGGTCCGGAATAATCATTTTCATTTATATATATATTGCTTCCATCTCTGGTCACCGTAAGTATTGTACCCGCATCATAGGTTTCCAGTTCATTTCCTGACAGGTCCACCGCCTTAAAATCAACCAGCCCGGTAATCGGTACGAGTACCTTACCATTAATCAGTCCAACAGAAATATCCGGACCTAAGTTGTTAACCTTATCCACATTCCGGATTTTCTGACTGTTATCTTTCTTCTTCCTATTTTTTATTTCCTTTTTCTTCTTATTATTCTTTTCTGCACTTTTGTCTGCCTTCTTAACTTTTCCCGAATCGACGGTCTGGCTGCCATTAAGGTCTGGCTTGCCGGAATTACCCAGTTCCGGATAATCCTTTTCCAGCTCATCCATACTTACTACTTTAATTGTTGACCCATTTGCAGCCCGGACAGCCCCTGGAAAGCTGATTGTCAGTCCCAGACACACTGCCATAACTAAGGCGGTCTTTTTCATCATATGTTTGCCTCTTTATTAATGTCTGAAAAATATATTGAGGATAATTGTCCCCAGAAAGGAAATCAGAAGACATGTTACCCAGGGAAAATATATTTCTGTATTACCTGACTTAAAATGGATATCCCCTGGCAGATTCCCCATAAATGGTATTTTACCACCAATAGAAATAAGAATTCCTGCAGCAATGAGAATAACCCCAAGAAAAATCAGACTTTTCCCCATAAATCCTATTCCTCCCCTGTCTCTGAAGAATTCTGATTCCACGGAACTCCTAAATGATCATATGCGGCACGGGTAGCCACTCTTCCTCTGGGAGTGCGGGATAAAAATCCTATCTGCATAAGATAAGGTTCATAAACATCCTCAATCGTTGCACGCTCTTCACTTACAGCTGCCGCAATGGTATCAACACCAACCGGTCCGCCGTTAAATTTATAAATAATGGTTTTGAGCACTTCACGATCAATGGCATCCAGCCCAATACCATCCACATGCAGTTGAGCCAGCGCATGCGCTGCAATTTCATTGGTTATTATACCGCTTCCCATTACCTGGGCAAAATCTCTGACCCGTTTAAGAAGTCGGTTGGCAATACGCGGAGTTCCCCGGGAACGCCGTGCAATTTCCCGTGCCCCTTCATCGGCTATATCAATATTCAGGATGGAAGCGGCCCTTTTTATTATCAGTGTCAGTTCTTCCGGTGTATAGAATTGCATACGGAATACGATACCAAATCGATCCCGCAGTGGTGCTGCCAGTGCTCCCGCCCTGGTAGTCGCCCCCACCAGGGTAAACGGTGGAAGATCGAGACGATACGATCTGGCCCCGGGGCCTTTCCCCATGACGATATCCAGAGCGAAATCCTCCATGGCCGGATAGAGGATTTCTTCTACAGAACGATTCAGTCTGTGAATTTCGTCAATAAAAAGCACATCATGTTCTTCCAGATTAGTAAGGAGGGCTGCCAGATCTCCCGGACGTTCAATGGCCGGACCGCTGGTAATCCGGAAATTAACTCCCAGTTCATTAGCAATGATGTTTGCCATAGTAGTTTTCCCCAGTCCAGGTGGTCCATAAAGGAGCACATGGTCCAGCGCTTCCTTTCGCTTCTTAGCTGCCTGAATATATACAGAAAGATTCTGACGCAGTGTATGCTGACCTATATAATCTGACAGAGCTTTCGGTCTGAGGGAATGCTGCCACCCATCGTGCCCTGAATCTTCACGGGCTACAATGCGTCCTTCTTCTGGCTCTCCCTTACCGGATTCTTCCGTTCTCAGACTTTTTATATGATCCAGCATTTAACCTCTCTCCTTCCCAAGTTCACGAAGAACTGCCCCAATCATCGGACCTGCATCAGTAAATTCAGGATGTTCAAGAGCCACCCTGTGAATAACCGCTGCCACCTCTTCCGGCATATAACCAAGAGACCGGAGCGCATTCATAACTTCCTCCTCAATGCCTGAAGCTATAGCGGGTTCAGCCACATCTGCAGTGACCTCCCCGGCAGGAACAAATCCTTTAAGTTTATCCTTTAATTCCACCAGCATTCGTTCTGCCGTCTTTTTACCTATTCCCGGAATCTTAGTGAGGGCACTGATATTTCTGTTCTGCACCGCTATCGCCAGTGTCCCTGGTGTCATAACCGAGAGAATGGACATAGCCGCCTTGGGTCCGATTTTAGATACAGTCAGCAGGGACAGAAAAGCCTCATAGGTTTCCCTGGAAAGGAATCCGTACAGAGTAATAGCATCTTCTCTTACTGCCATATGTATATAAAGCCTGGATTCTTCCCCCGTCTGCAGTTCATCGTGATCTATATCTGTAATAAATACGCGATATCCTACCCCTGCGGTTTCTATAAAGCACATCCTATCAAAAAGTGCCGTTATTTTTCCTTTTATGTATCCAATCATCCCCTGATTCCTCCATAGATTGCTTCATGCTCAGTCCGGTAAATGGATGTAATGCCTATAGCCAACGCATCTGCTGCATCATCCGGAGATATTTTCTTTGTAATATGCATCATCTGCATAATCATTTTGATAACCTGACTCTTTTCAGCTCTTCCATAACCTACGACCTGCTGTTTTACCTGCAACGGCGTACATTCATACACTGGTATCTTTTCATGATATCCGGCAAGCAGAATAACCCCTCTGGCTTCAGCAACAGAAATTGCAGTAGTAATATTGCGGTTAAAGTACAGAGTCTCTACTCCCATAACCTGCGGCTTATACATCTGAATCAGTTCCCGTACCCCCTGATACACGATGTGAATGCGTTCAATCAGATCCATTTCCTTCGGCGTTTCAATAATGCCATAATCAACTGCTGTAATCCGGTTTCCCTCTTTATCAACAATCCCGAATCCACAACGCCCCGTTCCCGGATCTATCCCTAATGCTCGCATAAAGTTTCTCCTGTTCTCCCATTTGTTCAGTCCTCATTATATCACAGGAGAACACATTCCCCATGAAAAGACGAAATTCTGTTCTCTTATCCGACAGATTTATTTATCCTCCTGGCGATTCAGCCATGTGATGACTTCTCCGAGAATATACAGAGATCCGCATACGAGAACCATATCTCCGTCTTTTGCCTCTGCCACTGCATCATTCAGTGCTGTGTCCGTATCCGGTTCTTCTTTATATGGGCAGGGAAGCATCGCAGCAATATCATCTTCTGAACGACTGCGTGGCGTAGGTGCTGTCGTAATAAATACCTTATCCTGCGGCCGCATGATAAGCCGGATGACCTTATCTGTATCCTTATCTTTCAGTGAGGTAAATACTACCAGTCTGCGCTTATCAGGAAACTGTTCTTCCAGCGAAGCTTTTAATGTAACTGCTCCGGCTGAATTATGGGCTCCATCCATAACAAACGGTATGTTTCCCACATGGTGCATATCAAAGCGACCGGGCCAGCGGGTATGCGCCAGACCATAGCGGACAGCATCACCGGTTACCCGCGGATCGGAGCCGGATACGATTTTCAGAGCCATGACAGCTCCTGCGGCATTGATGGCCTGATGAGGCCCCACAAGGGAAATATGTATATCTCCGGTTTCCTTTTCCCCGATGCGGAAGGAAACAATCTGTCCTCCATGTACGGCATGTCGGGCTATTTCAGCAAAATCTCGCCCATAAATATACAATGGAGCATGTTTTTCTTTTGCTTCCTTCTGGATTTGAGTTAATGCTTCTCCGGATGCAGCGGTAACACAGGGAACCGACTCCTTTATGATTCCCGCCTTATTATGCGCAATCTCTGTGAGTGTATTCCCCAGGTACTGCATATGATCCATAGCCACATTGGTAATAACCGATACCACAGGCACAATGACATTGGTGGAATCATAAAGTCCACCCATCCCGACTTCAACCACTGCATATTCTACACCGACTTTGGCAAAATAAAGAAAGGCCATCGCCGTGAGAAGCTCAAATTCCGTAGGTGCTTCATATCCTTCTTCCACAATGGATTCCGCTGCATGCCTTACCGCCGTGGCAACGTAAGCAAAGTCCTCTCTGCTGATATCCTTTCCCATAGCATAAATACGTTCTGTATACTCTACCAGATGCGGAGATACATAACGCCCTGCCTTAATATGTGCTGCTTCCAGTGCCGCAGTGATCATGGCGGTTGTACTTCCTTTGCCATTGGTCCCTGTGACATGAATTATCTTATATTTCTTTTCCGGGTTTCCCAGATACTTCAGTAAGGCGCTGATTCGTTCCAGACCGGGTTTAATACCAAAAGATACGGCTTTCTCCAGATAGGAAATCGATTCCCTGTAATTCATTAACTTTCCTCCCTGCTTATTAATGCACATCTGTGTATCCATAATCCGCGGAAATTCCCGGGAATACCTGTCCTGGCTTATCCATCCAGACCGGCAGGAAAATGCGCAGACCTATATACATCTATGACCTCTTCATTATAAATCATACAAAGGAAAATCTATAGCCATGTATTTCAATCAAAAAGCTGTGAAAGAAATGAATAGTCATTTTTCACAGCTTTTCGGCTTTTGCTATGCCTGTTTATTAAAGTTTAGCAAGGAAGTCCAGACGTTCGTTTAATGATTTCATCTGTTTTTCCATTTCAGCCAGCTTGGCCTTTTCTTTTTCCACTACAGCGGCTGGAGCCTTAGCCAGGAATCCCTGGTTGTTCAGCTTTCCGGAAGAGCGCTTAATATCCTTATTAAGTGCTTCCTGTGCCTTCAGAACTCTTGCTCTTTCCTTTTCAACATCTACCAGACCCTTAAGTTCCATGTAGACTTCCATTCCGGTCACAACAGAAGCTACTGCATTTTCCGGCTTAGCGGAGTTCTTATCAAGTACTTTGATTTCTTCCACGTGCGCCAGCTTTTCGAAGTATTCCTTATGTTCTGTTACTGCAGATACCAGGTCATCTCTGGTAAAGGCAATCTGAACATGGCACATTCTGTTAGGTGCAACATTAGAACCTGCACGCATATTGCGGATAGCCTTGATGGCATCCATAATGCGTTCCATCTGTTCTTCTTCCACAGCAAAATCATATTCCTTTTCCTGAACAGGCCAGGAAGATCTTGCCAGATTATCACCGGTGTGCGGCAGATGCTGCCACAGATGTTCAGTAATAAACGGCATGAACGGGTGAAGAAGTGCCAGCATGCGTGTCAGTGTATGAACAAGTACATACTGTGTAACCTGTCTGTCCTTATTGTGCGGCCCATAGAGACGGTTCTTAGCCAGTTCAATATACCAGTCACAGAAATAATTCCAGGCGAAGTTATAAATGTTATCAGCGGCTGCCCCCAGTTCAAACTTATCCAGGTTCCGGCTTACATCTTCAATGGTACGGTTGAGGCGGTCGAGAATCCAGCGGTCTGCCAGAGTAAGATCCGCCGTGTCCGGAACGAAGGATTCCTCATAATCGTCCAGATTCATAATGGTAAACTTAGTGGCATTCCACAGCTTATTGGCAAAGTTACGGTTTCCTTCTACCTTTTCATAATAGAAACGCATATCATTGCCTGGTGTATTACCGGTTACCAGAGTGAAGCGCAGCGCATCGGCGCCATATTTATCAATAACTTCCAGCGGATCAATGCCATTGCCAAGGGACTTGGACATCTTACGGCCCTGAGAGTCACGAACCAGACCATGGATAAATACGTGTCTGAACGGCACTTCATGCATAAATTCCATGGACATGAACATCATACGGGCTACCCAGAAGAAGATGATGTCATAGCCGGTTACCAGAGTACTGGTTGGATACCATCTCTTAAGTACCGGAGTCTGTTCCGGCCAGCCCATGGTGGAAAACGGCCAGAGTGCCGAAGAGAACCAGGTATCAAGAACATCCGGATCCTGATGAATGTTCTTGCTGTGGCAGTGCGGGCATTCGGTCAGGTCCGTACGGGATGCTGAAACAGCACCGCAATCATCGCAATACCATACTGGGATTCTGTGCCCCCACCAGAGCTGACGGGAAATGCACCAATCATGGATGTTTTCCAGCCACTGAACATAGGTGCTGGTAAAACGTTCAGGAACGAACTTTGTCTTTCCGGACTTAACAGCTTCCAGTGCAGGACCAGCGAGCGGCTTCATCTTTACGAACCACTGCTTGGTAGTCATTGGTTCCACGGTCGTCTTACAACGGGAACAATGACCTACTGCATGTACCTGTTCTTCCACCTTAACGAGAAGGCCCTTGTCATCCAGATCCTTGATAATTGCCTTACGTGCTTCATCACGGGTCATGCCTTCATACTTGCCAGCTTCCTTATTCAGGGTGCCGTCAGTATTCATAATCAGGATTACCGGCAGATTATGACGGAGACCTACTTCAAAGTCGTTGGGGTCATGAGCCGGGGTAATCTTTACGCAGCCGGTACCATAGGCTGGATCTACATAGTCATCAGCAACAATAGGAATCTCTCTTCCGTTAACCGGAAGTACAGCCATCTTGCCTACCAGAGATGCATACCGTTCATCGTCCGGATTTACCGCAATGGCAGTATCCCCCGGGATAGTTTCAGGACGGGTCGTAGCTACCTGGATATATCCGCTTCCATCAGCGAGCGGGTAATTGAAATACCAGAGATGACCCTGTTCATCCTTATGATCAACTTCAATATCCGACAGTGCGGTCTGACAGCGCGGGCACCAGTTGGTGATACGGTTTCCCTGATAAATCAGTCCCTTTTCATAAAGGGAAACGAAAACTTCACGTACCGCGCGGGCACAGACATCATCCATGGTAAAACGTTCACGGCTCCAGTCGCAGGAAGAGCCCAGACGTCTTATCTGCTTACCGATACGGTCGCCATATTTTTCCTTCCATGCCCAGACGCGTTCCAGGAACTTTTCACGGCCCAGGTCATACTTGGTAAGACCTTCTTCCGCAATCTGTCTTTCTACCTTAACCTGGGTGGCAATACCTGCATGGTCCTTACCTGGCAGCCAGAGTACATTGTATCCCTGCATTCTCTTATAGCGGATCAGAATATCCTGTAATGTGTTGTCCAGCGCATGGCCCATGTGAAGCTGGCCGGTTACATTCGGAGGTGGAAGCACAATGCTGTATGCTTCTTTTGTATCATCCGGTTCATCATGGAATACCCCATGAGATTCCCAGTAGTCATACCATTTCTGTTCAATCTGACCTGGTTCATACTTTCCAAGTTCGTCTGTCATTCTCATGCTTTTCAACTCCTCAAAATAAAAAAGGCCTTTCCATCCCTATAGGACGAAAAGACTTCCGCGGTACCACCTAAATAATTATGGGTATTATAAAACACCATAATCTCTCTCCAGCGGGTAACGACCGCCATACGTGCACTGTTAATGCCTGCTCCGGGGTGACTCGTTATATTCTTCCTGCAGCTTCACACCAGCCAGCTGCTCTCTGTAAGGAATCCTATAGCTTCTTCCCTTCCTAGCTATGTATATAGCTCATAATAGCAAGACTGGAATAAAAAAGCAAATTTAATTTTAAAAACGCTGAAAATAAAAAGGATCAGCCCGGCAGGACCTGCCCTCGAACTGAATCCTCTCTGTGTCTGTAAGCCAAACAGCACACTATTTTCTGTTTTTACTGTTTTTTCTCCACCGCATATAGAAATATCCGGCGATACACAAAACCACAAGGAATATGAAACGGAGACCATGTTCCGCCAGATTGAGCAGATCATGCCCAAGAAAGACTTCTATGATGACGGATGGCCATTTCCCTATAAATGTCGCCCAGAAATGAGCCTTAAAGGAAAGACTGCTCACTGCACCCAAAGCCGTAATCAGAATGTTTGGTGAATACGGTATGGATCGGGCTATCAGCATGGACTTCATATTACTGTATGAATCCAGCCGGGTGAGCATATTATTCTTTTCAATCAGTTTTTCTGCATGCGCGCGGAAGAAAAAGCGGGTAAACACAAAACTGAGTATACAGCCGATAAATTCTCCCAGCCAGGAAATGATAATCCCGGGAATTATACCAAAAATAATACCCGCTACAGTTAAAAACGGGATAGTGGGAAGACCGGTCATATTGCATATGGCCAGCAGGACAATGGTTATAATGGCCGAAAAGTATCCAAACGACGCGATATATTCGGAAAGTCCCATCATATCGCCTCTGGCACTGAGCTGCCATATGGTCTTATAAAAATGAGGATTGAGGTAATTAATATACCACAGCAAAAATCCTACAATAAGCATTGAAACAACAAAAATAATTATTTGTGTCAATCGCTCTTTTTTTAACATGTTCATAGGTTTTTCTCATCATACATTCTGCCGGAAAGACATCAGAAAAGGCTGTCGAATCTGAGCATAAAACGTCTCGGTATATAGGAGATTCCTGCAGAAATCAAAACAAATGATTTATGCTGCAATGACAACCTGTTCTTATATTTTACCATATTCATACAGGATAAGGAAATTTGTCATTATTATGTAAAGAGATCCCCCATCCCTTCGAAGATGAACCGTCAAAAAGGAGCTGCCTCCGGAAATGAAATTTCACCGGTCCGCAGCCCCCTGATGGCTATTGATGGTTATACATCATTATTTATTTTTCAGACAGATTGAGAGAACGTACCTTCTTGCGCAGCGGAAGAATATCATATGGTGCTACAGACAGTTCATCCACTCCCATTTCCAGGAACTCTCTGGTTAAAGTCAGATCTGCGCCCAGTTCACCGCAGATGCCTACCCAGATATGGTTGGCATGTGCATTTTCAATGGTCATACGGATAAGTTTTAAAACGGCCGGATGATGCGGATTGAAGAACTGCGAGGAATCCTGAATATTTCTGTCAACTACCAGTGTGTACTGGGACAGGTCGTTGGTACCAATGGAGAAGAAATCGACTTCCTTGGCCAGCTTATCGCTGATCAGAGCTGCCGCCGGTGTTTCTACCATGATTCCGACTTCCAGGTGATGATCATAAGGAATCTGATTTTTGTCCAGTTCTGTCTTTACATTTTCAAGAATTTCCTTCGCTTTCCATACTTCCCATACGGAAGTAATAAGCGGGAACATAATGGCAATCCGTCCAAATGCGCTGGCGCGGAGAATCGCGCGAAGCTGAGTCTTGAATATATCCGGACGGGTCAGACTTACACGGATAGCCCGCATACCCAGAGCCGGATTGACTTCTTTCGGTAAACCAAATGCAGAAGCCTGCTTATCGTTACCAATATCCACGGTACGGATGATCACTCGCTTGCCGGCCATGGTTTCCGCTGCCAGCTTATAAATCTTAAACTGTTCCTCTTCTGTGGGAAGAGTATCCCGTCCCATATATATGAATTCACTGCGGAACAGTCCGATACTTTCTGCATCATTCTTAATAACGGCTGCCAGATCCCCTGCAGAGCTGATATTAGCGGAAAGTTCAACCCGTCGGCCATCTTCCGTTTCTGCCGGCAGTCCGCGAAGTTCTTCCAGCAGTTCCCGCTGCGCCTTATGGTCAGCCTGTTTCTGCTTCATTTCCTGAATAATTTCAGGAGTCGGATCAACATATACGGTTCCGGTGAATCCGTCAATGATGGCCGGATGTCCATTCAGTTCATCGCCAATTTCATGACCGGTAGCCAGAATGGCCGGAACGCCAAGGGAACGGGCCAGAATGGCAGTATGAGACAGGGAATTGCCATCTACCGTTACAAAACCAAGCAGTTTGCTCTTATCAAAACGGATGGTCTGTTCCGGTGTAAGGTCGTGGGATGCCAGAATGCATGGCCCGGTAAGGGTGTCTCTCTGCACTCCGGACTGCAGGGCCTCAATTACCGCATTAACTACTACGGAAAAATCAGCCATGCTGGAACTTGCATAGGCCGCATTATCTGAGGCAAGGATCTGTCTGTAATTTTCCTCTACCTGCTTTACCGCATATTCGAAATTTACTTTCTGGCTTCTGATAATACCGGTCGTCTGATTTGTGAATTCCGGTGCCGCCAGAAGTTGTCTGTAGTTTTCAAAAATAGCGGCATTATCAGCGCCGCTGGTGGATAATGCCTGATCATGCAGTTTCTGCATAATGGTTGACGCTGTATCACGGGCCGTTATAAAACGGGAAACTTCCGTATCTGTATCTTTAATTTCTTTTCTGGTTACATCAGGTGTAAACGGATGGAAAACATGCAATGGAGCAATGGCAATCAATCCGGATATACTCTGTCCTTTTATCGTAAGCATTCACAAACCTCCTGTTCGTATATCTGACTATGTATTTCATATAGAAAGAAATACGCCATCATCTGCTTATAATTTCTCTCTGTATTTTAACATAACCGGAGATAATTAGTATATACATTATAAAAGAAGATGGATGAACATCCGGAAAATCAAGAAGAAGGTGAATGAAATTCACCTTCTTCTTCTCAATCTCTTTCGTAAATATCCCTTGTATATACCTTATCTTTTACATCATCCAGAACTTTATCATACCGATTGGCAATAATGACCTGCGATTTTCTCTTAAATTCCTGAAGATTATTTACTACCGAGCTTCCAAAGAACGTACTTCCATCATCCAGAGTCGGTTCATAAATAATGACAGAGGCGCCTTTCGCCTTGATTCTCTTCATAATTCCCTGAATACTGCTCTGACGGAAATTATCACTGTTGGATTTCATGGTAAGTCGATAAACTCCGACTACAATTTCATGTTCCATGGAAGCCTTATAAGCACTGTTGTCATGATAATATCCGGCTTTAGACAGTACCTGATCGGCTATAAAATCTTTTCTTGTGCGGTTAGACTGTACAATGGCTTCAATCAGGTTTTCAGGAACATCGGCATAATTAGCCAGAAGCTGCTTTGTATCCTTTGGCAGACAGTATCCGCCATATCCAAAGGAAGGATTATTGTAGAACATGCCGATTCTCGGATCCAGGCATACCCCTTCAATAATATGCTTTGTATTGAGTCCTTTAACTTCCGCGTAGGTGTCCAGTTCATTAAAGTAGGAAACACGCATGGCCAGATAGGTATTGGCAAACAGTTTAACTGCTTCCGCTTCGGTAAAGTCCATAAATCTTACCGGGATATCCTGCTTTATTGCGCCTTCCTGCAGTAAGCCGGCAAAAGTATGTGCTGCATCTACCAGTCGCTTGTCGTTTAAATCCGTTCCCACGATGATACGGCTTGGATACAGGTTATCATACAGTGCCTTACTTTCTCTCAAAAACTCAGGACTGAATATTATGTTTTCTGATCCGGTCTTTTCCCGGATAGCTTTTGTATATCCAACAGGAATGGTAGATTTAATCACCATAATGGCATCTGGATTATATTTCATAACCAGACGGATAACCGCTTCTACAGAGCTGGTGTCAAAGAAATTTTTGGTGCTATCATAATTGGTCGGTGTAGCAATAATGACAAAATCTGCCTGTCTGTAAGCAGATTCAGCATCCAGTGTCGCAACAAGGTCCAAATCCTTTTCCGCCAGATATTTTTCAATATAATCATCCTGAATCGGTGATTTCCTCTGATTTACCAGGTCCACCTTTTCCGGAATAATATCTACCGCCATAACATGATTGTTCTGAGCTAACAATGTGGCCAAAGAAAGGCCTACATATCCTGTGCCTGCTACTGCGATGTTCATTATAAATCTAATCTCCTTTACAACTATTCCCTTAATTTTATCACATTTGATAGTTTTATGTGTTGCCCGGATGATTCAGCATATATCCCCAGAGGAAACATTCATCTGTGTGTATTGGTTAATCCAGAAATGCGTCCACGTGAATCCAACACCTCAAGGATTATGTGCTTATATCTGTTTCGCCGTCCATTAATCAAAAAGATGGAGACATATGACTGCTCCATCTTTTTAATAAATTATTTATGCTGTAATGTGGCCATCGCTTCTTTAGCTGCCTTCTGCGCAGCTGATTTTTTGTTCTTTCCTGTTCCATGTCCCATACACTTACCATTGATGTATACATCCATCCAGATGGTTTTATCGTGATCAGGGCCTTCACTCCTGGCCACCTTATATTCAACATGGGAACATCCGTCCTTCTGCACAAGTTCCTGCAGATCCGATTTGTAATCATGGTCATAGGTTCCCTCATCTACAATATCAAGGAACTTCTTCATATGTCCAAGAATAAACCGGGAAACCACTTCATAATCATTGTCAAGGTATATGGCGCCGATTACGGCTTCAAACGCATCGCCAAGGATGGTTTCACGAGTACGCCCGCCGGATTTTTCTTCTCCTTTACCAAGACGCATATGCTCGCCGATATGAAACCTGGATGCACATTCTGCACAGGACTGCAGACATACTACGCTGGCCTTGGCCCGGGTCAGGTCCCCTTCCGGCCAGGAAGGAAAACGCATAAAAAGATATTCTCCAACCACTAAATCAAGAACTGCATCGCCTAAGAACTCCAGACGTTCATTATCATGATGTACCTGGTTCTTATGTTCATTTACATAGGATGTATGCGTCAGGGCCGTATTTAAAAGAATCATGTTCTTTACAGGGATTTTGTTTTCTTCTGCAAAGCGGGTTAGTTCTTTCACCCGGTCCTGACGTTCTTCGGCAATATTCTTCTTCATTTATCTCGGCTTTCTCATAACCAGAACTGCATTATGTCCACCAAAACCAAAGGCATTGGACATAGTTACATTAACAGGCAGCTTGCGCGCGCCATCGGTTACATAGTCCAGATCGCATTCCGGATCCTTTTCTTTGTAATTGATGGTCGGTGGAATCTGGTCATTTTCAATAGCCAGCGCGCATACAACAGCTTCCACAGCACCGGCAGCGCCCAGCAGATGTCCTGTCATGGACTTAGTGGAGCTTACCGGAATATCATATGCCTTATCTCCAAACAGCTTCTTCATGGAAGCGGTTTCTGTCAGGTCGTTCAGATGGGTTGATGTACCATGGGCATTGACATAGCTGACTTCTTCCGGCGCAATGCCTGCATCAGCCAGCGCATTGCGCATACATCTTACCTGTGTAACACCATCCGGTCTTGGCGCGGTAATGTGGTAAGCATCTCCATTGGTACCATATCCTGCCAGTTCAGCGTAAATGTGAGCTCCTCTGGCTACGGCATGTTCATATTCTTCGAGAATCAGAATGCCGCTGCCTTCGCCCATTACAAATCCGTCACGGCGGGCATCAAATGGGCAGGATGCTTCTTCCGGAGCACAGTCTCTGCTGGAAAGGGCCTTCATAGCCGCGAATCCAGCCATCGGAGCCTTGCTTACTGCTGCTTCTGTACCACCGGCAAACATAATGTCGGCATCCCCATACTGAATCATGCGGGCAGCCTGGCCAATAGCGTTATTGCCGGATGCGCAGGCGGTAACATCGGTGAGAACCGGACCTTCCAGTCCAAAATGAATGGAAATATGCGCAGACGGCATATTGGCAATCATCATAGGAACTGCAAACGGATTAACCTTGGTTGGTCCGCGCTTTTCAATTCTTTCTACAGTAGCTTCCGTAGTGATAATTCCGCCGATCCCTGTACCAATGAATGTACCGATACGGCTGGCGTCCTCTTTGGAGATATCCAGTCCGGAGTCTTCTGCTGCCATAATGGCTGCAGCCAGAGCGAACTGGGAATCTCTGTCCATATGACGGACAGCCTTTCTGTCCGCAATGAAATCAGAAGCGTTAAAATCCTTTACTTCCCCGGCAATCTTAATCGGGAAATCAGTGGTATCAAAACTTGTAATGTTAGTAATTCCGGATTTTCCGGCAACAAGGTTGCTCCAGAATGTCTTCAGACCAATACCCACTGGAGAAACCACACCAAGTCCAGTTACCGCTACTCTTCTTTTCATCAAAAGCACCTCTCTGTTTAACTATGCTTCTAAAAGCTATTTTTATTTATGCCTGTACACACAGGATTACTTACCCAAGACATATGACAATGCCTCAAAAAAACGGAACAACAAGATTCCGCTTTTTTGAAGAATTGTCAATCATATGGCAACCGGGGATAAAAACTATCCCCGGCCGTCATTGATTAACCATTTCCTTATCAACTATTCAATTACTGAATCTGCTGATCGATGTATTCAACTGCATTACGAACTGTCTTAATCTTTTCTGCTGCATCATCCGGAATTTCGATTTCGAATTCTTCTTCAAATGCCATAATCAGTTCAACAATGTCCAGAGAATCAGCTCCCAGATCATCAATGAATGTGGAGTCAATCTGTACGTCAGCTTCGTTTACGCCCAACTGATCAACAACGATCTTTTTAACTCTGTCAAATGTGCTCATCTGTTTCACCACCTTTCATGTCAATTTTACATTCTAGATTATATTACATTACCATGCCGCCGTCTACTTTTAAAACCTGGCCGGTAATATAACCTGCGTCATCAGAAGCAAGGAATGCCACTGCATTCGCTACATCTTCTGCCTTCCCGCCCCTGCGGAGCGGAATGGTTTCCAGCATGCCTTCACGAATCTTTTCCGGAATGGCGTCTGTCATGTCTGTTTCGATAAATCCAGGAGCAATGGCATTCACACGGATTCCCCTTGCTGCCAGTTCCTTCGCCGCGGATTTGGTAAATCCGATAACACCAGCCTTGGCAGCTGCATAGTTTGCCTGTCCTGCATTACCAGTAATACCAACAACGGAAGCGATGTTTATGATGGAACCACTTCTCTGACGCATCATCAGGGAAGCAGCTGCCTTAGTAGTAAAGAAAACGCTCTTCAGATCTGTGGAGAGTACAGCATCCCACTGATCTTCTTTCATACGGACGAGCAGGGTATCTCTGTTGATTCCAGCATTATTTACCAGAACATCCAGCTTGCCCCAGGTCTTTTTAATATCTTTAAACATTCTGTCTACGTCGTCCCCGGAGGATACATCCCCCTGCATCAGGACGGCCTGTCCGCCAGCCTGTTCAATCTGGTTTTTCACTTCTTCTGCAGCAGCGCTGCTGTGACCATAGTTAATAATGACCATAAATCCTCTGGCCGCCAGTTTTTTTGCAATAGCCGCACCAATGCCCCGGGATGCTCCGGTAACCAGTGCTGTTTTCACTGCTGTATTTTCCATATTATTCCGCCTCCAGACTGGTCAGTACATTTTCAATGGTTTCTGCATCTTCCGCATGAAGTGTGCGTGTACGACGGCTAATACGCTTCATGAAGCCGGAAAGAACGGTTCCCGGACCAGCTTCAATCATCAGATCCGCCCCATCTGCAATCATATTCCTTACAGATTCATCCCACAGTACCGGATGAGCCGCCTGCATAATCAGGTTCTTTCTGATTTCGTCAGCTTTCAGTTCCGGCTTAGCCGTATAATTTGCGTAAACCGGAATCTGCGCGTCATGAATGGTGATATCCGAGAGAACGGATTCCAGTTTTTTCGCTGCCGGTTCCATAAGAGTAGAATGGAACGGCGCAGAAACCTTCAACATAATGGCCATCTTAGCGCCAGCTTCTTTCATTTCCACGCAGGCCTGCTTTACCGCTTCCGTTGCGCCGGCAATGACCACCTGTCCCGGGCAGTTGTAATTTACTGCCTGAACCGGTTTTCCTTCCGAAGAAATCTTTTCACAGATTTCTTCAATAATTTCCGGCTTCAGCGCAATAATGGCCGCCATGCCGCCTTCTCCCAGAGGAACGGCTTCCTGCATGTATTTCCCGCGAAGATGAACGGTATGTACCGCGTCGCTGAAAGACATGACCCCAGCCGCTACCAGGGCAGAATATTCTCCCAGACTGTGGCCGGCCACTACGTCCGGAGTAACTCCATGTTCTTTAAGTACGGTCCAGACAGCGACACTGGCGGTAAGGATGGCCGGCTGAGTGAATTCTGTCTTCATCAGTTCATCATCCGGACCTTCAAACATAAGTTTAGAGATGGAAAAGCCCAGTCGTTCATCCGCTTCCCCAATCAGTTTCTTTACCGCATCGTATCTGGTGTATAAGTCATGTACCATTCCCACTTTCTGGGAACCCTGTCCTGGAAATAAAAATGCCTTTTTCAAAATGCAACCTCCTTGGACTCTGTATTAATCTTTGTATTAATCTTTCAATTCTTCCTGCAATGTTTCTCTGACAATATCCGGAATGCGCTCTTCCGCCACCTGAGACGCCAGTCGTACCGCATTGCGGATAGCTCTCCTGCGGGATGCACCATGACTGATAATCAGCGTACCATTGATTCCGAGCAGCGGTGCACCGCCTTCTTCCTCATAATCCAGCTTTTTCATCATATACTTCTTCAGTGCCGGTTTTAAAAGAAGAGCGCCCAGCTTAGCGGTGATTCCGCCTCGGTTTGCCGCATCTTTTATCATGGTGACAAACAGCTGTCCCAGTCCTTCTCCAAACTTCAGAACCACATTCCCTGTAAATCCGTCGGTAACCACTACATCAAACTTTCCTGTAGGGATATCCCGCCCTTCGCAGTTTCCCGCAAAGGGGAACCAGGTCTGTTTAGAAAGGAGTTCATAGGCTTCCGTTGCTTCTGTGCTGCCTTTAGTGCTTTCTGCCCCGATGTTCAGGAGGCCCACCTTTGGCTCTGCAATATGCCGAACGCGTTTGGCATAGTTATAGCCTAAAAGGGCATTCTGCAGCAGATTTTTTGCCTTGGCATTGGCACTGGCCCCGGAATCAATCAAAAAGGTGTGACCGCCCTTTTCATTAGGAATCGGAGTAACAATGGCCGGGCGTTCAATGCCCTTAATGCGCCCGATTCCCAGAAGGCCTGCTGTTACAGCCGCCCCTGTGGATCCTGGCGCGACCAGGGAACCGCATTCTCCGCTTTTAACCAGCCGTGCCCCTACAGAAACGGATGCATCTTTCTTTCTGCGGAAAGCCATGCCCGGATGTTCACCCATCTCAATAACCTGAGATGCATGATGTACTTCTATGAGAGGATTAGATTCCTCTCCGTTATCCGCCAGAATCTTTCTGATTCTTTCACTATCCCCTACGAGAACCACAGGAATATGAAAGTCCCTCACTGCCAAAATTGCCCCCATGACAATTTCCAGCGGAGCAAAATCGCCGCCCATAGCGTCGACTGCCACTTTTTTCATTCCTATTACCGTCCCTTCGATGCAATATTTGCGATAAACTTAGCACGAAATACTTCAGTTTCCTTATCATCCATAACGATATAGATGTATTTCTTTTCCTGCCTCATGCGCGCTACTTTCATCTTTATGATAAGCTTTGTGCCTGCTGTAACCGGTTTCTTGTATTTAATATTTCCAACCTGTGTAGCTTCCAGCCTGCCTCCAACCAGCTTACGGGCCAGTCCTATGGCTATTCCGTAAAGCCGCTCTGCCGGCACATAACCGGACTCATCAAGCATATCATCAGTTATTTCCAGAAGCGCAAGCCCATTTCTGTCGCTTGTCATCTGGAGAATTTCGATATTCTCATGATGGACTCCAGATGAAGACATTTCATTCTGTACCGCATGTTCCATTCGTTCACGCATCTGTGGAATCCCCAGAGCCTGCCGGTCCAGACGAATTGTGGCTTTTGAGACACTAAACATCTCTGCCAGATCAGAATCCGTAAGCATAGGATTCTGCCGGAGAGTTTCACGCATCTCTGTTCTTCTCTGTTCTCTGTTCGCCTTAATATGTATTGTCACAATTATCACCTGATGATAGTACTATAGCATAATCGTGAAATCCCTGCAATAGAGGGATAAGTATACCAGATTCCACACGTGTCATGGCAGAAAAAAAGGAGGAAGCTCTCCCTCCTTTTTTCGGTATAATCTGATTATTTCAAATGGTGGCTTCCGCGTTCTGTAATCGCAACTCCCTGCTTGCAAAGCGGACATTCTTCCGGCTTGTAAGTAGGAACCGTAAGATGGAGCAACGGGAATACCTTTTCCTTCGGTACGCCGAAATCAGCTGTACCACCGGAACGGTCGACGAACAGACCAATGCCTACGATATCGCCATGCGCCTTGTTGACCACATCAACGACTTCCTTAATGGAACCGCCAGTAGTAACGATATCTTCAACAATGAGAACCTTTTCACCTGGTTCAATATGGAAACCGCGGCGCAGGGTCATCTTTCCGTTTTCACGTTCTGTAAAGATGGAACGAACACCCAGAAGGCGTCCGGTTACCTGAGACAGAATAATACCGCCTGTAGCCGGTCCAATAACGGTCTGAATACCCTTATCCTTAAAATGTTCTGCAAATTCACGGCAGAGCTGTTCTGTATATTCCGGATGCTGCAGTACATTAAACTTTTCTACATACAGAGGGCTGTGTAATCCCGATGTAAGTAAAAAATGTCCTTCCAGAATGGCCTTGGTTTTTCTGAGTAATGCTTCTACTTCTTTTTCGTTCATTTTCATTCTCCTCTGATTTCTTTAAGAATAAGACTTACTGCTTTCTGCGGATTTTCTGCCTTAGTTACCGGGCGGCCGATAACCAGGCGGGAAGCCCCATCCTGAAGTGCTCTGGACGGTGTGGCAATACGCTTCTGGTCGTTGGACTGAGCAAATGATGGACGGATGCCCGGAGTCACAATTTCAAAGGGTTCTCCGCAGATTTCCCGGATGGCCGTCGCTTCTCTTGGAGAAGCCACTACGCCATCTACACCGGATTCATGTGCCAGCTTCGCCAGGCGAAGAACATGGTTCAGTATCGGAAGCTGTCCGCCCGTTTCTGCCCAGCCTTTATCATCAAAGCTGGTAAGTACGGTTACCGCCAAGATCTTTGGTCTCGGACGTCCCGATTCTTTTGCTGCCTCGGAGGCTCCTCTTACTGCCGCTTCCATCATTCCGCGGCCCCCTGCAGCATGGACAGTGATCAGGTCAGCGCCCAGTCGGGCAACGGCAGCGATGCTGTGTTCCACCGTATTCGGGATATCATGAAGTTTCAGATCAAGAAATACATGTTTTCCCTTTTCCTTCAGATAGGTGACAGCCTGACTGCCTGCGCTGTAGAACAATTCCATTCCCACTTTGTAAAAAGAGACCGAATCACCAAGCATATCGACAATATTCTTCATTTTATCAAAAGAATTTACGTCCAATGCAATAATGATCCGGTCATCTGCTGCGATACCTGTTTTGTTGTTCATGCCGCATCTCCTCTTCTAAAAATTCAATTCAGCTCCTACATTATATCACGGATTTTCATAGAATTATAGAAAAGAGTGTTTCTCATAAACAGAATTTTCTGCAGAAATTTCTTATACCTGTGGCTCCCTATCAGAGGCTGAAAACAATTCCTGCAACTGCGGAAAGGGCAATATAAATGATGGGATGCCATCTGAACTTTATGTATGCCCCCCAGATAACAACAGCCAGGGCAAGGACAGGCCAGTTCACATGTGAAAACCATCCAGCGTCAGCTCCTCCTGCCACCGTAAAAAAAGCAATTTTCATCACCCCGAGTCCTGCCGCTAAAATCAGCGCCGAAGAAGCAGGACGTAGACCATAAAAAATTTTCTGAACCATTACCGAATGTTCAAACCGCTTCATTGCCCTGGAAATGCAGGTTACCACAATGATGGCCGGACAGGTCAGAGAAATTGTAGCCCATATGCCTCCGAGAATTCCCAGCGTCTGAAAGCCTACATAGGTAGCCATATTTACTCCAAGCGGTCCTGGTGTCGATTCAGAAACCGCCACCATATTGGCTATATCCATCGTAGTAAACCAACCAGTCTTAGCTGCCATAGCATACAGGAAGGGAAGTGTTGCCAGTCCCCCTCCTGCCGCCAGAAGGCCAGTTTTAAAAAACTCATAAAACATAGAAATCCAGATCATTTCCTATCCTCCCTTTTTATCAGTGATTCCGGCATAAAGAAGTAACCGGCAACAGCTGCAACCAATACGAGGACTGCCGGTGAAACCCCTGAAAAAAGTGCTCCCAACAGTATACCTGTGAAAATGAGTCCCTGTCTTGTATCCTTAACCGATTTTCTGATCATGCGGATTACCGTATCAAGAATAAGCACAACTACACAGGCACGGATACCAACAAATGCATGCATTACATACACGTTATGCTCAAAACTGTTCAGGAAAAAAGAAATTATCGTAATAATGATGATAGAAGGTGTGATGACTCCAAGGGTAGCTGCTATTCCGCCAGAGATTCCTGCCAGTTTGTTACCAACGAAAGTAGACACATTAACTGCAATAACACCTGGAGTACATTGTCCAATAGCATAATAGTCCATAAGTTCTTCGTCCCTGACCCAATGCTTACTGTCCACTACCTCTCTCTGAAGTATAGGAAGCATAGCATATCCCCCACCAAAGGTTACAGCTCCGATTTTGGCAAATGTAAGAAATAATTGGATGAGTATATTCATAAAACCTCCCGTTATCCATAAAACTATACTTGTATAATACCACCCGTTAATCTATAGTAAAAATATCTATTACTTTGTATTCCATATTTATAAAATATGATTCGTGAAAGGACTCGTTTATGGATTTACGTCAGCTGTCCTATTTTGTCACCATTGTGGAAGAAGGCACCATTACCGGCGCCGCCAGAAAACTTCATATTTCTCAGCCTCCGCTTTCCCATCAGATGCATCTGCTGGAAAAAGAACTGGACGCCGTCCTGTTTATCCGTGGTGCCCGCCAGATAAAGCTGACCGAACCCGGCATTGCCCTGTATCGTTATGCCATGGAAATGCTGGAGCTGGAACAGGTAGCCAAAGATGAAATCACCTCCCTCACTTCCGGAGCCAGAGGAAGTATACGACTGGGACTGGTTTCCTCTTCCGCATCGCCCGGACTGTACAGAAGCCTTGCCAGATTTCATAAGACATTTCCAGATGTATCCTTTAAGGTTTACGAAGGAAATACCTTTGAACTTCTGGATATGCTGGAAAAAGGCAAAATTGAAGTGGCTATCCTCAGAACCCCTTTTTCCGGTGACGGTCTGGATATCTCCCCGATTCAGCATGACCACATGGTCGCTGCCGGGACTTCTGAATTCTTTAATACCGAAAGTTCACTGACCGTCCGGGATCTGACTCATCACCCTCTTATTCTGTACAGAAGATGGTCCAAAACCATTCTGAATACATTTAACCGGGAAATGCTCACCCCATCCATATTCTGCATTGCCGATGATGCGCGTACCTGCCTGCAGCTGGCTCAGGTTGGTATGGGTATCGCTCTGGTCCCCTGCTCCATTGTCAGCTGGGGACATGGGCTGACCATCCGTCAGCTGGATGAACTCTCCTGGGAAAGCCGCCTGGTCGTAGTCAAAAGAAAATCTGCTCCGGTTTCCCACAAGGTTGAGGTATTCTACAATCTTTTGGCAAAAAATAAAGACAGGTAATGTCTCTATCGGTATAGAAAAGCAAACCGGACAACCTGTCATATAATTTACCAATACAAAAAGCAGGGTTATAGGACAAAAAGTGTGTTTTTAGTCCCAGTAAAAACTAATATCAAAATCAGTTTTATGAAGTTCTCCCCAAACAACAGCGTCTCCCCAAGTGGGAATTGATCCTTCTAATTTACCTCGTTCATTCATGGTATTATAAATATCGGAAATACTTTCATTGGTCGGCATAACCTTTAGTATTTCTGTGGATGAAAGCGGTTTCGGTGAGTGCATGTAGCACCACCAGAAAACCGCTTTTATTCTTTTTTCAATGGATAGTCCTCTGTGAT
>NZ_FMXA01000017.1 GCF_900103425.1 Dialister histaminiformans | reverse complement strand
ATTCCGCAGCTGTATGTGCTTTGGGATGGTGTTTGGGCCTGCGGGATTTATTACGTAAGGACTCCAGTGAACCATCATAACGTCGAAGCCAGCGATACACGTATTGGCGGTATGTATTGTATTTGATGGCGGTTTTAGTGACGCCATGCTTCAATGCATATTCGACCATAGATCTACGAAATTTCATAACTTGTGTTATACTGTTCATGCGAGATACTCCTTTGGTAAAAGTTTGTTTTGACGAATTAACTATATCACAAGGGGGTCTCGCTTTTTATGTTTTCAATGTGTAACACATGTATTGTAATCCTACAAAGGGATAAAGGGAAGTTCCCCTTTATCCCTTGCTTTTATAAATTCCCTGTGGTAATATAGTCATGTTGACATTTGGCCCAATAGCTCAGCTGGATAGAGCACTTGACTACGAATCAAGGTGTCGGGAGTTCGAATCTCTCTTGGGTCACCATAGCGACATGAAAAGAACTGCCAGTCTTTGTTGGACTGGCAGTTCTTTTTATTATAGTGAGCTCAGTGATTGTACGCAAAAGAGGAGATAGTACAGTGAAAAGCGATCTGGAAAATGTTATGACGGCGGCGGAAGCCGGGGACAGATGGGGAATGGCCGCAAGGACGATTCAGCAGGCATGTACTGGCTATAAAGGTGGTGCGCCCCGGTTTACAAAGGAAGAGGCCCGAAAGTCCGGCCGCATCTGGCTGGTAACACGGCAGGGCATGGAGCGCCTGTATGGCCCTGAGAAAAATGATATATGATTTCTGAGAAAAAGCTGCGGGCGGATAAGGCTGGCAGCTTTTTTATTGTTTCCCGGTGATGACATTTGGTGAAGTGGATAGGGCGAGCCGGGAAGCAGTCTGAAATCATAGAGAAAACAATGAAAATTCCGGCTTTTTATTTGACATTCTGAACGGTGAATGCTATTCTTGTATTGTAAGTTAGCACTCAAAAGGTGTGAGTGCTAATAAACAAGGTGATTATTATGACAAATAGGAAACGTAATCTTAAGAAAGAAAACCAGGCAGAACTGAATGAGCGTAAGCAGCAGGTTCTGTGGGCGGTTGTTCAGGATTATGCGGAAACAGCAGAACCGGTTGGTTCCCGCACTATTGCCCGCAAGTATAATCTGGGGGTCAGCAGCGCTACCATCCGAAATGAAATGCAGGATCTGGAAGATGCAGGATACCTGGAACAGCCACATACTTCGGCAGGACGGATTCCATCGGTCAAGGGATATCGCTTCTATGTAGACCGGCTTATGGAACCGGCTCCAGTGAGCGGCGAAGAGCAAAACCTTATAACCAAGATGATGGGGGCACACAGAGCCAGACTGGATGATATTTTCCGGGACATGGCAAAGATTGTGGCCTCATTGACACATACATTGTCTCTGGCGGCTTCTTCTACCGCAAGGCAGGTGCGCTTTAACTATATAAGGTTCCTGCCTCTGGATGGACGGAGAGTCATTCTGCTGGCGGTATCTGATCGCGGGGATGTAACCAATGTGGTTGTGCCCATGCCGGCAGATACCACTATGGATGAACTTCAGCTTATTGCCGATAAACTGAATCATTTCCTCCATGGACGTAATGTCAATACATTGAATGAAAACCTGATTCTTTCTTTCCAGAAGGATGTGGAAAGGGATTTGTCAGGATTCAGTCGGATTTTCGGAGAACTGAGCCGGATGCTTCTGCCGCATCAGAAGGTATACACAGGTGGTGCAGCGGAGCTTATGGAGCAGCCGGAATTCCAGAATGTGGAACGTATGCAGGATATCCTGAATCTGCTGGAACAGCAGGATACACTGCAGGGAATGCTTTCCGAAACAATGGAAAAGCCAATCGCCGTACATATAGGTACAGAAAATGTTTCCAAGGCATTATCTGACTTATCTATTGTACGGGCACAGTTCACTTCCGATGGGAGGGTCTTGGGATCCATTGCGGTAATGGGACCGACCAGAATGCAATATGGTAAGATTATAGGCGTTCTGTATTATCTGCAGCAGGAACTGAACCAGCTGTTGAAGAAATCATAAAAGATGGGAGAGTACATGCATGAAAGATGAGAAGAAAAAACAGGCAGCCAGCGAAGAGGTAAAGGCGGAAGCCAAGGCTGACAGCGCTAAAGCATCGGATGCCGGAAAGACGGCGGACGAAGCAGAAGCCAGGGATGCGGCAGAATTTATCAAAAAGCTGGCAGAAACCGCAGAAGCGGTAGAACAGCTGACAGCTAAACTGGATGCGGCAACCAAGCAGTATACACGACTGCAGGCGGATTTTGATAATTACAGACGCCGTACCAGAGAGGAACAGGCCAGATTATCCACTACGGTTACCGGTGATGTGCTGAAGAAGTTCCTGCCGGTTCTCGATAATATTGACCGTGCACTTGCCCATATGGAAAAGGATAAGAATGCAGGTCCTTATCTGGAAGGATTTAATCTTCTCAAGAAGGGACTGGAAAAGGTTCTTGCCGATTTCGGTGTAAAGGAAATGGATGCACAGGGCAAGGCGTTTGATCCGCATTTCCATGAAGCATTAATGGAAATCCAGTCAGATGATGTGGATAAGGATACAGTTTCTGCTGTACTGCAGAAAGGGTATATGATGGGTGATGCGGTTCTGAGACCAGCTAAGGTTCAGGTCGCACACAACTAATTACATGATCAGTGTCCAGATGGTTATCCACCGGGCTGATATACAATGAAATTCAAGGAGGAATTCAGATATGTCTAAAGTTATTGGTATTGACCTTGGTACTACAAACTCTGTAGTTGCGGTTATGGAAGGCGGGGAACCTGTAGTTATTCCGAATGCGGAAGGTTCCAGACTTACTCCTTCTGTAGTAGGTTTCTCAAAGACTGGTGAAATTCTGGTTGGCCAGTTGGCAAAGCGTCAGGCAGTTTCCAACCCGAACCGTACCGTTGTATCCATTAAGCGTCATATGGGTAGCGACTATAAGGTAAATATTGATGGAAAGAGCTATACCCCGCAGGAAATTTCCGCTATGATTCTTCAGAAGCTGAAAACAGATGCAGAAGCATATCTGGGAGAAAAGGTAACAGAAGCGGTTATTACCTGCCCGGCTTATTTTACCGACAGTCAGCGTCAGGCAACTAAGGATGCCGGCCGTATCGCTGGTTTGAATGTACTGCGTATCATCAATGAACCAACCGCATCCGCGCTGGCTTATGGTCTGGACAAGCTGGGTGAAGGTGAACACCGTGTACTGGTATATGACCTGGGCGGTGGTACATTCGATGTATCTATCCTGAATCTTGCAGATGGTGTATTCGAAGTAGAAGCATCCAACGGTAACGGTCATCTGGGTGGCGATGATTTCGATGCCCGCGTTATGGACTGGATTGCGGATACTTTCAAGAAGCAGAATGGTTTTGAACTTAAGAGAGATCCAATGACCAATCAGCGTCTGAAGGAAGCTGCAGAAAAAGCTAAGATTGAACTTTCCGGCGTTTTGAACACCGAAATCAACCTGCCATTCATTACTATGGATTCTAATGGTGCACCGGTTCATTTTGATGCTACATTGTCCCGTGCAGAATTTGACCGCATTACTGCAGATCTGGTACAGGCAACCATTGATCCAATCGACATTGCTATGCGCGATGCAGGCGTAACCAATAATGATATTGAAAAGATTCTGCTGGTTGGCGGTTCTTCCCGTATCCCGGCAGTTCAGAATCTGATTAAGAATAAATTTGGCAAGGAACCAAATAAGGGAATTAACCCGGATGAATCCGTTGCCGTAGGTGCAGCTATTCAGGCAGGTGTACTTAAGGGTGAAGTTAAGGATGTCCTTCTGCTGGATGTAACTCCGCTGTCTCTGGGGATTGAAACCCTGGGCGGTGTATTCACAACCATGATTAAGAGAAACACAACCATTCCGACATCCAAGTCTCAGATCTTCTCCACTGCAGCAGATAATCAGCCATCTGTTGATATCCATGTACTGCAGGGTGAACGTCCAATGGCTGCAGATAACAAAACCCTTGGCCGTTTCGAACTTTCTGATATTCCGCCGGCACCAAGAGGAGTTCCGCAGATTCAGGTAACTTTCGATATTGATGCTAACGGCATTGTACATGTATCTGCTAAGGATCTGGGCACAGGCAAGGAACAGAAGATTGATATCAAGTCTTCTTCCGGACTTTCTGATGAAGAAATCAAGAGAATGCAGGATGATGCTAAGGCTCATGAAGAGGAAGATAAGAAGCGCAAGGAAGCCATTATGGCTAAGAATAATGCAGAAGCACTGATTTATCAGGCTGAAAAGACCATTAAGGACCTTGGCGATAAGGCCGATCCGGCAAAGGTTAAGGAAGTTAATGATGCAGTAGCTAAGCTTAAGGAAACCATGAAGAGCGATGATACAGAAAAGATTAAGGCCGATGCAGATGCACTGACCAAGCCGCTTCATGAACTGACTGAAAAGCTGTACCAGCAGGCACAGCAGGCTCAGCAGGCTCAGGCACAGCAGCAGGGACAGGCACAGAGCCAGCAGAACGCTAAGAATGGTAAAGATGATGTCGTAGATGCAGACTACAAGGTTGTTGACGACGACAAGAAGTAAACAGGAAGTGAAATCAGGACTTATTCCTTATGAGCAACAAGGACTATTATGAAATTCTGGGCGTAGACAGAAACGCTTCAGAACAGGATATCAAGAAAGCTTATCGAAGACTTGCCCGGAAATATCATCCAGATCTCAATAAGGATGATCCGAAAACTGCTGAAGAGAAGTTCAAGGAAGTCAATGAAGCTTATCAGACATTGTCTGATGCAGATAAACGCGCACAGTATGACCAGCTTGGACATGATGCTTATCAACAGGCCTCCCAGGGAGGCGGCGGTCCGGGAGCCGGTGGATTTGGTGGTTTTGGCGGATTCGGCCAGGGTGGTTTCGGCGGCTTTGGCGGCGGTGGATTTGAAGATATTTTCGACATGTTCACCGGTGGACGTCAGCGTCGGAACGGTCCGCAGCAGGGGGCTGATCTCCGTTATAATATGGATATCACCCTTCGGGAAGCAGCTAAAGGCGTTAAAAAGAAATTCAGCGTAACCAAGAATGACACCTGCACCCGTTGCCACGGGAATGGCGCGGAACCAGGATCCTCCGTGGATACCTGCCCGGATTGTCATGGCACAGGGCAGCAGCGTATAGTACGTAACGGGCCGTTTGGTCAGATGGTAAATATCGTTTCCTGCCGCCGTTGCGGAGGTAAAGGAAAGATTATTAAGGAACCGTGCCATGATTGTCATGGCAGCGGGGTGGTCAGAAGAAACAAGACCATCGAAATCAATATACCGGCCGGTGCAGATTCCGGAGTGCGGATGCGTGTTGCCGGGGAAGGGGAACCAGGAACGAATGGTGGTCCCAAAGGTGACCTCTATGTATACATCTTTGTAAAGAACGATCCTGATTTCGAACGCGATGGTGATGACCTGTATTGCCGAAAGGATATTTCTTTCGTTACGGCAGCATTGGGAAGCACTATCAAAGTCAATACTCTGGACGGCCAGGTGGAATTGAAGATTCCGGCAGGCACTCAGAGCGAAACCCGGTTCAGAATCCGCGGCGCGGGTATGCCACATCTGCAGTCCAGCCGTAAAGGCGACCTGTATGTTGTGGTTCGGGTGGCAGTACCAAAGAAACTCAATAAGGAAGAAAAAGAGGCTTTGGTTCGGTTTGCCGATATATCCGGAGAAAATATTAAGCAGTACAAAGGGAAGGAATCTTTCCTGGATAAACTGATTGATAAGATGAAGGGGAACTAATCCCATTGGAAAAGTGGTTATCGATATAATTATCGGTAACCACTTTTTAGCATCTGTATATCCCTGGCATTATGCATACAGGCGATTCAGGTTATTGTAAAATTTCTCTCTGTTGTCTTATACTGAATATAAGATTATTGTATATATTTTATTCCGGAAGGATTACTATGGCATCTGATACGTCGAATGTTTTAACTGACAGGAATGAGTTGAATGAAATGTTTCTGGGAATTCTCAGAAACATTTCTTCAGGAATTTTTACACGGCAGGATACAGAAAATCAGGCTAAGAATCTGCTGATTCATTATTCTGATTTCTGGCTGGCCTATGCTATGGCGGCCATGATGTACTGGTATGCAGATGAACGAAATAATGCAGAGACCACTCTTCAGAAGGCACTGACACTTAATCGGGAGAAGACCGCTTTGTTTTTCTCATTGTTCTGTGTAAAAAACGAGCGCATGGAAGCGGCAGAACTCTGGATTGCACAGTTTATGCAGGAACAGAATGCACAGCAGGTCTATGCAGGATTTATATTGATTCTCAATATGATGGCAGCAGGTTTCTTATCTACTGAGATGGTTAATGAGATTTCAGATACTTTGACACGCTGGGGGAGCGAACTGGCCGAAAATCCGGCAGTGGAAGAAGCCCAGGAAGATGCATGGAAAAATTTCATGAAAGGCCTTAGCAAGCAGGCAGCGTTACCCGAGATTCTGCATTTTAAGCAGCTTAATGTGCTTCCAAATCAGACGAACGCAGAAGAACTGTTGAAAGGGGCAAGAATTCATGAGTTACTGCTTGAACGGTTGCAACATCTTATGGAAGCTCCGGATGCGGGGGTAAAGCAGGAAGATAAGCTGGAACAGTGGCTGGAAATTTTTGTGACTTCCCAAGTGTCTGGTGCTGAATGGGTCGATATACATTCAGATTACAGTTCTCTGCTGACCTGTGCTGCACAGGACTGGGGAGATACGGATACCTTTGCATTAAATGCTAATGCGGGACGTTTTATCGTAGCTTCATCAGCACGATGGATCCGTAATGCTTATGAAGATGTGGCAGGAGAAGGAATCAGGAAGGTTCCAGCCCTTATTTCCTTCCAGGTCCGATACCAGTTTCTGCGACAGAACTATAGGTTTGAATACACGATCCGAAATGGGCTGGATGAACCGGCAGTTATTGCGCAGTTCCGGGAAACTTTTGCTCCGGTTCATAAGGAGGCAAGAGAGGCCTATACCTGGATACGGCAATCGGTAGTGGCTGACGGTCTTCTGGCTGGAGTGGCCGGCCTTGTGTATTTCGGAGGTGCCTGGATTTTTGCAAATCACTTTCTAGGGGTCAGCGTGCTTATTCTGATTATTGCCATTGCCATATTGGGATTGATTGGCGGAATACTTGGAGGTGCGATTCTGCTGGCAGCGGCATATTATCTGACTCGGTTCCTGCATGAAAATATGGAGATGTTTGCAGCCTCCCTGGGGGCAGGGCTTATTATATTTCCGGTTGTTTACTATTTAAAAGCTATGGGAAACCGAAGGATTATCGACAGGGAAGCGCAGCATACGAGTGACAGTGTAGAAGACATTATCCGGGAAGCTATGGCGGAAACTGCAGATTTTCGTGATTATTATGCCAGATATACAGCAGTGGGTCGGAAAACCCGTCAGTTTATCGCTGAAATGAATCCTGATAACTATCTTAATCTGGGAAAAAGAATTCGCAGAAATTAGGTGAATGCTATGGAAATGAAACACAGTGCATTTAGCACATTGAAACCGGTGGAAACAGAAAATCCAGGAAAAATAAATAAAGAAGAGAGTATCCAAACAAAAAAGGCCAATGGGATAACAGCGCTTCCATCGTGGGATCTGGTGCCTCCCCGCCAGGTAGTCAGGAGGACATCAAAATGAAAGCGCCTGAATTTTATGCAGAATGGATTCCCATTCTTCGGGATTTCGCAGTGAGGAAAGATGATGACGAAGTTATCACAGCGATGAAAAACGGCTGTATCCCCTGTTCACAGACGCCTCTAACCCGATTGAGTTATCGCCTGGAAGAAGCAATAAAAATGCGGTATAAGGCTATTATGGAAGATTTTGAAAGGAATCAGGCTGAGGCACATAATGAAGCGGGGATAGAAACAGCGCTGACCAGATTGAAAGACGATTTAGAGAAACTTAAGGATGCAGTATATATTCCGGCATTGCCGGAAAGTATCCGGTTAAAATTTCCGGAGGCAGTGGATCAGGCGGCCGATGCGGCGCAACATGCGCTGGAGGAAAGTGCGAGAAGAGATCATTCGGGCATAATGTCCCATCTGCTGCAGAATCATCGGATTAATGATTTACAGGAGGCTAAATGAGTAATAAGAAAGACGCGGCAAGTCTGCTGAAACGATATCTGATAGCAAGAATTCCGCTTATTGTCCTGAAAACTATTGAAACGGCAAGAGCACTGGATATGATACGCGATGTATCTCTCGAACTGGTACAGGAAGGCTGGTTGGATGAAAAGAGCTTTTATGCCCATACTATGTCCAAGGGCGTATATAATCTCTTTACCAATCAGGCGGTAGGGAATACCGGTTCATCTGTCCTTTCGGCTATGGATTTTACGGTTAAACTGCTTCGCCAGGATCAAAAGCTGAATCAGACCATGGTCCTTACGGAAGTGCCGGATATCAGCGGAGAAAACGGGGATTCACAGCGTATACTGGACCTTATATCCCTGGCGTCGGAAATGTATGGTACCGTCATTGTCTTTTATAACAATTCCGTATGGAATACCCTGCAGCGGCATGGTCTTATCGTTACGCTGGATATGCCGGATGAAGAAGAGATGTATGCCCTTATCAAGGGACAGCTGGATGGAAACCGGAGTCAGGTTACTATTGAGTGGGATGATTCTGATGTGAAGGAAGCGGCAGCCACACTGGCCGGGGTTACCCAGATAGAGGCGACAAATGTTATGTCGGCGCTTCTGGCCAAAGGCATTGTGAAAAAAGAGGATATGGCTGAAGTGCGTTCCGCCAAAAACCGTCTGTTTTCCAATATTTCCGGTCTGGAACGTATTGATGTGGATCCGGCGATGAAGGATGTAGGGGGGCTTAAGGGCCTGCGCGACTGGCTGGACGAGAAGAAGGAACTGTTAAAACCGGAGAAAAAGGAAGTAATGAAAAAACTGCATCTGCAACCGCCGAGAGGGATTCTCCTGGTTGGGGTGCCGGGATGCGGTAAATCCATGTCGGCCAAGGCGATTTCGGCCAGCTGGAAACTTCCGCTGTACCGGCTGGATTTTGCCACTGTGCAGGGAAGTTATGTAGGCCAGTCAGAGCAGCAGCTGAAAGACGCACTGACCACGGCAGAAAATGTGGCTCCGTGCATTCTCTGGATTGATGAAATTGAAAAGGGGCTTTCCGGTGCCGGTTCATCCAACGATGGAGGGGTATCTACCCGTATGGTGGGACAGTTCCTCTTCTGGCTCCAGGAATGCAAAAAATCCGTATTTGTGGTAGCTACAGCGAATGATGTATCCATGCTTCCATCAGAACTTCTCCGCCGGGGACGTTTTGATGAACTGTTCTTTGTAGATCTTCCGACAGCGGATGAGCGAAAGGACATCCTGTCACTGTATTTTAAGAAATATCTCCATCTGGACTTTGCATCCAATGAAGCGTTTGCTGAACATATAGTTAAAATCACAGAAGGCTTTACAGGCGCCGATCTGGAATCTGCAGTGCGCGAACTGGCATATCATACGGTGGCGCAGCCGGATCTGGTACTGGATGAAGAGGAAATATCATCTACATTCTCCAATGTGGTGCCTCTGTCGAAAACCAGTCCGGAGAAAATCAATAATATAAGGAACTGGGGGAAGGAAAGGGCAGTTCCGGCGTCAGGAAGACCTATCGGGGAAGAGGCTCTTCCATCCAGGGCGGCACCGTCTGTACGCCGTGTCCTTATCAGGCATAAGGAGGTATAGTTTATGTTTAAGCCAAGAATGATTATAAAGAAAGGGGCTGCCCTGAAGCAGGAGTCAGTACTGGAAAGCCAGACCATGCAGGCGGAAAACCAGAGACAGCTTTCATCAGAGGAAATCAGCCTAAGGCTGAGAAAACCAAGAAGTGAGGCCTATATGCAGGCTATTTCCAGGCTTGATGCCGGCGGAACGAACATGAACTCCCATCTTTATGAAGAAATCAAAGACATCTTGCAGGAAGAAATGGGAGACCGTCATCTGTTTGATATCCTGCTGGGAATTGTTGCGGTGTGTCATCTGGGCGGAGATTATGAGGTACATACTCTGGATCTGAATCAGAATATTATTTATCATTACCGCACCGGTGAAGCCATGCCGGATAGTCTGGAAAAGGCAAGGAATCTCGCTCTCTTTGGCGGATATACCTGTGTAGAAGTTTATCAGGACTGCTGCCGGGGGATTTACGAAGATGGTACTGTATCGGTTATCCGATAATGATAAGGCAGGATGCAGCTTGTTGATTACGCGTGGAGGATGCAGGTCTTCAGCGTAAACAGCAATGAATCTGTGACAGCATAAAAGCCAGGGAATCAGCCCCGGCTTTTATGCTGCAAAAATATAAAAACCCTGAAACGAAAGATTATCCATAGCTTTCGTTTCAGGGTTTTTACTGATATCTGTATGAACTGTCTTTTTCAGAACAATGCCAGCAGAATGGTGCCTGGTACACCAAGGAGTGCTACTACAATGCCATTCGTGACGCTCCAGCTCATGTGGGCAATATGGAACATATCCAGGAAAATATACAATGCACCACCCATGATGATGTTGGTAATGATTCCTTTTACAAAACGTTTAACCATCAGGGCAGCGAAGAGAGCCACCAGAATTCCGGTGGCTCCAAAACTGAGCAGGCTGGATGTAATGGTATGAAGCATAATGCCTCCTTAAATTTCTTTACGGTTCTGTACGGCACCAGCCAGTGTGATGCTGTCAGCGTAACCAATGTCGCCTCCTGCAGGAAGCCCGCGGGCTATGCGGGTAACCTTGATGCCGGAAGGTTTGATTAACCGGGATAAGTAATATGCAGTGGCTTCGCCTTCTGTATCCGGATCAGTGGCGATGATTACTTCCTTTACCTGAGATGATTCCAGGCGATGAAGCAGTTCCTTGATTCGAAGCTGTTCCGGTCCGATACCATCCAGGGGAGAAAGGGCACCGTGGAGTACATGATAAAGACCATGATATTCCTGGCTCTTTTCCATAGCCTGTACATCCGGAGGCTGCTCTACTACACAGAGAGTATGCTGATCTCTGCTGTCATCACTGCAGATGGGGCAGGGATCACTGGTAGAAAGATTACCGCAGATGGAACAATAGCAGCTGTGAGCCCGCGCCTCTTTTATCGTATTGAGAAAGGTATCCACATCTTCCTGTGGTCTTTCCAGCATAAAATAAGCGAGACGGCGTGCGCTTTTAATGCCGATTCCGGGAAGCCGACGGAATTGTTCTGCAATAATTTCAACAGCGTCTTTCATCAGAACAGGCCGCCTGGGAGACCGAGGCCTCCGGTAATTTTACCCATGTCGTTGGATACCATATCATCGACCTTGCGGGATGCTTCATTAATGGCGGTGATGAGGAGATCTTCCAGCATATCAGAATCGTTGGGATCAATAGCATCTTTTGCAATCTTCAGGGAAGTAATCTGCTTATCTCCGTTCATTACCACAGAAACAGCGCCGCCGCCTACAGTAACATCTACAGTTTTCTTTTTGATTTCATCCTGCAGTTTTTTCATTTCTTCCTGCATCTTGCGTGCTTTCTTCATCATGCTCTGCATTTGTGCTCTGTTACCAAACATAATATCCTCCTTATAGGGAAAAACCATATACTGGTTGTAATTAATCATCAATCTTTTCATATATATCACAGTCAGGTATGAATTTCAAGGCTTCTGACAGTGCATGTTCTTCTTTGTCTTTTTCTGGAATTTCAGATTTTGAAATTTTCCGGTATTCCTCTTTTTTAGTGGAAACTTCCTGGGAAGCTGCTTTAGCAGGTTCAGAAGGATTCGATGCCGCCATAGCCAGGGCTTCTGCTTCTTCTCCGGTTCCCGCCAGTACGGTTTTAGGAATATATGCTGTTCCTGTGAGGGCTTTAAATGCGTCAGAAATGACTTTCTGATATGATTTATTATTCCCGGCAAGTACAAGGAACTGCTGAGGTACAGAAATTATGGCCCGGTTTTTGCCGGCATAAATCAGTTTGCCCTTCTGGAAACAGCTGTATACATCGATACGGGGCTTTTTCATCACATAGTCCAGAATGCCCTGCCAGATGCCGGGGTAAGAGGATGGTGCCAGTAAATCAGAATTTGCCGCCTCATCGGAAGCCGATGGGGATTCAGCCGCTGCCACGGCATGGGCGGAAGCGGTGACCTGCTGCGGAGAACTGCTTACCGGGGACACCTCGAGTGTCTTTGGGCTGTGTACAGGCGGAGGAACAGGAGAAGCTGGTGTGGTTACCGGTTCGGGTTCCCGGTGTGAAACCGGGGCGACCGGAGCCGAAGGAGCGGCCGGTGCCGGTTTGGAGGCCGGTGCGGCCCTGACTACCGGAGTCCCTTCCAGTCTGGATTCCAGTCTGGATTCCAGTTCTTTTATGCGCCGGGCCAGCATGGGAATTGTCATGGATGAATCATACCGGCTTAATCGCAGGAGCCCCATTTCTGCAGACATACGGACAGAGGAGGAAGTTTTTGCTTCCTGATAGATATGTGCCAGTTCACTGAAAAGCATATCCAGATAATCGCTGTCTACAGATTCCGCTGCCTTTTTCAGCAGGGGAAGTTCATTACCGTAGGAAATCAGTTCATCGGCCTGTGGGTTGATTTTGTAAATCATAATATCCCGGAAATAGGATTGCAGTTCGGCGAGAATGGAGAGGGCATCCTTTCCCTGACTCAGCAGGTCATAAAAAACAGTTAGGGTTTTCCCTTTCTCATGAGAAAATATGTAGTCGGCCAGCTGAATTAAATCCTTTTTTTCTGTAAGTCCGAGAATATCATAGACCAGGGAAGCTGTGACTTCCCGGCTGCTGATGGAGCTGAAACATTTATCCAGCATGGATAAGGCATCACGCAGTCCGCCTTCCGCCTTTATGGCAATCAGATCCGCTGCTTCCTTATCCAGGGAAAAGCCGGTCTCGCTGGCTACATGCATCAGATGTTCACTGATATCCGCCGTGGAAATACGATGGAATTCATAACTCTGGCATCGGGACAGGATGGTTACCGGAATTTTCTGCGGGTCGGTGGTGGCCAGTATAAAGAGAACATGGGCCGGTGGTTCTTCCAGAGTTTTCAGCAGAGCATTGAACGCTTCCTTGGAAAGCATATGTACTTCATCGATGATATACACTTTCTTTTTTGAGCTGGCCGGCAATGTGCGTACCGAATCGCGGAGAGCGCGGATATCATCGATACCGCGATTGGATGCCGCATCGATTTCATATACATCGAGGCTTGCCCCGTTGTTGATATCCTGGCAGTTCTGACAATGATTGCATGGATTTACCCCATCCGGTGACAGGCAGTTGACTGCTTTAGCCAGAATACGGGCCATACTGGTCTTCCCGGTGCCACGGGGGCCGGAAAACAGATAGGCATGAGCCAGCCGTCCCTCGGAAAGCGCCCGTTCCAGTGGAATGGCAATATGTTTCTGCCCAATGACTTCAGTAAATACGGTTGGGCGCCATTTTCTATATAATGCCAGGTAAGCCATACATTCCTCCAATAAAAAAATTGCAACTCTCATTTATGACAGCCTTCAGGATTCACTATGGCACATGAAACATACCACTTACTGCTGCTCCTTCTCAGGCCTGACAGGATTCATGGGGCTCCATTGCATAGGTCCCAAAGACTGCCATAAATCAGAATTGCAATATAACGTAAGAGTATTATAGCATATGTCGGGAAAAATAGGTAGGGGAGAGCCGCACATTGGTCAGAGATTAAGATAAAAGATGAATTTCTACACTTATTTATATTGTACCACGCTTTAAGTGTATGCATAAAGCAGGTATTCACGGGAAAGGCGTAACGTGTTACAATAAAAGTGCATAATTGCACGATGTTAGATTTATTCTGTAATCATTATCATAAAGGAGCGATTTTCATGGAATTTAGAAAAGAACATGATGCGTTAGGTGAAGTACTGGTCCCGGCAGATCACAAATGGGGAGCCCAGACTGAAAGATCCCACAAGAACTTTAAAATCGGAGAAAGAATGCCGATGGAAATTATCTATGCATTAGCTGTTCTTAAGAAGGCCTGTGCAAAAGTTAATTTTGACATGGGGAAGATTGATCGTTTCAAGAAAGATGCTATTCAGGAAACCTGCGATGAAATCATAAAGGGCAAATGGGATGACGAATTCCCGCTGGTTGTATATCAGACCGGGTCCGGCACACAGACCAATATGAATGTCAATGAAGTAATTGCCCACATTGCTACACAGAAGCTGCATGATGCAGGCAGCGATAAAATTGTTCATCCGAATGATGATGTAAACTGCTCGCAGTCTTCCAATGACACCTTCCCGACAGCTATGCATATTGCCGCTGTTAAGGCACTTCATGATTACCTTTATAATCCACTGGATGAACTGATCACAACATTCCAGTTCCGCAGTGAAAAATATATGCATATCGTTAAGATTGGCCGCACCCATCTGCAGGATGCCGTACCGCTGACTTTTGGTCAGGAAATGTCCGGATGGATGACCCTTCTGCGTCGCAGCAAGAGCATGATTAAGGATGCAGAACAGCATCTGCTGGGACTGGCTATTGGGGGAACCGCCGTTGGTACCGGATTGAATGCACCTAAGGGATTTGGTGACGCAGCAGCCAGTGCGGTATGTGATCAGGTAGGTCTGCCATTCTACTCCGAAGAAAATAAATTTTATGCACTTACCGGACGTGATAGCCTGGTATTTGCTCACGGTGCACTGGAAGCCCTGGCTATGGACATGATGAAGATTGCAAACGATGTCCGGATGCTCGCCAGCGGACCTAAGGCAGGATTGGGAGAAATCTCCATTCCGGCCAATGAACCAGGTTCCTCCATTATGCCAGGCAAGGTTAATCCGACACAGTGTGAAGCGGTAACCATGGTGGCATGTCGTGTTCATGGTAACCAGTCAGTCATTTCTATGGCGGCTTCTCAGGGCAATTTTGAACTGAATGTGTTCGCACCGGTTATTGCGGCTACATTCATTGAATCCGTAAAACTGCTGGGACAGGTTATTGCTTCCTTCAATAAGCACTGTGCACGCGGTATCAAGCCTATTGAAGAAAAGATGAATGAACTGGTAAAACGTTCCCTTATGTTGGTTACCGCATTATCTCCGGTAATCGGTCATGACAATGCGGCTAAGATTGCCAATAAGGCATTTGAAGATAATATCACCCTTAAGGAAGCGGCTGTTGAACTTGGCTTCATGACTGCGGAAGAATATGATCAGCATGTCGATCCAAAGGCTATGACCATGGTGGAAGATGATGATTAATCCGTGTCATTCCCGTATCAGGTAAATTGACAGATAGAAATAGCATCCCGGTATTCATATGAAATTCAGGGATGCTTTTTCTGTGGAATGAAAGGCGGCAGAAACAGGAAGGAGACCAGATGGTCGGAATGTTCGGGAAAGAGGATTTTTGTACAGATATTTATCCACTTTATAAACAGCTATAATAGGATTCTCACATATAATTATCGGAAAAGTATAGACAAATGGGGCGAAAATGATTTATGATAAGACGTTGAAAAGTGTATACGTATATGGAGGGATTTATGCATATTGCAGTTATAGGCAGTTGTAATGTGGATATTACTGTAGAAGCACAGCGGAGACCTCATGCAGGAGAAACCGTTATGGGAGACCGTCTGATTGTTTCTCCTGGTGGAAAGGGAGCCAATCAGGCAGTAGCAGCTGCCCGTCTTGGCGCGGAAGTATATATGGTTGGTTGTATTGGCGATGATGATTACGGTAGAATCATTACAGATAGCCTGAAGGAAAGTCATGTACATACCGACTATGTATTCACCCGTAAAGGAACTACGACAGGAACAGCACATATTACACTTGCAGAAGGAGACAATAGCATTATTGTCATTAAAGGGGCAAATGCGGAAGTTGGACCGGAAGAAGTGGACAGAGCCTGGGATATGATTTCCACAGCTGAAATCGTATTACTGCAGTATGAAATTCCTATGGAAACCATTGATTATGTGGTGAAGAAGTGTGCAGAGGCAGGAGTCAAGGTACTTCTGAATCCTGCACCTTTTGCGGATACACCGGAAGAATGGATGGAAAAAGCTTCTTATATTACCCCGAATGAACATGAAGCCAAGCTGATGTTCCCTGGAATGTCCAGAAGTGAAATACTGTCTGCGCATCCGGATAAACTCATCATGACCATCGGTGGAGATGGTGTGGCTTTTGCTCATGAGGGAGAAGGCGAAGTCGTTGTTCCCGGATTCAAGGTGCCGGTAAAGGACACGACAGGTGCAGGGGATACATTTAATGGAGCCTTTGCTGTAGCCAGAGCGGAAAAACAGCCAATGAAAGACGCGGTTCGTTTTGCCAATGCGGCCGCTGCACTTTCCGTACAGAAAATTGGTGCACAGGGAGGTATGCCCTGGCGCAGTGAAGTGGAGGAAATGCTGTCATGCAAAAAACAGGAATTTTAAATAGTGAAATTGCCAAAGTACTGGCTGATATGGGACACACCGATCAGATGACCATCGGAGATTGCGGTCTTCCGGTGCCATCCGGAGTGAAGAAAATCGATCTGGCACTTCGTTTTGGACAGCCGTCCTTTATCGATGTGGTGTCTGAAGTGGCTAAGTACATGAAGATTGAAAAAATCTATGTAGCTCCGGAAATGGAAAAAGAAAATCCGAAGCAGTGGAAAGCCATGCATGAAGTTTTCCCGGAAAATGAAGTGGAATGGGTAGTTCTTTCCAGCCATGAAGAATTTAAGAAGCTGACGGTTAACTCCAAGGCCGTAATCCGCACCGGAGAAACGACTCCATTTTCCAATGTCGTTCTTCAGTCTGCATGTATCTTTTAAACAGAAAGGTTAGGAAACAATGGATATTATTCTGAAAGAGATAACTAAATCTTTCGGACAGAATCGGGTTCTGCGCGGAGTTAATCTCCATATCCGTCCGGGTGAAATACATGCTCTCATGGGGGAAAACGGCGCTGGCAAGTCAACTATGATGAATATACTGACAGGGCTTCTTAAGGCTGATTCGGGGACAATCATAGTGGATGGACAGGAAGTTGTTTATAAAAACAATCTGGAAGCTGAACAGCATGGGATTACCTTCATTCACCAGGAATTAAATATCTGGCAGAATCTGACTGTTCTTGAAAATCTGTTCATGTTAAAGCAGCCCAAAAACAGATTTGGACTGATTGATTTCAAAAAGATGAAGGAAATTGCGCTGGCTAAGTGCAAAGAAGTAGGTATAGATTTACCACTGGATGCCATTGCAGGTACCTGCTCTGTTGGTCAGCAGCAGATGGTGGAAATCATCCGCGCTCTTATGTCTAATGCCCAGGTGGTCATCATGGATGAGCCGACAGCGGCACTGACTGAAAGGGAAACCAACAGACTTTTTGAAGTAATGGCACGCCTGAAGAAACAGGGCGTATCCATTATCTATATTTCCCACCGTATGGAGGAAGTTTTCGCTAACTGCGATACCATCACCGTTATGCGAGATGGGCAGACCATCAGCACCCGTCCTACGGAAGAAACGACGATGGAACAGATTGTAACGGATATGGTTGGCCGTACCATTGATGAATATTATCCGGCCAGAACCACTATTCCAGGGGAAGAGGTGTTCCGCGTAGAACATTTCACCCAGCCGGGAGTATTTAAGGATATTTCCTTTAATCTGCGAAAAGGTGAAATTCTGGGGGTATCTGGTCTCATGGGGGCTGGTCGAACAGAAATTATGCGCGCCATTTTCGGCGTAGATCCCCATGAATCCGGCAAATTGTTCTGGCATGGCCGGGAAATTCACATCAATAAGCCAAAAGATGCCATTGACTATGGTTTTGGCTTTGTGACAGAAAGCAGAAAGACGGAAGGCCTGGTACTGGATTTTTCCATTGCCAATAATATTGCGCTGCCCAGTGATAGCCGTCTGGCACACCATTTCTGGATTAACGGAAAAGAAGAATTTACTTTCGCCCAGAAGCTTGCCATTGCCTTAGGGGTTAAGGCCCAGGATATACATCTTCCTGTAGGCACACTTTCCGGCGGCAATCAGCAGAAGGTAGTCATTGCCAAGTGGCTCGGAATGGATCCACAGCTTATTATTCTGGATGAACCGACACGTGGGATTGACGTTGGGGCAAAGAAAGATATTTATGATTTGATGAATAAACTGACTGAACAGGGTGTAAGCATTATCATGGTATCTTCGGAATTACCGGAAGTACTCGGAATGAGTGACCGGATTATGGTTATCCACGAAGGTACAGTGGCAGGCATTTTGGAAAGTCAGGGCGCAACTCAGGAAAGCGTCATCACACTGGCTACGGGAGGAAAGTAAACATATGAGTCCAGAAAGAATAAAAAGTTTAGCCAGAGAAATGGGACCTTTAATTGGTCTGGTCCTTCTCTTTATCGTACTGGCTGTTCTGAATAATGATTTCATTGATCCATCTAACCTGAGAAATCTGCTTCGTCAGGTTTCCATTAACGCATTGATTGCATTTGGGATGACCTTTGTCATTCTTACCGGCGGCATTGACCTGTCAGTCGGCAGTATTCTGGCTCTGACCAGTGCGGTAATGGCTAATGCCATTGCCAACGGAATGAGCCCGGAAGTATCCATGGTTCTGGCGGCTGTCCTTGGCATTGGCCTGGGCTTGGTCAACGGTGTTATTATTGCTTATGGCCGTCTGGTTCCATTTATTGCTACACTGGCAACTATGACCATTTACCGTGGTACAACCCTTGTTTTCACCGATGGTAACCCAATCAGCGGATTTGAAACAGATTCATTCTTCCATGCCCTCGGCCAGGGATACCTTCTGGGAATTCCGGTTCCGGCCATTGTCATGCTGATTACTTTTGCCATCCTGTATCTCGTGCTCGGTAAGACACCTCTTGGTCGCCATACCTATGCCGTAGGTGGTAATGAAAAGGTTTCCTTTATTTCCGGTATTAAGATCAACAAAGTTAAGATCTTTGCATATGCACTGTCCGGCCTGCTCTGCGCAGTGGCTGGCGCTATTCTTACCTCCCGTCTGAATTCTGCACAGCCGACCGCCGGTACGGGTTATGAACTCGATGCCATCGCGGCCGTAGCGCTCGGTGGAACCAGTATGTCCGGTGGTAAGGGCAGCGTTTCCGGCACTCTGGTTGGTGCGCTGATCATTGCTACACTGAATAATGGTCTTAATATTCTTAACGTATCCAGTTTCTATCAGCAAGTTGTCAAAGGGATTGTTATTCTTCTTGCAGTTCTTATGGATCGCAAGAAATCTTAAGGGGGTACATTTAGTTGTTAAAAAAATTAGCATTATCTTGTATGATCGGTGCAGCTCTCCTGTCTGTTGCAGGCTGTGGTTCTGATCAGGATGCAGCATCTTCTGATAAGAAGATTACCATTGGTTTTTCTGTTTCCACACAGAACAATCCATTCTTTGTTAAGATGGCAGACAGCGTTAAGGCTGAAGCAGCTAAGCAGGGCGTAGACGTTAAGATTGTTGACGCACAGAATGACCCGGCTAAGCAGGCTAATGACGTTTCCGACCTGATTGAACAGGGCGTTAACGTTCTGATCGTTAACCCGGTTGACTCCGCCGCTATTGGCAACTCTGTTGTCGCAGCTAACGATGCCAAGATTCCGGTAATCACCATTGACCGTTCTTCTGATTCCGGTGAAGTAGTAACCCACATCGCCTCCAACAATATCAAGGGCGGCGAAATGGCAGCTGACTTCCTGGTACAGAAGCTGGGTGAAGGTGCTGAAGTTGCTGAACTGGAAGGTATCCCAGGCGCTTCTGCTACCCGTGAACGTGGACAGGGTTTCCACAACATTGCGGATAAGAAGCTGAAGGTTGTTGCTAAGCAGAATGCTGACTTCGACAGAAGTAAGGGCCTGACTGTAGCAGAAAACATGCTGCAGGCAAATCCAAACATCAAGGCCATTTTCGCACAGAATGATGAAATGGCTTTGGGTGCAATCAGCGCAGCTAAGAGCGCAGGCAAGAACATTCTCGTAGTCGGATTTGACGGAACTGAAGATGGCGTTAAGGCTGTTAATTCCGGTGATATGATTGCGACAATTGCTCAGCAGCCAGATCAGATGGGTGTCATTGGTGTTGACACCGCTCTGAAGCTCGTTAAGGGCGAAAAGGTTGAAAAGAGCATTCCGATTGATCTGAAGCTCGTAACTAAGCAGTAATCGTTAGGACAGACTGAATTTCCGGCTTGTTCCCATAACCCAAAGACAACTTGATATAAATCTGCGAAAGCAGAACAGAGCCCCTGAATGTCATCGACATTCAGGGGCTCTGTTCTGCAGGATGAATTCACCGGTTGTAAATGATATTGACGATACATGGCGCAATTCATATAATAAAGTAGATTGTATTTCTGTAGAATTATTACAGAGGGGATGCGGGATATCCCGTATGGAAAGAAAGAGAAGAATAAATGGACTTCAACTTTTTATATGATATTTTAGATGCCAGACAGATTAAGGAATCCGAACCGATGAGTCGGCATACCACCTTTGGGATTGGCGGACCGGCAGACTATTTTCTGCTTCCTGCATCTAAGGAGGAACTTTGTGCCGTGGTCCGGGAAACAGAAGCCAGAGGTGTGCCTCTTACGGTCATGGGCGGAGGCGCCAATCTGCTGGTGAGGGATAAGGGAATCCGCGGTGTGGTAGTATGTACATCACGGATGCAGAATATTGCGGTCAGCGGCAACAAAATCTGCGCAGAAGCCGGGGTAAGTACGGTAAGGACTGCCAGAGAGGCATGCAAGGCCGGACTTTCCGGTATGGAATTTGCCGGAGGTATCCCGGGGACACTCGGAGGAGCAGCCTATATGAATGCGGGCGCTTATGGGGGAGAAATGAGTCAGATTGTCTCGGAAATCACTTCCTGTGATATGAAGGGGCATCTCCATCATTACTATGGTCACGAGCTGGAATATTCCTATCGGCACAGTCTGTTCATGAGTAATCATGAGATTATTGTGGATATTACACTGGACATGACGCCGGCTCCTAAAGATGTGATTAAGGAAAAGATGGATGAGTACAATTCCCGCCGGAAAGCGAAACAGCCGCTTCAGGACCGCAGTGCCGGATCTACCTTCAAGAGACCAACCGGCCATTTTGTAGGGCAGATGCTCGAAAATCTCGGACTTAAGGGATTCGCGGTAGGTGATGCTCAGGTAAGTACAAAACATGCGGGATTCCTGGTCAATAAGGGAAATGCCAGCTGCAACGACATGCTTAATCTCATTTCCGAAATACAGACCCGTGTAAAGGCAGAATTTGATGTGGATATTGAACCGGAAGTAAGGATTATCGGAGAAGAATAAGATATCTTCCGGATATACCAACGCCCTTTGATGGCATGATACGACAGATGAGTCGTATCATGCCATATTTGTTTATCAGGCTGCTTATATGGGGTGAACAGGTCGTTAAACGGCAATCCGTGATATAATTAAAGAAATGTATACAGGCAATGGGAGGATAGCATTATGGAAGTATTTGCATTTATAGGACCGCCGGGAACGGGTAAAAGTGACAGAGCTCTGGTGGTGGCTTATGAAAATCGATGTGCCTGCATTATTGATGATGGAATCCTGATTTATCATAACCGCTGGGTGGCCGGTTCTTCAGCCAAAAAAGAAGAAAGTAAGATCGCGGCCGTGCGGCGTGCTATTTTTCAGGATGCTGAACAGGCAGCGGATGTAAAGCGCGCCATTCATCAGATTCGCCCGGAAAGAATACTGATTCTGGGAACATCAGACCGCATGGTCAACCGGATTACTCATGCGCTGGACCTTCCTGCGCCTAAACGTTATATCCATATCGAGGAAGTAGCGCGTCCGGAAGAAATACGGAAGGCCAGCGAAGCGCGGCATAAAGAAGGAAAACATGTCATTCCTGTGCCTACCATGGAACTGAAACCCCACTTCAAGGGGTATCTTCTGGATTCCCTGAAGTTTTTCCGTTACCGCAAAAAAGGAAAAATCGGGAAAAAACTGGCGGCGGCAGAGAAATCGGTGGTACGCCCGGTATTCAGTTATTATGGGAAACTCGTCTTTGCCGATGAAGTGTTCCGCCAGCTGGTAACCTGGGCATTAAAACGGCTGTCTTCTGATGTGGAAGTTCGCGATGTATCCGGCGTAAAAAGTGATAAGCAGGCGAATGGACTTATCCTGAAGCTGACATTGCAGATTAAAGGCTCCAGAACACCGGATCAGATTAAGGCGCTCGTTTCGCCTATTCGGAACTATATTCAGAACGAAATTGAATATACCACCGGAATGTCTGTGGAAACCATTAAGATTAAATTAGTGACCAGCATAGCGAGGTAACAGATAGTCCACTCTGCGGGATTTCTGTGGTATGCGGCCCGTGAAAGCAGGTGTAAAGATTCTCCTCCCTACCGGTAATTCCGGGAACGAGGAGAATTTTTACATGGAAAAAGAACAATATGTATCTGGCTGGTATTTTTTTCTTTTCCGGGGCGCCGGCTCATGGTATCATTAAAAGGAGTGTCTCCCTTTTCTACCGGGGAGCTTAGTTGTTAATATATGAGGATTCTATAATGGATAAACAGGGAAATAAAAGATATTGGACCATTACGTATGGCTGCCAGATGAATGAAGCGGATTCTGAAAAGATTAACGGACAGCTGGAAGAACTGGGCTATCTTCCCGGACGGGAGATGGATGAGGCGGACATTGTCATTCTGAACACATGCAGTGTACGGCAGAATGCGGAAGAAAAGGTATACGGGAAAATAGGGGAAATTAAACCGCTGAAGGATAAGAACCCCAATCTTCTTATAGGGATTGCCGGATGCATGGCGCAGGAAAACCGCCGCAAGCTGATTCAGCGCATGCCGATTATTGACTTCGTTATCGGACCTTACAATATTCATGATCTGAAGGATATTATCACAGAAAAACTGCAGCATGAGTCCCATGTCGTCCTTACGCAGATGAAGCCGTCCAGAGTAAGAGACTATTCTACTCTGAAGGCTTCCCGCAAGAGCGATATCTTTGCCTGGGTGCCGATTATGCAGGGGTGCAACAAGTTCTGCACGTACTGTATAGTTCCTTATGTCCGCGGCAGAGAAACCAGCCGCACCATAGAGGATATCCGTGCAGAAGTGGAAGCTCTGGCAGCGGAAGGATATAAGGAAATTACCCTTCTGGGGCAGAACGTCAATTCCTATGGCCTTGATTTTAAGGACGGTACCGATTTTTCCGACCTTATCCGGGCTCTGGATGAAGTGGACGGTATAGAACGCGTGCGGTATATGACCTCTCATCCGAGAGATATGACACGGGAAATGGTGGATGTGATGGCCGCGTCGCCCAAGGTGGCCCGTCATATGCATCTGCCGGTACAGCACGGGGATAATGAAATGCTCCGCCGCATGAACCGTGGATATACGATTGAACACTTTGAAGAGATGGTTGATTATGTGCGGGAAAAGATGCCGGATATTGTGCTGACTACAGACCTGATTACCGGATTCCCGGGAGAAACCGAGGAAATGCACAGAAAGACACTGGATTTACTGAAAAAAGTACGTTTTGATTCGGCGTATACGTTCATTTATTCTCCCCGTAAGGGAACACCGGCTGCCAGCATGGAAGACCAGATACCAGATGATGTAAAGCATCGCCGGCTGAATGAAATTATGGAAGTGCAGAACCAGATCAGCCTGGAAATCAACAGAGAACAGGAAGGCAAAATTGTGACAATCCTGGTAGAAGGACCAACCCGTCAGGATGAAAATCACTGGTTTGGACGTACATCCGGGAATAAGATGGTTGTTTTCCCGAAATCCGAAGATGTAGCTGTTGGGGATCTGGTCAGAGCAAAGATTGATACGGCACAGACATGGCTGTTTAAAGGGGAAATAGTCAGATAACAACAGAGAAGAGGACTTGAAAAAATATGGCAAAAAAGACACCGTTAATGAATCAGTATAAGGAGATAAAGGCCAGATATCAGGATGCCATCCTGTTTTTCCGGCTGGGAGATTTCTATGAAATGTTTTATGATGATGCCATTACGGCATCTCATGAACTGGAACTGACTCTGACCGGTAAGAACACAGGGGAAGAAAAGAGGGCCCCCATGTGCGGCGTTCCTTATCACGCGGCCGAAAATTACATCTACCGGCTCATACAGAAGGGGTACCGTGTGGCAATATGCGAACAGCTGGAAGATCCTAAGACGGCCAGAGGGCTGGTTAAGCGCGGGGTTATTAAGGTCATCACACCTGGAACGATTCTCTATGAGAATGCCATTGCGGATAAGTCCAATAATTACCTGATTTATATCCATGAAGAAGGCCGTAATCTGGCAGCGGCCATGGCCGATGTGTCTACTGGCGAGTGCTGGTGGGGGCTTTGGGACAGCAGGAAAGAGAAGGGGGATTTCTTTGATATGCTGTCTGTGTATTCTCCGGCAGAAGCGGTGCTGGATGTATCGGATGCATTCTATGAGACCATGGAACACTATGTATCCGCCTGTCTGGGCGGTTGTCTGCTGTCCCGCCGCAGGGAAGGTGATGTCGGGGCCGTTATCCCGGAAGAGATTGAGCAGACCGGCAGCGAGGCCGTAGCCACAGCTTACCGGGGACTCCTTGGCTATCTGAAAGAAGTCATGAAGACATCGGCCGCTTCCTTCCACGCGGTTATGCCGCTTCGCCAGGATGATACCCTGACTCTGAGCGAAGAAACCCTGCGTAATCTGGAAATTACCAGAAACATGCGCGATGGCGGAAGAAAAGGCACACTGCTGGATGTTCTGGATAATACCCATACCGCTATGGGGGCACGTCTCCTGCGGCGCTGGCTGGAACGTCCGTTGAAAGATGTTAACCGGATCATCATACGCCAGGATGGTGTGCAGGAACTGGTATCCCATGCCACGGAAATGACCAGGCTGGAAGAACTTCTGTCGCAGATATTCGATTTTGAACGGATTCTGACCCGTATTGAGACCAATACCACGTCGCCTAAGGATCTGCTGGCATTAAAGGCTTCTCTGGGGATTGTTCCACAGATAAAACAGCTGCTGGGAGGCGCCTCTTCTGTAGCGATGAAAAAGCTCAACCGCAGCATAGGTATCCATGGTCCGGTTTATGACCTTCTTGACCGTTCGATGAACGAGAATGGAACGGGTACGATTAAGGATGGCCGGTACATCAAAGAAGGATACAGCAAGGAACTGGATGAACTGCGTTCCCTTACACGGAACAGTCAGCAGTGGATCCGTCAGATGGAAGAATCGGAACGTCAGTCAACAGGCATTGTCAAACTGAAGGTAGGATTTAATAATATTTTTGGCTATTATTTTGAAATTCCGCATTCCAATAAACTGCCGGTTCCGGATTATTACATAAGAAAGCAGACACTGGTCAACGCGGAACGATATATTACACCGCAGCTGAAGGAGTTTGAAATCAAAGCCCTCAGCGCACGGGAAAAGACGGAGGAACTGGAACTTAAGATTTATCAGGATATTAAGGCACAGATCCGCCCGGAAATTCCGGCTATGCAGAAAACAGCCAGAGCCATTGCGGCACTGGACTGTCTGGCCAGTCTTGCCCGTGCAGCTATCACTGACCGGTATATCAAACCGATAATCACCGGCCCTGACGTCGGTCGGATTTCCGTACAGGATGGGCGCCATCCTATGGTGGAAAAGGCGTTGAAACATGGTATGTTTGTACCTAATGATACGGAACTTAACCATGGTTCGCAGGAAATCCTTATCATCACCGGTCCTAATATGGCAGGCAAATCCACGTATATGCGTCAGGTAGCCGTTCTGGTCATTATGGCGCAGGCGGGTTCGTTTGTGCCGGCCCGTCAGGCATCGTTCACCCCGGTAGACCGTATATTCACCCGGGTTGGGGCGACAGACGACATTGCCACCGGCCAGAGTACGTTCATGGTAGAAATGAAAGAAGTTTCACAGATTCTTCGCGGAGCCACCAGAAACAGTCTGATTCTGCTGGATGAAATCGGACGGGGAACCAGTACGTATGATGGGATGAGTATTGCCCGTGCGGTGGTAGAATACATTGATAAACACATTCATGCCTATACTCTGTTTGCCACCCATTATCACGAATTGTCGGTGATGGCATCAGAAAGCAGTCATATTAAGAATTACACGGTCAGCGTGCGGGAAAAGGGCAAGGATATTACATTCCTGCGCCGTATTATTCCCGGAAGTGCGGACAGAAGCTATGGTATTCATGTGGCACGTCTGGCAGGGCTGCCTCAGGAACTGCTGGACAGGGCAGAAACTATTCTTAAGGGACTGGAAGCGGAGGACGGAAAGAAACCGGTTGCTCCGGTGGTCAGTGCGGCGGCAGAGGAAGTGCAGTCCAATCTGTTCAGCTCTTCCATTATCGATGAACTGGCGCATGCGGATGTTATGGGGATGACCCCCATAGAAGCGATGAACATGCTGTTCAGATTAAGTAAAGAAGCGAAGGAGGGACGCTGATGTCAGTGATTCATGTACTGGATGAAGTAACGGCCAATCAGATTGCGGCAGGGGAAGTAGTGGAACGCCCTGTAAACGCGGTGAAGGAACTGGTGGAAAATGCCGTAGACGCCTCAGCTTCTGAAATAGAGGTAGAAATTGCTGACGGCGGAATTTCCTATATCCGGGTGACGGATAATGGATGTGGTATGACGCCGGAAGACGCCAGATTGTCCATTGTCAGACATGCTACCAGTAAAATACGTTCTGTAGAGAACATCTATCACATTGCCTCCCTGGGATTTCGAGGAGAAGCACTCCCCAGTATCATGTCTGTTTCCAAAGGACGTATTACCACCCGGAGGCATGACGAGGATATGGGGACCGTTCTGGAAATTGAAGGCGGAGAGGTACAATCTGTAGAGCCATGCGGCGCTCCGGCAGGGACTACCGTAGAGGTGAGGGACCTGTTTTACAATGTGCCGGCCCGGAAAAAGTTTCTGAAGTCAGAACGCACAGAAAGCAGCCGGATTAATTCCATGGTAGGGAAAATGGCACTGGCCAATCCCAATGTGGCTTTCCGGCTTATCAACAATGGCCGTACCGTGATTGAGACACCAGGAAATGGCCGGCTGATAGACGCCATCTCCGCCTTGTATGGACTGAAGACGGCAGGGGAAATGCTGCCGGCAGGCGAACAGGCCGATGAGATGATTCTGGAGGGGATGATTGGAAAACCGTCGCTGCTTAAAAGCAATCGCTCCGGGCAGACAATTATAGTTAACCGGCGTGTGGTGGATAATGCGGCTATTTCCAAAGCGGTGGATAATGCCTATCATTCCCTGCTTCCGAAAAACGGGCATCCGGTATATGTTCTGTCATTTACCGTGCCTCCGGAAAGCATTGACGTAAACGTGCATCCCCAGAAGAGGGAAATCAAATTTGCGGATGAACAGACGCTGTTCCGCCTTACCTACCATGCGGTACTTACCGGGCTTACTTCAGCCACCCGCGCGGAAGATATTTCTACGGAAATGATAAAAAATCCGGGACATGATATTATGGATGCCAATCCGGTGCAGATTAAGGGGTCCGGGACCGTCAGTGAAGATACGGATGATTCTGTCGCTGGTGACAGTAGATATTCATCTTCATGGCAGCCGTCGTATTCCCAGGCTTCAGAAGGCCATGCGGTATATCCGGATAATTTCCGGCATGGTTCTTCTTCCGGTAATGACCGGACGGAGTATACACCGGTCATCGATCCATCCGAAGTTATGAATACCCATTTTGCCCGCAGAGAAGAACCGGCAGTTGAAAGCCAGGCTCTGTTTGAAATTCCTGATGAGGAAGAACGGCAGGAGCAGGTAATTCCTCTGGGGCAGATAGCGGAATGCTTTATTGTATGCTGTCATGGGAAAGATTTGTATATTATCGATCAGCATGCAGCCCATGAGCGTGTCCGCTACGATAAACTGGCGGAAAGGGCAGAAGGGATACCCATGCAGGAAATGCTGGTTCCGATTCTTGTACATGTAGAGGAAACGGATATGGATATCCTGCAGGAAAGAAAGGATGAGCTTCTGCGTTTAGGGATTGCTTTTGAGCAGGCAGGGCCGGATGTAATTCGTATAATCGGTGCTCCTGGAGATCTTCCGGGAGAAGATATGGAACGGGTTATTCGCGATGCACTGGTGGCTTATCACGAGAAGGATATCCCTTCACCGGAGACACTGAGACACCGGGTAATGGCTTTTGCTGCCTGCCGCGGCGCCATTAAGCGGGGAGATCCGCTGAACATACGGCAGATGAAAGAACTGATTAATGACTTATTTAAGACATCACGTCCCTTTGTCTGTCCACATGGGCGTCCGACGATTGTGCGTTTTACGCCAGGAGAACTGGGAAGGTTATTTCACAGACCATGAAGATTGGAGTTACCGTATCAAAAGACGCGTCAGAGGATTTGATACATAAGGCAAAGGCAGCGGCGCGGGAGCTTAATCTGCCGTGGATGGAACGGCGGGACACGCTGGAGGAAACTGGAGGCGAAGACTGTGAAGGACTTCTGGAATTTACACGAAAATGCCCAGTTTACCGGACACGTGATAATCTGTATAAGTTTCATTTGGGTACGGCCAAACTGCGCATTGCGCAGATGAAGCATGGACATGCTGACCGGCTGGTAAAGCTTCTGCCGGACAAGGAATATCTTACCGTGGTGGATGCCACGTTTGGCGCCGGCGGAGACTCTATAGTGCTTTCCTGGGCTCTTCAGGGAAAGGGGCAGATCATATCTCTGGAGAAAAGCCCGGTTCTCTGGGTCATTGGTCAGGCCGGCATATCCGGATTTTCGGACGCGGATGAAGATGTACTTCAGGCTATCCGGAGGATACACCTCATTCACGATGATTTTGCCCACTGGTTGCAGCAGGCGAAAAGCAAAAGCGTGGATGTCGTTTATTTCGATACTATGTTCAGACATCCGGTAAAAAAAGATATCAATAACCGGAATGCGTTCAGGAATGCGGCATGTTATGATGTACTGACGGAAGACGTATTAGCCCAAGCTGTCCGGGCAGCCCGGTGCAGGGTCATTGTAAAAGAGCGCCCTTTTTCTCCGGTTTTCAAAAACCCTGCATTTACTTATGTAGACAGCAAAAAGGGACAGTCAACAGCATATGGAGTGATTGTATGTCAAAACAAAGACTGATAACCATCCTGGGACCTACTGCATCCGGGAAATCCGATTTGGGAATCTATCTGGCAGGCAAGATGGGAAGTTCCATTATTTCCGGAGACGCGTTTCAGGTATATAAGGGCATGGATATCGGAACCGCCAAGGTGATGCCGGAAGAGATGAAGGGGGTCACTCATTATCTGGTGGATTGCCTGGAGCCTGGAGAACCTTATTCCGCGGCCATATTCGCGGAAACGGCAGGAAAATATATACAGGAAGAAAACAAGAAAGAAAAGATACCATTTCTGGTAGGAGGTACCGGTATGTATATAGAAGGACTGCTGGAAGGATTTGAATTCCGGGACAGGGGAAGCACCAGGCAGAAATGGCTGAACCTGTATGAAAAGGAAGGTCTTTCCGGTCTTATCGCAGCGGCCAGAAAGAACCCCGACATAAAAAATATTCCTGCGGATAAACAAAGGCTGATACGTACGCTGGAACTGGCGGAGGACAGAAAGAAACAGACCGCAGGAAAAGCGGCCGGACGGGTTTATGACGGGCCGGTGATTGGTATCACTATGGAACGACAGACCCTGTATGAACGGATTAATCGGCGTGTGGATCTTATGTTTGAACAGGGACTGGAACAGGAAGTGAGGACCTTGCTTCAGCAGGGGATTCCGGAAGACTGCCAGGCGTTTAAGGGGATTGGATATAAGGAAATCCTGCTTGCGCTTCATGGGGAGATAACCATGGATGAAGCAAGGGAACTGATAAAGAAAAATACCAGACATTTTGCGAAACGTCAGCTGACCTGGTTCCGACATATGCCATATATTCAGTGGGTGGACCGGACGGGAAGAGACAGAGCGGACTGGTATGGGGAAGTGGAATCCATCATTCACAGCGCATTTTCCGCAAAGTAAATGACAGAAGGAAGGGCCGGAACGCAGTTTTGCGTACTGGCCCTTCTGGTGTTAAAATAGAAAAAGTTTGTAAAAATACTACCATTCAGAACAAGGACGGATATTATGAATCAGGAATTAATGAAAATTCATGAACAGGCTATGGAGAAACTCAAGCCTGTTTTCAGGGAAATGGAAGATATTTCCTTAAAAAATACGCAGAAGGTACTGGAAGCTTTCAGAAAGCACCAGCTGTCTTTTTTCCACTTTGCCGCATCTAATGGATATGGTTATGATGACGCAGGACGGGAAAAGCTGGAAGAAATATGGGCTGATGTATTCCATGCGGAAGCAGCCCTGGTGAGACCACAGTTTGTCTCCGGTACGCATGCACTGGCTACGGTGCTGCTGGCTTTGCTCCGCCCGGGTGATACCCTGGTAGCTGCTGTGGGGACTCCTTATGATACGCTGCAGAGTGTAATCGGAATTTCCGGAGACGCACCCAATAATCTCATCAGTCGCGGGGTTCATTACAGGGAAGCCGCTCTGGTCGATGGCCATTATAGTCTGGATAATATCCGGAAGGCTGTTACACCGGATACACGACTGGTACAGATTCAGCGGTCCCGTGGATATATGGATAGAGATTCTCTGTTCCCGGAAGATATTCGCAGGATTGTGGCAGCGGTTAAGGAAATCAATCCGGAAATCATATGCTTTGTAGATAACTGCTATGGGGAATTTACGGGACTGGAAGAACCGATTGAACTGGGCGCCGATATTACTGCCGGTTCTCTCATTAAAAATGCGGGGGGCGGATTTGCTCCTACCGGTGGATATATCACAGGCCGGAAAGATCTGGTTAATCTGTGCGCGCAGGAAATGACAGCTCCGGGACTGGGCGGTGAAATGGGCTCTTATGCCGCTGGATACCGCTCATTCTTTGAAGGTCTGTTCATGGCACCGCACGTTACCCGTCAGGCAGTAATGACCGCTGAATATGCAGGAACCGTATTTGATCTGCTGCACTTTAAGGTATCCCCGGCACCGGGACATCTGCGTACAGATCTGATTACGGCTATTGAACTTGGCTCAGAGGAAAATATGAGGCTGTTTGGCGAAGCTATTCAGAGCTGGTCTCCTGTGGATTCCTATGTTCAGCCGGTTCCAGGACCTATGCCCGGATATACGGACCCCATCCTTATGGCGGCAGGGACGTTCGTTCAGGGTTCAACTATTGAATTATCGGCTGATGGCCCGGTAAGACCTCCTTATACGATGTACCTGCAGGGCGCGCTGACTTTTGAACATGGCATGCTCGCTGTACTCGGCGCTGCGGAAAAAATTTTGAAAGCAAAAAACAGCAAATAACCTTGAAACCTGCATAATATTTCAGCAATAATGAAATATTATGCAGGTTTTTATGTAACAGACTTGGCGGGAAATATGGGGTGCAATGGGATAAAATTTACACATACTGGAAGATTTCGGGTATTAATTTTACTTATTTGATAAACGAGTGGTTGCAAAAATATAAATTTATACACAATTATAAATCAGATATATACAGATTTTAAATAAAATGATAAACTATATAAGATGTATATTCTAGCATAAGGGATTTGTCAAAGGGAAAGGAGGAGCTATGATACCGGCAAGGTTTAAAGTGCATAATTATTGTTCCATAGTATGGACGCCACCGCTTCCTGGCGGAAAAATTGCATCAGGGGCGACAGTTGTCCGCGTCCGTGGTGAACAGATTGTTGATAGTGCATCTTTTGTATTTACCAAGGATATGGAAGCGGGTCTCATGGATATGCGGAAATTTCTGGATATAGACATGCTCCTCATTTATGACAGCCGTTCTCAGTTGAAGGAAATTAATGATTTCTGCTTCCGACAGGGGTTACCTCTTTTCGCTAATACATTTCTTGATTTGAAAGAATTGCTTGAGGAAGTTCGGGAAAGTGACTGTGGAAACGGAAATAAGGAAGACATACTCCGGGATGAAAAAAATTACCTGCAGATTAAAGATTCCAGAGAGCAGGCAGAAAAGATAAGCGCTATATATCTTGAAGCAGCTGGATATCTTTTTGATTATGAGGAGCCGTATCCGCTGTGGATAAAATATCTAAACAAAGCAGAAGAGCGGTTTATGGCAAAGCATCTCAGCGGCCGGGAAAAAAGCCTGACTAAAGCGTATCTGCTGTTATTGCTGGGGTTGCATTATGCCTATCTGGGAAGACCCTGGATGACGTTTTTGTACATAGGGACTATTGGAGGCTGTGGCTTCTGGTTCCTGCTGGATTTATTCCGTATGCCATATCTTCTGGATATGTATTATATTTATCTGGCCAATAAAGTCTTTCGTCAGATTCCAGAGGAGACGCGTACCAGAGAAACAAATGAGCTGGATCATACCGGTTGATGATTTTTCAGACAATATTGACAAGGCAAAAACGTAGTGATAATATTAAATGTATCAAAGCAATGAAGAAAAGAGTAGGTGGCTGAATACAGCACAGCGAGTCCCGGGGAGTGCGAGCGGGATATGGATAGGAAACTGAAGTGCATTTCTGAGCGGAATAAGTCGAAACAGCAGTAGATTTATTCGGGACTGCCCGTTACAGCAGCAGAGTTTACAAGGCGTCAGCCAGAGAACTTACAGAGGTATGTATGGTGACATACATATGAATTTGGGTGAGAATCACGGAACTTCCGTCCCTTACAGAGGGACAGAAGTTTTTTTATTTGGTTAAACCGATGAAAGGAGAACAAAATTATGGGTCAGTTAGTAGAAAAGAAAATGAATGCATTCTGGTGGGACCTGTGCAGCTGCCTCCTTTTTGTCGGTATTTCCGGTCCGGCATTTCATCAGTTTTTTGAACAGGATGTGGATGTAGCCGGTTAATATCTGTCGTCTGGTGTATCCAAAGCAGGATATCAGTCCCGTACATGCAGGATAAGAAGCATGTATGGGACTTTTTGCTGTGAGGACAGATGGGTTTTCTATGGTATACTGTATCCGGTACAGAAAGGATACGGAATGAGAAACTTTAAGAAGAAGCCGGTTTTTGCCGGATTTGGTGAAGTATTATATGATTGTCTCCCTGAAGGAGAGCGGCTGGGTGGTGCACCGGCCAATTTCGCGTGGATTGCCCACGAACTGGGAATGGACGCGATGGTTATCAGCGCGGTGGGAAATGATGAACGGGGGAAAAGGATACAGCGGGAATTAAAGGAAAGAGGTCTTCCTTTTTACCTGTCAGAGGTTCCTCATACGACCGGCTATGTGGAAGTGCAGCTGGAAAAGGGAATTCCATCCTATCATTTTGCCGAAGACTCGGCTTACCGGTATATTCCATGGAGTGAAGAATTAAAACAGATTGCGGAAACCGTGGATGTCGTCTGCTTCGGAACCATGGCGGGAGCGGATTCAAAGTCAGGCGAAACACTGGAAATGTTCCTTCAGCATGTACGGGAAGGGGCAATCCGGCTGTTTGATGTAAATCTGCGGGGTGACTTTTATTCAGAAGAGCAGATTAACCGCCTGCTGCCCTATGCGGATATTGTGAAGTGCAACAATGAAGAACTGCCTTGGCTGGCCGCCTGTGCCGGAGTGCCGGCAGAAGCGGAGACATATGCTTCCTGGCTGGCCTCTCGTGGCATCCGTGGGTTTATCTGTACCCGGGGAGATAAAGACAGCATGGTTTTCTGGGAAGGAAATAAAACAGTTATTCCTTCAGAACCGGTACGTATAAAAGATACTGTGGGAGCTGGGGATTCTTTCGCTGCGGCCTTTACTGCGGCGCTGATGCAGGGGAAAAATAGCATGGAGGCCCATAAGGTGGCCTGCCGTGTGTCAGCCTGGGTATGTACCTTTGAAGGAGCTATGCCGGATTTGCGTTCGTTTATACATAAGGGGGAAGCATGAATATCCGTTTTATTGTTCAGTATGATGGCACACGCTATGAAGGATGGCAGCGCCAGGTTCGTACGAAAGAAACCATTCAGGGAAAACTGGAACAGGCCATTGCCCAGGTAACCGGTGAAACGGTGCAGATTCAGGGCGCTGGCAGGACAGACGCCGGTGTTCATTCCCGGGGGCAGACAGCCAATGTGAGGCTGAAGAAAAAAGTGGATATACTTCAGTTTGAAGATAGGGTCAACCGTGCGCTGCCATCGGATATAGCCATTCTGGATTCCAGGAAGGTGCCGGACAATTTTCACAGCCGGTTTGGTGCCCGCTCCAAACTCTATGTATACCGGATTCGAACAGGAAGCCATAAGGATGTCTTTCACCGCCGGTTTATCTGGCAATATGGAGAAAAGCTGGATATTAAGGCCATGACGAAAGCAGCTATGCTCATGGAAGGCACGCATGATTTCAGAGGATTCACGTCCAATAAGAAGATGAAGACGGGAACCGAGCGGACAGTGTATTCCATTACAATGGAAGAATCTGATGATCTGCTGACCCTGTCCTTTACCGGAGATGGATTTCTCACCAATATGGTACGCATTATGACAGGTACACTGGTGGAAGTGGGAGAAGGGAAACGGAGCATCCAGTCAGTGGAGAACGTGTTTATTACCGGAATCCGCGCTGATGCCGGATTTACCGCACCTCCGGAAGGATTGACGCTGGAAAAGGTAATGTACTGAAAGGCGGAGCGCAGCGTATGATGAATGTGGAGATTGTTTATGATATAATCAACATATTCATTATGGGACTATAGCTCAGCTGGTCAGAGCGTTACGTTGACATCGTAAAGGTCTCTGGTTCGAATCCAGATAGTCCCACCAGAAAGAAAAGCTGCCATGCGGAATGAAAGTCTGCATGGCAGCTTTTGTGCGTTATGCTACAGGCGGCATCTGGAGGGAACAGACTCTGATAACGGTTTTGATATCTGTATAGCTGCGACTGGGAATGGCTTTTGTCATGGAATAGAGAATATCTGTGATATGTGGATTTACGGTTTATAAAAATAAATAAAACCGAAGGAGGGATGAGGAAAACAAGGTTTTTTACGGAAGAAATTGCCAATTCCTTTATATTGTGTATAATAAGAACAAATCCATAAAGTGTTTTACTTATGTTGTGTATAACAACATTGCAATTACCGATAGAGCACGCTTCAATCCGGACTGCATCATAGTGCCGGATAGACGGGAAACCGGTTGAAAACACGGCAGTGTAAAAGCATAAAAGGGGAGGGTGCTTATGAGGAATGAAATACTGGAGTATTTTCGGAAGGCGAATGGACAGTTTGTTTCCGGAGAACAAATTTCAAAGGATCTGAATGTATCAAGAACCGCAATCTGGAAACATATTAAGATTTTAAAGTCCAGAGGTTATATTTTTGAGTCCAGCACAAGGAAAGGCTACCGCCTTATCTATGAGCCGGATCTTCTGACACCGCTGGAAATTGAAAGTGTCCTTCATACGAAAAACTTTGGACGCCATATTGTATATATGGAAAGCACAGCCTCCACTAATGAAGTAGCTAAGGAATTGGCCCGGAAAGGTGCCGAAGAAGGTAGCATCGTGGTGGCAGAAGAACAGCGAAGTGGACGAGGAAGGCTGCAGCGTGGATTCTATTCACCTTTTGCCAAGGGAATCTGGTTTTCACTGATTCTCCGTCCTGATTTCTTTCCAATGGAAGCATCCAAGTCTACCCTTCTGGCTGCTGTAGGGGTATGCCGCGCCGTTCGCAGTCTGGGACTTCCGAACGCGGCAATTAAATGGCCGAATGATATTATGGTTAATGGCCGCAAGCTGGTAGGTATACTGACAGAATTGTCCGCGTCCATGGAAAAAATAGATTATATTATCATGGGCATTGGCATAAACACAGGAATGGAAAGGGCGGATTTCCCAGAAGCATTCCGTGAAGGGGCTACATCGTTCCGCGCGGAAGGTGTGCATGTATCCAGAAAGACTTTACTGGCAGCGGTGCTTTCTGAACTGGAAAAAGAATATGCGGTGGCGGAAACCGAAGGATTTGCCAGAGTGCTTGATAACTGGAGAAATCTTTCCTGTACACTGGGGCAGAGTGTACGGGTAGTTTTAGGCACAAACAGCTATACTGGCAAGGCTGTGGATATTGATAAGGACGGCTGTCTGCTGGTGGATACCGGGAACGAGGTAAACCGGGTAATTGCCGGAGATGTGTCAATACGCCCGGCAGAATAATGCGGAGGCTGTTGTACCGACAGATATAAAAGAGCAGAGGAATCAGACGGGGTCTGTGTTCTTCTGTTTTTTTATGGGGAGTGAAAATAGCGGTGAAGTATGCATAATATGCATAAGGGGCATTGACTGTCCGGAGGGGGGAATAACCTGTGTTATAATAGGGCATATGATTATGCGAAAGGATAAACGATATGCTTCTTGTTTTTGATGTGGGTAATACGAATATAGTACTGGGACTTTATGATGGGGATAAGATGATTTATCACTGGAGGGCGGCTACTAATGAGCTGAAAACGGCAGATGAGTATGCGGCTTCTCTGGGGATGATGTTCCAGCTGGATGGAGTCACCTTTGCTATGGTTACAGACATTATCATTTCCAGTGTCGTTCCTCCGGTAAACCCGACGCTGGAATATCTTTGCAGAAGGTATTTCCATGTAGAGCCTATGATGGTAGGACCTGGTATGAAAACAGGGCTTAATATCCTTTACGACAACCCGCGGGAGTTGGGGGCAGATCGTATTGTCAATGCTGTGGCAGGCATTACTCTCTATGGCGGCCCTCTGATTATCATAGATCTGGGAACGGCCACTACATTCTGTGCCATTGACGAAAAGAAGCGTTATCTTGGTGGAGCGGTCACACCGGGAATCGGCATTTCCATGGAAGCGCTGTTTCAGCGGGCCTCCAAGCTGCCGCGCATTGAACTGACACCGGCATCTTCCGTGATATGCAAAAATACGGTTTCCGCCATGCAGTCAGGAATCTATTATGGTGCTATTGGACAGGTGGATGGCATTGTACGGCGTATGAAGAAGGAAATGGGCTATAAGGAAATCAAAGTGATAGCTACCGGTGGTTTGGCCGATTTGATTGCTTCGCAGTCTGAAACCATTGATGTGATTGACCCTCTTCTTACTTTAAAGGGCCTGTATATTCTCTTTAAAAAGAACAGAAAGTGATTCCCGGTCTCCTGAAGCTGCAGGCGGTCTGTAATGCGGAGAACCAGGCGGAAGGAAATTTCGGGAATGCATTACAGAGAATGAGATTTTATGTTGGTTTGTCAAACATATGTTACACCGTACTTGATGAAATCATGGAGTGTATCTTTTGGAGATTTCCATCCAAGTGGCCGCATTGGGAA
>NZ_FMXA01000010.1 GCF_900103425.1 Dialister histaminiformans | reverse complement strand
CCCAACTACGTGCAATGCTTCGACAGCACAGAGGATTATCCGTTGAAAAAAGAATAAAAGCGGTTTTCTGGTGGTGCTACATGCACTCACCGAAACCGCTTTCACCCGCAGAAATACTAAAGGTTATGCCGACCAATAAAAGTATTTCCGATATATATAATACCATGAATGAACGAAGTAGATTAGAGGATTCAATCCCCACATGGGGAGACGCTATTGTCTGGGGAGAGCTTCATAAAACTGACCTTGATATTAGCTTTTACTGGGACTAAAAACCAACACGTTTTGTCCTATAACCCTAAATAGGATATATTAGACTTTTTCACAATAAACTATAAAATATATATCTTATAACAAGATAAACTAAATCTAAAAATATTCGTTGACTCAGTAATTGCTACAGGTACTATGATATAGGCAACTTAGGAATGGGTCCTGAGTTGACTCAGTAATTGCTACAGGTACTATGATATAGGCAACTTAGGAATGGGTCCTGAGTTGAATCACTGATTCTTGATTGATTCGATATTTATATTACGGAAGTAGAATAAGACTTGTGTGTAGAAGGGTAGGCGATTAACAAAAGAGGAAGGTGGCTTGGTATATGAATCGAGGTTCATTACTTCGAATAGGAGAAGTGGCAAAGATGTACCATCTGAGCGTAGAACTTCTCAGATATTACGACAAGATCGGACTGTTAAAACCGGAAATCGTAGATTCGGACAGCGGATATCGATATTACGGAGTCAAACAGTTAGAACATCTGAACCTTATTCGGTTTGCAAGGACCATGGATATTCCTCTTGAACGTATCGCAAAGTATTTCCATAATCCTCAGGTTGAAAATCTGCTGGACATGCTTAATGAACAGCAGGCAGCACTGGAGAGACAAAAGAGGGAAATACTAAGTCTTCAGCATAAGTTGAAGGATAAGGTCAATCAGATAAATGGTGTACTGAACAATAGTCTTGGCCGCATCCGCTATCAGAAGGAAAAGGCATGTTTGATTCTGCCAGTCGCCTCAGGAATTCAGGAAAGAAAACATCTTGACTGGGGACAATACATCAGGAAGATGAAGCCTCTGTATAAGCAGTTACTTACTGATACGGCGAATATAGGGATTGGGCTAAGCAAAGAATTACTAGAGGAGGAATCTTTTCTCTGTTATGATCAGGTCTTTCTTATTCTTAACAGTTCAGATGAACGGAAAGAATACCTGCTCGGGAAAAAAGAAAAAGTTCATGAAATTCCTGCGCAGAAATATGTGAGTATTACCTATCCTGGTGGCAATGAAAAGGCACCTGAATATTACAGGCAGATACAGCAGTGGATGAAGGCAAGAAGATTGAAAGCCGCAGGTGCAGCACAGGAAATTCATCGGGGTGGGTACGACATAGGTAAGAAAGATGAGTCATTCATAACGGAAATAAGAGTTCCTGTTGAATAAGGACGGATTCCCGAGCGGTCAAAGGGAGCAGACTGTAAATCTGCCGGCATAGCCTTCGTAGGTTCGAATCCTACTCCGTCCACCAGTTAATAATTTCATAAGACATATGGAGAAGTCTTATGGATTATTATATAGCCATTTTGGTATATAGCCATTTTGGCACATAAGGAGAATATGCAGTTATTTAGATGGAAAGGGGTGATGTGGAAAATCAGAAGAGCCTGAAGTCGGATGGAAGACTTCAAGCAGTAAGGTAGGCAAAATAGATTTGAACCGATAAGGTTCACGAATGAGTCTAATAGATGCCCAAAAACAATCGTGTAGTCAGGGAGTCTGGCAGCAAAGAAGAATAGAAGAAGTAGTGGATTGTTGAGATGTGCGTAATGTATGGAATGGTATGTGTGAATGATTAGGAACCGACAGTTGGTTGGTGATACGCATTATCTTAAGGAATCTATTAGCTGGAAATCATAAAAATTTCCAGTTTTTTATTTATCTGTTTTTTGTTGCTGTTAGAAAGGGAAATGACTATGTCTAAAGAAAATATCAATCTCAAATCTCTGTTTATTGGACCGAAAGCTGAAAATGGTGACCTGTATAAGGCAGTATTGTCCGATTTAATTGATGAACATATGGGCTGGAGAAAGAATTATATCCCAACCGACCCATCCTTCATTACACCGGCTGATCAGGAACAGCCATCTTTCAAGAATACAGTAACCAAGACTAAATGTGTGCTGGAAGAAGTTTCCAGACGTCTGAGAGCATCCGCAGTTCCGTGGCACTCTGCTGGCCGTTACTGGGCTCAGATGAATTCTGAAACCCTTATGCCAGCACAGCTCGCATACAATTTCGCTATGCTCTGGAATGGTAATAACGTAGCGTATGAAGCATCTCCGGCAACTTCCCAGATGGAAGAAGAAGTCGGTATGGATTTCTCCCATCTGTGCGGATATGGCAATGAAGGCTGGGGTCATCTGACCGCGGGCGGCACACCGGCAAATATGGAAGGTCTCTGGTATGCACGTAACTTCAAGTCCATGCCGCTGGCTTTCGCTAAGGTTATCCCAGAAGTTGTAAAGGGCAAGAGCGAATGGGAACTGCTGAATATGCCAACTGCAGAAATCGTTAAGATTATGCTGTCCCATATGGATAAGCTGGACGAAATCAAGGAAGCTTCCGCACGCGGTGTTGGCGGTATTGATAAGCTGGGTGTTCTGATTGTTCCACAGACCAAGCACTATTCCTGGCCGAAGCTGGCTGATGTACTGGGCATTGGCCATCATCATGTAGTATCCATCCCGGTTGATGAACATTACCGTATGAAGATTGATGTTCTGGAACAGACAATCCGCGATCTCGCTGCTAAACATATTCCGATTATGTGTGTTGTTGGCGTAGTAGGCACAACCGAAGAAGGCCAGGTCGACCACATTGATCAGATTATTGCCCTCCGTAAGAAGCTCTATGAAGAACAGGGAACTTACTTCTATGTTCATGTCGATGCGGCATATGGTTCTTATGCGCGCGCTCTGTTCCTCGATGAAAACTCCAACTTCATTCCGTATGAAGAACTGAATAGCAAGTTCAATGAATACGATGTATTTGAAGATAAGAACTTCAAGATTGACCGTGATGTATATGATGCATATAAGGCCATTGGTGAAGCAGAATCTACTACCGTTGACCCGCATAAGATGGGGTATATCCCATACTCTGCCGGTGGTATTGCCATTAAGGACAAGAATATGCGCGCTGTTATCGGTTACTTTGCAGCATATGTAATTGATAAGGCTTCCAAGGCTCCATCCCTCCTTGGTTCTTACATTCTGGAAGGTTCCAAGGCTGGTGCAACTGCTGCCGCTGTATGGACAGCACATCGCGTTCTTCCACTGAACGTATCCGGCTATGGTCGTCTGATTGGCGCATCCATTGAAAGTGCCCGCAACTTCTATAATTTCATGAAGGACCGCACATTCAAGGTAAACGGCAAGACTATTACCGCTAAGATGCTCACTGCTCCGGACTTCAACATGGTTGACTATGTATTCCATATGGAAGGCGCAACTCTGGAAGAAAACAATGAACTGAACAGAAAGTTCTGGGAAGTAACTTCTTCCGGCCTCGTAGACCTTTATCAGCAGGACTTCCTGGTATCCCATACCGACTTTGCTAAGCCGGATTATGGCGATAGCCCGGTTCCATTTGTAACTAAGGAACTTGGATATTCCATGGAAGACTGGAACCGTGTAGGCAAGATTACCATTCTGAGATGCTCTGGTATGACTCCATACATGAGAGATCCGGAAACTTGTGAATACTTCTGCACAAGCATTAAGAATTCTATTGAAAGAACTCTCGCGAAGATTGTTAAGTAATTTTCAGAGATTGAAATAGAAAATGGTTTAAAAACTTACAGGAAAGGGAGAATCCAGGGGATTCCCCCTCATCCTGTTCCTGTATAAACTCAATTGCTTAGGAGAATGTATATCATGAGTGCACAAACTAAAATGTCTTTCTGGACATTCGTCGGTGTTACCATGGCACTTTGTGCGAATGTTCGTAGTATTCCATCACTGGCAGCCGCTGGCTGGCAGCTGGTTCCGTATCTGCTTTTTGCCATTGTTTTTGTAGCTATGCCTATGACAGCAATGTGTGGTGAATTGTCATCCATGTATCCAGGGGAAGGCGGACTCCAGCTGTGGGTACAGGAAGGCCTTGGTAAAAAATGGGGCTTTGTTACCGCCTGGATCGTATGGGCACAGATGTTCCCAGGCATGGTTATGGTTGCCAGTACCCTGGGACCGAATTTCGGTAACGCTATTGGAGATCCTGTGCTTGCTAATAATCACTGGTTTGTCTTTGGCTGTATTGTTGTTATTTACTGGATTATTACGGCCTTAAATCTTAAGTTCGATATGGCTAAGTTCGGTGGTTCCATCGGGGTTTGGCTGGGTGTTTACATTCCATGCCTGATGTTGTTGGTTCTGGGCTCTCTGACCTGTATGAAGATTGGTATTACCAATACCGGCTATCTGGGAACCTTTTCCTGGTCAGCATTGGTACCGGATTTGAGTAATGTTGAAACATTAAAGTATTTAACTGCCATTGTATTTATTTTTGTCGGTATTGAAATGTCTTCTGTATATGTACCAAGAATGGAAGAACCGGCAAAGTACGTTAAGGGTGTATTTATTTCTGTACTTGGACTTATTGCTATTAATCTGCTGAATGGTCTTCTCGTTGCGAACATTGTTCCAAAGGGAACCATTGAATTGGCTAACATTACACAGCCGATTGCTATTGAATGTCAGATTCTTGGTATTCCAAGTATTTTCGTTAATGTTTTCGGATTCATGGTGTTTTTCGGCGTTATGCTGCAGCTGTCTGCATGGGTAACAGGTCCATCCAAGACGATTACAGCTATTGCCAAGCAGGGAATGGTACCGAAGTGGCTGGGATTCCATAAGGTTAATAAGTTTGGAGTATCCAGGAATGTCGTATTAACACAGTCCATTATGATCACCCTGTTTTCACTGTTGTTCGCATTCATTGATGATGTAAATGGTGTATTCCTTGTTCTTACCAATTCTACAACCATTGTGTATTGCTTCGTATACATTCTGATTGCTATTGCGTTTGTAAAGCTCAGATATATGCGTCCGGATGCAGAACGTGCGTATAAACTTGGTGGACCTGGAAAGGGAAATGTTCAGGCGTGGATTGCGGCTATTCTCGAAGTAGCTGGCATTATTTTCGCGGCAGGAACAACACTTCTTACTTCCTCGTTCCGCGATACCTGTATCGTCAGTCTGTGCAGTATAGTACTGATTCTCATTCCACTCTTTATTTATGCTAACAAGAAACCGGAATGGATACCTGATTCCAGTGAACTGCAGTAAGGCAAGGTAATTATTATGGAACTTGAAACGAAACCTCGCACGACGCTGCTTGAATCCGTATTGATACTTTTTTTCCTGATTGGCTGTCTGGGCAGTTGTATTATTATTGGACACATGCCGCCCCACGTGCCAATTCTCATGGTTTTTGTTTTCTTATGTTTCTGGGGAAAATGGAAAGGATATTCCTGGGATGAAATACACAAAGGGATTTCTGAAGGTATATCACCAGGGATCGTTCCATTAATTATCTTTATGCTGATTGGTGTTCTGGTATCCAGTCTGATTGCAGCAGGAACTATTCCAACTATTGTTGTATATGGATGCGAGATCCTTTCAGCTAATCATTTCCTTGTTATGAGTTTTCTTATATGCCTTGTAGTTGGGATTACGGTAGGGAGCTCATTTACTACGATTTCCACAATGGGTATCGTGCTGATGACCATCGGCACATTGATGGGGATAAGACCTGAATATGTGGCTGGTGCGGTTATATCCGGGGCGTTCTGCGCCAATAACCTTTCGCCATTAGCGGATACTGCAAATCTTTGTGCAGCAATTGGTGATATTGAATTAACAACTCATCTGAAAAGTGTTTTTAAAACCGCACTTCCCACCGCGATTATCTGTATAGCTGCTTATACATTCCTTGATGGAGGAGCAGCCAATATGGATGAAGGGTTGATTGATGGCATGGTGGGAGCACTTAAAGGCGCGTTTCTGATTTCACCAGTAGCGTTACTTCCAATCGTAGTGATATTGGTATGTTCATGGCGCAGATTGCCGGCAATCCCCACTTTGCTCCTTGGTGCGATAACGGCATTTGGCATTTATGGTATTTATCACCCATCAACCGATCAGCTGATGTTGATTCCCCAGTATGTTATGACTGGTTATGTATCCAATGTCGGCATTGAAACGGTAGATACGCTTCTGAGCAGAGGCGGAATCATGAGTATGATGGGGGCTGCTTCAATGATTATCCTGGCTCTGGCTATGGGTGGTCTGCTGGTAAAGCTTGAAGTAGTTAATACATTGGTTACACACTTGTCCCATTTGGTAACTTCCGGGACAAAGTTGGTAATATCTACCGCATTGGGAAGCCTGCTTATCAATTTCAGTGTTGGGGAGCAGTATCTTTCCATTATTCTCCCAGGATCTACATTTAAGTCTCTGTATAAGAAACTGAATGTGGATATGCCCGTGCTGACGCGAACTCTGGCTGATTCAGGGTCAGCGTTCAATGCCGTAGTTCCCTGGGGTGTAAGCGGTACTTTCATTGTAGGTACATTAGGCCTGCGTAGTACGGCATATGTGCTGTATTCCTTCTATCCATTGCTGACGCCGATTGTTACGATTGTGGTCAGTGCACTGACAATGGGCAAAAAGAAAGCGGCTTGATGGAGTATTACCCGGTAAAACCGGGGGAGTAGGAGAAAAAGATGAATATTATTGATGAATTAACCTGGCGAGGCGCAATTAATCAGCAGACAGATGAAAAAAATCTGTATGAACTTTGTGCGAATAAGAGTATTTCACTGTACTGTGGTGTAGATCCTACGGGAGATAGTATGCATATTGGGCATCTGATTCCGTTTATGATCTTAAAACGATTCCAGATGGCCGGACATCATCCGTATATGCTTATTGGCGGTGGTACCGGTACGATTGGGGATCCATCAGGTCGAAAGACAGAACGAACACTGCAGACTATGGAAAAGGTACAGCATAATGTAAAATGCCTGACAGCGCAGCTTACAAGATTGTTTGGAGGGGAAGACAATATCACCTTCGTAAACAATTATGACTGGCTTTCAAAGATTTCCCTGTTGGACTTTTTGAGAGACTATGGCAAGCATTTTAACATCAATACTATGCTGGCCAAGGATGTGGTAGCCAGCCGCAGAGACACAGGTATTTCGTTCACTGAATTCTCCTACCAGATTCTTCAGTCTATTGATTTTAAGCATCTGTATGATACCTACGGAGTTCAGTTGCAGATTGGTGGCGCTGACCAGTGGGGAAACATTACAGCCGGTATAGATCTCATCCATACGGTAGAAGGAGCCAATACACCGGTTTATGGACTGACTATTCCACTCATGCTTAAGGCGGATGGAACTAAATTTGGCAAGACTGCTGGTGGTGCGGTATGGCTGGATCCGGAAAAGACTTCTCCGTACGAATTCTATCAGTTCTGGTTTAACCAGGATGACCGGGATGTAGTGAAGTATCTGAAATACTTTACCTTCCTGTCCCGCGAAGAAATTGAAGAGTTGGCAGAGGCGGTTAAGCAGCATCCGGAACAGCGTGAAGCACAGCGTACCCTGGCAAGAGAAGTTACACGTTTTGTTCATGGGGAAGAAGGAGTGCGTGAAGCAGAACAGATTTCCAGGGCCCTGTTCTCCGGCGAGATAATGGAGCTCACCGGCAAGGAACTGGAACGCGCATTTAAGAAGATGCCGTATGTTACTGTGTCCTCTTTGCCGATGAATATTGTGGATGTGCTTGTTGATGGAGGTATCGTAAGCTCCAGAAGACAGGCGAGAGAAGATATAGCTAATGGAGCTATTCTTGTTAACGGAACGGTGGTAAAGGATGCGGCAGAAGAAGTTTGTGCTCATCCTAATACTGACGGTAAGTATGCAGTAATCAGGAGAGGTAAGAAGAACTATTTCCTGGTTGGTGTAGAAGCACGTAAATAATTAGTAGGTATAGTATAAGCGTTTTGTGAGGTAGTTTAATCATGACTATTAGCCTTGAAAGTAAGTTTGGTTCTGCGGATATTGCAAGAGTTGCTACACGACTGGCCACAACGACCACGCGGGAAGAAGAAATGGAGTATAGATCTGAGCTTCAGAGTATGAATATCCATGCGGCGGCGGTTGATTTTGGCGGCCCGGTAGACAAAATCATCTCGGAAGTGATGAGTCATGCCGCGGTGGCGGCACAGCGGTGCAACCTGGTAAAGGAAACACATGTTGAACTGGGAAATGTCATTGGAGCCTGTCATGAAGTATTGCTTGCACTTATGCACAAGGCGGCTGGACTCAACGTGGGAGGCAAGATTGCGCTCGTAAGATACCAGGAACATCTTTGCGTGGCACTTTTTGCTGAAATCGGATTACTGAGTTTCAACGAAGTCGGATTATACCTGGCACATCGCGCTGTACCGAATGAATAAGCGATTAGGGTAGTAAAATCTTTAACAGAGAACACTTAGTTCTCATATAGTTAGTGGACAGATAAGGTGAGAAGAATGCAGCTTCTCACCTTATTTTTATTGTGCCTGTTTATCTTTCGCATTAAGTCATCGTCCCAGACCAAAGGCTTACAGCCCGTAAGCTCCACTTCATGGTTAATTCCATTCTGCTCGAGCATAGGAAAGCATGCTGATGTTTTCCGTTTGAAGTCTGATTGTCTGCAGACTGCCACAGCAGTCTGGTGGTAAGCAGGGCATCTGATTTGGAGGAATGTAATGACGCTCACAATCAGCATGCATCGCTTATGCAGAGCTATAGTTGATACCACTTTGTTAGAACACGGGAAAACAGAAGGATGTTACATATATCCTTTATAAAAATTTTTCGCATCCCCTCTTACCTATCTTTTCATGTTAAGCCACAGCCTATGAGCTTCCAGCTCATCTCTATACATGCCCAAATGTAATCTTAATGATTTTACGAAGTTTACATTTACAAATTGTTTATAATATGATACGTTGATAAAGGTATTTACGTTATGGTTTTAAAACTTTATTTTTACAGGGAGGACAGGATGAAGAAGGGTGTAGTGCTGGCAGTTTTGCTGGCTGGTGTTTTGGGTGGTTCGGTTGGTGCAGCCAATCCATTTTCGGATGTATCTTCATCGGACTGGGCTTATCAGGCGGTGGCGGATCTTTCGGATGAAGGAATTGTGGATGGATATCCGGATGGGACGTTCCGGGGACAGAAGAATGTGACCCGGTATGAGCTGGCACAGATTGTTGCCCGGCTGATGGCCAAAGAGGATGAGTACAGTACTTCACAGCGCGCAATTATTGAAAAACTGGCCTATGCATTGGCGGATGAACTGGATACTATGGGAGTGCGTGTATCCACTCTGGAATCCCGAATCGGAAATGTGCTCTGGTCCGGCGATGCCCGTATGCGTATGGTGCAGGGATATGACTGGGAGGGAAAGAAAGACAGTGCCTTTGATGGCCGTATGCGCATCCGCGCCCATGCAGAGGTCAATGACTCCACTTACGTAGAAGGCCGTCTCCGCACCGATATGGATTTTATGCATACAGGCGAAGACGATAATAGTACGGATACGTACATGGACAACCTGTATGTTCGGCACACCTTTGGAGATAGCACCAGCCTGAAACTGGGGAAATTTGATAAATTCAGCGGCCAGACTGGGCTCTTCTATGACGGACAGGTTCGCGGTCTGGAAGCATCCTATACGGCCAATGATAACCTGCAGTTTACCGCCGGTTATGGCCGATTTAAAGACTGGGGTAACGTGGAAGTAGGCTATGGTCGTATTTCCGGAGATAATGGAAGCATCGCCTACAATGTAGAATATTATCAGGGAAACGGTCGGGTAACCGTCGGGGATGCATTTGGAAAAGATACGGAAGAGGCCATAAATGAATTATTGGCGCCTTATGGAGTATCTGCTCCAGCGTTGGAAGTAAAGGATTTTGCACGTATCTGGGGTGGCGGCCTGACACTTCGGGCGGATGAGGATTTCTCTGTATTTGGTGACTATTATAAGAATGTCAAATATGAAGGGAAACCGGTGCTTTGGACAGCCGGTTTCCAGTGGGGACATACCGATTTAAATAAGCCGGGGACCAGCCGTTTCTCCACACAGTATGTGAGTGCTGAAGATGGATCCTATATTGCCGGGACAACTCTGGACGTGTCCGACGTACTGGACAGAAGTGTAGGATTGGGATCGATAAACCCAGATTTTCTGGGGATAACGGATGATGGATACCTTATCGTGGAGCCTATACTGCGGGGAACATCTACAGAGAAGCTGACTTTCTGGCTTGCAAAAGGAGATGTAGTTCTGACGAAGAATGTAAACCTGCACGGAGAATACGCATTCCACATTTCTGCCAAAGACGAAGATGACCACAGAGACAACCTCGCCTCGGTAAGCCTGCAGTATACGTTTTGATGAGCGGATGCTCAAGGGCGGCTAAAACACAGGTAAAAGCAAAGACAGCAAGCCTTCGGCTCATCAATTTCTTTATATCCTGTTATAACTATGTTATAAGTAAACACATAGTGTCCTGTTATTGACATTTTTCGCATTTTCATATATTATGACTATAGCTGATTTGTGATGCCCTCACGAATGGGTGGATGGAGAAAATAGAAAATGGCAGAGGAAACCAGGACACTCGAGCTTGAATTTTCTATAGACTCCGGAATAAAAAAGGGCAAATTTATTCAAAGGAGAGTATCTACTATGAAGAAGATTCTCGCAATCGCTGCCGTAGCAGCACTGACCGCTGGCGTGTCCGCATACGCAGCAAATCCATTCTCTGATGTTTCCACATCTGACTGGGCTTACCAGGCAGTTTCCCAGCTGTCCGACCAGGGTATCGTTGAAGGTTACCCGGACGGCACATTCCGTGGCCAGAGAAACATTACCCGTTATGAACTCGCTCAGATCATCGCTCGCCTGATGGCTAACGAAGATCAGTTCAACGCTGAACAGAGAGCTACCATTGACAAGCTCGCTGGCGAATACGCTGACGAACTGGACAACCTCGGTGTTCGCGTATCCAACCTCGAAGCTAAGGTTGGCAACATCTCCTGGTCCGGCGACGCTCGTATGAAGTGGGATCAGTCCTATGATTCTGATAAGCTCGGCCATGCTGATGACAACTTCAACGGCCGTATGAGAATCAACGCTCATGCTCAGGTTAACGACAGCACCTACGTTGAAGGTCTGCTCCGCACCGACATGGACTTCAAGAATAACGACGAAGACAACGATACTTACATGCAGAGACTGTATGTACACCATGACTTCGGCAACCATGTTGGCGTAAACATTGGTAAGTATGCTGAATTCTTTGGCCAGACTGGTATGTTCTTCGATAGCGAAGTTAAGGGCGCTGAAGCAACCTACACCGCTAACGACGCATTCAGCCTCACCGCTGGTTACGGCCGTTTCGCTGACTGGGATAACAAGTGGAACTCTAATCTCGGTGATCAGAAGAACACTGAATATGGCTATGCTCAGATTAATGGCGCTGCTGGCCGTTTCGCATATACCCTCGACTACATCAAGGGTGCTGATCAGTCCAAGGTTGAAGTTTACGGCGGCGGCCTGACCATCGGCCTCACCGACAAGTTCGATGTATTCGGCGACTACTTCAAGAACAGCGATGCTCAGGGTGATCCGGACGCTTGGACCGCAGGTCTCGGCTATGGCCACCAGGATGATGCTCGCGTAGGCTCCTTCCGTGTAAGCGTAGCTCGCGTTGACGCTGAAAAGAATGCTATTCTCGGCGGCTACACCTATGATGTTTCCGCACTGGACGCTCTCAAGGATAAGGATGTAACTGGAGTTAAGTTCTGGAATGCAGCTGCTGATGTAACTGTAGCTAAGAACGTAAGACTCCACGGCGAATACGACTTCGACGTTAAGGCTCATGGCACCAGCACTGACTACGATGATCTCGCAACCGTATCCCTGAACTACGTATTCTAATCGATAAACTCGATTACTTACCTAGTCTGAAAAAGGAATCTCGAAAGAGATTCCTTTTTTGTTGCTCAAATTATTACGTTCTTTACTGAAAAGACGGGTTATAGGGGCTATAGGATATTTCGTGTGCTTTTTAATACCCATGAAGCTAGTATTTGTGGAGCTTCATGGGCACGACAACAAAGAATTGTTACTGAAGATTTCCATAAAGGAAGAGTTTAATGGGCTTGCTTGTACTTGTTCATCAGCGTAATGATAAACAGGAAGATACATTACCTGGCGGTATTCCTGTTTCCGCATTATACGTTAAGAATGCAAAAGGTAATTAACGGAAGCATGCAGCACGTTTTCCTCTCTGGAGAGAAAGGATAAAAGCCGCAAAGTTTGTTTGCTGTCGGCAAGTCCTCGGTTCAGGGCCGTGCAATTCTTACTGATTGCAGGGGGGAGCGGAAGGTATTCTTATAAAGAATAAGAAAGCAAAAAGTTGTACGAATGGAAAGATTGCGAAACGTTTCCCGTTCTGGAGAGAAAGGGGGAATGACGACAAGGTTCTTGTCGTCATTGGTTGTAAGTTCATAGAATTATGAAATCTTTGATTTCCATACTATGGACAGCCCTGTCTTTCCATAAAGGCTGCTATTCGTAGAATCCTTCACTCGAGAATCCAATAGGCTTCTTGCGGTCTTTGGTTCTTCAACGGTTTGTTTGGTCTGATATCCAATTGGATTAGAATCAAAATTTGATATGCTTTGTTCGGTAATTCTGATATGAATGGAGACCATGGATTGACATAACCTATAGATATATTCACAACAATGAATTCAAACGCTATCATTAGTGCCAACACACAGAAATCCCTTGGGGTATGTGGAGGAATGTTTTATGCTGAGGAAACCAGGACACTCATGCATTAGATAAAGCAGCTCCTTAATTGGTGTAAGAGAAAGTAGTTTCAGGAGGAGTTACTTTATGGTTAGAAGAACTTTAGTCGCAGCTGCCGTAGCAGCTCTGGCTGCAGGCGTATCTGCTTATGCAGCTAATCCATTTTCTGATGTTTCCACTTCTGACTGGGCTTACCAGGCGGTATCCCAGCTGTCCGACCAGGGCATCGTAGAAGGTTATCCGGATGGCACCTTCCGCGGTCAGAGAAATATTACCCGTTACGAACTGGCACAGATCATCGCTCGCCTTATGGCTAACGAAGATCAGTTCAATGTGGAACAGAGAGCTACCATTGACAAGCTCGCTGGCGAATATGCTGACGAACTGGATAATCTGGGCGTTCGCGTATCCAACCTGGAAAACAAGGTAGGCAATATTTCCTGGTCCGGTGATGCTCGTGTTCGTTACATTGACTTCGGCGGCAACAAGGGCGACCAGTGGGATGGCCGTATGCGTATTCAGGCATCCGCGCAGGTTAATGACAATACCCGCGTAGTAGGCCGTCTTAGAACGGATATGAACTTCAGAGATGATGATTCCACCGACAGCACCTACATGGATGCTCTCTATGTAGATCATCAGTTTGGCAATGCTGTGGATGTACAGGCAGGCCGCGTAGGCGTAGTATTTGGTGACCAGGCAGGCTGGCTCTTCGGTGATGCCAGGGGCCTGGATGGTGTAAAGGCACGCGTTAACTTTGACCAGGATTCCTATGTCAACGTAGGCTTTGGCCGCTTCAATGCAAGCTCTTCCGGCGTAAAGGATCATGATGCATTCTTCGCTCAGGGCCGTACCAATATCGGTACCTCCACACTCGGCGTGGATTACATCCGCTTTACCGGTGATGAAAACGAAGCAGGTACACTGAACACTGGCTGGCATGCTGGCGATGACAACGCTGAACTGCTGGGAGCTTCCCTCAACGTTCCGTTCAACAACTTCCGTGTATTCGGTGAATACTGGAAGAACACCACTACCTCATCCGACTATGACACCGCATGGAATGCAGGTCTCGGCTATGGCCACGTAAATCCAAAGGCTCCGGGAACCTGGCAGCTCGATGTGGCATATAACGATGTTGACAGAGATGTTTACTTCGGCGACACCGGTCTCACCACCGGCACCCTCCTGGCATTCTCCAAGGATGGCGCTACCAACGTAAGATTCTGGAATGCAATGGCTGATGTAGCACTGGAAAAGAACGTAGTTCTCCACGGTGAATACGCATTTGCAGCTAAGGCTGACAATGTAGCCGATCCGAGCGATTCCTACTCTGTAACATTCAACTTCCTGTTCTAATAGACAAAGTGGAATTTGCATAAAAAAGAAAAAGGGTGTCCTGAAAGGGCATCCTTTTTGAATGAAAGAACCCCGGACAACAGAAACACTGTCCGGGGTTTGGCTTTAGCGGAGGGATCTATTTTCCTGATAAGGGGAAAATAGAGGGATTATTTGGATTCCGGTTCTTCGGAATCTGGATTGCCCAGAGCTTCCAGATCTTTTCGGATGGTGGAAAGAAGAACGGTAGGATCATTGATTTTACGCTGGAGGGATTCCACGAAGCCCCAGTTATCCCGCTGCTGCCGGGTGAGATTGCTCTTACCGGTCATGGACGTTACATCCATACGGTAGCATTCCATGTGATTCAGCGTGCGGTATACGGATTCTGGAATCTTGCCCATATCGTAGCGGTCCATGAGCAACTGAGTAGCTTCCAGCTTTTCATCAAAATCTTCCAGGAATACCACATCGGCCTCACCCATAACGCTTTCAAAAGCGTTAGTCCACATAACCGGTACATTGCCCAGGCCAATGCGGAAAGAGTGTGGCAGAACAAAAGAGATATGAGGATTTTTTTTCATCAGATCAATTTTTCTTCCCTGAGAAGCGGAATGGCAATAGAAAGATAAGATACCATCATGGACCTTGTAGCCAAAATCCAGCGGAACCAGATATGGCTGTCCATCATCTACCATGCCGATAATAATCTGGCGGGCTCGGGAAGCAATAGATACCATTTCATCGAAATCAGAAACCAGCCGGTCTTTACGTCTCATAGGTCTGTTCATGGGGGCCTCCTTAGGAATAAAGAATGCATTTGCCTTTATTTATCCAGTATAACACACTTTCGGCCGGTATTCCGTTTTGGATGGCGTCACACGATATGGTTTCAGAACCTCCGCGTACAAAGTACAGCGGTCATTGTATGAGACAGACAAATCAGACCAATAGATTTCAACCGGACGCCTGTTGGAAGTCCTATCAGACTAAACAAAGGATAAAATAGACCGCAACAAGGTCTATTGGGGTTGCATATGTAAAGAAAGGAAAGAATGCAAAAGCTTCACCAAATGGAAAGCATCCGAAAGCTGTATTGAAGGGTAGACTGCCGCATGTTTCCCTCTCTGGAAGGCTATATCCAAATATAGTGCACAATGTCCAATCTCCAGGTTTGTTTTAGTCAGAAATCTGCGTTCTTACCTTTATCAGGCTTTAATACGGACCTGGATACCATTTTTATGGAAATTCAAAGAATTTCTTAGATAGAAGACTTGTATCCCGTGGCAACAAGATATTGTTGCCACGCCCGCCTGCCATATATTAAGATATCAAGGATTTGCAGGCATTCGAGACAATCCGTTGTCTCGAATCCATCCGACCCCAAGCGGATGGTGGAAAGTAGAGTCCACTATGTGAATCAGAAGGAATGACGGGCTATGTTGCTCTTCGATTTTTACCAAGGAGGCTATTCCCAGAATCCATCCCTTGCCATTTTACAGGAATTGCACCGTCCCGCCCTTCTGATGTTAAGGCACCGACCTGAATCCTGTAGGGATTTGCCGACTGGCGGGCCTATGGCCTGTACCGACCATGAGCCACCGGCTCGTCCCATGCACTTGTCATCTAATTATGTTATACTATATATGGAACAATATCCAAAAACATATAAGTGGTTGGTTTGAACGCTGGGGCGTTTCATGGTTTGACCGGAAGTTATACTCATGTTGATACGGGTTAGCAATGCATGAGTACTCCGGTTTTTATAAACTGCTTTTATCTGTCCTGGAGCAGACGGATAGGGCAGGCAAGAAGAGAGGAGAGAAGATGGCAAATATAGAAAAATTCCGCGGAGCCATGCTGGGAGAGGTTTGTGGTGATGCTCTCGGGTATCCGCTGGTTACACTGAATACGGGTAAGATTATCAGACATTATGGCCCTTTTGGACTTCGGACCATGGTAAAGCCGAAGGATAAGAATGCCAAAGCTCTCATTTCGGATAATTCGCAGATGATGCTTGCAGCAATTGATGGGTTGCTCTGGGGCGATGCGAAGAAACTGACACCTCGTGACGGGGTGTATCGCGGTCTGATGCGCTGGTACTATAGCCAGACCGGGGAAGAGCCAAAGCGCGGACAGAAGACATGGACCCGGCGTCAGCCTCATGAGAAGAAGGTATGCCTGGTTCGCGAACGCTTTATGCATGAACGCAGAATGCCGGAACAGGGCGTTTTGAATGCGCTGTCCAATGAAAAAAAGGGGACTATTAAAGTCACCGTTAACGAAAGCAAGGGCAGTGCGGTGCTTACTCGAAATGTGCCGACCGGATTGCTGTTTGCCAAAGAACCGGAGCAGGCTTTTATGGAAGGGGTGGCTAATTCAGCGCTTACCCATTCGGAACCTACTGCGTATCTGGCAGGCGGTGCTGTAGCTTCTCTGACAGCCTATCTGGCATCTGGACTGTCTCTGCCAAAATCTCTGGCTAAGGTGGCAAGAATGCTGGCAACCGCTAAAGGCGGAGATGAAGTGACATTGCTTCTTACCGCAGCGATAGAACAGGCCAACAAACACCCGGCAGGTAAAGGGGGGGCCTGGGATCATCTGGACAGCATTCGTTCCCTGGGCACAGGGGATACAGCTGCGGAAGCACTGGCTATTGCTGTGTACTGCATCAATGCCGTAGATGATCCATTTGAAGCTATAGTCGTAGCAGCCAACCACGATGGACGAAGCACAGTCACAGCAGCCCTTACCGGAGCGCTGGAAGGCGTCCGCTTTGGAGACAGCTTCCTCCCAGCTTACTGGACAGACGATGTAGAAGGCGGAGACATTGCCAGACAGATGGCCGATATGCTGTTTGTAACAGAAGAAAAAAGAGAAGTATAAAAGACAGAAACCATAATAAATCAAAGGTAAAAGGAAACTTCTGAACTTTCCTGAAAAGGGAAATTCAGAAGTTTCCTTTTTTTCTGTCGATGAGCTCTGCTCATCTTAATGTTCATAGCTACCATGTTTGCAGATTTTTCTCTAATCTCAAACCTCTACCATCGTACCTGTCTTTATAGTCTGTATTGCCTGATTTCTTCTTACAGCTCATCTATCAAAAATCTTATTTAGTCCTTTTCTAAGTGCTTCCAGGTGGTCAGGCAGTTCATCTTCCGGAATTCCGCCGTATCCCATGAGGAGCATGTGTTTTGGAGCCTGCTCCGGATGTGACCAGAACATAGCGGGATTATAGACCTGCACGGATTCTGTGTTAAGGATGGCTATCATCTGTTCGGTGGACAGGCAGGATTTTAGTTCCAGGACGAAGTGAACGCCGCCTCCGATGCCATGGATGGTTATCTTCTCACCAAAATGTTTTTTCAGAAAGGCAATAATGGCATCATGTTTTTTCCGGAAATGGTTGCGGATGATATTCAGATGCTTTTCCCAGGCATCGGATTCCAGATAGTACGCCAGCGTTTCTTCCATGAGCTGAGGCAGAGAGGCGGAAATGCGGGGGAAGCGTTCTTTCAGGTGAAGAGGGAAATTTTCAGGCATAACGAGATATGAGGCACGAATGTCAGGGGAGATACTTTTGGAAAAGGTTCCCAGGTAGATAACCCGGTGATTGGAATCGATGGATTGCAGGGAAGGTATGGGCATATCGCGGTAGTGAAGTTCACTGTCATAGTCGTTTTCGATAATGTAACTGTTGGTTTGAACGGCCCAGTTGAGAATTTCCATACGCTTTTTTATAGGCAGGATAGAGCCCAGGGGATACTGATGGGAAGGAGTGATATAAAGAAGGGCATTTGTATACTGGTGCAGAGGGGCCGTGTCAATCCCGGTCTTTCCGGCAGGGATGGCGTGGATAGAAAAATTTTCCTTCTGAAATATATCCCATACTGCCGGGTACCCGGGGTCTTCCAGAATAAGGGAGTAATGGGAAGAAGAGAAGAAGGCGGTGAGGAGAAACAGAGAGTAATAATGTCCGGATGTGAGAATTATCTGATCTGGAGTGGCTACAACGCCGCGGGAGCTATGGAGCATGTGGGTGATGGCTTCCCGGAGATGAAGGCTTCCTGCGGCAGGTTCATAAGGGATACTGTTCCTCTTTTCCATGTTGTTCCAGGCTCGTGACATGGCCTGTCGAAAGGCTCTGTTTCGATAGATATTGATATCCAGACTCCCATAAGAAAAATCATAGGTGCATGAAGGACCTTGTGCTTCCGGTATGGCAGAAGGCGTGGTCTGGTTCAGTGTGACAGGAAGAGGAATTTTTTCCACATAGAATCCGGAACCGGGACGGCTGGTAATAAAGCCTTCCACCAATAACTGGCTGTAGGCCGTATTCACAGTGTTTCTGGAAATATCATACTGAAGGGCCAGTGCACGAGTAGAGGGGAGTTGCTTTCCCGGTGGCAGCTCTCCTGAGATAATGGCTTTTTTCAGTTCTCTGTACAGCTGTTCATACAGACTGAGAGGGGATGAACGGTCAAGGGTAATCATGAGGGGTCTCCTTTTACAACATGGGTAGCCATACAAACTGGTACTATAAAAAACATAGTAAGTGGAACTTTTTATGGTTCCGGTTTACTGGTATTATATAAAAAAAGAGAACTGTTGGCTACGAAAAGGAGACCCGATATGAAAAAATTTATTATTGAGGATTCTTTCTGGGATATTTTCCCGGAGGCTTCTATCGGTATTATTACCGTGCATGGGATAGATAATCATATAAAGGATGAAAATCGATATCAGCCGCTTCTGGAAGAAGCAGAACAGAAGGGACTGTCATGGCTTACTCAGGATGATTTTGCTTCGAATCCGGTCATCGCGGTGTGGAGAGATGCTTTTACCCGGTTTAAAAAGAAAAAAGGGGTCAGAGCATCCATAGAAGCACTGCTGAAGAGAGTTTATCAGGGGAAACATATCGGGACCATTAATCCGCTGGTAGATATTTACAATTCGATTTCTCTTTCTTATGCCCTTCCTGTGGGAGGCGAGGATATAGATAAGTTTGAAGGAAATATCCGGCTGACACTGGCTGATGGGACAGAACCTTTTATTACCCTGGGCAGTAATGAAAGTGAACCACCTAAAGAAGGGGAAGTGGTATATAAGGATGATGCGGGTGCCATATGCCGCTGTTGGAACTGGAGAGAATCGGTGCGCACTATGCTGACCGAAGAGGCTTCTAATGTATTTCTCTGTATTGAGTGCGTGGATCCGGAAAGAAGGGAAATTCTTACTGAAGCTATCAATGCCCTGAAGGACATGGTTGTTGGAGAACTGGGAGGGACAGCAGAAGCGGCTTTCCTGGACAGGGATCATAAGGAAGTTGTTATTGATTAATTCCCGGATGGAATAGCCGGGAGAAAGAAGGAGTAATATGGCTACACCATTTGCTAACCGCAGATTTATTACCGATGAAAAGATTATTCGTGAAGTACTGGAAGCGTGCAAAATCATCCACATAGGAATTCAGGATGGTGATGGGGTATATGTGGTACCTACCAATTATGGGTACACTTATGAAGATGGGAAACTTACCTTTTTTACCCACGGAGCCAGAAGCGGACGGAAATGGGATCTTATACAGAAGAATCCTCATGTAGGGTTTGAAATAGATACCGGATTTCAGCTGGTGGACGGCGGTGAAGTTCCCTGCAATTTCAGCAATGCCTATGGCAGTATCATCGGAAGCGGCCGTATGTCGGTAGTGGAAGATAATGAAGAAAAATGCCGCATTATGACTAACCTGATGAAGGTGCAGGCAGACCGGGATTTCTCTTTTACTCCTGCAATGGTTGAGTCGCTGGGCGTGGCTAAGATTGAAGTGGAAGAGTTTAAGTGCAAGTCCGGATATCTGTATAAACAGAAACAGTAAGAATGGAGACCATAATGGAGATTCGGTCCATTGTGGTCTTTTTATATTTTCGACGAATAAGATAAAGAATTTTTCGCAATCGTGGTATGATAAAAATGTTACATGTAAAATAATCGGACCGGAAGGTCGTGTTATAACGTACAGGAGCCTGTGAGCAGGCGAAGGAGAACACAATGAAAGGGAAACGAAAAGGCGCTCTTCTGGCAGTGATGGCACTGGCGGTTGGACAGGCTGGTGTTGTGCAGGGGGCTGCACCGGAGAGCATCACGCTTTCTGACAGCTATGTGAAAGCGGATCATGATGAGGTCAGCCAGTTGAAAGATACAAAGCAGGTCATTGTGATTACCAGGAAGGATATGGAAGGAAAAGGGTATCGCACGCTGTCTGATGTGCTGAATGCTCAGACCAGCATCAACACAGGGGCTGCCGGGTATGGAAAAATCGATATCCGCGGCCAGGGTGGCGATGAGGCGGACCGTAATCTGGTATTCATGGTAGATGGCGTACCGCTGAATAATATGAGTTCCCATCCCTGGAGTCTCCATTATGATGTGGTCCCTGTAGAAAATGTAGAAAAGATTGAAATTATTCCCGGGGGCGGCTCTGTCCTGTATGGATCCGGTGCATCCGGCGGGGTTATTAATGTGACCACACAGAAAAAGGCTGGAAACCAGAAGGCGAATTCCGTATTTTCTGAATGGAACAGCGATGGTTACCGTGCCGGGGTGGCTCTCAGCCAGCCGGTAAATGACCAGCTGTCCATCCAGGCCGGATATACCCGGCTGGAGCAGGATCTGCAGTTTGATAATACCTGGAGAAATACTAAATATGGATATGGTGGATTCCGCTGGGATATTGATCCGACACAGCATATTACGTTTCGTGCCAGCCATCTGGAGGAAGACGGACAGTACCTGTCCAATGTGACTAACCAGAATCTGAAGGAATATGGGCGAGATTATGTGCCCACGCCTAAGCGGTATATTGCCGGCTATGAGAACGGGAAATACATCTGGGGAACTCGGTCTGGTTATGATAAGACGGACACGGCGCTGGATACGTATCAGGCGTCCTATGAAAAGGATATGGGCAGGAACTGGACTCTTACCACAGATATTTTCGCCGATAAGGGGCATTTTATTAATAATGCCTATGATGACGATCAGACCACGGAAAGAAAGACCCGTGGGATGCATGTCCGGGCGGATCACACTTATGGGCAGGATTCCCATCTTCTTATCGGAGCCGATTGGATTAAGCAGGAGCAGAATCTTGATTATATAGGCTCGGTGCGTACAGGTACGATGTACCATTTCAATTATGACAGGAAAACAGCGGCTCTATATGTGCTCAATACCGTGAAATGGGGAAAGTATACATTCACTCAGGGGCTCAGAAGGGAAAAGACTGACTGGTCATTCTTTGATGTGGGAAATAATGTATCTGGAGATGATACGTCTCATCGCTGGGATACTGCAGGGGAACTATCGGCAGCTTACCACTACAATGACACAGGCCGTGTCTATGTCCGGTATGAACGAGGTTACACCGGTCCGGATGCCATTCAGGTAAAGGACGCAATCAAGGTGAATGGTGTGCGCAGCTACATCCCTACCTCTGCAGAGGATGAGACCTATGATCTGTATGAACTGGGATGGCGGGATAAGATTGGTGCATCTATTGTGGGCATCACCCTGTTTGAATCCTATACAGGGAATCAGATGAACCGATATTATACAGGGGCGGGGCTGTATCCTGCCTATACGCTCAATCTGCTGTCCACACGTAGACGGGGGGCTGAATTCTCTCTTCGCCAGCAGCTTGGCAAACTAAAACTTTCTGAATCCTATACCTGGCTTCTCGGTCACAGCAAATGGAACAGTGAAGGACGAGATTTTCTGGAAGAATACCCGGCTGATTCTATCGACTATACCCGTGCAGGGCTCACCAAGGTACCGAAGCACAAGATTGCCCTTCATGCGGATTATGACTTCGATGACCGCTGGTCCATGGGGCTGGGATGGACATTCTTCGGCAAATATATCAATTATCTGTCCGATGCGGACAAGGCGGATGACGGGCTCATGCATTCCTATGGGCTGGTCGATATTTCGGTAAACCTTAAGGCCGGGCAGCAGCTTACGGTATATGGCGGTATCACCAATCTGTTTAACAAGGATTATTATGAATATGGCAATGGGGCAGGACCGTATCAGACTCTGCTTCCAGGATTTGAAAGAACCTGCTATGTGGGGGTTAAGTATACCTTTTGAGCAGGATAAGGAGTAGATTATGTTTTCATCTGTACTGACCTGGTTTATTAAGGGAGGTCCTTGCATGTGGCCTCTTCTGTTGTGTTCCGTTCTGTCTATTTCCATAGCACTGGAAAGGGCTATGTATTATCGGAAAGTCATTTCACCGTCAGCTTTCCTGGAAAAATATACAGCACTGCTGAACCAGGGCAGGGGAGAGGAAGCGGCCAGTCTGGCCGGCAAGACGTCAGGGTTTGCAGCCGAGGTGACCCGTTCACTTCCTGAAGCGGAATTGGCAGATAAGGATATGGTGGAAACTGTGGTGTATGCCCAGGCGGACCGGTTCATACGCTCTCTGTATGCGCATCTGAATTTTCTGTCTCTCATAATCGGATTGTCCCCTATGTTGGGTCTTCTGGGGACAGTGACCGGTATGATGGGGGCGTTTGGTGCTATGGGCGAAAATCTGGGAAACACGGTGGGAATTACGGCAGGGCTGGCAGAAGCCCTTATTACTACGGTGTTCGGACTCATTATCGCCATCGCCGGCATGTGCCTTTACGCTTGGCTCAATGGACGGGCGCAGCAGGCAGAAAATGATATCAACCAGGCAGCGGAACTGGCCATTGCTGCGTGGAACAGAGGCAGGGATGCAGCATGAGGCAGAGAAGACGTTTTCATCAGGATCATAAGGAGCCCTATATTCTGCTGAGTCCGATGATCGACCTGATTTTTCTTCTTCTGGTTACATTCATCGCAGGCACAATGTACATGGAAAATGTACACACTATGCCGGTACGGCTTCCAGCGGCAGCTCACTCTGTGAGAACTTCGGGCACGCCTTTTATGGTAACTCTTACCCGGGATGGAAAACTGTTTCTTAACGACAGAGAAATTTCCCAGGAAGCCCTTGTGCAAGCTGCTGCACGGAAATCGGCTGAAAATGCATCCTTTTCCGTGGTTATCCGAGCAGATAAGGATGTCAGCTATGACCGGGTGATGAGTTTGCTGGATGCATTGAAGGGGGCAGGGGTTACCCGGTTTGGCCTGGCGTCAGGAGAAAAACCATGAGAGGGGAAAGAAGACGGCAGATAGCTGCTCTGGGGGCAGCTATAGGTATTCATCTCGTGGCGGCAGCTCTGGGAGGATGGTTGCTCCTGGAGCATGAGGAACAGCTGCCGCCCGGAGTGGTAGAGGTGGCTGTGCTGGGAGATTCCGGCTCAGAGAAAGGAGCCGCCTCTGGCAAGACCGGGGATACTGTCGGCGCAGGAAGCCATTTCAGGGATATGGGGCAGAACGCGGGGGCAGCCGTGACGGAGTCTGCAGGCAAGGCATCGCCTGCAGACAGCACTTCCTGGAGGGGGGAGGCAGAAAAGGCGTTGCCGGAGCATCCTGTATCCGGAGAGGCCGGGGCCTCAGGTTCATCTGCCATTGGCAGGACGGTAGCTTCTCCTTCTGCAGGTCATATGGGAAGTGGTGGGCATGGAGGAGCTGGTGGGCAGGAAGGACCGGCTTCAGACAGAGGCGGCGGTCATGGTGGTTCTTCCGGCGGTATGGGGAGCAATTTCCGGAAGAATGGAGATGGTTCTTATACCGCTATGTCTTCTGAAGGGATTTCTTACAGGATATTAAGAGATGCCAGAGCCGAGTATCCGGATGAAGCCAGGGACATGGGATACGATAAACCGATAGCCGTTACGGCAGATATCCTTGTAGGGCTTTCAGGAAAGGTAGAATCGGTAAAGGTTCTCAGCTCCGCTCCCAACCTGGGATTCAGGGAAGAAGCTCTCCGGGCCTGCAGGCAGATGAAATTTGCGCCCATATACTACAACGGAAAAAATATAAAGATGCATTTTAAAAAGACAATCCATTTCATTCCCTGAAAGGGATGAGATGGATGAGCCAAAGGCTCATGGTCGGTGCAGAAAAGATAGGTTAGAGGTGGAAGGTAAGAGGGAGGATGCGGAAAGTTTTCCTGTAAAAAGCTAAAAGTTGAGCGAAAGGAAAACTTGCCGGTGTCATATATCTGAAGAAAACCTGACTGGTTTTTGTGTCGGAGGGGAATTCTTTACCATGTTTGCGATTCCTCTCGATTCTCAGATCTCTTATCTCCATTCCGTCTTCCTATTACCGAACAAATGGTCTATAATAAAAATATATCATTTACTTATTTTATTCAGAATTGAGGATTTTATGCTTACTCCCTACTCTTCACCTGTGGCGTCATGCCGTACACAGACGGAAATAAAGAAATCACTTTTCATTGCAGATATTATTCCTGTACATACGACGGATGATGTGGAATCGGCACTGGCAGCGATTAAGAAGGAGTTTAAGGATGCCACCCATCATTGTTATGCATACCGGCTGGGAACGACGCAGATAGCTGAGAAGTCAAGCGATGGCGGAGAGCCTTCCGGTACGGCAGGGCATCCTATGCTTCATGTGCTTCAGGGAAATGAGCTCACCAATGTGCTGGGCATTGTAACCCGGTATTTTGGCGGTATCAAGCTGGGGGCAGGCGGGCTGGCCCGTGCTTATGCTGGCAGCCTGGCGGATACGGTAAAGGCTGCGCCTCTGGCCAGGTATACGCCCCATAATCGCATGGAGCTCACGATTCCTTATTCCGCGGTGGGGAGTTTTGAGCATTATGTAGAAGGTACAGATATACGGGTGCTGGACCGGGCATTCAGTGACAAGGTGAAAATATCCTTTCTCTGCCTTCCGGAAAAGGCAGAGGAGCATGCCCGTGTATTTACAGATATGACAGCGGGAAAGGCACAGATTGAGAAGATTGGGGAAGAATATGTCCCCATAAGAAAGTGATAGCATGCATTATCGAAGATACGACTATATAAAAAAACTGCTTCACCACAGGGGTTCTCCTTATGTGAAAGTCCTCTATGGGCCCAGGGGGTGCGGGAAGACAACCATTCTGGCGGATTTTGCCTTTCGTATGGTTCGCCGGGGATTCCCTGAATCCAGAATTCTGGTCATTACCTTTGATGATCCTGCGGTTCCCAGAGATGCGCAGACGGTATACGAAGGAATTATTTCCCGTATGGAAGGACAGGAAGAAACCCTGCTTATTCTGGATGAGGTGGAAAAACTTCCTCATTTTGAAAAGGTGATTGACCGGCTGTTTCTGCATCGTCATGTGGACATTTACCTGTCCGGATCCGGGCGGAGTGTGCTTACGCCGGCGCTAAAAAAACTGCTGCCAGGACGCATACAGCCGCTGTTTGTATTTCCTCTGTCCTACCGGGAGTATCTGTCCGGAAGAAAGGCGAATGACGAGCGGTTTGCTGAATATCTGACAGAAAGTACATATCCGGGAATTGACCGCAGTCGGAAAGCCGTCGGGATGGAACAGCTGAAGGGAATGGTCAATACGGCCCTTATGGAACAGGTGCTGTTGGAACATCCGGCCCTTCGGGCATCCATGCTTGACCGGGTGGTGAATTATATTGCATCCCACGCCGGGGAGCCGGTGTCACTGCATCAGATGGCGGTTGCGCTGGGGCGCGCCGGCAGACCGCTTCTGAAAAAGAGTGTCTATGCTTATCTGGGAGCACTGGAAGGCAGCGGTTTACTTGTCATGGCACCATTTATCCAGGTGGCGGATGACCTGGGGCGCACCGTACCGACAGCAGAAAAGGCGTGCTTTTTCTACTTTGCTGACCCACACATTGGATCTCTTTATGTACCGGATACATCCAGGGACGTGCAGGGGCGGCTTGCAGCAGCCATAGAACTGTGCCGCCGGTTTGCCGGTATCTCCGCCGGGAAGACTCCTTATGGATTGGTGGATTTCATCACCAGGAGCCAGGATGTGGAGACGGCATGGCAGTACATTCCTCATCTGAAAGGAGAAGAGGCAGAAAAGAAAATCCGGGTATTGCAGAATCTGTCCAGGCAATATAAAAAGCGGATTCTCACGTTGGATACGGTGCCTGGGGAAGTTCTGGGAGAAGCCGATCCGGATATCCTGGTGGACAACCTGTCTCTCTGGATGGAAAATAAAGTGGGATAAAACCTTTTTCTGGCAGATCAGGATATGAAAAATGCATGATATAATGAAAGAAAAAGTGGCAGAGGAGGGCTTATTATGGCTTTTATTGAAGTAAAACCGGAAAAGCTGAATGTAAATATTTTCAACATGATAAAAAACTGGATGGTGCTCACGGCAGGCGATCCTGATGATTGTAATTCCATGATCGTTTCGTGGGGCGGAATGGGTATCATGTGGGGACGTCCGGCAGCGACAGTCTACGTGAGAAACAGCCGCTATACTCTGGACTTCATGAATAAAGATGAATATTTCACACTATCCATTCTTCCGGAAACCTATAAATCGGAAATGGGATACCTGGGTTCCCATTCTGGCCGGGATGGGAATAAATACGCAAAGACCGATCTGCATCCCATATCCTTTGGGCCGGCGGTGGGCATTCAGGAAGCGGAATATGTGTTTGTCATGAGAAAGCTCTATAATGCCCGCATGGACAGACGGGATTTCAAGGATGATGTTATTTACGAAGAATGGTACAGCGGCAAAGATGAAGGCAACGACCATAATCTGTTCATCGGCGAAATCCTCACTGTGTATAAAAAGAAATAAAGAAAGATAATCATGAACAGAGCTCATGGACCGCAAGCTTTCGGCTCGAGACAGTAAAAGACAGGAATGACAGGAAAATCTTCTCGTCATTCCTGTCTTTTACTGTCCCCCCTTTCCCCTCGTTTCCTTTGCTGGTCTTGTGTGATACAATGAGCGTAAGGTATTGTCTTTTTTAGGAGGTGGTCCGTTGTTCGCGTATGCGTACACGTTTTTGACGGCACTGGTCGTAACCTTTCTGCTGACACCGGCAGTTAAACGATTTGCGCTGAAAATAGGCGCCGTTGATAAACCAAATGCCCGCAAGGTACATCATGGGCTCATACCGAGACTGGGCGGCCTGGCTATTTATGCCGGCTTTATGGTATCTATACTGTGTACTGTCGGCATTTCCTTTGAAATGGTGGGGATTATGCTTGGGGCCACTGTGCTGGTTCTTGTAGGGGTGGTGGATGATGTATATTCCCTTCCTGCCAAGGTGAAACTGCTGGGACAGATTTTTTCTGCAGCGATTGTGGTTATCGGGTTTGGAATCCATATTGACTGGCTGGTTCTTCCCATGGCGGGACTTATCTATCTGCCGGCATTGATTTCTATTCCACTTACCATTTTCTGGATTATCGGGTTTATCAATACGGTAAATCTTATTGATGGACTGGATGGTCTGGCGGCCGGGGTGGCGGCCATTGCTTCGGTAGCCATCGCCATGCTGGCCTTTCAGATGGGACAGTGGGAATCGGCAGCATGTATGGTGGCCATGGCGGGAAGTGCCCTGGCATTTCTTCAGTACAATTTCAACCCGGCAAAGATTTTCATGGGGGACACAGGATCTATGTTTCTCGGATATATCATTGCTGTGGTGTCCGTACTGGGGGCTATGAAGACAGCGGCGGCCGCCGTGCTGTTTGTTCCCCTTATTGCCCTTACGGTGCCGATTATGGATACGCTTATGGCTATTGTCCGAAGAAAACTGAGCGGTATTCCAATTTTTGCACCGGATAAAAGTCATCTGCATCATCGTCTGCTGGCACAGGGACTGGATCAGAAACATGTGGTGCTGGTGATGTATGCACTGACAGCATTTTTCTCCTGCGTAGCCCTTCTGGTAATTCACCTCAAGCCATATGTAGGAATAGCTATTGTGGGGGTTGCCCTGGCGGTATTCCTCCTCTGGGCAAAGAAACTGGGAGTGCTTAAGGAAAATATGGCAACGGCCAATCCAAAAGAAGAACATGGGCTGAATGGCCATGTGGATAAATAACACAACGGAAGGTGGATATTGTGAAAGTTATGGCAATTTTCGGGACCCGTCCCGAAGCGATCAAGATGGCTCCGGTAGTCAGAGAATTACTGAAGCATCCGGAAATTGAAACAAAGGTATGTCTTACTGCGCAGCACAGAGAAATGCTGGATCAGGTGGTGGATTTATTCCAGCTTCCGGTGGATTATGATCTGGATATTATGAAGCAGGGACAGTCCCTGTATGATATTACGGATCGTGTATTGCTGGGACTCAAGGAAGTGCTGGAAAAGGAAAAGCCAGATCTGGTACTTGTCCACGGAGATACGACAACCACATTCTCTGCCACACTGGCTGCGTTCTATCAGCAGATTGATGTAGGTCATGTGGAAGCAGGGCTCCGAACCGGAAACATGTACTCCCCGTTCCCGGAAGAAGCTAACCGTCGTCTGACTTCCGTGTTGACAACCCTTCACTTTGCTCCTACCGAAACAGCAAGACAGAATCTGCTGAAGGAAAATCAGAAGGATGATCATATTTTCACAGTAGGCAATTCGGTTATTGATGCCCTGCTGGCTACGGTGAAGAAGGATTATGTGTTTGAAGATAAAGAACTTCAGGACATTGAAGAACATAAACGCATCATCCTGGTAACCACGCACCGCCGTGAAAACCTGGGTGAACCAATGCGCAATGTATATCGGGCCCTTCGCCGGCTGGTAGAAACGGTACCGGATACGGAAGTAGTATTCCCGGTTCACAGAAATCCGCTTGTACGACAGGCAGTGAAGGAAGTACTTGATGGCGTCCCGGGTATTCATCTGGTAGACCCCATGGAATACGAACCATTCACAAACCTGATGGCCCGTTCTGCCATCATCCTTACCGATTCCGGCGGAATTCAGGAAGAGGCTCCGAGTCTTGGTAAGCCGGTCCTGGTTCTCCGTGATACGACAGAACGTCCGGAAGCGGTAGCCTCCGGGACAGTGAAACTGGTAGGAACCGATGAAGATAAGGTGTATAATACAGCGTATAAGCTGCTTACCGATGAAAAGGCATATAAGGAAATGGCTGAATCCATAAATCCATATGGTGACGGACATACGTCGGAACGCATTGTACAGGCTATTTTGTATTTTTATGGAATTTCTGAAAAGAAACCTTCTGTTTTTATAGCAAGATAGCAGACTTTATGTTACAATATGTCTGTATGTTTTAACACGTCTTTTAACGTGTATACAAAAAGTGGTAGATTCTCAGGCAGGAGACGGATAAAATGAAAGGGACGGAAAAGAAGCCCGACGATTTTAATCCTCTTCATCGGATTGCGGTAGCATCCGGAGCAGGGATGACACTACTGACCTGTATAGGCGTAGGTGTGTATTGTGGGCTCAAGATTGATGAGTATGCAGGCTGTTCCCCTTATGGACTGATGATTATGTCAGTTATGGGTGGTGCAGCAGGACTTTGGTCAGTAATTCGAAAAATGTTGGAGAGATAAGTTTCATGAAATATGATCAGACATTTGCCAGATTTGCCAGACGTATGATCAGACAGACTGCCATTGCAGCAGGGATATTTGCCATGGCCGGTACTATGTACTGGAACTGGCAGGTAGGCGCTGGAGTAGTGGCAGGCGGATTATTTCAGATTCTTTTTCTCTCTTTTCTTTTGGCTAAAGAACAGCAGTGGGAAAGGCAGGAGAAGGACCCGGTTTTCATCAGCCAGAGACTGTCTCTGTTTGCCATGTGCCGTCTGGTGCTGCAAATCCTTACCTGTGTAGCTGTGGTATTTACGCCGCTTAACATTTTTGGATATCTCGTTGGCTTACTTACTTTGACGCTTATGACCCTTGTGGACAGAGTAGTCAAATTAATTAAGGAATAGTGGTTTCTTGTATTGCCAGAGTAAGGGAGAGGGGGTGAGACTATGCATCTTCACACAGGTACACACGTTGTTTCAATGTTGTTTGGAATGTCTGTAAACTGGGATACGATTTTTACTACATGGCTTAGTGCTCTTATAGTTTTCTTAATCGTGTTCGCTGCAACCCGGGGCCGTGCAATGGTTCCATCGGGAGTTCAGAATGTGGTGGAAATGGTATTTGAATTTTTATTCGGCCAGTTCCGTGCGAATGTGGGTAAGAATTACCGCAAGGTATCTACCGTTCTGCTTACACTGTTCATGTTTATCCTGACAGCCAACCAGATCGGTCTTCTGCCGACAGAACATCTGACAGCATCTCCGACTAATGATTTGAATACGACATTGGGACTCGCGATAGCTTCATCCCTGCTTATTCATTTCTACTACATTAAGAACAAGGGCTTCGGTCATTGGATTAAACACTTCTTTCAACCAATCGCCCCATTTGTATTCCTGAATCTTATCGAAGAAATCAGCAAGCCAATTACTTTGGCAATGCGTCTATTTGGTAATATTCTGGCCGGCGAAATTCTGCTGGAAGTTCTTAACAATTTGGCACCGTGGCTGGTACCTATCGTATGGATTGCGTTCAGCTTATTCGTTGGTGTAATCCAGGCCTATATCTTTACTACGCTCGTTTCTGTATACATGAAGGAAAGCGTATAAGGACGAAGGGAGCTGTTTCCGTCCAAAACAGCATGGCACCGTCCATTCAAACGGAATCACTGGGCACCGTCCCACCAAACGGAATCGTACCGGTAAGACCGGAAATTATTTATTGAATTCTCAGGAGGAATTTAAATCATGGATCAGACAATCGTTATTCAGTACTCTCTCATTGCATCTGCTATCATCGCAGCAATCGCTTCCATCGCAGCAGCATTCAACGACTCCAAGGTAGCTAAGGCAGCTATCGATGGCACCACCCGTCAGCCAGAAATGGCAGGCCAGCTGTTCACCAACATGCTGGTTGGTATCGGTATGGTCGAATCTATTCCGATTATCGCTATCGTTATCGCAATTGTACTGGTATTCGCTAACCCATTCCTCGGCTAATTCTGAGTTTAATAATTTTTAGCCTAAGGAGGAGAGCTAATTGGTAGAACTTAATGGTACACTGCTGATTCAGATCCTCAACTTTATTATTCTTTGCGCTATTCTCGGTCATTACTGCTACAAGCCGATTATCAAGATTCTTGATGAACGTGCAAACCGCATTAAGAATGACCTGGATTCTGCCGCTAAATCCCGTGATGATGCAGCTAAGCTGAAGGAATCCTATGAAGCTCAGCTGAGCGAAGCACAGGTTAAGGCTAATGAAATTGTCAGCAAAGCGGTAAAGGAAGCTGAAGTACAGGCTCAGGCCCAGATTCAGGCTGCGCATGAAGCTATTGAAAAGGAAAAGGAAGCTGCTACTAAGCAAATCGAGAGAGAACGCAAGGATGCTCTTGATGATCTTAAGTCCCAGTTCGCCGCTATTTCCTGTGATATCGCAGCGAAGATTATCAGCACCAATATGACACCGGACATCAATGACCGGTTAATCAATGAGAGCATCGCTAAGCTGGATGCTCAAAAAGCAGGTAAATAATCATGGATAAGACCGTAATCCTTGCAAAAAAGTATGGACGAGCTATCTATGAAATTGCTGTAGAACAGCATACCCTGGAACAGACGGAAAAGGATCTCAAACTGATCGCTTCTGCAATCAGTGAAAATGCAGACCTTAAAAAGCTGCTGAGCCATCCGCTCCTGTCCAAGGAAATTAAGAAAGATACAATTAAGAAAATATTCGCAGATAAGGTACAGCCGATTGTGCTGCAGTTCTGCTACGTCGTAATCGACAAGGATAGAGCATCTATCCTTGAATCCATGATTGATGTCTACACATCCCTTGCCCATGAAGGGCTGGGTGTGGAGGAAGCTCTGGTTACCAGTGCGGCTCCTCTTACCGGTAAACAGGCCGATGCACTCCGTGCAAAGCTGGAAGAAATTACCGGGAAGAAGATTATCATGCGGCAGGAAGTGGATTCAGCGCTGCTCGGTGGCTTTACCGTAAAGGTAGGGGACCGTCTTATCGATGGTTCTGTAGCCCGTCAGCTTAGCACGCTGAAAGCGAAAATGATGCAAAGAGGTTGAGGTGACTTATAGGATATGAAGATCAGTTCAGATGAAATCACATCTGTCATTAAGAAACAGATTGAAAACTACAAAGTAGACCTCAATGTCGATGAAGTAGGTACAGTACTCGAAGTCGGCGATGGCATTGCTCACATTTATGGCCTTGAAAACTGCATGGCCGGTGAATTGCTTGAATTGCCACACGGAGTCTATGGTATGGCGCTTAACCTGGAAGAAAGCAACGTAGGTGCAGTTCTTCTTGGTCAGGCAGAAACAATTAAGGAAGGCGACACAGTTAAGAGAACAGGCCGCTTGATGCAGGTTCCTGTAGGCGACGCAGTTCTGGGCCGTGTTGTTAACTCCCTTGGTCAGCCGATTGACGGCAAGGGCGATATCAAGACTGATACCTATCGCGACATTGAAATTAAGGCACCGGGCATTGCTGACAGACAGCCAGTTAATGTTCCGCTGCAGACAGGTCTTAAGGCTATCGACGCAATGGTTCCAATCGGACGTGGTCAGCGTGAATTAATCATCGGTGACCGTGGTACCGGTAAGACAGCTATTGCCATCGATACCATTTTGAACCAGAAGGGCTTAAACGTTATCTGTATTTATGTCTCCATCGGACAGAAGAACTCTAACGTAGTCCGCGTATATGAAAGACTGAAGCAGGCAGGCGCTATGGATTATTCCATCATCGTTCATGCCGGCGCTTCTGAAGGTTCCCCAATGCAGTATCTGGCACCATACTCTGGTGTATCCATTGCGGAATACTTCATGCATCAGGGCAAGGACGTCCTCATCATTTATGATGATCTGTCCAAGCATGCGGTAGCATACCGTGCAATGTCCCTGCTGCTCCGCCGCCCACCGGGACGTGAAGCTTACCCGGGCGACGTATTCTATCTGCACTCCCGTCTGCTGGAACGTGCTGCCCGTCTCTCTGACGAACTCGGCGGCGGTTCCATCACCGCACTGCCAATCATCGAAACCCTGGCAGGCGACGTAGGTGCATATATTCCAACCAACGTAATTTCCATTACCGACGGTCAGATTTATCTGGAAACCAACCTGTTCTATTCCGGTATTCGTCCGGCAATCAACGTTGGTCTGTCCGTATCCCGTGTAGGCGGTTCCGCACAGATCAAGGCCATGAAGCAGGTAGCAGGTACGCTGCGTCTGGAACTGGCTCAGTATCGCGAACTGGCAGCATTTGCTCAGTTTGGTTCCGATCTCGATCCAGCAACCAAGGCACAGATTGACCGTGGTGAAAGAACGACCGAAGTTCTGAAGCAGCCACAGTACAGCCCATTCCCGGTTGAAGAACAGATTGAAGCCATCTTCACCGCCGTTAAGGGCTACCTGGATGACATCGCAGTAGAAGAAGTTGTACCTTTCGAAGATCAGCTTATTGCTTTCCTGCGTAATTCCCATCCGGAAATCGGCAAGGCTATTCTGGAAAAGAAGAAGCTGACCGATGATATCGATGCACAGCTGCGTGCGGCTATTGAAGAATTCAAGGCTCGCTACAAGGCAGCAAAGTCTGAAAACGTACAGGGGTGATCTGAATGGAGAGTACGCGTGATATAAAAGGGCGCATTAAATCTGTCACCAACATCCAGCAGATCACGAAGGCAATGAAGATGGTCGCTGCTGCCCGTCTGCGTAAGGCAGAAGAAAAGGCAGCTGGCGCACGCCCATATGCCGATAAGGTAGGAGAGCTCTTGCGCCGGGCATCCGCTAATGTTACCGGATTTGACAGCCCGCTTCTGCGTGCTGGCGAAGTAAAGAAGGTCGGATATCTCGTTATTTCCGCAGATAAGGGCCTTGCCGGTGCATATAACTCTAACGTGATGAAGAAAATTGTGGCAGAGATCTCCGATAAGGACCGCGATTCCTACAAACTTTATCTGTGTGGCAAGCAGTCTCACAATTATCTGAAGTTCCGTGGAATCCAGGAAGATTCTTATCATTTCGGTTTTTCTGACAAGCCTCAGGCTCAGGATGCTCTTGAACTCGCCAAGGAAATGATTGACGAATTCATCAGTGGTGAAGTCGATGAGGTCTATGTCATTTATACTAAGTTCTTTACAGCACTTCGTCAGCAGGTTACTATGACTCGTCTGCTCCCAATCGTAGCAGATGCTGGCGATACTGCTTCCCAGGATGCAGCTGACAATGGTGTACAGGCTGAACCGGAAGAATTCATTTTCCTCCCAGATGCCAATACCGTTCTCACCAGACTGCTTCCTGAATATGTACAGGTACAGATTTACAGCAGCATGCTTCAGTCTGCCGCTTCCGAACTGGGAAGCCGAATGGCAGCTATGACGGCTGCAACCGACAACGCAACGGAAAGAATCGCAGACCTGAACCTGACTTACAACAAGGCACGTCAGGCTCAGATTACCAACGAAATTTCCGAAATTGTCGGCGGTGCAAATGCGCTTGAATAAGTACCCTGATTTTTAAGGAGGAATGCTTCTTCATGGCAAATGAACAGGAAGCGCAGGTAGGTAAGGTCGTCCAGGTCATCGGTGCGGTAGTTGATATTGCATTTGACAACGACGATAATCTTCCTGCAATTTATAACGCGATTCACGTCAAAGATGACAACGGCAGCGTTCCTGTAGATGTCATCTGCGAAACCATGCAGCACCTCGGCGACGGCGTAGTACGTACAGTAGCTATGTCTTCCACCGATGGCATGGTACGTGGAATGAAGGCTGTCGACACTGGCCGCGCTATTGCGGTTCCGGTTGGCGACGGCTGCCTCGGACGTATTTTCAACGTCCTCGGCCAGACAGTAGATAACGACCCGGCAAAGGTTGAAGCTAAGGACTACTGGCCGATTCATCGTCCGGCACCGGCCTTCAAGGACCAGTCCCCGGCCGCTGAAATTTTCGAAACCGGTATCAAGGTCGTTGACCTGATTGCTCCATACGCTAAGGGCGGTAAGGTAGGTCTGTTCGGTGGTGCAGGCGTTGGTAAGACAGTTCTTATTCAGGAACTGATTCACAACGTAGCAACAGAACACTCTGGCTGCTCCGTATTCTGCGGCGTAGGCGAACGTACCCGTGAAGGTAACGACCTTTGGGGCGAAATGAGAGAATCCGGCGTTCTTTCCAAGGCTGCACTCGTTTACGGCCAGATGAACGAACCACCGGGAGCACGTATGCGTGTAGCTCTTACCGGTCTGACCATGTCCGAATATTTCCGTGATAAGGAAAACCAGGACGTGCTGCTTTTCATTGATAACATTTTCCGTTTCGTTCAGGCAGGTTCTGAAGTATCCGCTCTGCTCGGCCGTATGCCATCTGCAGTAGGTTACCAGCCAACCCTGGCTACCGATATCGGTGAACTTCAGGAACGAATCACTTCTACCAAGAACGGTTCTATCACATCCGTACAGGCTGTATATGTACCAGCCGACGATCTGACCGACCCGGCTCCGGCAGGCGTATTCTCCCACCTGGATTCCACAACAGTACTTAACCGTTCCATCGCCGAACTGGGCATTTACCCGGCAGTAGATCCACTGGATTCCACCAGCCGTATTCTTGACCCGAACATCCTCGGCAAGGAACACTATGAAGTAGCCCGCGGCGTTCAGGCTATTCTGCAGCGCTATAAGGAACTGCAGGATATCATCGCCATTCTGGGTATGGAAGAACTTTCTGACGAAGACAAGGTTATTGTTGCCCGTGCCAGAAAGATTCAGAGATTCCTGTCTCAGCCATTCTTCGTAGCTGAACAGTTTACTGGCTCCCCAGGACGTTACGTTCCGCTGAAGGAAACCATCCGTGGCTTCAAGGAAATCCTTGCAGGCCAGCATGATGACCTTCCGGAAGGTGCCTTCTACATGGTAGGAACCATTGATGAAGCAATCGAAAAGGCTGAAAAGATGAAGAAAGGGGAATAAGCTATGGCTGACACCCTGACATCTCCAATGCATGTGGAAATCATGAGCCCTGACGGCGCTGTATATACAGCTGACGGCGTGGAAATGGTTGTTGCCCGTGCAATTGATGGTGAATTTGCTGTTATGAAAGGCCACCTTCCTCTGGTAGCTGCTCTTACCATTGCTCCGGTCCGTGTTAAAAAGGACGGCAAGGAAAAGCAGATTGCAGTATTTAATGGTTTTCTTGAAATCAACGATGACCGTGTGAATATTGTGTCACCACAGGTTGAAATGGCTGAAGACATCGATGTAGCTCGTGCTCAGGCCGCAAAAAAGCGTGCTGAAGAACGTCTGGCATCAAAATCTGCGGATATTGATACCGACCGTGCGCAGCTGGCTTTGAACCGTGCACTCCTTCGTCTGAGAGTAACTAAGTCACTGTAATAAAACAGAGTGGTATGAAAATGAGAATTCATTTTCATACCCTCTTTTTTTGTGCGCTGAAAATCTGATATATTGTATAAAGGTTACATCTTTTGTTATATATTTACCGTTTTCCCGATTGGTTGGTATGTATACATAATGGGCAAGATAAGCCATATAGCGACATATTCGGAAAAGCGGATGTAAGATTCCTTTTCCTGAGGTGCAAAATGAGCGATACGAATTCAAAAATGAGTGTCTGGGAACTTATGCTTCTTACGGCAGTCAATATGATTGGTGCAGGAATCATTCTCCTTCCGGCCAGTCTGGCTCAGGTGGGAGGTATATCCATTCTTTCATGGATCATAACCACCTTTTGTTCTACCTGTCTGGCTTACGCATTTGCCAAATGCGGAATGTACAGCAGAAAAGCAGGTGGTATGAGCGGGTATGCCGAATATGCTTTTGGCACGGCAGGTAATTTCCTGTGCTGCTATGTCTATACAGTATCCATTTTGGTATCCAACGTGGCCATTGCTCTGTCTGCGGTAGGGTATGGCGCGACCTGCCTGGGTATTTCCCTGGGAGCGGTCCCCACCTGTCTTTATACCATAGGCGTTATCTGGCTTACGACAGTACCTAATTTCAGAGGGGCTGACATTACCGGACGGATTGGCGGAATTACCATTCTTGGGGTACTGGTCCCTGTATTTATAATTGCTACTGCTGGATGGTTCTTCTTTTCTCCTGCTCTGTTTGTGGCGAACTGGAATGTACAGAATCTTCCGTTCAGCCAGGGCATTCTGCAGTCTGTGGTCATGACCCTCTGGGCTTTTCTGGGACTGGAGTCGGCCTGCGTCAATGCGGATGCGGTAGAAAACCCAGAACGCAATGTGCCCATTGCTGTACTGGGGGGTACTCTGGGCAGCGCCGTGATATATATTCTTTCTACCAATGTGATTTTTGGCCTGCTTCCAGCATCGCAAGTAGCAGAGAGCAATGCGCCTTTCGGGCTGGCCTTTGCATATATGTTCGGGCCACTGGCAGGAAAAGTGGTTATGGCGCTGATGTGTATTGCCTGTCTTGGGTCTCTTCTTGGGTGGCAGTTTACTGGAGGCAATATGTATCGTGCGGCAGCACTGAAAGGATTCTACCCTTCCGTTTTTGCGTCAGTAAACCGGTATGAGGCACCGGTGGCTGGTATGGTGATTGCCGGATTGATTCAGACCGGTCTTTCGCTGATGACTATCAGTCCATCTCTGAATGAACAGTTTGAAGTGCTGGCCAATCTGGCTGTCATCACCAATATAGTGCCTTATTTTTTCTGCATGGCAGCTATGGAGCTGATTATGATAAAGGCTGGTCATGGAAGCAGGGAGGAGCTCCGTCTGCCTATGATTGCATCCTTTGTGGGTTCGCTGTACACCCTGTATGCCTGTTATGCTGCCGGCGCCGATGCTATGATGGCAGCCGCCCTGGTATTCTTTTTTGGACTTACACTGTATGGTTTCCTTGCTCCGTCGTTCGAGAAGTAAGGGGTCGTGATACATGCGTAACTAAAGTCATAACATAAATCAGTAAAAAGCAATAAAAAATATAAATATGCAAAATATTTTCGGGATATTGCATTATTACTCTGTTTTTGCTATGCTCAATACGTAAGATGTTGACAACTTAACAGGTTGAAACTTTCAACATATGCTTTCTATTCCGCACAAGCGGACGTTTAAGATAAGGAGAACATATATTGGACCTTTCAAATGGATTGGGCTACGCAATCATGATTGCACAGGTAATTTTGCTGGATCTTGCACTGGGTGCAGATAATTCCGCAGTTATCGGTATGGCGGCTAAGAACCTGAATCACAAACTTCGTAAAAAGGCGATTCTTATAGGTACAGCTGGTGCAGTGATTGCGCGTTTTGTTTTAGCAGTAGTTGCCACGTATCTCATGCAGATTCCTTTCCTGAAGACGGTGGGGGCCGTCATTCTTCTCTGGATCGGTATGGGACTTATAGCGGGCGAGGACGATGGCGAAAAAGAAATTAAGAGCAGCCAGACACTGGGCGGCGCTATTCGAACCATTATCCTGGCCGATGTGATTATGAGCCTTGATAATGTACTGGCTATTGTAGGTGCTACAGACGGACATCTGGGAATGCTTGCCTTCGGCATGGTTATTTCTGTTCCGATTATTGTATTCGGAAGTACACTGGTTCTTAAGCTGATGGATCGCTTTCCGGTTGCCATCTATGTGGCGGCAATGGTTATCGGCTGGGCGGCTGGCGGCATGATTGCCACCGACGCATCCCTGGGACTGGCGGATGGTTTCAAACTTCCTCTGGAAGTGGCGCTGACATTCCTGATTCTTGCTGCTGGCTATGTGCGTAGGAGAATGCGCCGGCCGGCTGCAGTACCGGTAAATCAGTCAGTTGAATTTGACAAGTAATTCTGCGCAGAGGCTATAGAAGATAATTTCAATCTTTCTATGGCCTCTGCCATTTTATGAACAATTTCTTTCCCGGCCAGTGACGAGAAAGTCGGGCTGACGAACTGAGGAGATTCCTGGTTTCGGAAGTCTGAAAAGTGTGGTAGAGACGGAGAACAGTACAGGTTCTCCGGGAAGAAAGGGTATGAACAATGACACTCTGGCAGTTGGTTTCCAATGTACTTTCTGTTGTATTTCTTGATCTGGCATTAGGGGGAGACAATGCGGCCGTTATCGCTATGGCGGCTAAAAATCTGGATGTCCATCTCCGGAAAAAGGCCATCTTTTTTGGGGCCATGGGGGCGGTAGGCTGTCGTTTTATTCTGGCGGCTATTGCCGTGGAACTTATGCAGATTCCTTATCTGAAAGTGGTGGGAGCACTGATTCTGTTCTATATCGGGGCAAAGTTGATTGGAGAGCAGGAAGATGAAGAGACACCGGACATTAAGAGTAAGAATACGCTGATGGGGGCCATTGTTACCATTATTGCAGCGGATGCCATTATGAGTTTGGATAATGTTCTGGCTATTGTAGGGGCAACTAATGGACATCTGGGCATGGTGGTCTTCGGTATGCTTTTCTCTGTGCCGATTATTCTTTTTGGATCCACTATCATTGTGAAGATTATGGATAGATTTCCTATCGTTGTTTATCTGGCAGGTATGCTTATCGGCTGGTCTTCCGGTGGTCTGGTGGTATCCGATGCCACACTGGCACTGTCCACATCCTGGAAACTGCCGCTGGAAATCGGCGGAGCCATCCTGGTAGGGGTATGGGGCTATATCTGGAAAAAACGCGCATCTAAAGCACAGTAATACTCATATAGAAAAAGGTCTGTGAAAATAATTTTTGCAGATCTTTTTTTCATGCCTTTGCCTGTGGTTATGGTATAATATCACGGTATCCTTCGGACTTTCACTCCGTAGCGATTTGATGGTTACAGGGGCAGGACTGTGGTGACTGCAAGTTGGACAGCATGCAGAACCCGCCCCGGGAAAGGATTTGTATGACAGAAAAGAAAAAGGTAGTAGTGGCCATGTCCGGCGGCGTAGACAGTACGCTGACTGCCCGTCTTCTGCAGGAGGCAGGGTATGATGTACATGGCGCGAGCATGATGCTCTTTGATGGACAGGATTTAAGCGATGCCGCCAAAATGGCCGCTTTCCTGGGAATCCCACATACGGTAATTGACCTGCGGGATATTTACAAGGATATTGTGCTGCGTTATTTTGTGGATTCTTATCAGAAGGGAATTACACCGAATCCCTGTGTACTCTGCGATTTCAAGGTGAAGTTTGGTGTGTTTTATGATAGGGCCCGGGCATTTTTTGATTGCCCGTATTTTGCTACCGGACACTATGCCCGTATTATCTATGATCCGGACAGAGGCTTCTATGAAGTAGATAAGGCACTGGACCTGAAGAAGGATCAGTCCTATATGATGTATCATCTGACACAGGATCAGCTGGCACATATTATTTTCCCACTGGGACGGACACATAAGACCGATACCCGCAAGATAGCAAAGGATAAGGGACTGCCTGTGTACAATCGTCCGGAATCTCAGGATATCTGCTTCCTCGGACAGGGAGAGACCTATGTGGACTATCTGGAAAAGCATGCGCCGCAGGTGTTCCATCCAGGAGATATTGTAGATCTGGATGGCCGGGTACTGGGAAAACACAAGGGAATTCCCCGTTACACCATAGGGCAGCGCCGCGGGCTGGGCATTGCTTCCCGACATCCGCTCTATGTAGTGGCTCTGGATGGAAAGAAGAATCAGGTCATTGTCGGTTCCAATGAAGATTTGTTCCGCCAGAGATTGCTGGCAGATGATCTGGATTTTACCGATGGACAGGTACCAGGAGAAACTTTCCGCTGTGAAGCCAAGATTCGGTATGGGGTCAGTGTACATCCGGCAGAAGTGCATATTCAGCGGGATGGCCGTGCCCGGGTTGTCTTTGATGAACCACAGAGAGCCATTACTACCGGACAGTCTGTAGTATTTTATGATGGAGACCGCCTGATTGGGGGAGGTACCATTGTAAGACCGCTGTAACTGTTAGCGGAATATCCACTGGTTTGCTCATATAAAAAGTCGTGATGCCATGCAAAGGAAGTATGGCATTCACGACTTTTACTGTTTTCGGAATAAATTATTTTTTTCTGGGATTACCAGGTATCCGGAGGCTGCCTTTGTCCCATAAATGGGCCGGGGCGGCCTGTGCCTGTTCAGGTTGGATGTCTCCGGCTTCCACCATGAGGGCGAGTACTGTCTGCATGCGTTTCATGCCCGCCTGCGGGTGGTTCAACGGGTCATAGGCGGATGGGGCCTGTGGGAGACCGGCCAGCATGGCGCATTGGGCCAGGTTGAGCTGTTCCGGAGTTTTCCCAAAATAAACCTCTGAGGCGTTGGCTACGCCATAGGCACCGTGACCAAAATAAATGGTATTAAGATACAGTTCCAGGATTTCATCTTTACTGTAATTCCGTTCCAGCTGTATGGCCAGAAGCAGTTCCTGCACTTTCCGGGAGAATGTGCGATGGTTGGAAAGGAATATGTTTTTTACTGTCTGCTGGGAAAGGGTGCTCCCTCCCTGTACGGTCCGTCCGGCCATATAATTGGCCACCGCAGCACGGGCTACACCGACCAGGTCCAGGGCACCGTGTTCATAGAAACGTTTGTCTTCCGTGTCGACCAGGGCTTGGACGAGCATGGGGTTGATTTTCTTAAGAGGAGTGAAGGTTTCCCGTTGTATACGGGTTTCCAGTTTCTCTTTAAAATCCGTAACATCGCTGACCTTTTCAGTGAACGATTCCTCGGGAAGCGGTTTGTTGTCAGGCCCTTCTTCCTGATCGGCAGGAAGGGTTTCCGCATCATCCGGGGCTGCAGAGTTGGTACTGTCCTTTCCCAGGAGATGGATGAGGGAGCTTTTGGCCGGGGTGATGGCATTTTCCAGATGCGAGGCAACGGAAGATGAGGCACTGTCGCCGGATTCAGGAGAGCTTACACCGTAGGAATAACCAAAGTATACAGAAATTAAGAGAAACAGTGTGATAATATATTTTTTCATGAGTTCTCTTTTTTATACAACTGATTTTTAACTGTCTTTATTCTAGCATGGAACAGGAAAAAGGAAAAACCGGAATATGAAGAGGCAAACAGAATTGCTTTTTAAGCAGAATCGCTTATAAAAGGCGTATAGAATGGCCGGAGGGGGTGCGCTTATCCCCTTAATATGTTATAATGAATTTATTGAAAATACAGGCGTTCTATGCGCATTTTTGAGTCATATCCAGCGGCTCGTCGGTGTCCCGCTGATTTTTTATTGCACAGGAGAGAAAATATGAGCGAAAAAGTTCATGAAATTCAGGCTCATCATGAGGAAGAACGTGGCGATGCTAATTACAGTGCTGACGAAATACGAGTACTGGAAGGTCTGGAAGCGGTTCGTCTCCGCCCGGGCATGTACATCGGTTCTACGTCGGCCCGCGGTCTTCATCACCTGGTTTATGAAATTGTAGATAACAGTATCGATGAAGCCCTGGCTGGGTTCTGTGACACCATTCAGGTTACCATCAATCCAGATGGGAGTTGCACGGTAACAGATAATGGCCGTGGTATTCCGGTAGACATGCACGAATCGGGCAAGCCGGCACTGGAAGTCGTACTGACAGTTCTCCATGCAGGCGGTAAGTTCGGGGATGGCGGATATGCAATTTCCGGCGGTCTTCACGGGGTAGGTGTTTCCGTAGTTAATGCTCTGTCTTCCTGGATGAAGGTTCAGGTTCACAGAAACGGCAAGGTATATGAAATGGCTTTCTCCCGTGGCGCAGTAACGGAAAAAATGACCGTGGTCGGGGAATCCCACGATACCGGTACTATTGTTACCTTTATGCCGGATCCGGAAATCTTTAAGGAAGGCACAGATTTCAGCTATGACACACTGAAGATCCGGGTAAGAGAACTGGCATTCCTCAACAAGGGACTCAAAATTACCCTTACCGACAACCGGAAAGGGGTGAAGAAGAGTGAACAGTTCCATTATGCCGGCGGTATTACTGAATTTGTCAGATATCTCAATCAGGGCAAGGATCTGGTCAACAAGGATGTCATTGCTTTTGAAGGGGAAAAAGACAAGGTCATTGTGGATATTGCCATGCAGTATCAGACCGGATACACTGAAAACATGTACACCTTCGTTAATGATATCAACACCATAGAAGGGGGCATGCACCTGGCCGGTTTCCGTACGGCCCTTACCCGCTGCCTTAATGATTATGCAAGAAAGAATAGTTTGCTGAAAGACAGCGAGGATAATCTGTCCGGGGAAGATGTCCGTGAAGGCCTGACCTGTGTTATCAGTGTCAAGGTTCCCAATCCGCAGTTCGAAGGTCAGACAAAGACCAAGCTGGGCAATCTGGAAGTAAAGGGTATTGTGGATAATATCACCAGTGAAGGCCTGAAGGTTTATCTGGAAGAACATCCGGCCGAAGCTAAGGAAATTATTAACAAAGGACTTACAGCCAGCCGCGTCAGAGAAGCAGCCCGCCGGGCAAGGGAACTTACCCGTCGTAAGAATGCGCTGGAAGTATCCAGCCTGCCTGGAAAACTGGCTGACTGCACGGAAAGAGATCCAAAGTTTACAGAAATCTATATCGTCGAAGGGGACTCCGCAGGTGGAAGTGCTAAGAGCGGCCGTGACAGAAGATATCAGGCCATTCTTCCGCTGCGAGGCAAGATTCTCAATGTAGAAAAGGCCAGACTGGACCGCGTGCTGAACAGTGATGCCATCCGTACCATGATTACTGCATTCGGTACTGGAATTGGCGAAGATTTTGATATTTCCAAACTGAGATATTATAAGATTATCATCATGACCGATGCGGATGTGGACGGTGCGCATATTCGTACTCTTCTGCTCACATTCTTCTACCGGTATATGCCTCAGCTGATTACGGAAGGCCATGTGTTTATTGCCCAGCCTCCGCTGTATCAGGTGCGAAAAGGCAAAAAGAAATATTATACCTATGATGACGATGAACAGAATAAACTGCTCAATGAAATCGGGCTGGAAGGATGCACCATTCAGCGATACAAGGGGCTTGGGGAAATGAACCCGGAACAGCTCTGGGATACCACCATGGATCCTAAACACCGTATTATGTTCCGTGTAGACCTTACTGATGCTGTGGAAGCAGACCATATTTTTGAAGTGCTTATGGGGGATAAGGTAGAACCAAGACGCCGCTTCATTGAAGAAAATGCAAAGAACGTAACCAACCTGGACCTGTAAAAACAGGGAGGAGTGGTCAGAAAGGATGTAAAAGGCAGAATATGCTTTTTACATCCTTTTCTTATGGTAAAATAAAATTATATGGTAAAATAAAATTATAAGAGTTTCTGCCATCCAAAAAGCGGTGGACAGAGCCCAAGGAGGGGGTACGAAGTAATCTTCCTGCGGGCAGGGCCGGACCAGGAGGCGGGGCTGAGAATTGTTCTGAAATTGTTCATTTTTTTTGTTGACTTACCTATTCTGGAGTGCTATTATCTACTTAGGTAAATCAATAAATTTCAATATAGTTATAAGTATAAATTTTATGAATTTGTATGTCCTTAAAGGAGGAAAACACTATGGAAATCACTAATGAACAGCTTTTACAGTTATTGCAGGAAAAATTGGAACAGAGACCGGCAAAATCCATGCTGAAGATGGAAATTTCCGACTTCACCGCCGATGCATATAAGCAGGGCGAATTCATCAAGGTATCCAAGAAGGATCTTCTTGGCAAGTGGAGCGTACTGTTCTTCTATCCGGCAGACTTCACCTTTGTATGCCCGACTGAACTGGCAGACCTTCAGGACAATTATGAAAAGTTCAAGAAGATTGGCTGCGAAATCTACTCCGTATCCATGGATTCCCATTTCGTACACAAGGCATGGCATGAATCTTCCGATAGAATCAATCATGTGGAATATGCTATGATTGGTGATCCGAACGGACAGCTCACTAAGCAGTTCAGCCTGTATAGCCCGGCAGACGGCATGGCAGAACGTGGAACTATCGTTATCAATCCAGAAGGCAAGGTAGCTTCTTATGAAGTAGTATCTGATAACATTGGCCGTAATGCAGAAGAACTTCTCCGTAAGGTAGAAGCATCTCAGTTCGTTTATGAACATGGTGACCAGGTTTGCCCGGCTAAGTGGAAACCAGGCACAGAAACCATTAAGCCGACTTTCGATCTGGTAGGCAAGTTATAAAAAGGAGAGGCATCATGGAAAAAAGATATGATGCCATAATAGTAGGCGGAGGCCCGGCGGGGCTTTCCGCCGCTATTTATATGGCGCGCGCTCAGTTTCACGTACTGGTTATTGAAAAAGATACTATTGGCGGTCAGATTACCATTACCGGGGAAGTGGTAAACTACCCGGGGATTCCCTATACCAATGGCAAAAAGCTCACTGCAGGGATGCATAGTCAGGCAGGAGCTTTTGGTGCAGAATTCCTTACGGCGGAAGTGACAGGACTGGATCTGGAAGGAACCTATAAGACGGTACATACTACACGGGGAGATTTCACAGCAGCCGGTATCATATATGCAGCCGGTGCTCATCCGCGTCTGGCAGGCTTTGCCGGAGAAGAAGAGTTCAAAGGTCATGGTGTGGCATACTGTGCTACCTGTGACGGCGAATTTTTTACGGATAAGGATGTATTCGTAGTGGGTGGCGGTTTTGCTGCCGTAGAAGAAGGCCTCTTCCTGACTCGTTATGCACGCAAACTGTATATGGTTGTGCGCCGTGATGATTTCTCCATTCACAGCCCGGTTGTGGATGAACTGAAGGAAAATCCAAAAGTTACCCTGCTGACCCATACCCGCATTGCGGAAGTATCCGGAGATCAGGCGATTCGCCGCGTGGTACTGGAAGATACGGAAACAGGGGAGAAGAGAGTTTATAATGCGCCGGAAGGTGATTATTGCGGCGTGTTCGTCTTTGTTGGTTATGCTCCGGAAAACGGCCTGGTTAAAGGCAAGGTCGATTTGGATGACCGCGGATATATTATTACCGACCGAGACCAGAGAACTAATGTGAGCGGTGTATATGCAGCCGGAGATATCTGCGTGAAGAACCTTCGTCAGGTAGTTACTGCTGTATCGGATGGCGCTGTGGCCGCTACTTCCCTTGAAAAGTATCTGGGGACCCTGTATCGTCAGCTGGGGGTAAAGCGCGATTATGTGAGAAAGGCACCGCCAAAGGCGCCGCAGCAGGAAGCAGAAGCACCGAAGGCAGCCAGTGGCGCTTACCTGGATGATGATATCCGTCAGGCACTGGCACCGGTTCTGGCCCGGCTGGAACGGCCGATTACCCTCCGCCTGTATTCGGATAACAGCTCCTATGCAGAAGATGACAGAAAGCTGATTACCGAACTGGCATCCCTGTGCAATAAGATTTCTGCGGAAGTGGTAGAAGCTCCGAATGAAGATCTGAAGCATACCATCGCTATTCTTGATGCAGATGGCCATGACCTGGGCATGCGTTTCCATGGGGTGCCAGGTGGTCATGAATTTAATTCCTTTATTCTGGCACTGTACAATGCTGCCGGCCCGGGACAGAATATCGGGGAAGAGGCAGAAAAGAGAATTGCAACTATTTCCGAACCGAAGAACATCCATATTGCGGTATCCCTTACCTGCACTATGTGCCCGGATCTGGTAGCGGCAGCAGAACGCATTGCAGCAAGCAGCCCAAATGTCAGTGTAGATGTTTATGATCTGCAGCATTATCCGGATATGAAGGATAAGTACAACATTATGAGTGTCCCGTGCTTTATCATCAATGAGGATGACGTTCATTTCGGCAAGAAGAGCGTAGATGAACTGCTTCAGATTCTTGGAGTATAAATTTAAAACACATATTGACAAACCTCATTATGTGCGTTATAGTATGACACATAAAGCAATGAAAGAAAGAGTAAGTCTTCTAATACGGTAAAGCGAGCCCGGATAGTGAGAGCGGGTACGGATATGGGACTGAAGTGCATTCTGGAGCTTGAAAGCTGAAATGTGAGTAGGCTGTTCCGGGTACGCCCGATAAAGCGTTTACGGTATGAACACGTACCGGTAGAGGCAGATATGGTGACATATCTGTAAATTTGGGTGAGAATCACGAAGCCAGGCTTTCGTCCCTTAGGGACGGAAGCCTTTTGTTTTGCTAAAGGGAGGCGAAGGCTGTGTATCACAAACGGAAGAAGCAGGCCAGGCGCAATTGTAAAGCAGCCTGTCCGCTCTTGTGGGAATATTAGATTATCAGATAATTGTAAGGAGGATCTTATAAATGGATGTAAATAACAATCAGCAGAGCACTGTCAGAGAAAAGGCAGATGCCGCATTAAAGGCCGGCCAGGCGGGACATAACAAGCGTCAGCTCGTCATCTGGATTCTGGCCCTGGCCATTGGTGCCGGACTTGGCTGGATGGGCAACAGCGCGCTTAATGAACTTTTTAACTTTATCGCTCAGGTATATACCCGTCTGTTCCAGTTCATCGCCGTTCCGACCATTTCTCTGGCGGTCATTACCACACTGGCGGCCCTGGGAGCGCAGAAGAATACAGGTAAGATTTTCGGCCATGCCGTAACCTATACCCTTCTCACCACATTTGCTGCCGCATTAATCGCTATGGGTCTGTATATCTGGATTGCCCCGGGTAATCTGCCGGCCAGCGTTATCGGCGCCGGTGCCAGCGCTGTTCCGCAGGATCTGGAACAGATGACTTATTACGACCATTTCCTTTCTGTCATTCCAAATAATATTCTGGCTCCATTCCTCAGCGGCAATGTACTTTCCGTACTGATTATTTCCGCTGCCACAGGTCTGGCTCTGGCCTTTATGAAGAAGACAGAAAACCGGGAAGTCCTGCTTAAGGGGATCTATGGACTGCAGGAAGTGCTGTTTGCACTCATCCGTGCATTGCTCTGGGCACTTCCAGTAGGCATTATGGCTTATGCGGCTCAGCTTTCTTCTCAGATTCAGGCTGGTGTCATCATCGGTGCTCTTGGTAAGTATGTAGCCGTTGTACTTGGCGGTAACTTTATTCAGATTTTCATTACTATTCCGCTCTTCCTTCTGGCAAGAGGCCTCAACCCGATTAAGGTGTTCAGACAGATGTCTCCGGCTCTGGCCGTTGCCCTGTTCACTAAGAGTTCCGCTGGTACACTTCCGGTAACTCTGGCTTCTGCGGAAGAAAATATGAAGGTCAACCATTCTGTATCCCGTTTCGTACTGCCAATCTGCACGACTATTAATATGAACGGATGCGCTGCCTTCATTCTTACCACATCCCTGTTCCTTATGCAGAACGCAGGTTTCCATCTGTCCATTGGCACTATGCTGGTATGGGTAGTCATTGCCGTAATTTCCGCTATTGGTAATGCCGGTGTTCCGATGGGATGCTATTTCCTGACACTGTCTCTCATGTCTTCCATCGGCGCTCCGCTGGGACTCATGGGCGTAATCCTTCCCATCTACACCATCATTGATATGATTGAAACCGCAGAAAATGTATGGTCTGACTCCGCTGTATGCGCTATGACCAATCATGATCTGAAGGATGTGCTGGAAAATGATGACCGTCATGTTTCCGGTGATGCAGCAAGTGTTAATGCATAAAATCTGAATTTTTTCTTATAAGAAAAAACATCCGGATTCAGTAAAATCCTCTTTTGCACCGATGGCCAGCTGCCATCAGAGCCAAGGAGGATTTTCTATGTCCGGAACGACGGGGGCTTTGAGGAAAATCAGAAAAAGAGGGGATTTATATTGTCTTTACAGAAAATCTTTCCATATAGTAATATAAAGGTATATAAAACTTATAATTTTACATAGTAATGATTACACTCGGCCTCTGCCAGCTGCACGCCGGTGTATAATCATCAGGCTCCAAAGGAGAGGGATTTTATGCTTACCACAGACAGAGGACAGGAAATTTCCATTATTGACAAGGGAATTCAGATTAATTCCCCGGAAAGTACACAGGTCATCAATTTTGCAGATATTGATACCCTGACCATCAATGAAGACAATGTGCTGCAGATTTCTGCCAGCGGCGTAGTTATGCAGTATCAGCTGGTAAACACTGACAACAATCAGGAATTCATCAACCAGTTCGGCATTGCCAAACTGAACGCTACCAACAAGGCCAAGGAAGAAAAAGCCAGGGCAGAGGAAGAAAAGAACAAAGGAAATGGTAATATCAACATCCACATTGATAACAGTTCCAAGGGACCACAGCAGCAGGCGGCTGCCTACGTTCCAGGAAAGAAGAGAGTGAGCAAACTCACCTATGTTCTTCTGGCATTTTTCCTCGGTGGCCTTGGGGCGCATAAATTCTATTCCGGAAAGACACTCATGGGGGTTCTTTATCTGGTATTCTGCTGGACCTCTATTCCGGCGCTCATCGCTCTGGTAGAAGGTATCATTGCCATTACCAAGAAAGCAGATGCCGATGGATGCATCTACATGTAATACCCGTGGGAAAGTAATATGTGCATAAAAAAACAGGCCTGACATTGTCAGGTCTGTTTTTTGCTGTCTCAAAAGTGAAATTTATTTCAGCTGGCAGAAGGCGTCCCATACGTCGGAAGCAATCTGTTCTTCTGTGAGGTGATTTTCCTGTGCCAGTTCCTGCCGGTCATAACGGTCACGGAATTCCTTTTTCAGTCCGAAGTTCATTACCCGCATAGTGGTTGGACCGTAGAAGGCGGCGACTTTTTCGCCAAATCCCCCGTCCAGAACGCCGTCTTCCAGTGTGACGACGAGACGGTGGCTGTCCATGAGCTGGGTAAGGAGCTGTGTATCCAGTCCGGAAAGGAAAAGCGGATTGATTATGGTGACATCCAGCCCCTTATCCTTCAGATGGGCTGCTGCCTTTCTGGCTACATGATACATATTGCCGACACCCAGGATGGCGATGTCTTTTCCGCTGTGGGTTACCAGGGACTGGTTGAGTCGGTCATATGAACTCTGTACAGGGCTGTCGGAGTCGGTGAACATGGGCAGCGGGACACGGATGGCTACGGGGTGTTCCTTCTGGTTGATTGACCAGTCCAGGATGGCCCGGTATTCGGCCACTGAAGTAGGGGCCAGATAAATGAGATTGGGAATGGAGGTGAGCATAGGGATATCAAAGATTCCCAGATGGGTCACATCATTCATTGCTTCAAACCCCGCCCAGGTGACCAGGAAGGTTACCGGATTGTTGTTGATACATACATCCTGTGAAATCTGGTCGTAGGCGCGCTGCAAGAAGGTGGCAGATGTGGCAAATACGGGATGAACTCCATTTTTTGCCATTCCGGAAGCCATAGCGGCTGCCTGTTCTTCTGCAATACCTACATCAATGTACTGATTGCCCGCTTCCTTTCGTTTATCGGGGGTAAATCCGAAGTTGGATGGAGTGGCGGCAGCAATGGCGGCCAGTCTGTGATCCCATTTCATGCGGTGCAGTAGATAGGAAGCGGTGGTATCAAAGTACGGATTTGGACCCTTTCCGATTTTTTCACCGGTAGCAATGTTAAATCCCCGGCAGGAGTGCCATTTTTCCTTGTTTTCTTCTGCTGGTTTATATCCCAGTCCCTTACGGGTGACTACGTGAATCACTATAGGATGGTCAATGTCCTTTACTTCCCTGAATACACGGATCAGTTCTTCCGTATCATTGCCATGTTCAACAAACCGGTAGTCCAGACCCATGGCCCGAAAAAGGTTGTGCGGATATTGTCCATGGGTTTCTCTGAGTTTGGCAAACTGCTTATACATGCCGCCATGCACTTCGGCAATGGACTGATTATTGTCATTGAACACAATGATCAGGTTGGTGCCCATTTCTCCGATAGTATCCAGCCCTTCCAGCGCTTCGCCGCCGCTCATGGATCCGTCGCCGATGACGGCGATGATATTTTCATGCGTCCCTTTCAGGTCTCTGGCTTTGGCCAGCCCGGAGGCCAGGGAGAGGGAAGTGGATGTATGACCTACGTTAAAAAAGTCATGTTCACTTTCATCCGGATTGGTATATCCGGAGACATCGTCATAATGTTCCGGGGACAGGTAGGCCTGACTGCGTCCGGTCAGCATTTTGTGAGGGTAGCACTGATGGGATACATCAAATACAATCTTGTCTTCCGGTGAGTTAAAAACGGTATGCAGGGCAATGGATGCTTCTACAAAACCGAGATCAGGTCCCAGATGACCGCCATGTACGCTTACCCGCTGAATGATGGCCTGGCGCATTTCTTCCGCCAGCTTTTTCCTGTCCTGGGCGGTATATTGTTTTATATCCTCTGGGCTGTTGATTTTTTCCAGATACATAGTTGAATCGTCCTTTCAATCCTATAGATAGAATCCCTGCCCATAGAGAGCTTCTATAGGTTGCGTTTTAAATTTTCAGATTAAAATACATTCTCATGATAAGATATTTGTTATGCAAGTGGCAAGTATGAATGTATACTATTTGACCGCAGAAAGAATAAAAGTTGGGGAAAGCTCCGACAGCATGGGGGTTCTGGGAAGGTGAAAGATTTTTTTCTGTGGTATAATGAGTGTCTGTAAATACAACGCTATGTATAGAATAATATATATAATACTTTATTATAGGAGATTGGAAAATGAAGAAACCGCAGATTGGAAACCTGACGTTAAAAGGCTGGGCGGTACTGGCGCCTATGGCCGGCATCTGTGATCTGCCCTATCGTGTCATTGTGATGGAGCACGGGGCAGCCATGACCACTACGGAAATGGTGAGCGCAAAAGGGCTCTACTATAAGAATGAAAAGACAGAACATATGCTGAAGATTTCTGACAGGGAACATCCGGTATCTATCCAGCTGTTTGGCAGCGACCCGGACATCATGGCCCTGGGAGCCAGGGAAGTGGAAAAGGCAGGGGCGGATGCGGTGGACATCAATATGGGATGTCCTATGCAGAAAATCGTCCGCAACGGAGAAGGATCCGCACTGATGAAGAATGTGAGTCTGGCGGCAGATATTGTCAGAGCTATGGTAAAGGCCGTTTCCATACCGGTTACGGTAAAGATGCGCATTGGTTGGGATGAAGGATCCATTAACTGTGTGGAACTGGCGCAGGCAGTGGAAGAAGCCGGAGCGGCGGCCATCACCGTGCATGGACGCACAAGAAAGGAAATGTATATGGGGCATGCCCACTGGGATGTCATACGCCAGGTAGTGGATGCGGTATCCATCCCTGTGTTTGGCAACGGAGATGTGGTAGACGGCCCGTCAGCCAAACGCCTTATGGATGAGACAGGATGCGCCGGTGTAGCCGTAGGCCGGGCGGCCTGGGGAAATCCCTGGGTCTTTGAATCCATCAACGCATATCTGGAAAATGGGACCATACTCCCGGATCCGACGCCGGAAGAACGTCTGGATATGGCGGAACTTCACCTGAAAGGGCTGGCGGCCTGGAAGGGAGAATATGTGGCGGTACGGGAAATGCGGGCCCATGCCAGCCATTATTTTCACGGTCTCCGGAAGGCTACGGAACTTCGCCGGGGCATTATGAAGGCCCAGACAGAAAAAGAATTCATACAACTGCTCCACGCCTATAAGGAACAGTTCAGGTGCGTGTAAAGAAAAAATACTTGACACGTAATACAGGGGTTGATATAATGTCCTTCGTAATGGTGAAAATATGTCGATAGAAAACATTGTAGAAAAGGCAGAACTGCTGGACTGCTATGGCATGCTGCTCACAGCGCGCCAGCGGGAATGTCTGGACCTGTATTATAATGAAAATCTGACACTGGCGGAAATCGCTGAATATTTCCATATTTCCCGTCAGGCAGTCCATGATGCCATGCGTCATGGGGAAGAACAGCTGGCCGGCTATGAAAAGGCCCTCCGGATGCTCTCCAGAAAAAAACAGAAAGCAAAGGCTGCAGAAAAGCTCCTGACCCTCCTTACGGACAGGCAGAAGGAAGAAGCAGCTCCCTTATTGGAATTGTTAGCAGAATGAAGGTGAACACATGCCGTTTGAAAATCTGGGCGACCGCCTGCGCAACGCGTTTAAAGACCTCCGTGGTAAAGGCAAGCTCTCAGCGGATGATATTGATAACGCGCTTCGCGAAGTCAGAAAATCATTGCTGGAAGCGGACGTTAATTTCAAAGTGGCTAAGAAGTTCATTGCCGATGTCCGTGAAAAGGCGCTGGGTGAAGAAGTATTCGGCAGCCTGAAACCGGATCAGACAGTTATCAAGATTGTCCGGGATGAACTGACCGCGCTCCTTGGCGGAACACAGACAAAGATTACCCTTTCCTCCACAGGACTTACGGTAATCATGCTGGTAGGCCTTCAGGGCGCAGGTAAGACGACTACAGCCGGGAAACTGGCCCTTATGCTTAAGAAAAAGGGCAAGAATCCCATGCTGGCAGCCTGCGACGTATACCGTCCGGCAGCGATCAAACAGCTGCAGGTGCTGGGGGAACAGGTTAAAGTTCCTGTATATGCGGAAGAGGACAGCCATGAACCGGTAGAAATCGCAAGACATGCCGTCGATGAAGCCAGAAGACTTGGCAGAGACGTAGTCATCCTTGATACCGCAGGGCGCCTCACCATTGATGAAGCGCTCATGGAAGAACTGAGACAGATTAAGTCCAAGGTTCATCCTCATGAAATCCTGCTGGTCCTTGATTCCATGACCGGTCAGGATGCGGTAACCACGGCGAAAGCCTTTGATGACAGCCTGGGTATTGATGGTACCATCCTTACCAAGCTGGATGGCGACGCCAGAGGCGGTGCCGCCCTTTCCATCAAAGCGGTTACCGGCAAGCCGATCAAGCTGATCGGTGTCAGTGAAAAACTGGATGGCGGGCTGGAAGAATTCTACCCGAACCGTATGGCCAGCCGTATTCTTGATCTTGGCGATTTGGAAACCTTGATTGACAAGGCCAAGACCGTGGTAGATGAAGAAGAAATGAAAGATGCGGCACAGCGTCTTTCCAAGGGGGAATTCTCCCTGGATGATTTCCTTCATCAGCTCCATCAGATTAAGAAGCTCGGTTCCTTCCAGAGCATTCTCGGACTGATTCCTGGTATGGGTCAGTATAAGGAAGCGTTGAAGCAGATTGATTTTGATGGCAAGGAAATGAAACATCTGGAGGCAATTATTTACTCAATGACTCCGGAAGAACGCAGAAAACCGGAAATTCTGAATGGCAGCCGCCGCAAGAGAATTGCTGATGGCAGCGGTACCAGGATTCAGGATGTAAACCGTCTGGTTAAGCAGTTCAAAGAAATGAAGAAACAGATGAAGCGCATGAGAAATGGCAAGCGCATAAATCCATCCCTCTTAGGCAATGGCTTTCCTGGGATGTTCCATAGATAACAGCATCATTTTAAGGAGGTGAATACATATGTTAAAGATTCGTTTGACCCGCATGGGCGCAAAGAAGAACCCGTTCTACCGCATTGTCGTTATCGACTCCCGCGCAGCTCGTAACGGCGTTCCGGCAGATACTCTCGGCTGGTATGATCCGGCTAAGGTTGACGCTCCGGTTCAGCTCGACGCTGAAAAGGCTCTTCACTGGCTCAACGTAGGCGCACAGCCGACAGACACCGTTCGTTCTATTCTTAAGAAGAACGGCATCCTCGCTCAGTTTGCAGATGCAAAGAAGTAAGGGAGGCGTCCAGCTATGAAAGAACTGGTGGAATTTATCACTAAGGCTCTCGTTAAGGATCCAGACGCTGTCTCTGTCACCGTAGTGCAAAAGGGCAACATGGAGGTATATCAGATTCATGTTGCTCCCCAGGATATGGGGAAAGTCATCGGCAGAAAGGGCCGTATAGCGGATGCTATACGTACCGTGGTTAAGGCAGGTGCCCTGAAAAAGGGAATCCGCGTGGCTGTCGATATTATCTAAGAGGTGCAGAAATGGATGAAATGCAGATTCTCGTTCCTGTTACAGTTAAATCCAAACTGACAGAAACGCTGAAGAAAACATTGATGAATGAAATTGACCAGAACCTCAGCCGTGTAGACCATGATCTGTCTGCGTTAAAATCCGAAGCAGAAGCTAAGATTGCAGAACAGGCCAAGATCAACATGCAGGCCGTAGCTCCGCTTCGCGCTCAGTTTGATCAGCAGCATATGCGCCTTGCGCAGGTAAGAGAAAAGCTCCTTGCCGACAAGGAACATCTCGATAAACTGACAATTGGTGCTGAGATTACCAGACCAACCATGAATCGTGTGGTTACCCTTCATATTGGTGACGACATGAATCAGGTACTGGCCAGTGAAATTCTTGTAGAAGACGGGAAGATTGTCGCTTTCCGCAATTAAAAGCATATGAACTCCGATGAATTAATAACCATCGGCCGAATCGTAGCCCCGCATGGCGTGCGGGGTGATTTGCGTATATTGCCGGATACGGATCGGCCGTCTATTTATAAGAAACTGAAGAGCATCCGCCTTGGAGGCCGGACTTATGGCCTCCTTTCGGCGCGCCCGCATAAAAATGTCTACATCGTCCATCTGGAGGGGGTAGATGACCGCAATACGGCGGAAACACTGGTCAATCAGATTGTCCAGGTTCCGTTGTCTGCTCTTCCGGAACGCCCGGAAGGCAGTATATACTATTTTGAGCTTGTCGGTATGACCGTCGTCACCGAAGAGGGGGACAACGTGGGAACAATAAAGGAAGTTCTGAAAACCGGAGCCAATGATGTATATGTGGTAAAGCAGGCGGATGGAAAAGAGCTCTGCATACCGGCTATACCGACATGTATCCTCTCTATTGATGAGGAAAATAAAGTCATGACGGTTAAATTATTGGAATGGGTGTAAGTCATGAAATTTGATATTCTGTCCCTGTTTCCTGATTTCATAGAAGCTTTTTTTGATCACAGCATTATCAAACGGGCGATTGAATCCGGACGGGTGGAAATGGCGGTTACTGATCCGCGTACGTTTTCCAAAGATAAGCATCATCATGTGGATGATACTATTTATGGCGGAGGCGCCGGCATGCTTATGCAGTGCGGCCCTCTGTTTGATGCGGTGGAATCTGTGCTGCCGGAAAAAGGTCCACGGGACAGGGTCATATTTCTTTCTCCTGCCGGACAGACTTTCACGCAGGATAAGGCGAAGCAGCTTTACCGGGACTATGACCATCTGGTGCTCATCTGCGGGCACTATGAAGGGGTGGACCACCGCGTGGAAGAATATCTTGCCGATGAACTGATTTCCATTGGCGATTATGTACTGACCGGCGGAGAACTGGGAGCCATGGTCATTGCCGATGCCGTATCCCGGATGATTCCCGGGGTTCTGGGGGACAGCGGAAGCGCTGTGACCGATTCCTTTTATGAACCGATACTGGAATATCCGCAGTATACAAAACCGGCGGATTTCCGAGGCATGAAGGTACCGGAGGTCCTGCTTTCCGGTCATCATGCCAACATTGCCAGATGGCGGCGCAAGGAAGCTCTTCGCCGTACTATGAAAAACCGGCCTGATCTTATGGAGAAACTCACACTTTCCCCGGAAGATAAAAAACTGATCAGAGAAATTGTTCAGGAAGAAGAGGTGTGAATACATGGCTCCTGTCTATATAGGACTGATTCATTATCCGATTTATAATAAACACATGAAAGTCGTTACTACGGCTCTTACAAATTATGATCTTCATGATATTGCGAGAACCGCCAGGACTTATGATGTAAAGAAATATTTCATCGTTCATCCCGTGCAGGCGCAGCGTGATATGGCCCTCCGCATTATGAACCACTGGAAGACGGGTGCCGGCAGCCAGTATAACGCAAACCGTAAGGAAGCGTTCAAGGAAACCGAGTTGGTTCCGGATCTCCAGTCAGCCATTCATATGATTGAGGAAGAATGCGGGAAAAAGCCGGCCATTGTCACAACGGATGCCAGGGTGTATCCTAATACTGTGAGTTATCGGGCTATGCGGGAAAAGATTCATAACGAAGACCAGCCAGTTTTCATCTTGTTTGGCACAGGCTTCGGAATGACTAAGGAAATGATGAAGGAATTTGACTATATCATTGAACCAATTTATGGTGGCGGTAGTTATAATCACCTTTGCGTGAGGAGCGCCGTAGCCATCATCCTCGATCGCCTGTTAGGCGAGCCCTGGTGGACAAAGGAGGAATTATAATGTCCGGACATTCTAAATGGGAAAATATTAAACGTACGAAGGGCAAAAATGATGCCATCCGTGCGAGAATCACAACTAAGATTTCCAAGGAAATCACAATTGCTGCCCGTATGGGCGGTGCCAACCCGACAGGTAACATGCGTCTGAAGCTGGCTCTGCTCAAGGCAAGACAGAACAACGTACCGAAGGATAACATCAAGAGAGCTATTGCCAAGGGCGTTGGTGCTTCTTCCGGCGCAGGCTTTGATGAAGTGACTTATGAAGGATACGGCCCGGGCGGCGCTGCGATTATCGCGGAATGCAATACCGATAACCGTAACCGTATGGCAGCTGACATACGTCACGCGTTCACCCATCACGGCGGAAGCCTGGGGGCTACCGGATCCGTGGCATGGATGTTCAAGCGCAGAGGTACCATTGTCATCGACAAGGATAAGTGCGATGAAGATACCGTTATGATGGCGGCTCTGGACGCTGGCGCAGAAGACGTAGTTACCGAAGGTGATACCTATCAGGTTATCACCACTCCGGAAGACTTCGTTACCGTATCCGAAGCTATCGAAGCCGCTGGTATTCCGGTAGAAGCATCTGAAGTAGAAATGATTCCAAATACCACCGTAGCCCTTCAGGGAGATCAGGCTAAGACCATGAAGCATCTCATTGAAGAACTGGAAGGTATGGATGATGTACAGGAAGTTCATCACAATGCGGAACTTCCGGAAGAAAACGAAGAATAATTTCGACTTGTATCCTGACGGTCCGTATCGGCTGTGTAAACAGCAGCGGATGACTGGCAGCATAAAAAGAGGAAGTGTTCCCTTATGGGGAATGCTTCCTCTTTTGTTTTGTCTACGGCAGGCTATGGAAAGGGACTATGTTTTATTAAGCATAAGAATAAATTAAATTTTTAAATATTATTTTATGAACTGGCCATTTTGTCTGGACAAGTGCAGTAAAAGCGTATAAAATAAATCTGAAAAGACTGGTATGGGATACATAAGAGCCGGCAGATATTGTGCCAGCTCTTATTATATCGGGAAGGGGTTATGATGACATTGACTCATATGTTCCTGCAGAAGAAAGCAGCAAGAACGATGAAAGGCCGGACTGTATATTTTTATAAACCGGGAAGATGTCATGGTGACCACCTTTTTTCTTTTGCCGCAAATTTTGTGCGGCTTGATTCCATGTCTGAATCTATAAACTCTCTGTACTATGATTTATTGTATCGTTAAGATATCCGAATTGTAGGGCAGGGAGTATTTTTTCTATCTGGGGCAAACAGCCTTAAGGATAAAGGAGGACTTCTTATGCATGTTGCAGTAGTCATGGGCAGTGATTCGGATCTTCCGGTCATGAAAAAAGCCTTTGCGGTTCTGGACGACTTTGGCGTATCGTACGATGCGGCACTGGCATCAGCGCACAGAACTCCGGAAAAACTCAGCCGCTTTGTTGCGGATGAAGAAAAGAAGGGGGCTTCCGTATTTATCGCCGGAGCAGGAATGGCGGCAGCACTTCCTGGTGTAGTGGCAAGTCTCACTACAAAGCCGGTTGTAGGTATTCCTCTGTCAGGCGCAAAACTGGATGGGATGGATGCACTGCTTTCCATTGTTCAGATGCCGAGTGGTATGCCAGTGGCGACCGTTGCTATTGACGGGGCAAAGAATGCAGCCCTGCTGGCCATTCAGATGGGAGCTCTGTCTGATGAAGGACTGGCAGCTAAGTACAGGACATATCGGGAAGATATGGCCAGGGCCATTTATGAAAAGGACGAAAAACTTCAGAAAGAATTAGGCAGATAAGGATATAACGGGAGGAATCAACATGAAAGAATATAAACCATATAAGGAAGGTAAAGTTCGTGAACTGTATGATCTGGGAGACAGCCTGGTTATGGTCTGCACCGATCGTATTTCTGCATTTGATAAGATTCTGGCTACAGATATTCCGGAAAAGGGCGCAATTCTGAACTGCATGTCCAGATTCTGGTTTGATCACACCAGAGACATCGTTCCGAATCATATGATTTCCACAGATACCGCAGATATGCCGGAATTTTTCCGTACCCCATGGTTCGCACGCCGCAGCATGAAGACACTGAAGCTGAATATGATTCCGGTAGAATGCATTGTCCGTGGTTATATCACCGGCAGCGGCTGGGCTGGCTATCAGAAGGATGGCCATGTATGCGGTATTCCGCTTCCGGCAGGCCTGAAGGAATGCCAGAAACTTCCGGAACCGATTTTCACCCCGAGTACCAAGGCTCCGGTAGGTGAACATGATATGAACATCTCCATGGAACAGGGCGCTGAATGGATTGAAAAGTTCTTCCCGGGCAAAGGTAAGGAATACATGGAAAAGCTGAAGGAACTGTCCCTGGCCTTGTATAAGAAGTGTGCTGACTATGCGCTTTCCCGCGGCATCATCATTGCGGATACCAAGTTCGAATTCGGTCTGAATGATAAGGGCGAATTCATCCTGGGGGATGAAATGCTTACACCGGATAATTCTCGTTTCTGGCCGTTGGAAGGCTATGAAGCAGGCAAGAGCCAGCCATCCTACGACAAGCAGTTCGTAAGAGATTATCTCCGTCAGCATCCAACGGATACTCTGCCGGATGACATCATTAAGAAGACCATCGGCAAGTATGAAGAGGCCTATGAACTTCTCACCGGGGAAAAGTTCTGATAATACAGGACATCTCAGGTAAATCAGTTTTCAAAGACAGGAGTGCATCGTGAACTATACAGATATAAGCTATGATGATAAGCCTCATGAAGAATGTGGTGTATTTGGCATTTTTGACCCGGATCGTCAGGCCGTTCTGGAAACCTACTATGGACTTTTCGCTCTGCAGCACAGAGGTCAGGAAAGCGCGGGTATCACGGTTTCTGATGGACAGGAGATGCAGACATTCAAAGGCATGGGACTGGTTACGGAAGTGTTCAGAAATCTTCCGGAGAAGGAAGGCTATATCGGCATCGGACATGTACGTTACAGCACCACTGGTTCTTCCGTTCCCTGCAATGTACAGCCGTTGCAGGCAGAAGGACAGCATGGTTCATTTGCCCTGGCCCATAACGGGAATCTGACAAATACCATTGCGCTCAGACGCCGTCTTCTGCAGGGCGGTTCCACCTTCCAGACCACCATGGATACGGAAGTCATTATCAAGCTTCTGGCCAGATCCAGGGAAAAACGTGTGGAAGATCAGATTAAGGAAGTTATGGGAGAAATCCGGGGAGCCTATGCCCTGGTATCCTGCACCAATCACGCCCTGTACGGGGTAAGAGATCCCTATGGATACCGCCCGCTGGTTATCGGCAAGACTGAACATGGCTGGGTGCTGGCCTCTGAAACTCCGGCACTGGATCTGATTGGAGCAACCTTCTACCGGGATGTACAGCCAGGCGAAATCATCACTATTGATGAAAAGGGTGTACACAGTGAATTCTTTACAGGACACAAGCCGGCTCATGGCGGTATATGCTCATTTGAATATATTTATTTCGCCCGCCCGGATTCCATTATGAATGGACAGAGCATTTATGAAGCGCGCCTGGAAATGGGACGCCAGCTCTGGAAGGAAGCGCACTTTGATGGCGATGTGGTTATGAGTGTGCCAGATTCCGGTAACGTAGCCGCTATGGGATATGCGGAAGCATCCGGTATTCCATTTGGTGAAGGGCTCCTGAAGAATAAGTATATGGGACGTACTTTTATCAAACCGGGACAGAAGAACAGAGAAATCGCAGTGCGCATGAAACTGAACCCAATCCGCAGAAATGTGGAAGGCAAGCGTATTGTTCTGATTGATGATTCTATTGTCCGTGGAACCACCAGCGGCATCATCATCAATCTGCTCAAAAAGATGGGCGCCAGAGAAATCAATCTGCTTATCAGCTCTCCTCCGGTATGCTACCCCTGCTTCTTCGGTATTGATACGGCAGAAAGAAAGCAGCTGATCGGCGCTAAGTATCCAGTGGATAAGATCAGAGAATTTATCGGAGCGGATAAACTGCATTATCTCTCGGAAGAAGGATTGGCCAAGGCCATTAAGGAAATTCCGAAGGAAGATATGTGCATGGCTTGCTTTAATGGCAGGTATCCGGAAGCCGTTCCCGGATGGGGACTGGATAAGGAAACCGGTGAACCGGTGAACGAATAAGGAGGACAACATGGGGAAGAATAAGAAAAAAGGTCTGACATATGCAGAAGCTGGCGTAAATATTGATGCCGGTGAAAAAGAAGTTGAACTGATTAAGGATTGCGTTAAGTCTACATATACCCCGGGCGTAGTAGGGGACCTTGGCGGATTTGGCGGTCTGTATTCACTGAAGGATGAGCTCACCGATGATCCCATCCTTGTATCCGGAACGGATGGCGTAGGGACCAAGCTCAGACTGGCTATTGAAATGGATATCCATGACACCATCGGACAGGACTGTGTAGCTATGAGCGTCAATGATGTACTGGTACAGGGCGCGCGTCCGCTGTTCTTCCTGGACTACATTGCCACAGGAAAGCTGGATCCGGAACATATGGCTGAAATCGTCAGAGGGGTGGCTGATGCCTGCAAGGAATCCGGGTGTGCCCTCCTTGGCGGGGAAACCGCAGAAATGGCCGGATTCTACAGCAAAGGGGACTATGATGTAGCCGGATTTGCTGTAGGCATTGTAGACCGAAAGGATCTGATTACCGGGGAACACATTTCTACAGGTGATGTGATTCTCGGTCTGCCGTCAAGCGGGGTTCATTCCAATGGGTATTCCCTGGTCCGTCGTATTATTAAAGATAACGATCTGAAACTGGATAAGACCTATAAGCATTTTGACAGACCGTTGGGTGAAGTGCTCCTTACTCCGACCCGTCTGTATCCAAGACCGGTACTTCCTGTACTGAAAGGCTGTGACGTTCATGGTCTGGTCCATATTACCGGCGGTGGATTCTATGACAATATTCCGCGTGTCCTTCCGGAAGGAACCAGGGCTGTACTGGATGCCGATAAGTGGCCGATGCTCCCGATTTTCCCATTCCTGGCAAAGAAGGGCGGCGTAGAACCTCACGAAATGTACAGAACCTTTAACTGCGGTCTGGGTATGCTTCTCATTATGAACCGTGAAGAAGCGGAAAAGGCGAAGGACATCCTTGCTGCAATGAATGAACCGGTTTATGAAGTCGGCACCATTGAAGAAGGAAATCGCGATGTAGTGGTAACAGGTGGTCTTTTCCATGAATAAGAAACGTATTCTGATTTTTGCATCCGGGCGCGGTTCGAATGCGGAGGCCATTCATGAAGCGGTCATGGATGGACGCATAAACGGCGAAGTAGTAGGGGTTATCTGTGACCATAAGGGTGCACAGGTCCTGGAAAGGGCAGCCCGCTGGCATGTGCCTTCCGTAGTGATAGAAAAGAAGGATTATCCGGATAAGGTGGCTTTCGATGAAGCCCTGCTCAGGGCAGCGGTTTCCTTTACACCGGATTTAATCTGTCTGGCTGGGTACATGCGCATATGCGGAGAAAATCTGGTCAATGCCTTTCCACACCGGATTATCAATATTCATCCGGCGCTGCTGCCAAGTTTCCGCGGACTTCACGCGCAGCGGCAGGCTATTGAGGCAGGCGTCAAGGTGGCAGGATGCACCGTTCATTTTGTTGGCACCGGACTGGATGACGGCCCGATTATTACCCAGACAGCGGTTCCGGTATATGATAACGATACAGAAGAAACGCTATCTGCCCGGATTCTTACCAGGGAACATCCTACATATGTGCGTGCCGTAGCGGCATTCTGTGCTGATAAACTTACGATTTCCGGGAATCATGTTTCCGGTATGCATTCAGAGGAGGAATGATTCACACATGACTATCAAAAGAGCATTAATCAGTGTTTCTGATAAAACGGGTGTTGTGGAATTTGCAAAGGGACTTCATGAACTGGGCGTAGAAATCGTTTCTACCGGAGGTACTCTGAAGACTATCGCAGCAGCCGGCATTCCGGTTATTCCGGTATCTGAAGTGACAGGTTTCCCGGAAATGATGGATGGACGTGTCAAGACACTGCACCCGAAGATTCATGGCGGCATTCTGGCTATCCGGGACAATCCGGAACATGTAAAGGCTATGAAGGAACATGGAATCACGGGTATTGATCTGGTGGCAGTCAATCTGTATCCATTCCGTGAAACCATTGCCCGTCCGGATGTAACTCTGGCAGAAGCTATCGAGAATATTGATATAGGCGGCCCGTCCATGGTTCGCGCTGCAGCAAAGAACTATAAGTATGTAACCATAGTAGTGGATCCAAAACAGTATGATGAAATTCTGGAAAGGATTAAGACAGATACCCTTACGGAAGAATTCCGTCTTGACCTTTCCCGCAAGGCGTTCCTTCATACCGGATTATATGACTGTGCCATTGCCGATTATCTGACCCGTCAGGTAACTGGGGATGAAGGACAGATGCCTGACGTATACTGCAAGGCGTATACCAAACTGCAGGATCTCCGTTACGGTGAAAATCCGCATCAGAAGGCAGCCTTCTACAGAGATCCGGAAGCTAAGGGCGGTATTGCCTTTGCCCGTCAGCTGCATGGCAAGGCTTTGTCCTACAATAACATTGTGGACATGGAAGCGGCATGGAATCTGGCTCACGAATGGTCCGACCGTCCGTCCTGCGTCATTGTAAAGCACACCAACCCATGTGGAACTGCCCTGGGAGATACTCCGCTGGAAGCGTTCCAGCGTGCATTTGAAGCCGACAGCAAATCTGCTTTTGGCGGCATCGTGGCATTCAACCGGGAACTGGACGGAGAAACAGCAGCCGCTATGAAGCCGATTTTCTTTGAAGTGGTTATGGCTCCGAAGATTTCTCAGGAAGCACTGGATATTCTGGGAACAAAGAAGAATATCCGCCTTATGGAAGTGCCGGAAGTTGAAACAGAAGAACTCCAGCTGCGCAAGGTATCTGGCGGACTTCTGGTTCAGACCCCTGATGATAGCAGTGAAACCAGAGCGGACTGCAAGGTGGTTACTGACCGTGCACCGACTGAAGAAGAATGGCAGGCTATGGAATTTGCATGGAAGGTAGTAAAGCATGTGAAGTCCAATGCCATTGTTCTCACTGGTAAGGATGTAACCTATGGTATTGGCGCTGGACAGATGAATCGTGTTGGTTCTGCTGATATTGCCATCGCAGAAGCTGGTGATAAGTGCAAGGGAGCAGCGCTGGCTTCCGATGCCTTCTTCCCGTTCGGTGATACGGTGGAAGCTGCCGGTAAGGCAGGTATTACCTGTGTAATTCAGCCAGGCGGATCCATCCGCGATCAGGAATCCATCGATATGGCTAATAAGTATGGCATTACCATGGTATTTACGGGACACAGACATTTCCGTCACTGCTGAGAGGAGATAAAGAATGAAAGTATTGGTAATTGGTACTGGCGGCCGCGAGCATGCACTGGCATGGAAATTGGCACAGAGCCCTCAGGTTACCGGCGTATTTGCAGCTCCTGGGAGCATGGCTATGACTGACTGTGCTTCCGTCATTCCCATGCAGGGATCCAAAGACTATGTAAGACTGGCCAAGGACATGGGCATTGACCTTACGGTAGCTGGCCCTGAAACGGTACTGGTAGATGGTCTGGCCGATCGATTTAAAGAAGCCGGGCTGGCTTTCTTTGGGCCATCTGGTGCAGCCGCCCGCATAGAAGGGTCTAAGAAGTTTGCAAAAGATCTGATGAAGAAATATCATATCCCGACAGCTGCTTATGAATCGTTTACTGAAGAAAAGGATGCCATTGCCTATGCAGAAAAGCAGAATTATCCGCTGGTTATCAAGGCGGATGGGCTCGCTGCCGGCAAGGGGGTTATTATTGCGGCAACTTTTGAAGAAGCCAGCAAGGCCATTCATGACATGATGGAAGGACTGGCATTCAATGGGGCCGGCCGCCAGGTAGTCATTGAAGAATTTATGGAAGGCGAAGAAGCTTCTGTGCTGGCATTCTGCGATGGTACCCATGTAGTGCCTATGATTCCTTCACAGGACCATAAGCGTGTTTATGATAACGACGAAGGCCCGAATACCGGGGGCATGGGCGCCTATGCCCCGGCTCCGGTGGTAACGGATGAAGTAATGCAGCAGGTCTATGACCGGATTCTCAAACCGATGGTAGATGCTATGCGCACAGAAGGATACCCGTTTACCGGATGCCTCTATGCAGGGCTTATGATTACTTCGGAAGGCCCTAAAGTGGTGGAATTTAACTGCCGCTTTGGCGATCCGGAAACAGAAGTCGTTCTTCCTATGCTGGATGGTGATCTGGCGCAGATTATGATGGACTGCGTACATGGCACGTTGTCTCCTGATTCCATTAAATGGAAAAAGGGGTATGCTGTGGATGTAGTTATGGCAACTCGTGGCTATCCGGGGGCGCATTCTTCAGATGATAAGATTTCCGGACTGCGTGAAGCAGAACAGGAAGGATGCCATGTATTCCATGCAGGAACAGCTCTTAAAGGCGATACGTTCTATACTGCAGGAGGTCGTGTGCTGAATGTGGTTGCTATGGCGCCAACCCTTGAAGAAGCCAGAGAAAAGGCTTATCAGGGAGTAAAAAAGATTCACTGGGACGGAGCACAGTATCGTACAGATATTGCGGTAAAGGGACTTCGGCATCTTAAAAAATAAAAATCCATTTTGTCTTTGTGACAGAAAAAGCTGTGGGAAAATGAGAAATCATTTTCCCACAGCTTTTTTCTATATCAGATAGAAGGTTTAACCTTAGCGGCCACATATAAGGCGGCTTCTATCGGAGTCATATCCCGGGCGGGCATTCTGTATTCACTGTAAGAAATCACATGTCCATCTACAGTGCGCAGTGTCTGCATAAAAGTAATCTGAATTTCGTTATTTTTGCTTGGTATGGTTCTGGCAGTCAGTTCATTTTCCAGAGTATACCGGCAGCCATTCTGCCGGGCAAGGGAGAGAGCCTCTTCGGTAGTTTTGCCTTCTGTACCCATAATGGCACCGGGGAGCTGCTTTTGATAATAATCTGCAGTAATTTTTTTCATATAGGGGATATCAGAAGCCAATGCATCATCCGTGGTGACCTGCAGAGGAAGGATAAAGAAGGAAGGGGGAGAGGCAGGTATATTTTCCGGAATATGACCGCCTGATTTTTCATAGGCATCCCGGGCATCATAATAATTACGTATGGCCGTGTCCAGATACACCATCATGCGGTGGCTGAAATAATGGGAGCCTTCTACCGGTTTCCAGCGTTCCTCACTGCCTATCTGCGTGTAGTTTTTTACCACCTTCTGAACTACGCTTTGCACAGGATCACCGGAATTGACAATCCGTTTCAGCGGCAGCAGGGATTCATAGGTATCCACGAAGGCCGGATTGCCTACTGCAGGAGCGCCAAATGTAACCACTTCCAGGTGCTGGTTAAGACCGGAATCGATCATCTTTACCCCCATGAGGGTGGATACAGCGCCGCCCAGACTGTGTCCGGTAAGCAGGATATCTCCTTCACTGGCCTGTCTATTTAATATCTGGCTTACTGTCATGGTATCCAACTGAGTATTCCAGATGGAGTCAGCATATCGCTTAAATCCCCGGTGAACTTTTGGCAGATTTTGGGTCTTGTCAGGCGCAGCGGCCGATGAATCCCACAGCGTTTTGTCAAAACTGAGATCGGCCTTTACATCGGTGTAGTCCGTAGTGCCGGCTACAGAAAGTATCAGCAGCGGCCTTTCCTCCTTGTCGCCGGACATGGCGATGAGAAAGCGGGCATGCCCCAGTTCATCGGATACAGAAGCTTTGCTCAGTTTCCAATGTTCATGCACAAGCATATTTCTTCCCAGCTCACTTATAGGGTCATCGTAGGCCGCCATGGACATCCAGGCGCAGAGATAATCTTTTCTCGCAGTCTCATAGGCATCTTTGGGGGATAGGGAAGACTCCGCATAGACAGGGAGGAAGACAAACATGGCCATGACAGCAACGGCGGCTTTTTTCATCCATCGCATACAGACTCCTCCTTTACATAGTGTACTATTAATTATAACGCAGATTTACAGGCTTGGGAACCGGATAATGTTTACAATCTTCGGGTATTTTACGCAAAATTTACAGTCTTTAACAGAGACAAGACAAAGGAACCGGTATTAAATTTACCTGTGTTCTTTATATTGAATACAGGTTCAGAAATGTATTCAGGAGGATAGTTATGAACAAGAAAAAATGGGCAGCAGCATTATTGATTTCTGTTTTTGCAGCAGGGCTTGCACTTACCGGCTGTGGTGGAAATGATGCAGGAGAATCCGGTCCTTCCGGTAAGGTAACCGTATCCGGATCTTCCGCACTGCTTCCGCTGGCTAAGGATGCAGCACAGAAGTTTAAGGCAAAGAATGATCAGGTGTCTATTACACTTAATGCCGGTGGCTCTGGCACAGGTCTTAAGCAGGTTTCTGAAGGCTCTGTAGACATCGGCAACTCCGATGTATTTGCCAAGGAAAAGCTTCCGGAAGCTAAGGCTGCTGAACTGGTAGATCATAAGGTAGCAGTTACCGTTATGGCACCGGTAGTCAGCAAGGAAATCGGCACCAATGTGAAGTCCCTGACCAAGGCACAGCTCCAGGATATATTTACCGGCAAGGTTACTAACTGGAAGGATGTAGGCGGCCCGGATGAAGCCGTAGTTCTGATTACCCGTCCAAGCACATCCGGTACCCGTGCACTGTTCACCAAGTATGCACTGGATGGCAAGGAAGAATTGTCCAATAAGTCTATGGAAACCGATGATAGCGGTACACTGGTACAGACTGTTTCTCAGACTAAGGGCGCTATTGGTTATGTAGCTCTTTCCTATCTGATGAATAACAACACCGTTACTCCTCTGGCTATTGATGGTGTAGAACCAACACTGGAGAATGTATATAACGGTAAGTATCCGGTATGGGGCTATGAACATATGTATACCAAGGGGGAAGCTACCGGCGCAGTTAAGGCTTTCATTGATTTCATCATGAGCAAAGATTACAGCGCAGATATTGAAAAGCAGGGATATGGTGTAGCCAGCAAGATGAAGGTTACCCGGGAATAAGTAACAAAATCCCGAAAATGCAATAAGGAGCAGATATGAGTCGCAATATTAAGTGGAGAAGGGAATTCACTGGTAGAGGACTGGTATCACTATGCGGAATGGCTATTGTAATTCTCACTTTAGCCATTTCTGTATTTTTACTGGTTCGAGGTTCAGAAACTTTTGTAACGTTTGGTCACTCATTAAGCGAATTCCTGTTTGGAATGACCTGGAAACCGGCTGATGATATGGCAGGCGGTGGAAAGGTAGGTGCGGCATTGTTTATTGCCGGATCGATTATTACCAGTATGGTGGCTTTGCTGATTGCCGTTCCGTTCAGTGTAGCCACAGCTATCTTTATAACAAAGATTTCGCCGGAACTGGGGCGTAAGGTTATTCGCCCGGCGGTTGAAATTTTTGCCGGGATTCCATCCGTAGTATATGGCTGGGTAGGACTGGTTGTACTGGTGCCATGGATTCAGGAACTTTTCCATTTACCCCAGGGGCAATCCATTCTGGCAGCATCCGTTGTGTTGTCAGTCATGATTTACCCGACAATTACCTCCATATCTGCCGATGCCATCGAAAGTGTAAATCCAAAGTTCCTAGAAGGCGCTTATGGCCTGGGAGCTACCCGATGGCAGGTAATCTACAGCGTGCTGATTCCTGCGGCTAAAAGAGGGATTCTGACCGCGATTATTCTTGGTCTGTCCAGAGCTTTCGGTGAAGCGCTGGCTGTCGCTATGGTTATCGGTAAGATGAAGGCATTCCCCACATCTCTTCTGGCACCGGCACATTGCCTTACCGCAGCGATTGCTTCAGATATGGGCGGCGCTATGGATGGCGGGGAATTGAATGCGGCGCTCTGGTCAATGGCACTTTTCCTGTTTATAATGTCATTCCTGTTTATTGTGGCCATTCGATTGATTGGAAGAAAGGGGCAGGCTAACGCATGACTACGACAAGTACTGGTGCAGTGGCATCGGAACAGAATAAAAATCCCCTTACACAGGTGGATGCATCCATACGGCATGCCCGTTTCTCTGACAGGCTGGCTACCGGTGCACTGTATGCAATTTCAGGAAGCTTTGTACTTCTTCTGATCGCTATGCTGAGTTACATCATGTATAACGGCATTGAAGCATACAGTGGAACGATTTTCTCATTTACAGATGAAGGGATTGGCAACCAGTTCTTTAATACAATTTATCTGGTGGTTATTTCCCTTCTGGTCTCTGTACCTCTTGGAATTGCTACAGGCGTCTATATGTCAGAATATGCAGCTCCAGGACGAACCACGGATTTACTGCAGATGGCACTGGAGACATTATCCTCCCTTCCGTCCGTCGTAGTCGGCCTGTTTGGTTATCTGGCATTTGTAGTTTATGTGGGAACACAGTGGAATCTGTTTTCCGGTGCTCTGGCCGTTTCCATCCTGTCCATTCCTCTGATTACTACTACCACCTATAATGCGTTGCAGGCGCTGCCTAAGGGATACAGAGAAGGCAGTCTGGCTCTGGCGGCTACCCCATGGGAAACCATTGTACATGTATTACTTCCAGCTTGTGTACAGCCGATTATTACCGGTATCATGCTGGCAGCCGGCCGTGGATTTGGCGAAGCGGCAGCTCTTCTGTATACGGCAGGTATGAGTACCGATATTAACTGGAATGTATGGAATCTGGCTTCCCCGGTTTGTCCGCTGAACCCATTCCGCCCGGGGGAAACCCTGTCATTGGCAGTCTGGGCTTCCAGAACAGAAGGTACAACCGCTAATGCAGGGGATGTAGCGGCAGCGGCATCTGCGGTATTAATCTGTCTGGTACTCTTTTTCAGTATCATGTCCAGATGGCTTGGCCGTGCAATTTCCAGAAAGATAGAAGGAGAATAATTAAAATATGACAACCAGTACATTGGCATACAGAAGCGCGCAGACCGCTTCTTCCGATATAGCTATACAGTCCAACATTACATTTAACTGCCGTGACGTGAATCTGTTCTATGGCAAATTTCAGGCATTAAAGCATATTAATCTTCGCATGGAAAGAAAAAAGATTACTGCGTTAATCGGACCTTCTGGCTGCGGTAAGTCTACATTCCTTCGCACATTAAACCGAATGAATGACCTGGTTCGCGGATGCCATATTGAAGGAAGCATTAACCTGAATGGTGTAGATATCTATAAGGAAATGGATCCACTGGTGCTGCGTCGTAATGTAGGTATGGTTTTCCAGCAGCCAAATCCATTCCCCAAAAGTATTTATGATAATGTAGCCTATGGTCCGAGACTGAAGGGCATTACCCAGAAAAAGGTATTGGATGAAATTGTAGAAAAGAGCCTTCGTCAGGCAGCTATCTGGGATGAACTTAAGGATCGCCTTAAGAAGTCGGCACTGGGGCTGTCCGGCGGGCAGCAGCAGCGTCTGTGCATTGCCAGAGCCCTTGCGGTAGAACCCTCTGTACTTCTCATGGATGAAGCAACCAGTGCACTGGATCCAATCTCTACGGCCAGAATTGAAGAGCTGGTAAATACACTGAAGAACAAATACACGGTCATTATGGTTACCCATAATATGCAGCAGGCGCAGCGTATTGCGGACAATACTGCTTTCTTCTATATGGGGGAAATGGTAGAGTGCGCAGATACTCATACACTTTTCAATAATCCGGAAAAGAAGCAGACCATTCGTTATGTATCCGGTGATTTCGGCTGATACATTGCCAGTGTATGTTACAATAGGATAAGAATCTTGGAATGCCAAGGCATGAAGATGTCCTGTGCTTTCGGAACTGTTCCGAGGGCAGGACATCTTTTTTTAGAATATAAAATATTCAGTATATATGGAGGTAAAGGGATTGCTGATTTATTGTGTGGAAGATGATGAAAGCATTCGCGGACTGGTAACCTATGCATTAAAAGGACAGGGATACGAAGTCAGGGGATTTTCTGAAGCGGCTCCATTCTATAAGGCACTGGAGCAGAACCTTCCAGATTTGATACTTCTGGATATCATGCTTCCAGGAGAAGATGGAATCAAGGTACTGAAAAAACTTAAAAACTATGAACAGACCCGGGATATTCCGGTCATCATGGCCACCGCAAAATCAAGTGAGTATGATGTGGTAAAAGGGTTGGACAGCGGAGCTGACGATTATGTGACTAAGCCATTTGGCATTATGGAGCTTTTGTCCCGCATCCGTTCAGTGCTCAGGCGAAGCCGAGGGAGAAATGCAGAACCGGTGGAATCCCATGTTATCAATTATGGAAAAATTACCATGATTCCGGAACAGCATATAGTGAAGGTGGATGGAAAAGAGATCAATCTGACACTTAAAGAATTTGAATTATTGAAATATCTGATGATTAATAAAAATATGGTCCTTTCCCGGGATCAGATTATGCAGGCCGTATGGGAAGAACCATTCTCCCTGGAAAGCCGGACCATCGATATGCATATTATGAGTTTGCGTCAGAAACTGGGAGAAGAAGGCAAACATGTCTGTACGGTAAGGGGGATTGGCTACCGCTTAGGCAGAAAGAAGGAATAAGAGGATAAATTATGAGGAAACAAATTCAGCGCAGTCTTTTTTTCATGGGACTGGTTGCTGTGCTGGTGTCATTTCTGATGTCGGCTGTACTTTATTATCAGGGAATGCAGCAGCAACGGATTCACGAGCTGGAGATGACTACCTATGCGGCATCCCGCGCATTGAGTGAAAAAAATAAGGAATACAGTATTTCCTATTTAAAGCAGCTATACAAGGAAAATAATATATCAGGCATACATATTGTCTGGCTTAATAAGGATGGGCAGGTGCTTTATGATTCAGCAGGTCCCCTGGATGAAGATTATATTGCACAGTCGGAAGTAAAGACCGGTATGGAAGAGGGAAGCAGTTTTTCCATTCATAAGAGCGTCAACGGTATACCCAAGGAGTATTATACCCATAAGGCACCGGATGGTACGCTGCTTCGTCTGTCCAGTGTCAGAAGTCTGAATCTCAGCATGTTCAATGGATATATTCCCGGGATGATTCTGTTCATCATTGTGTTCAGTGTTGGGGCTGTCCTGGTAGCAAATAAGAAGACGGAAGAAATCTTAAGCCCGCTGGGGGATATGAGTGTAGTTATCAGCCGGATTATGTCCGGTGAAAAGAATGTAGAGATTCCCGGGCAGTATATAGAACTGAAACCGGTGCTCGATACAGTAAAGGAACTGCATCGTCAGGCCGATGCCTATCTGGAAAATCTGGAAGAAGACAGGAAAATGATGCAGGCAGTACAGGATTCTATTTCTAATGGCCTCATTGTACTCAATTCACAGAAGGAAATACTTGATTATAACGTGAAGGCAGCCAGAATATTCCATATTGAAGGAAATCGCAGATACCGTAAGATTTCTGTGATTTTCCATGATGAAGACTGGCTTCGTGCTATAAGCCGCGCTTATCACAATACGAAGAGTCAGGAATACACCATGACTCTGTATGACACACCGTATATGGTATTGATGACCCCTTTGCGGTTATTTGACAATGAAAACGGCCTGCTTATTGTGCTGAGAGACCTGTCAGCTCAGTATGCGGCAGAAAAGATGCGAAGGGAATTTTCTGCCAATGTATCCCACGAACTGAAGACCCCTCTTACGTCAATCAGTGGATTCGGAGAAATGATTGCCAATGGTATGTATGCCAATGAGGCGGATGTAAGGATGTTCGGGCAGCGGATTTATAGCGAAGCACAGCGCATGGTGACACTCATAAACACCATTCTCCATCTGTCAAAACTGGAAGAAAACGATACCACCATTACCTGGGGCATGGTGAATATGGAAGAGGTTGTCAAGTATGTGGTAGACATCATTTCTCCACAGGCACATCACCGGGGTGTGACGGTTCTCTCGGAAACAGAACCTGTATATGTGCATGGTAACCATTCCCTGCTCTCTGAACTCTTGGTTAACCTGCTGGATAACGCGGTGAAGTATAACCGGCAGAATGGACAGGTATCGGTGAAGTTGTCTAAGACAGCGGATAACCATATGGTTCTTACCGTATCCGATACGGGCATTGGCATTCCGAAAGACAAGCAGAATCGTATTTTTGAACGCTTTTACCGGGTGGAATCCAGCCGGAGCAAGGAAACCGGAGGCACCGGGCTCGGATTGGCTATGTGTAAGCATATTATCTCCAGACATCATGGCACGGTCACCCTTGACAGCGTAGAAGGCCGGGGAACCACCATTACGGTAACCATGCCATGCCTATCAGCTCAGGAAGTATCCATTGAGGAAGGCAATGCAAAGGCTGCTCATGAAGAAGCGGAACAGGCTAAGAAACTGGCTCTGGAAGAAGAACGTAAAAAACAGGAAGAGCGGATAAAAGAAAAACAGGAAGCACTGGCCAGGAAAAAGCAGGAATCCAGTGAATCTGCTCATGAAAAGAAGGGAAAACTGAAAAAATCAAAATCGAAGAAAGCGGAAAAAGGGGAGGAGACAAAGAAAAAGAAAGGCAAAAAGAAGAAAAAAGACTAAAGGCAGCGGGAGAAGACAAAGCCGCCTGTCTGCGAAAAGGCACTGAATCCATAATGGGACCAGTGCCTTTTCTGGTATACAGAGTAGCGTGAAAGGCATCAGACTTATTACCTAGCATGTTATAATATACGTAGAAAGAGGACGGAGAATCTATGATAAGGAGGGAATTATATGCAGAAAAAGATTATTTCAATGGCACTTTCGGCGGCGCTTTTGTTATCCGGCAGTGCCTATGCCGACTGGATCTCAGGAAATTCAGCCAGTCTCACTATACCATCCGGAGATTCGTCCATAATGATGGATCTGGCAGACACACCGATTCTGGTAACTCTTAAGGAGCAGACACCGGGCAAAGCCGATGTTACTTTCGAACCAGGGACAGATGCCCCCTTTACATTAAAAGATATTCCTGTGCAGCTGTTCAAAGGAAAAGCAAAGACCTCTCCTGACTCGCTGAACATTAGTATTGTTCCTATTATCAATTCAGGAAATGGACGAACCTTTTACCTGATTGAGACAGGGGACGCTGACGGATGTATTCTGGTATCTTATCACAACGGTACATTTACTAAGGCCTTTGAAGCCTCTTCCGTTCCGGGGAACTGGAAAGATGCCAACATTGCCATTACCGCTAAAAAACTTGTCCTTGATTTGATTGACAGCAAGGGCGCTGTCACCGAATATCAGCTGGCCTATGATAAGAAGAGCAATACGTTCTATCCGGTACCTATGCAGGTTGAAATCTAAGCGAAGTATAACCAGATGTCCTGGAGGCTGACGGCGATCCTGGAAGCTGATTTTGCAGAAGAATAGAGTTTACTATTTTAACAGTCTTATTATATTAATTGTACATAATTAATATAATAAGACTGTCTTTTGTGAAAAGGGTTGCAGGTTGGTAAAACCTGTGGTAATATACTTTACATCGCAAGTGATTGCGAATTGGTTCTTTGAAAACTGAACAGTACAGCGAACAATAAAGCCGATGTGCGGATAAGAAATTATCCCGCAATTTAAAGGGTTAATAGGCAAGAAATAATCGAGCCAAACAAACAATCTATCATGGAGAGTTTGATCCTGGCTCAGGACGAACGCTGGCGGCGTGCTTAACACATGCAAGTCGAACGGGAAGAAAAGAAAGAGCTTGCTCTTTTTTGGATTCTAGTGGCAAACGGGTGAGTAACACGTAAACAACCTGCCTTCAGGATGGGGACAACAGACGGAAACGACTGCTAATACCGAATACCTTCCAATTTCCGCATGGAGATAGGAAGAAA
>NZ_FMXA01000038.1 GCF_900103425.1 Dialister histaminiformans | reverse complement strand
TTTCCCTTTTGGAGAAACTTTAGCATTCTTAGCTTTTATAAGAAATATTCCGCTTCCCTTTGTAAAACAACATGTTTTACACCGTCTCGAATCCCGAAGGGATTTACGGTCCTGGGCCTGTAAAAATAAATCCTTATTTTTCAGAGACCTTCTTCTTTTATCATACCACAGAGGTCTTCTGCTGGATTCGAATCTTTCTGCATAAAAAAAGCTGTAAACCGGTAAATCGGTTCACAGCTTTGGGGATAATAGTTACGACTAAATAAGTACAGCGAAGAGGGAAGCTCCAGCTACGGTCATGATGCCGGCGGCTACCATGGCCAGGGAGGACATAGCCCCTTCTACAGCGCCCATTTCCATAGCCTTGGATGTACCCATGGCGTGAGCGGCGCTGCCGCAGGCAATACCCTTGGCTACTGGATCAGTAATGTGGAAGAGACGGCAGATCTGTTCTGCAAAGATATTTCCTACCACACCGGTGGCAATGATGGCTACTACCGTAATGGATACATAGCCACCCAGTTCTTCAGATACGCCCATACCAATAGCCGTAGTGATGGACTTTGGCAGAAGGGTGACATAGGATGCATGGTCAAAGTGGAAGAGCTTGGCAAACAGGAATACGGTAATCAGGCCGGCGAACATACCCGCGGTAATGCCGCCTATGATAGCGGTGAAATTCCGGGTAAGAAGCTTCATCTGTTCGTACAGCGGTACCGCCAGACAGATGGTGGCCGGTGTGAGGAGGAAACTGATATAGCTGGATCCCTTCACGTAATCCTTGTAGGGAAGTCCTGTGACCAGAAGGAATACCAAAACCAGGGCAATAGCGATAAGCAGCGGATTGACCAGGTCATTTTCCAGCTTGTTATGTAAATATACCCCGATAGCGTAGGCAGCCAGAGAGACCACTACGCAGAGAAACAGGGAAGAGGTTAAAAATGCGTACATGTTTATTCCTTTCTACATCGACTTTTTCTTCTGATGATTGATAATGAACTGAGTGGTCAGGCCGGAAACGACCATAACGACCACCATCCCCACTACAATGATGATGAGATAAGGAATCAGCTTCGGTTTAATGATGCCCCAGGCATTGAGCAGACCCGCTGCCGCCGGAACAAACATAATCGGCATGGTTTCAATCAGGAAAGTCACGGTTTCACGAATCTGTACCACGTGCAGTACCTTAAACCGGAGCATAACAAACAGGAGAAGAATCCCGTAAATGCTGGCCGGAATAGGGAGCGGAAGCAGAGCGTGCAGAATTTCACCGACAAATGCCAGTGCCAGAATAATACTGAATTGTCGCAATATGTCCACGATTGATTATTCCTCCCTTTCTTCAGCCAACTCAGCACAGGTCTTAATGCCTGCGTCTTTAATGAAATCAGCAATATATTCTGTCGTCTTTTCAAATCCCAGGCGATAGGTGTCCAGGGTCAGATCATAGTAGCTGGAATAACCCCACTGTTCGCCGGTGTAAAACTTATGATATACCGAGCGGTATTCATCGGTTTTTGGTACTCGTTTTGCTGCTTCGGCCTTCGTGGTCTTCCACTTCTTAGCCATAGAAGCTACGCGGTCCTCAAAATCCCCATGGAGGAACACGCTGAAGCAGTCTCCACGGTTTCTGAATACAAAGTTTCCGCAGCGTCCGATAATGATGCAATCCTGACCTTCCAGCAGTTTAGCCAGTGCATTGAGTGGTGTCTTCTTTACTTTGTCAGAATGCACCGTGACACTCAATGCATAAATAAGGCTGTTCATCGGATCTTCAGTGAAGAAAGTCGGCATTTCCTCATACAGTCCTTTTTCCTTGGCCATTTCTACCAATATCTGCCAGCTGTAAAATGGAATGTTGAATTTTTCAGAAAGCAGTTTGCCGATAACTTCGCCGCCAGCACCGCATTCACGAGCTATAGTAATGATCATGATGATCCTCCTTGTTCACAACACCTGTCAGGTCGACCGTCTGCACAACACACGGTCGTTAAGATACTACCGATTGTATCGCTGCTTCTGCAAATGTTCAATAGGATAATAAAAAAACTTTCTATAACAAAAATAAACGAATAATGATGAGCTGACTCTTATGGGCTGTAATCCTTCGGATCAGGGCTGTGGCTTAACATCATAAGGCAGGTCGGTGTGCTCCTTGGGAAACACAGGGGATGGATTCTGCGAATAGCTTCTTTATAAAAATCGAGAAGCAACATAACCCGTCATTCCTTCTGATTCACATAGTGGATTCTACTTTCCACCAGACAAACTACTGTAGCCGTCTGCAGATAATCAGATGATTCAGACGGTCAGACTGGAAGTCTGTGGGGCTTCCTGTCAGACTGAAAGAACTCAGAACATTTTCATGCTTTCCTACATTCCAACATAGTGGATTCTACTTTCCACCACCAGCCAGCAAAGACCGGGCTGTCAATAGTATGGAAATCAAAGATTTCATAATTCTATGGACTTACAGCCAATGACGAC
>NZ_FMXA01000023.1 GCF_900103425.1 Dialister histaminiformans | reverse complement strand
AACGCCTTATTAAGCATACGCTTGATCTGTTCCAGATTCGGGCTTAATGAGAGGTCATAGGCTATGACTTCATTGGTAGCCATATCAAGAATTGGGGAGAGATAGCACTTACCCCAGGAGAAATTGAACTGGGTTATGTCGGTTGTCCACTTCTGCAAAGGCTTTTCTGCCGCAAAATCTCTGTTTATGATATTTTTAGCCACTTTCCCCACACATCCTTTATAGGACTTGTACTTTCCCTTTTCCCTCGGACGCTTGCCCATAAGGCCTGCCATACGCATCAGACGATATACCCGTTTATGATTCACCTTATATCCCAGATGAATGAGTTCATGATGCACTCTCCGTACCCCGTATCGTCCCTTATTCTTATTAAAGATGGCTACTATTGTCTTTACCAGGCCTTCATTTCGGAGGGTAACAAGATCTTTTTTCCCTATTTCAAAATAATACGTAGAACGGGACAGTTCCATGGCTTTGAGAAGGTAGGTTAGTCGATATCCTTCGGTTCTGAGTTCCTGGACGATGGCTGCTTTTTCGCCTTGAGACGCGCTGTCGCCTTTTGCTCTCTCAAGGCTATTTCTTTTTTTATTACCGCATTCTCCGTCTTAAAGAATTCATTCTGTGCCTTGAAGAATTCAATTTCTGATCTCAGGCGGATAAGTTCCTCATGCTCTGATTCCTTGCGTCTTCCTGGTTGGGTATGTTTGTGTTTCTTCATATGGGACTCCTTTGGCTTTCGATTTTTCCTGCGATCTATAAGGCCAATATATCCCATTTTCTTGTATTTGTGAATCCAGGTATTTAATCCACCAGGGCATATTCCTGCGGAAATAGCAACGGAGGTAAAGGATTCCCCGGATAAAACGCGGTTAACCAATTCGAACCGTTCTTCCGTAGTCCAGACTCTGTTCCGTTTCTTATGCTTCAGCACTTTGAAACCGTGTATTTCCACACTTCTACACCATCTGCGGACCATCATGCGAAAACCCCTTTGGGAAAAGCCTTCAGGTGTTTTCGGATATTGTCCTTTCCGATACAGGTCAACGCAATGTTTTTTGAATTCATAGGTATAGCGCATAAAAAATCCCCCTTTACTAATTGTCCAGTAAAGGGGGTACATATCACAATGGATGCAAGTCCATATCATGGGCAGTCCGGTCTGTCGTCTGACAGCCTGTCTTCTGCAGGCGGTCCATCTCTTAATACAAAGGCTCGTATTGGCATACCCTTAAAAATAAAATTAAGATAAATAATATTTGTCGACATAGCCGTATTAGTAAATAAGTTGTAAACTGTATATGGAAAAATAAGCATAAAGGATTTATTTATATATAAAAAATGTACATGTGAATATCATATATAGTTTCAGGGTGTAGGAAAGAGAGCCTTTCCGGGATGGCTTTTAACAGGCGGTCTGTCTGGTTCCTTAACAGACCGGGGCTCCAGGTGTTCGATGCCCTTATTCTTCTCACGCGGGCTTTTCTGGCAGCGGGACAGGTATAAGTCTGTAAACCTGCCATGGGCAGAACCAGAGTGTGAAAGAGGAAAGGAGTTTCCTGTGAATTATAAAGAACTTTCATTGGATGAGGCCGCTCGATGGGTGCGGCAGGAAAAAAGAAAATGGCAGACTGTCCGCCTCATTAATCCGGATGAAAACAGGGAAATAGTGGTTACGCCGGAAGGATTCCGGTACGGGGATTTTTGTCAGCGTAAAGACAGAAATGGATGTGATGCCTGTTGGAATTTCCGTGCCTGTCATATGGAAGAGAAGGTGTATGCCAGGATACGAAAGGGAAATCAGATGCTGCAGATACGGACTACCCCTTTCCGCCTGATGACTGAAAGCGGGGTGCAGGTTCCCGTAGTGATGGAATGTATGCATTCCCGTCCGGCAACAGGTCGGGAAATGAACCGGGTACAGACGTTTTCTTCACGCCGGCATATGGGAGGACAGGGGCGGGACTCGCTCACCGGGCTTTTGAATAAACGAGGATTCTGTCGACGGGTACGTAAAGAACTGATGAAACAACAGCAGGAAAATTATGTAATAATTACATTGAATATTCATAATTTCCGGCTCATTGGGGAACTGTATGGTGAAGGGAAGGCCAACCGGGTGCTCATGATTCTGGCAGGGCGTATCCGGGAAGGCCTGTCCGGTCATTCGTATGCAGCCAGAATTTACGGGGATGAATTTGCCATCTTTTGCCGGTCAGGGAGGTTCCAGGAAAGAAACCTGAAAAAACTGCTGAAGGATATTTCCCTGGCGGTAGAAAAGGATATTTATCACATTCAGGTACATGCAGGCGTGTATGCCATAACTGCGCCGGATATTCCGGTGCCCATTATGATTAATCATGCGGATATGGCAAGAAAGTCCATAATCGGAAAAGTGAACCGCCGGTTTGCCTACTACAATCCGAAACTGATGAAAAAACTCATTAAAGGACAGCGCCTGGTGAATATGTTTAAGGGGGCGCTGGAGCGGGGAGAGTTTACCATTTACCTGCAGCCACAGGTCAATCGGGACAAAAAGGTGGTGTCTGCCGAGGTACTGGCCCGGGGGATTACTCCTGATGGCACGGCCATATCGCCAGCTGAATTTATCCCGGTTCTGGAAAATTCAGGACAGATTGTGGAACTGGATCGGTTCATATGGGAAGAAGCGGCCAGACTGCTGAAGAAATGGATGGGGACGCCTCTGGAACCACTTACCATTTCCGTAAATGTATCGCCCCAGGACTTTGAATATATGGATGTGGTAAACACATTCATTTCCTTTGCTGACACCTATGGCATTGACAGAAAAAAACTGAAAATAGAGATTACTGAATCGTCCATCCTCTCCCGGCGGGTGAAAGAAAGCCGGGTCATCGATCGTCTGGTGGATGCAGGGTTCCAGCTGGAAATTGATGATTTCGGAAAGGGATATTCATCGCTCAATACACTGAAAGACATTAACGCCAGGACTCTGAAACTGGATATGGCGTTCCTGCAGATGACTGAAAAGGATAAAAAGCGAGGCGAGGTCATCATTGAATCGGTGATTCAGATGGGGAAACGCCTGGGGATGCATATTGTAGCCGAAGGGGTGGAAACGGTAAAAGAGAGAGATTATCTGATTCACCTGGGCTGCGATTATCTGCAGGGCTATCTGTTTTCCTGGCCGATACCGGTGCCAGGATTTGTAGAAAAATTTGGCTGGCAGTTTGGCCTCTGATGGAGAACTTATGACAGGCCGGCCGTGTCCATTGCTCTCACTCCTGAGAGGGGAAGGGATGAGAGCCCGTGGAATATATCATAAAAGGGGAAACCATGGAAAAATTAAACTGGATGATTGACGAAGTGGCGAGCCGGCTGGAAGAGGAAAAACAGAATCATGATGTGGCCAGGCTGGTGGTGCCGGAAGAGTGCAGGGAAATCCGTGTGTGTGGAGAGGAGTTTTCCTACGGAAGACCCTGTTTCAATATATGGGGAGCTACGTCACGATGCAGCAACTGTTCCAGCTACAAGGCGCATTATACAGGGAAGAAGATTCTTAAAAAGGAACGGATGGGGGAGTTGCTGTGTCTGGTGGAGTCAGTGCCCCTGGTCATTTCCGGTGCCGGAAGGACGATGGATGCCCTGGTGCTGGAACGGCTGGATTATCGACTGGCGACGAAGGAAGAACGGGAGACAGTTCCTGATAAAAGTACGGAAAAGCATCTCGCACTGGCGTACTATGACACCCTTACCGGCATGTTTACCCGGCATGGCTTCTTTATTCATGCCCGGGGGCTGCTGGAGACGTTCAAAGCCCGGGATGAAGATTTTGTACTGATTCAGATGAATGTGCGTCATTTCCGGATTATTAATAATCTGTATGGAATGGAAAAAGGAAATCGCCTCCTCGTGCTTCTGGCGGAACGGATTCGCTCGATAAAACCCAAAGAATCCATTGCCGGCCGCGTGGGGGACGATGTATTTGTTGTGGTGATGCCAAGGCATGATTTCTATGCGGAAAACTGGGAGCGCATGCTCTGGAGAGTGGAACAGGAGGCGGGGGAAGATGTGTTTCACGTACACATTCACGCCGGCGTCTTTATGGGGGATTCAGTCAATATTCCCTTGTCGCGGATGATTGAATATACCTGGGCGGCCCAGGAAACCATTATGGATGATCCACAGAGTCATATAGCCTATTACCGGCCCGGGCAGCTCAAGAAGGTAAGGCGTGCCCGTGCACTGATCAATGTATTTGAAAAGGCCATACGGCGAGGTGAGTTCCAGGTATACCTGCAGCCGCAGGTGGATAGGCATGGCAAGGTGGTGTCTGCTGAAGTGCTGTCCCGGTGGGTTACCGCCAGCGGAGAAATCATTTCTCCCGGCGAATTTATTCCATTTCTGGAGCAGACCGGCCAGATTGTACGCCTTGATCACTACGTGTGGGGGCAGGCAATACAGCTTCTGAAAAAGTGGGAAGGGACTCCGTTTTCCCATTTAAAACTGTCCCTCAATGTATTTCCGGAAGACTTTGATTATCTGGATGTGCCGGATACCCTTTGTTCTCTGGCCGATATGTATGGGGTGCCAAGAAATAAAATCAATGTGGAAATTACAGAAAGTGCCATTATTTCCCGATCCGCATTGCGGCAACGGGTGGCTGACCGGCTGGTGGAAGCGGGATTTGAGCTGGAAATCGATGATTTCGGAAAGGGGAATTCGTCGCTGAACACGCTCAGGAACATTAAGGCGCAGACGCTGAAACTGGATATGGATTTTCTTAAGCTGGAAGAGGACAGCAGTATGCGTGGTATGATTATCATAGAGTCCATGATTCACATGGCCAAACTGCTGGATATGACGGTGGTGGCAGAGGGGGTAGAAACCAACGCCCAGCGGGACGCCCTTCTGGAGATGGACTGTGATCTGCTGCAGGGATACCTTTTTTCTAAACCGATACCCGTAGCAGAGTTTGAAAATAATTTACAGAAAAGCTGGCATGAGGGCAAATGTCCTGTATGCAGACTGGAGGAAGTATGAATCGTTCCGAACGCCCGTTTATTTTTAACCATATGGAAATTTCCCTGGATGGAAAGATTATGGGAAAATATCTCTGGATTCCGGAGACCAATACGGAAAGTGATCCGTTTTACCGTACGATTTTCGGACCGGAGGCTAAGTTTACTTTTCAGGCGATGGTGGAAGGCCGCACCACCATTGAAGATAATCAGACCGGATATGCGGTGCCGGAAGTGGATGAGAATGCTGCGCCGGTTCCAGAAGGTGACTACCTGGCACCAGGGGCATCCTGTGGCCGTTTTCAGTTTGTTCTGGACAGTAAGGGACGTGTGGCATGGACAAAGAATACCACCGATTTCGGAGAGGAAAAGGCACATATTGTGGAAGTCATGTCCCATCGGGCATCCAATGCATATCGTGATTACCTTCGCCGCCAGGGAATCAGTTATATCCTATGTGGAGACGACCATGTGGACCTGGAAGAATTCTGCCGGAAGGCAAAATCCCTGTTTCATGTGGACAGCATGATGCTCGGCGGTGGTGGTACCGTAAACTGGAGCTTTATCCAGGCAGGACTTACCGATGAAATGAGCCTTATCCTGGCGCCGGCAGCGGATGGCAATGTGAACACCCAGTCTCTGTTTATGGCCAGGCCGGGTATATCGGAAGATCATCCAGTGCTGTTCAGGCCCTTGGATGTGCAGCTTCTCGATGATGGATTCGTATGGCTCCATTACGCAGTAGGTAAGAAGAATATGTATGATTTTGACAACGATCCGGAATTTAAAGCCGTACAGGAAGTCATTGCCCGTGGCAGGAATGAATAATTTTATAAGGGAATAAAGGCAAAGGCAGATTCAGAAGTGGCTGAGAATCTGTCTTTTTTCATGCCTGAAATACGGGGTTGAAAAATCAGGGCGCTTTGCTCGATGGTTCGCCGGCGGCACAGCCGCATGGCATATGGGGAAATGAGGCTTTTTCGTTCTGCATCCGAATTCTCTGATGAGCGTTTTGCAGGGGAGTGGTTATCTTACCAGGTTCGATGGTTTGCCGTCAGCGTAGCCAGTTGTCGTATTATAAATACATACTATAGGATTATTACATTATGTCCGGCTTATGAGGAGGGCTTATGAAGAAGGTCATTTTTGATGTGGACGGGGTTCTTCTGAGTGAGGAACGATATTTTGATGTGTCCGCTCTTACGGTTTGGGAATGGCTGTACAGTCCGTATTATATGGGGCTTGCCAACGATTCAGGACTGCCGCTTCATGGAGATGATGCATGGATTGCCGCTGTGCGGGACCGGGTATGGGCAGGAGATACGCTGCTGTCGTGGCTGAAGGCGCATGGTATCAATTCAAACTGGGAAATGGTGCATGCTTTTCTTATAACCGCTTCCTGGCTTATGGCGCGTCAATTCCGGGAGGAAACCGGACATTTACCCCCTCTGTCTCTGAAAAACCTGGATGAGGTAAAGGCTCTGGGCAGTCTTCTGGCGGATAGGGCTGTGCCGGGGGCGGAGGAGATACTTTTATTTTGGGAATCCCATGTGGAATCTCAGGTAGAGGGGGCAGCACTTTTTGCTTGTCTTCGTCAGGCGGCAGAGGTGGAGGCGGGAAGGGAGCTTCCGTTTATGAATCTGGATTCTTCATTTTTCCGCATGCATCAGCTGGCTTTTCAGCAGTGGTATCTGGGAGATGAAGTGTTTCCGGAAATTATGCATGAAAAGGTATATGGTGCCCCAAAGGAGGGGTTCCTGCAGAAAGAGAATCCGCTCGGGGATGCAGGAGATATACGGAATATGCTGAAACAGTTAAAGGCTGCCGGATTTTCTCTGGGAGTAGCCACGGGACGAGGGGCCAAAGAAGTGGAAATTCCATTTCGTTTCTTTGGCTGGTATGAAGCCTTTGATCCGGTGTACATAGCCACCGCTTCGGATGCAGAGGAGGTTTCAGCTCAGTATGGGAATATTCCATTGGGAAAGCCATCGCCGTTCCTGTACCTCTGTGCTGCTTATGGCAGGCGGACAGAAAATTACGGAGCGTATATAACGGATGGCAGGATTCATGCTTCTGATGAAGTGTATGTGATAGGCGATTCCTATTCCGATGTACTGGGAGCCAGGGCAGCAGGAGCCCGGTTTATCGGGGTACTCACCGGACTCACCGGTAAAGCGGCTGCGGCTATGTTTGAAAAGGAAAAAGCAATATACAGCGAAAACGTACTTACCGCTGTGTGGGAACATATACTGAAGCGAGCTTGAAAAAATTCACAAACTGAACTCTGCTGTCGGAAAGTCTGCAAGGCAGACGGTCAGACGAAGATTTCCCCCCCCTTGGTTCAAGGTCCGCAGAAACCCTTCCTGGATTTCCGGGCCTTGAGATTCAGCTCATCAATGTATCCACAGCTCGAAATCTTCCAATGGAAGGTTTCACCGTCCTCACGGCCCTGACCTTTTGCCAGTTTAGCAGGGTTCACAATCATGGGTATAGTATACTTGTTTTTTCTCTCTAATCTTAAACCTCATATCTCATATCTGCTTGGGGGCGGACGTCGAGCTATAGGCTCATATATCCTCTCCGTTTGACAATCTCATATCGGCTCTATATAGTGGTTGACAGACATCGGTTAATGTATAACAATATAATAAAGGAATGATAAATATAGTGAGAATGCCGATGGCTATTCCTGCGCCTCTTTTCTGACGGGTCCGGAGTAGCGTAATCTATGGTCAGGGCACATAAATTATGGAGACACAGTGATGGAACTAAAGCTAGGAACATATGCAGTAGACACATATAAGGATATTCCGGTGCCATATGTGATTTTTAAAATTATATATGCAGATGATGGAAGCATAGTGAATACGCAGTACATGTTTGTCAATCAGGCGTATTGCCATACAGCCGGGATGAGACGGGAAGAACTCATCGGCAAGTATTTTCTGGATGTTTACGGAGAAGGAGCCCGGCGCTGGCTGGACTGTTGCCAGGCGGCTGTCACCACGGGGAAGACGATACATGAAACGATTTACAGCCCGGAAGTGCAGCAATGGATGAATTTTGTGGTGCAGCCACTGGCAGAGCCTGGATATGTTTCTTTTATCTTCATGAACATCAGTGAAGAGCATGCCCGGGAGATGCATGTGCAGCGTGAGCGGGTGACTAATGAGGCTATTGTCCGCATTGCCAAGATATTGAACGATGGGGAAGGTTATGAATCGGCTATGAATCATGCACTGCAGGAAATCAGCCGGTTTATTCATCCGGACCGAATCTATCTGCTGGAAACGGATGGGATTACTGTTTCCAATACCTTTGAATGGTGTGCAGAAGGAATTCAGTCAGAAATAGAAACACTGCAGAATCTGGATTATGAGGAATATATTTCCGGATGGGAAGTGTTGCTCAGGGATTCTCCCGGTGTAATCATGGAAGACATCGAAGTGCTCAGAAATATGGGCGACATGGTGGATTATGAAAATCTGAAGCGACAGGGAATTAAAAGTCTTATGGCTTTTCCGTTCTATCGCCAGGGGCGTATTGCCGGATATCTGGGGATAGATAATTTCGAGGTGACGGATCAGTTTAATACGGCAGAACTTCTGGAAACGCTTTCTTTTTTCCTGGGGCCAGGATTACTAATCACCATCTCATTCATGAACTGGAGCATCTCGGGCACTGTGATGGATTGACAGGGATTAATAACTGGAATGCTTACAGTAATGAAGTGTTGCGGTTGAGGCAGGCGCATAATTGTGTCGGGGTTATCTTTATTGATATGAATGGGCTGAAGGTAATCAATGACACGGAAGGGCATCTGGCAGGAAATGCAGCTCTTTGTACCGTTGCCGGTTTTCTGGTGGGACTCTATGGCGCGGACCATGTATACCGCCTTGGCGGAGATGAATTTGTAGTATTGCTCCAACATGTGACCGAAAGCGAATTTTCCAGTCAGCTGAAACGGTTGCGGGATGAAGCGTCCCACCTTGGTAATCTGTCCATTGCCGCAGGTGGTCAGTGGATAGCCGATGCCGTAGAAATTATGAATGCCATTCAGGAAGCTGATAACGCCATGTACCGGGATAAGGCAGAATATTATAAGAAAAAGAATAAACAGTAAAAGTACATATACTGAAAAAGATGGACTCCATGCCGAAGCAGGTGATGGGGTCCATCTTTTTTGGCTATAGGATATTTATGTGTTTTTACATACTCATGGAGTGGGTATGTATTGAACGTCATTGGCGAAACAACAATACTTAGTTGTCGCACCAACCTGAAAACCCGGTAAGGATTTCTGCAAACCATGAGCCGCAGGCTCAATTTATCATCTTACTCCCGGGAAACTGGAAACGAACTGGATGGTGATGTCGGGGAAGCTGTTTACGTATTGGATGGTAAAGTCTTCTCCATAGCTGACAAACTGCCATTCGCCGACATCATCCGGGAAGGAAGTGACCGGTTTTACCTTAAGGTCGGCAAAGGAGTTTACCACTTTCACCTTTATATCAGCTCCATAGTTGACAACCTTGACTTTGCCGCCAAGGAAGATGCCGTGGTAGTATCCATCTCTGGAAATGGGGTTGGATGCATGGGAAAGAGGAACTATTCCCAACGTCAGCACCAGGGCAATAAGAACCATACGTATCCATTTTTTCATAAGGGACCTCCTTTATAACTATAGTTATTCTTATCTATATTGTACGACTCTCAGGCAGGGCGGGCAATCTGGTACAATAGGCCTTAAGGATGTGAAAAGGAATGAGGGATTATGATGGATAAACAATACCGATGTTCTCTTAGCCGGCTCCTCTTTTCGTACTGGAAAGGGGAGGAGAAGAAGCGGGCCTGGGGTATGGCGATAACGATTGCTGCACTTACGGTGGCTGCCGTATATATGACGCTGCTGCTCAATGATTGGTTTAATTCATTTTATTCGGCATTGCAGAATTATGACCAGCAGGCGATTTATCATGGCCTTATTCAGTTTACCGGTTATGCCTTTGCCTATATTGCCTTTGCTGTGTATGCGGATTATCTCCAGCAGAGACTGGCTCTTCGCTGGCGCTGCTGGATGACGGAAAAATATCTGGCCCAGTGGACAGCCGGTGATATGTACTATCGCATGGAGGCCTTTTCCGGTGGCCGGGGGGATAACCCAGATCAGCGAATTTCGGAGGATATTGATTCGTTTACGTCCCAGTCACTGAGTCTCATGCAGGGGCTGCTCCAGGCGGTAACTACCATAGTCTGCTTTATCGTAGTGCTGTGGAATCTGTCAGAGATACTGACGTTTACTCTATGGGGATACATATTCCATCTGGAAGGCTACCTGGTGTGGACGGCCCTTTTATACTCTGTGGCCGGTACCTGGGTGACTCATCAGGTGGGGAAGAAACTGATTGCGCTGAATTATGAGCAGCAGAAAAGGGAAGCTAATTTTCGATTTGGTATGATGCGTCTTCGCGATACGGCAGAAAGCGTGGCCTTTTATCATGGAGGCGGCCGGGAGAAGGAAACGTTATTTTCCCGATTCCTCCAGGCGGTATCGAATCAGTATATGATTATACGGAAAAATAAGCAGTTATCCTGGCTCACCAGCAGTTATGGTCAGATTGCCATTATTTTCCCATTTGTGGTGGCGGCTCCCCGGTATCTCACCCGAAAGATTTCTCTTGGTGGATTGATGCAGATTGCCAATTGTTTTGGAAAAGTACAGGATTCGCTGTCCTATCTGGTCAATGCGTACACAGGTATTGCGGCCTGGAAGGCCTGTGCGGACCGACTTTGCTCATTTACTGATCATATGGAAGGGATACAGGAGGCGGCACGGGTGGCATCGAAAAGGCTTAAGATTGTCCGGGGCGGACAGGGGGTATCACTTAGCCATGTAAAGGTCAGCCTGCCTGATGGAAGGGTACTCATCCCTGATTTGTCGCTGGCTCTTCAGCCCGGAGAAAAGGTGATTATCCACGGACCGAGCGGTGTGGGCAAGTCCACATTGCTTCGTGTGCTGGCCGGTCTCTGGCCATTTGCAGAAGGAAAATTGCAGCTGCCTGAAGAAAAGACAATGCTGTTTATCCCACAGAAGCCATATCTTCCCTTTGGGACACTCCGCCATGCCCTGTCCTATCCGAGACAGGATGCAGAAGATAAGGTGCTGCTTCCCCTGATGAAGCAATGCCGGATGGAAAAACATGTGAATCAGCTGGATAAGGAAGGTGACTGGATGCAGGTGTTCTCGCTGGGGGAACAGCAGAAAGCGGCATTCGTGCGCATTCTGTTGCAGCGGCCGGCGTGGCTGTTCCTGGATGAGGCGAGCTCGGCGATGGATGAAGAAACTGAAGCGGCATTATATGGCCTGCTGGCCCACCTGCCCTCCGCCGTTATCAGTGTAGGGCATCGGTCTACGCTGGATAAGTTTCACGAAAGAATTCTCAACATCTGAGCCTGTTATACAGGAGAGGAGTCTGTGGCTCAGGAATGTGCCATTCTGCGGGGCTGGGCCTTACCTGCCATATTTCAGATCTGTCTTTTACAGGATGCCATTATTTACAATAGACAGATTGATAATAAGCGTATATGATGGAAGAGCATAGAAAAATGAGTGCGGTGAAGGAGTGACAGGATACATGATGAAGGCCGAAGTATTTTATCAGCTGGCAGAAAAATTACCGTACGGATTATATATTGTAAGTTTGTAAGTCCTGACCGGACAATTCTGTTCTGGAATGATGAGGCCGAGCGCATTACCGGGTATACCCGGGAAGAAATGGTCGGCCGGAAATGTGCGGCCACAAACCTGCATCATCTGGATGAGAAGGGAACACCGCTTTGTCAGACCTATTGCCCTCTGCTGCAATGCATGGACGAAGAAAAAACCAAAACTAAAAAACTCATTTTTACCCATAAAAACGGGTTTCGGGTAGTTATCAGTGCTCACTTTATTCCCCTGACAGATGACCAGGGGCGTATTACCATGGTGGCGGAAGTATTTGAAGAGCTGAGTTTACTGGATAGAGATACTTCCCTGGTGCAGAATCTCTACTCTCTGGCTTATCATGATCCGCTTACCCATCTTCCGAACCGGGGGCTGCTGGAAGCTACCCTGAGAATGCGTTTTTCAGAATTTCACAGGCTTCGTCAGTCGTTTGCCGTCCTTTTTGCGGATATAGATTACTTTCATAAATTTAATGAACAGTATGGTCATCTGGCAGGTGATTCCATGCTGAAAGTGATTTCAGAAAGTATGAAGCAATCGAGCCGCAAGACCGATACGATAGGCCGCTGGGGTGGAGAAGAGTTTCTTGGGATTTTCCTGATTAAGGACAAAAAAGATACGATGGTCATTGCCAACCGTCTGCAGAAAACAGTCAATCAGGCCTTTATTCCTTATGACAGTGAAAAACTCCATATCACCATGTCCATAGGTATTACGGCGGTGCAGGAAAAAGATACTATAGTTTCCATAATCAGCCGTGCTGATCATTACATGTACCGCGCTAAAAATATGGGGCGGAATACGATTATTAGCGATGAGCAATAACATGTCCGGTCATGGCTCAAGGCGGCTGTGAGCGGCCAATCAGAAAGAATAAAAAGCGGCAGGAATTTTCCGGTCGCTTTTTCAATAGGTGTTCCGGATTCTTTGCATGGAGCGGAATATTCTCTTGTGAAAAGGAATAATGCACTCGTTATTCTATTTCAAACGTTAAGGCAGACCGGCCTTCCTTTCACTGGAAAACCATTTGGATTTCAGAATTTCAGGACTCGCAGGCCGCCAGCATATCCGCTTATCGGGTAAGCTGATAGCTGGTTCGAATGAGGTTCATGATTTTTTCGTCCGGCAGGGTATCGTCAAGGACTACCGAAATCCATAGCCGGTGATTCATGTGGTACGCAGGATATATACCGGGAACTGCATGCAGTGCTTCAGTTTCTTCTGGATGGATTTTTAGATTGAGTATATCAATCAGGTCGGGGGCGCTATCCTTATCGAGAACAGCGCGTTTTACATTCATGATTAAGGCAAACCACTTACGGTTTGATGTGTGGCGAAAGGCACCATACGATTGATATGGGGGCTCCCCTTTCCAGGGGAAATCCGGACTCACCTGGAAATCAGCAAGAATGGCCTCGGTCAGGCGATTGGCCTGAGGGGAGGCGAACAGGACATCCCGGCAGCAGCTGGCAGCGATGTCTTCGAGCAGTTTGACATAGGCGGCTCGAACCATATTGACATACGTACCATGGGCGTTTTTCTGATAAAGCGCATCATAGTCATCCTGTGTCATCGTATCGATTACACGGCCGGTAAGTTGTCCTGTGGCATCGACAGAAAGAATGGCCAGAAAGTCGCCATTGAAAAAGGTCTTTTTCAGGACATAGACCTTCCCTTCCTTATGAAATCCACAGGTGGGCATTTTGCTTTCAATCCAGCGTTTGCGAGAAAAGATAGATTTTTCCATTGGTAACACGATAATTACACATCCTTCCTTATTTAATTTCTGACTGGCTCATGAATTCCCTGGGCCTGGCAAAGTATATCAGTCAGTATCCCTTGGTGCTGAGGTTTAGTATGATGCTTGTTTTTCGCTTTGAGATACGCAGCCTCCTTTTTTCTCTCGAGGTTATTTCTAAGGGTAGTATATCTCATTCACTTATATTTAGGAACCCGGGCAGTTATTAATCCAGGGGGTATAGTTATTGAAATAGCAAAACAGGCAACGAAGGCTCCGGATAAAATGCGGTTACTCCATTGGAAACATCCTTTTGTGGTTGAGTCTCGATTATATGCTTTTCAGTACAATCTGTGGACCATCATGCGACCTTCTGTTGGCCCCTTTCGTTGTTTCAGGATATGGTTCTTCCTGATACATGGCCATACCATGGTTTTTAAAATCATAAGTATGACGTATGAAAATTCCCTTTTGCCAGTTGCCTGGTAAAGGGGACATCAAAACTTTCGGAAAAAACAAATGGATACAGTATCTTTTGGTGATTAACTTGCAGAGTGGCGGCCGGGAGTCTTCTAAATCACATAGCAGTGGACGGAGTACATGCAAGAGTGTTCCCTTGGATGTGAGCAGAAGCGGGCGGAATAGTTTTTTCGTGTAAGAGCATATTTTTTCTGATACAATAATAGCAAAAATCAGTAAGGATACGATGCCTCTGTATTTATCAGAAGGCGTTCGGAGTATGCCTGGCGGGACCAGAGAAACCGGAGGGAATGCCTGAATTCGGAATGTGGCCATACGCAGGGCACAGGGAAGGAGTTTGCACAGTGACACATATTCTTTTTATATGCCACGGCAATATCTGCCGTTCGCCTATGGCGGAATTTATTATGAAAGACCTGGTGAAAAAAGCCGGGCTGGATGACAGGGTTTCAGTATCCTCGCTTGCCGCTACCCGGGATGAGGAAGGAAATGATATGTATCCTCCGGCCAGAAGGAAACTGGCACAGGAAGGTATACCATTTGCGCCTCGGGCGGCAAGGCAGATGACTATGGAAGATTATGAGCAGGCGGATCTGGTAATCGGCATGGATGAGGAAAACCGTAGAGATATCATGCGCCTTACCGGAGGAGATAAGAAGCACAAGGTGCATCTGCTCATGGAGTATACGGACCGGTCGGGAGAAGTGGCCGATCCCTGGTTTACCGGTGACTTTGATACCACATTCCGGGATGTTCTCGATGGATGCCGCGGGGTACTGAAAGAGATTATTCAGGAAAAGCGATAAAGTTTTATTGCATTGGCTTAGATTTATATTATTAATGGGGTAAGGATAGGTTTGTACGTTTTTTTACAGCAGACAGAAGGCAGGAAGGTATGAAACAGCGCACATTTTATCTGAAAAAAGGGGAACCTGTACAAAAGGTTATTGAGACCATTCAGAAGGAAAACCTTATACAGGATCCGGAAAAATCGCTATTTATTATTCATGAAGGACTCAAGAGCCCGGGGGATATTCAGCGGCATCTTTTTGCGCTGTGCAATACATTTCCCGGTGTGCGCCTGACCGGATGTACCAGTATCACCAATCTGGACGTGGATATTCCGATTCCGGAAGGAACGGTGCTTACGCTGATGACCTTTGAAGAGAGTGATTTTTACATCTACCGGTTCAGTCAGAAATCCGTTTCCGTCAGGGAGGCGGCACGGGATTTTACGAAAAAACTGAGCCTGCTGCAGAATGTGCGGGGAATCATGTACCTGTATTCTGGGTCAGAGCAGAAACCGGAAGAATTTGTTTCCTATCTGCCAAAGACTTATAATCAGCTTCCCATTTTTGGGATGCAGGCCGGGGCGGATATGCATAAACCGGAAGAAACGGAAGTTTTCTGCGGTCGTAAATCCTTTTATGACAGCGTGATTCTGGTGGTATTCTGTGGGGAAAATCTGCATATCACCACAGGAACCAGTTTCGGATGGAAACCGCTGGGGCGAGAAATGACTGTGACCGGAGTGAAGACCAACGGGATGGTCACCGGAATTGATTATATGAGTGTGGTGGATATGTATTACCGATATCTTCACATTCCTTTTGACGCGAATATGTATTCCCATATCTGCGCCTTTCCTCTGGTAAAAAGAGAAGGGGAATATGTTACGGCCTGCCTTCCTACCGGGCTTTATAAGGATGGGGCGCAGTATGGAGGCCGGCTGAAGGTGGGCGACAAGGTCAGTCTGTCATATGCCCGCATGGAATATCTTATGGAGGAGTCACTGCATCTGGCTAATCGCCTCATAGATTTTCAGCCACAGGCTCTATGGGGAACGATATGCATTAATCGCCGGATTTTTCTGGGTAATGCTATGGCTGATCGGGAAATTGACTATTACCGCCAGGTTAATGACCAGTTTATTTCCTGCGCCGGGTTTGGTGAAGTACTGCGGGATGGAAGCCACCTGGTATTCCGGAACAGTACGGCGGTGCTGGCGGCATTCCGTGAAGGAGATAAGCGCCCAGGGAGCAGGAGCCCGCTTACCGATACGCTGGTGGGGAAAATGAGTGAAGATCAGATGTTGACCGACAAGCTGGTTGTTTTCCTGGAAGAAACCACCCGGGACCTTCATCAGCGCATGGATGTACTGAAGGCCGATGCAGAACATGACCGGATGACGAATCTGCTGAATCGTACCGCCATTGAGATGCGGTTGGAAAATGCGGTGGTTGATACCTGGCAGAGCGATGTTACTTCACTTTTCCTCTTTGATATTGATCATTTTAAGACGGTAAATGACACCTATGGTCACATTAAAGGGGATGAGGTACTGAAACGACTGGCGGGCCGGATGCATGCCTGCCTGGATGGGAGGGCGCTCATTGGTCGCTGGGGCGGGGATGAATTTATGTGCGTATTCCCCAATCACAGCGCCCGGGAAGCCTGGGAAGTGGCAGAAAGCCTGAGACGGGACATTGAGGCGACCGACTTTGGACTGGATTATCCCCTCACTATCAGCGGCGGGGTTACGGAAACCAGGCCGGAAACGCATAATTATCAGGAACTGTATCAGGAAGTGGATTTAGCGCTCTACTACTCTAAGAAGGAAGGAAAAAACCGGATTACCCTTTTCAGTGACCGCTGTCATTCGGCGGCGATAGAGATACCGGAAGAAACCGATCCGGTAGACAAGGAAAAGAAACGATTTTTTGAAAAATCGCCTGTTCCTATGTTGCTCTATCAGCAAATGAAAGATCATCTGGAAATACTGGCCATAACGGATGGGTTCTGCAAGATGGTTCATTCCGGTCGGGAAGATCTGCTGCGTTACCTCCGGAGTCGAAGCATGAGCCGGGTACATCCGGAAGATGCGGGACGTGTATCCATAACCATAAAATCTCTGGAAAAGGGGAAGGCTGCCAGTATGATATACCGCTTCCTTATTGAAGGAGAGTATCACGAGCTCCTGGTAAATGCCCGCATGCAGCTTATAGGGCATGGAGTAACGTTTGTCGTTATGAATATGGAAGATCTGACCATGCAGAATCTGTATCTGAAGAAAAGTTATTCTCAGTTCATGGGAATGCAGGAACAGAATCTGTATCATGACCCTATAACCAATCTGCCCAACATTAATTATTTCAACAATTTTGCCAGTGGGTTTATGAAGGAAATCCATGATCGGGGAAATTTCCCGGCGCTGATTCTTTTCGACGTAGTGGATATGCATGCGTATAATGAACGGTTTGGTAACACCCGCGGCAATCAGTTTCTGCAGGAAGTAGGACACACCATTAGGTCACAGTTTCCTTCTGAATTCCTTGTGCGCTATGTAGATGACAGTTTTATTGTCATTACCGGGCAGCGGGATATGTCGGAACGCATAGCTGTGGTGCGAAGAATGGTGCAGAATCAGCTGACGGATGGCATCTGTTCTATTCGCACAGGCATATGCTACTGCCATCAGGAAACGTATGACGGGACGGAAGCACTGGATAAGGCGCGGTGGGCGCTTACCTATGCGGAACGACAGGGAACAGAGTTTATTCAGGTATATAATCGGGAAGTGGAAGCCTTCTATCAGAAACGGGAGTATATACGCAGTCATCTGAAAGAAGCCATCCGCAATGGCTGGATTGAGGCCTATCTGCAGCCTCAGATTCGGAACCTTACCGGGGAAATATGCAGCTTTGAAGCGCTGGCCCGGTGGATAGATCCGAAACGGGGTATCATCTCTCCGGGAGAATTTATCCCGATTTTGGAAGAGTCCCGGCAGATTTATCTGCTGGATCTGGAAATTTTCCGGCAGGCAGCGGCCCTTCTGCGTAAGGGGCTGGATAAAGGGAGGAAAATTCCAGGAATTTCCGTGAACCTGTCACGCATCGATTTCCAGGCATGCCATATCTTTGAGGAAATTGAGGCGATCCGCAAAGAGTACCGGCTGGGACCGGAACATCTGTATCTGGAAATTACCGAATCGGCACTGGCGGCACGCCCTGCACATATGAAGGAGGTGCTGAACCGGTTTCGGGCTGCCGGATATGAAATCTGGCTGGATGATTTTGGCAGCGGGTATTCTTCCCTGAACATCCTTAAGGATTATCCGGTGGATCTGATTAAGCTGGATCTGGCATTCCTGCATTCCTTCGAAGTCAATCCCCAGGTTTCCGTTATTATCAGCCATGTGGTGCACATGGCCAAGACGATGGGAATCCATACCCTTTGTGAAGGGGTAGAAACCAGGGAGGAATATGATTTTCTGAAAGAAATAGGGTGTGAAATTTCCCAGGGGTTTTATTTCTTCCGGCCGGTTCCTGTAGAAAAAATGTATGAATACCAGAGCGCCGGTTATCTGGGGGCTATGGAAGAAGCGGATATGTCCGATTATTATGATGATGCAGGCATGGTGGATCTGCTTGGTAATCCCTGGGCCAAACTTAGCTTCCGGGAACCATCTCCTTTTGCGACCGCCTTGCTGGAACGGATGAATGACGGACGAATTCTGCTTCGTCAGGCCACTGCACACATGAATAAATGTATTGCCCAGCAGGGATTATCTCCAGAGGGCTTGATGGCGGCTCTGAATCAGGAAGGGGACAGGAGGAGAAACTGTCTTATGAAATTGATGGACAGCTGCGAGAAATATCCGGAACGTTCCCGGTGCATGCAGCTTTTCGGAGAATCGCCTTTGGCTATGCGGATGAAGTATGTATCCGAATATAAGGGAAGGGTTATGTTTGTACTCGGTGTGGATGGAATGAACGGAAAAAGAGGCGGTACTGAAGACACTTTCCCGGTATAAACAGGGAGAAATCAATCTCAACCATGCCGCTCCGGGAAACTTTACGATGGAAGCTATAAAGGAAGGATAAAAACAGGTATGAGATTTGGGTAGGGAGAGGAATTGCCAACATACAGGAAAATAGATATCAGACAATGCGGACAAACAGAATTCAGACCGGAAGCCGGCGCTGTTTGTGTTAGGACTACCCATCAGATTATCCATTATCAAACTTTTTAGCAGACTGGAGAAATGTCAACGGCTCGTCATTTCTGCCTTCAAACTAAGGCGAAATAAAAACAGACCTCACAACGAGGTCTGTTTTTATTTCATATATAAAGAGAAAAATGTACTGTCTATGCAATGTGAAGATGGCAAAGAGGGAGTGGAACATTCTCTTACAAACATGTGATATGCAGTATCCGCTTTTCATCGGAAGCCTGATCGTCTGCTATGAAGGCTCATAACAGTATCATGGCTCCGGAGAGAAGGAGCAGACCATAGGTGCTGTAGTTGAACATGCGCTGGTTGATGCGGCTGTGGATTTTATTTCCGATGTATACAGCCAGAAGCAATGGGATGATGGCAATCAGCATGAGGTGGAGAGCCTGGGCATTGAACATTCCCTTTTCAAAGTCCTTAAACATGAGGACCAGGTTGAGGCAGGACCATACGGCGGCTACATTGGCGCGGAAGGTGTATTTATTGTGGTAGGTAGCCGCCAGATAGACTACAAGCAGGGCGCCGCCGGAAGCAAACATACCATGGATGATTCCTGCGCCGATGAGGATAACTGCGGATAGCCAGTGGCTCATAGGCTTTTCGGAAGGCTTTACGAGCAGGTTTTTCAGTGCAGCGGCTACAATGATTCCGCCGTATACAGGTCCTATGATTTGCGGGGACACCAGAGAATAGAGTTTGACGCCAATGGCCATGCCGGCCAGCATGAATCCCACAATGGTGAGTACGCCTTTCAAGTTAAGGTAGCGGCGGTTTCTCCAGGCCAGAACTACGGAAACACCCCAGCAGAGTGCATTGATGACTGCAATGGCCATGTCGGGTCCAAACAGCAGCATGGACGGTGGAATGGACAGCATGACACCGGCAAATCCGGTAAGGGCCTGGACAATATTAGAAACAAAAATAGCGGTGGCGAAAATAACAAATTTTAACGATAAAGATAACGACATTAAAGCAGGCATACAGCATTCCTCCTTTTCCATAGTGCAGACCCATCCTGAGGCCTGCCACCTAATTATGACTAAAATAGATTGATTGGCTTCATTATATAATTTAGTCATAGCAAAGAAAAGGGAAATATAAAATTTCTTCTATATAAAATAAGCATGGATTTATGCGGTAAAGTCACAGCTGGCGGGGAATATCCGTGTAGTTTAGTAGACCATAGAGGAAAATCTGACTATAATATAAATATACATAGGGTTAAGGAGGCTGTTTATTATGTCTGAACCATTGAATAATACATTGGTAGCTTATTTTTCTGTTACAGGGAACACCAGAAAACTGGCGGAAAACCTGGCGCAGGTAGCACACGCAGATTTATTTGAGATTGTTCCGAAGAAGCCGTATACGGAAGAAGACTGCGACTGGCATAATCCGGAAAGCCGTACCAGTCTGGAATGCAATGACAGCAGCTCTCGTCCGGCAATTGCGACCCGTGTACCAAATATGGATCAGTATCGGAATATTTTTCTCGGATTTCCTATCTGGTGGTATGCGGCACCCCGCATCATTGAAACTTTCCTGGAAAGTTATGATATGGAAGGAAAATTCATTATTCCGTTCTGCACATCCGGCAGCAGTGATATTGGGGATAGTGCACTGATTCTCCAACGGGATTGTGATGGCAAGGTGGTTACAGGGTCTCGTTTTGAACCAGATGTCTTCAAAGGGGATCTGGCACGCTGGGCTATCATGCAGAAGTTTTATAAGTAACAGGAAAGGGCAGGATATGTCACAGAAACGAACCATAGAGCTTACTTGTCCTATGTGTGGAAAACCGGCATCTTTTACTCTGTGGGACAGCGTTAATAATGTGCTGAATCCGGAGTTGGAAGAACAGCTCCTGAAAAACACGTTTGCCCTGTTTTCCTGTCCCCATTGCGGCGGACAGAATTATGTGGCTTATGATTTTCTGTATCACGATATGCAAAAGGGGTGGATGATATATCTTCTGCATTCCCGGGAAGAAAAGGACAGGGAGAAGGTGAATGCTTCGCTTGAACGGATGTACCGCCTGCTGGACGGAAAGCTTGGCCATACCATGCATCCTTATTCTTTCCGTCTGGTGCATACCCTGGATGAAATGCGGGAGAAAATTATTATCCTTTACGATGATCTGGATGACCGGATTGTGGAAATATCCAAACTGTTTATCCGGGAACGATTGAAGAATGACCATGTGGAGGCACTGGCCCTACGGTATGGGTGGGGCGCAGTGGATGGAAAACAGCAACCGGTGATGTATGTGTTTGAAGCCGGCGGAAAGATGGGCATGGTTCCCTATACCCGACAGCTCTATGATGTACTGGAGTCTTTTTTCAAACTGGGGCAGGATGCTGATGGGACCGTATATGAGGAAATTGATGAGGCCTGGGCTGCGGACATGATTAGAAAATATGGGGGCGGCCTGTCCGGGAATTCATCGCATCACATACATTAAAGTCGTCTGTTTCAGAGAATCATTCTTATGCATTGGCAAAGAGGGATTCATTCAACATATATTTAATAAAGGAGAATTCTTATGACACCGTATGCAAAACCAAGATTTATCACTGATCCGGAAATCATCCGTAAGATCCTTGACCGCTGCAAGATTATCCATCTGGGGATGCAGGAAGATGGCCATGTGTATGTTGTACCAACCAACTATGGATACACCTACGAGGATGGAAAGCTGACTTTCTATTCCCACGGGGCCATGGAAGGGAAAAAGTGGGATATCGTGAAAAAGAATCCGGAAATCTGCGTAGAAATAGATACGGGATTTGAACTTGTGGACAGCCAGGATCCCTGCGATTACGGCAATTCCTACGGAAGCATTATCGGTACTGGCCTGGCCACCATTGTGGAAGATCTGCAGGAAAAGAAGGAAATTCTCAACAACATTACCCGGCTGAATGCAGGGACAGTCCATGACTTCAGCGATGCCATGGTCCGCCATGTGAACGTGCTCAAGGTAGAAGTGACCGAATTTACCTGCAAATCCGGAGTGATGTACCAGAAGTAAGGCAGGTTTGAGAATTGAGATTTGAGCAGGTGGATTCTGCGAATAGTAATTTTTAAAAGAGATAAATCAGATTTTCAAACGTCAGACCGGAAACCAGGATGGTTCCCGTTCAGACAAAATATAAGGAAATAAAAAACGATTTTCCAACCTACGGAAAATCGTTTTTGCTTTCTTGTGCGAAGCAGAATGTTCTCTTCTTGCAAAGGGCAAGCATGCGAAAGCTGATTAAAGGAAAGCATGAGAAACGATGCTCCTTTCTTGAAAGAAAGGGGGACC
>NZ_FMXA01000024.1 GCF_900103425.1 Dialister histaminiformans | reverse complement strand
GTCGGTGCCTTAACTTCAATATGGCAGGTCGGTGTGCCTCCTGCAGAGGCACAGGGGGTGGATTCTGCGAATAGCCTCTTTTATAAAAAAGTGAGAAGCAACATATCCCATGGATTCACATACAGCATTCTACTATCCACCATCCGCCAGACGGATGGAAGAGAATATTCCACTTTCTCCGGGCAATTCCGCAGAAATTGCATGGTCTCTTGCAGCAGGCTTGCTGTTTTCAAAAGGGTCTTGACCACTGTTGTAGTCTTTGCGCAATAAAAAATGCAGCCATCGCTGCATTTTTTATTGTTCTTCTCATTATTTCTTCAGTGCTGCCTTAATCAGACCCATGAACAGTGGATGTGGTCTGGTTGGGCGGGACTTGAATTCCGGATGTGCCTGGGTAGCTTCGAAGTAAGGATGATCCTTAAGTTCGATAATTTCTACCAGACGGTTGTCCGGGCTGGTGCCGGAGAATACGAGGCCCTTTTCTTCCAGTTTCGCACGGAAGTCATTATTTACTTCGTATCTGTGGCGATGACGTTCGTAAATAATTTCATTGTTGTCATAGAGGCTGCGGGCAATGGAACCTTCCAGCAGTTTGCATGGGTAGGTGCCCAGACGCATGGTGCCGCCTTTTTCTGTAACATCTGCCTGATCAGCCATGAGGTCGATTACCGGGTACGGAGTATCTGGAACGAATTCGGTGGAGTTGGCATCCTTCATACCGCATACATCTCTGGCAAATTCAATAACAGCACACTGCATGCCGAGGCACAAGCCCAGGAATGGTACTTTATGTTCACGGGCATAGCGGACAGTGGCAATCTTGCCTTCTACCCCACGGGAGCCAAAGCCGCCCGGAATGACAATACCAGAAACGTCATCAAAGACTTCATCCAGGTTTACACCCGGTTTTTCCAGTTTTTCGGAGTCAATCCACTTAATCTTTACCTGTACACCGTTAGCGTATCCTGCATGGTGCAGAGATTCCACTACAGAGAGGTATGCATCGTGGAGGGCTACATACTTACCAACCAGGGCAATATTGATTTCCTTATCCGATGCATCGGTTTCCTTGATACGGTTAACCATAGCGGTCCATTCGTCCATATCGCAGTGACGGTCTTCCAGTCCCAGTTTTTCCAGAACAATGCGGTCCAGACCTTCTTCCTGGAGGAGGAGCGGCACTTCGTAAATGGTGCTGCAGGTTTCGTTGTTGATAACGGCTCTGGCATCTACGTCGCAGAACAGGGCAATCTTCTTCTTCATGTCATCGCTTACTGTCTTTTCTGTACGGCATACGATGATATCCGGCTGAATACCGATGGAACGAAGTTCCTTTACGCTGTGCTGTGTCGGCTTGGTCTTCAGTTCTCCAGCCGCATGGATGTATGGAATCAGAGTTACATGAATGTAGAGAACGTCGTTACGGTTCGGAACATCCTTCTTAACCTGACGGATAGCTTCCAGGAATGGCAGAGATTCGATATCGCCTACGGTACCGCCGATTTCGGTGATAACAATATCAGCATTGTCATTGCGGCCTACACGGAGAACACGTTCCTTGATTTCATTGGTAATGTGCGGAATAACCTGAATGGTGGATCCCAGGTATTCGCCTTTTCTTTCCTTATTGATTACGGACTGGTATACCTTGCCGGTGGTTACGTTGGATGCCTTGGACAGGTTCACATCGATGAAACGTTCGTAATGCCCCAAATCCAGATCGGTTTCAGCGCCGTCATCGGTAACAAAGACTTCACCATGCTGGTAAGGACTCATTGTGCCCGGGTCAATATTGATATATGGATCAAACTTCTGAATGGTCACCTTATATCCTCTGTTTTTCAGAAGACGGCCCAGGGATGCTGCGGTGATTCCTTTTCCCAGAGAAGAAACAACGCCGCCAGTTACGAAGATATATTTAGTCATGAATCCTCCTCATTACATATGTTCAGGTGCAGATACACCAAGAATACCAAGAGCATGAACAAGTACGTTCTGTACCGCTGTAATCAGTCCAAGACGGGCTACGGTCAGCTTTTCTTCCACGCCGAGAATACGGCACTTCTTGTAGAAGTGATGGAACAGGGTAGCCAGTTCGAATGCATAACGGGTTACACGCTGCGGAGCCTGTTCTCTGGCTGCCGATTCCAGCATGCCATGATAAGCTTCCAGCTTCTTGATAAGATCCATTTCACTTGGATCAGTCAGTACGGTGAAATCGGTATGTGCCCAGTCACCATAAACCACCTTGGCTTCCTGAGCCTGAGAGAACAGGCTGTGGATACGGGCATTGGCATACTGAATGTAATATACCGGGTTATCACTGGAGTGCTTCTTAGCCAGGTCGATATCAAATTCCATCTGGCTGTCCAGAGTACGGCTGCAGAAGAAATAACGGGTAGCATCTACGCCGACTTCATCCATAAGTTCTCTCATGGTGATAGCCGTACCGGTTCTCTTACTCATCTTAACCGGAACCCCGTCACGGAGCAGGGTAACCATCTGGAGGAGCAGAACCTGGAAATCATCCGGGTTGAATCCCTGGAGCTTAAGAGCAATCTTAAGACGGGCTATATATCCGTGGTGGTCAGCACCCCAGATATCGATAAGTTTCTTAGCCCCTCTCTTGAACTTATCCTTGTGGTAAGCAATATCAGAGCAGAAATAGGTCGGAACGCCATTGGAACGGATAACTACACGGTCCTTGTCGTCCCCTTCCTTAGTGGTGGCCATCCACCATGCGCCATCCTTTTCATAGAGGGCTCCGGATTTCTTCATCGGTTCCAGTGCTTCGTGTACCTTGTCCGGATACAGGGATTTTTCGCTGTACCAGGTATCAAAGGTTACGCGCAGGTCGCCAAGATCCTTCTTGATGACATTCAGCTTTTCCTTCAGGGCAATAACCTTGAAAGCAGCCAATCTGTCTTTTTCATCCATATCCAGATACTTGCGGCCATCCTTTTCCTTGATTGCCTTTGCCGTATCTACAATATCGAGACCATGATAGCCGTCTTCCGGAATTTCTGCATCCATCCCAAAGAGCTGGAGATAACGGGCATTTACGGATTCAGCCAGATGGTCGATCTGGTTGCCTGCATCGTTGATATAGTATTCAGTAGTAATGTTATAGCCGGCTGCGCGGTACAGGTTAGCCAGTGCGGAACCCCATGCAGCCCCGCGGGCATGACCGATGTGAAGCGGGCCAGTCGGGTTAGCGGATACATATTCCAGATTAATCAGGCCATTTCCCTTGTTCGGAAGATTGCCATAATCCTTACCTGCTGCCAAAATCTGACGCAGTTCACTGTATACCAGGTCATTGGTGAGGTAGAAATTGATAAATCCTGCCCCTGCGATTTCCATATGATCTACCAGGTCGGATTCAATATGTTTAACCAGTACTTCAGCAATCATTCTCGGAGCGCGATGTGCGGTTCTCGCCCACTGCATAGCGGCATTGGTGGAATAATCACCGAACTTCTTTTCCTTCGGTATTTCCAGACGCTGTACAGGAGCATATTCGCCTTCCGGCAATTCACCTGCTGCGATTGCGGCTTTTTGTGCTTCTTCAATGATTTGTTTCAGCTTTTCCCTGATTTCCATAAAAATCCGGATCCTCCCTTAGTTCTATACTAATTGTATTAAAATGATTAAACAGTCCTTTAACTGAAATATCGTAAGCTAACTTCAGCTGTCCCCGGCCTTCGTTCAGATTGACCAGCAATTCTCTGGTAGTCACCTCAATATTCAGTGTTCCCATAGGGGTCTCATAGGCAGATTGGGTGGTCTCTCCTCTTCGGTATTCCTGACGCTGAGAAACAGAACCCGTCCGTTCCAGAATGACCAGTTCCTCCGGGCAGGTAATCGTGGTAGTAACGCCCTCCATCCCCGCCTGGCCAGACTCCTCATACTGAATATACGGGACTCCCTCTCTGATTCCGCTGATTCCAGGTACCTGAAGGGAAATCTGTTCTTCCTTCCCCTCCTCATCCCGGGTCACCGTCTCTACACGGAGCAAGACATGTCTTATATTTTCTTTCATAAAAGCCTCTCTTCCGCGTAAAATCATACACTACATTATAACATATAAATATCGCTTATGGGAACGCAGATTCCTGCCTCTTATCGAAGAAAACAGGAGGTCTTTTCAGCCGTCAGATGAAAAAGAGAGGGGAGAAAATTAACAGGCATAGAGAAATACAGACATCCGACATAAAAAACTTTCAGTTTTTGTGTCTGATAGCCTGCACGCTGCAGGTGGTCTGCCTTTATACAAAAATACCATGTGCAACATCCACCCCTCGAAAGTCTCGATGAGGCTTTGGCTGACCTGCCTTTTGGATAGTAAGGCGCCGACCTGTTAAGCCTCTTCCGGCTTAGCACCGGCTCGCGAGCCTTTGGCTTGCACCAACCATAAGCTCCGCTCATCTTTATCCCTCTCATCTTCCCAGAATCCGGGCAATCCAGTTTTTCTTTTTTTCTTTACCTTTTACTGACGTTTTTCTTTTCGGTTCTACCTTCCGTTTTACCTTTCTCCTGGCTTTGTGGGAAGGAACGAACGGCCGGGTAGTGAAGGCTGGCACGCGCATCACCGGAGGTACAGGCGGCGTGAGATGACGCCGTATACCAAACGAGTCCTGTGGCGAGGAATTATCCCTCCTTTCACCTCGTCCTTCCGGCAGGCTAAAGGGAACTGACCGGTAGTGATACGCCTTAGACGATGCATCAGGAGTGTTCGCCTCAGAAATGTACCGGGTTCTGTCAAAATCAAAACCTCGAAGCCGTTCCACCAGAATACGGGCCATCACCTGCGGTGAGAAATAGGAGAATGGAAGCCTGGGGCCCATTCGGGCAATAGAGGACAGGAAATCCGTCTTCACCGCCATTTCTGACATCCCCAGCTCTTTTCTCAGCTGATTCATAAGCAGAATAATTCCCTTCTGCGTAGGAAACAGCTCTTCATAGGTTACCAGGCGGTTGCGGTTTTCCATACCGGACATATCCAGCAGGAATACCAGGTACAGCATAGTAAGCGCTGTGTGGTTCTCATCCTGACGCACGTAGAAATTACCCATAGTGAAATACAGATTTCTGAGCCTTGTCCACTCTCCGCCCATAGTAAATATTTCTATCTTCTGCTGAAAGGCGCGAAGCAGTATACTTTTGGCCGAACAGGGTTCCCTGCGTACCGCCAGAGTCCTCTGGGCTTCCCCGATTTCCCCTTCCGTCAGTCCATAATTTCCCCGGGCATTCAGTATGTAGGCCATGTGGGAATTCATTTCCCTACGGCCATCCATGGTCGCTATATACATTTTGGGTACCGCATGGGCATAGTCCGTTTCCGGTATGTTATCCACCACCCGGCGCACCAGCTGGGCATGCGAACCTTCCGGCGAATAGCCATAATGAGCCAGAAAATCAGCCAGTGCCTTATCCGGAAGCATATTCACCGTTTCCTGAGGCCGGGTATATCGTATCCATCCCTCTTCCAGAAGCAGTCGGATCCGCTGATTAGCATGCGGCCCCAGCACTTTTTCCTGATAAGCCGGCGCCTTTGTATGTACCGGTTTTCCATCAAAATAATCCAGGATAAGAATATCCCGTACCGAAAGACCCATAATCATCCCTTCATCACTTCGGGCAAAAGCCCTGATACAGAGCACAATTTTTCACTTTAAGTATAACATCATCCGGAGATTCAGAAAATACAGTCATTTTTCTCCTGTGTGCCAAAAGCCAGCTTAGTGATATAATCAAATATATTGCAAAAAGATTATATGATTTTTATAACAGGAATACCAAGGCTGTTACGGCCCGCCGTATAGAGGTATATTATGACACTTACCCAGTTGCGCTATATTATTGAAATTGTGCGCCGAGGTTCTATTTCCACGGCAGCCAAAGCTCTGTTCATCACCCAGCCCAGTCTGTCCAAATCCGTTACGGAACTGGAGAAGGAAATGGGCATCACCATATTCAGACGGACCAACCGAGGAGTTATCCTTTCTGAAGAAGGCGTCAAATTCCTTTCCTATGCCCGTCAGGTTGTGGAGCAGGCCGACCTGCTGGAACACCGTTATAAGGACAGTTCCGCCATCCATCACACCTTCTCCATTTCCTCCCAGCACTACGCTATCGTCGTAGCGGCCTTCGTGGCGCTGGTAAAAGAAGAAAATGCACCAGAATATGACTACTATATTCGAGAAGCCAAGACTTACGAAATCATCAATGACGTCCACCGCCAGAAGAGCAGTCTGGGTATCCTGTACGAAAGCTCGTTCAACCACGATGTGTTAAAGCGCATCCTTCACGACAACGACCTGGATTTTATTCCCCTGTTCACAGTAAAGCCCCACGTATTCCTCCGCCGGAACCATCCACTGGCTTCCCGGGACATCATTACCCTGGAAGACCTGGTACCCTATCCGCGTCTGGTGTATGACCAGGGCGAAGTCAACTCCTTCTATTTCACAGAAGAAGTGCACAGCACGGAAGAAAGCAGTAAGAACATCACGGTTACTGACCGCGGCACCATTTTCAACCTCATGGTGGGTCTGGACGGCTACACCATTTCCTCAGGGATTATGACCGATGACTTCAGTGGCAAGGAAATTGTCTCCATCCCTCTTAAGAGCGATGAACACATGACCCTTGGCGCCATTAAACCAAAAGGCATGGAGCTCACCCCTCTGGCAGAACGTTTCCTTTACCACATGAAGAGCAAGTACCGCGCCGGAAACAATACTGACGCTGTCCCTTCCTCCCCTTTTGCCAGCGAATCCAAACCGGCTGAAGACATTAAGGAAACAGAAAAATCTCCTCTGGCAGGTGATGCCCAGTGAAAAGGATACTGACAATTCTTTTGCTCCTCATAGCCTGGGCCCTTCCTGCTCACGCATTCTTTGCTGACAGCAACAGCGACCGATTCCCGGTAATCCAGGAAGAAGAGCAGCAGACCACTTATCTGGATATGGATTCCATCAAAAAAGGAAAAGGCGTTCATGCCCTTACCTTCGCCATCCTCACTCAGGATAAGGCGGCAAACACCGGAATCTTCACCCAGATTACGGTTCACTACGCTCCCCTGATTCACCAGGCCGCCTATACCATAGACTCCCTTACCACCGTGGATGAAAATGGAAAAACTATAAAGAAAGAAAAGATGAAAGGTGATGCCGCACAGGAACAACCAGTGGTGGAAGATACCAATATGTATGATCTGGCACAGGCGGTGTATTTGTATGTAATGGGGACCACTTACTAATTTCGGGAGGTCTTCCGTTCTGATCTATATCCGTTCCTTACCAGAACAAACGCCTGCCGCGAAATCATCGGTCGGTCCAGGCGCAAATTTTGATTCATGGCAAAAAATCTTTCCTGAACGTACCGCCGCATATAGTCCAGAAAGAAATTTTTCACCCTTAACAACCTCTGCATCCCGGCCTTCCTCGAAATTATAGATTATGAGCTCCTCCCTGCGATTGGCCTCTCCCAACCCCAATATTATCCTTGTGCGTACTTATTACTTATATGTACAGCCCGTAAAGAAATCATTTAATTCCGCTTCAGGGCCGGCTGAAAGGCCACAAATATAAGTTGGCTGTCGGTGTGAATCTATGGAGATTCACAAGTCGGCAAGCCTGCGGCTCGGGACGATGCAGGGCCCTTTACGCTATCTTTTACCACTTCAAAAATGTACAAAAAAAGCACATGCTCTTTGCATGTGCTTTTGCTCTTCTGGCAGGGGTAGACGGAATCGGACCGTCGCATAACGGAGTCAAAGTCCGTTGCCTTACCACTTGGCTATACCCCCATACGGTGGTTTTCCACCATCTGTATATGCACGGGACATCTCTCTTTCCCGTTTTTGGGTAAAAAAAATGGGGCGAGTGGTGGGGCTCGAACCCACGCATAACGGAGCCACAATCCGCCGTGTTAGCCTCTTCACCACACCCGCCACATTGGCCTATGGCATCGCTGCCATATGACAGAAATTATGATAGCATATTCTTGTCCAGGTGTCAACAGCTGTATTTTGCCTGGTAAGTGTAAAGTTTTCCTCGGTAATTCATTTGACTGTCGATAATTACTATCTCCGTGGGTTCGGTTTAATCAGTATTTCTGTATCGCTCTGGCAAGTCTTCCTATGGGGGAAGAAGACGCTCCATAAACGCCTATACGCCCTTCCAGACATCCTGACCTATAGTTTCTCATTCTGTGCTCTGCCTGCACCACGGCTTTGTGCATGGCTCTATCCATCTTTTTGTAGCCCTTCCCATTAGCATGGTACAAGAGGGCTTGCGTAAGCGTCTTATTCTTCCGGGCAGTCAGTACCCAGACCATGTACTCCATTTCTTCACTGGACCAGTTCCGCCCCTGCTGTTTCATGCGATAGCTGTAGAACCGGTGATTCATTTCTTTTGCGTAAAAAAATACGCAAAAGACGTGAAAATCCGTTACGCATTTTTCTTCACTATTTATTAAATGATATTGTAGATATTAAAGGCCAGTTTACATCAGCTTAGAACGTCCAGAACATACCGGCATTCCACTGCCAGTCCTTACGCAAGCTGCCTCCGGTAGAACGCTCTACGTCCGCATACAGGTGGTTGTTCTTGCCGATCATGCAGGCAAATCCCAAGCCGTATTCAAACCAGGTGTCATGGTCATGGTTATCAATACGCAGGCTGTCATTGCCGTTAGTCAAGGTTACACCGTAATTACCGGCAAATTGATGCAGCCAGTTGGCCTTCAGGTAGACAGTATTCTTTTTGTCCATATCATACATAAAGTTGCAGCCGATACGTCCCAAAACGCTGTTGAGATCGCTTTGGCTTACGTGGATGCCATTGCTGGTGGTATATCTTGCACCGCCCAAATAACCCAAGGTCAGCTGTGCCTGCGATTCAATAGACCAATGCTCGTCAAGATATTTCTTGCGACCATATTCCGCACTCAGGCTGATACCCGTGTTGTCAAAAGCACAGGTAATCTTCTTGCCTTCGGAATCAAACACAGTAAAGTCGCTGTCTGCATCATAAATCTTAAGCGCCAAGTCCAGATAATGGCCTTTGTTGCGCAGGTCCGTGCTGTAGAAGCCGATAGATTTGGCTTTCAGCTTGCCACTGCCGCGGTTGAAGCTGTTCTTGCCGTCATCGTAGGAGAAGGCTACGCCCTGATAACGTTTCAGCTTATCAGTATTTTTTACAACATCGTCATAGCCAAGCTGGTACATGGTGTGACGGTTGCTGAAGCCATCGCCGCTGTATTTGCCACCTTTGACGCACACCCAAACGCCTTCCTCATTATTGGTTTCGTGGCGCAGGTCGCCCATGCGCTGCATAAGCTTGTCGTCCTCCACCCAGTTGGCAAAAGCCAGTCTTTGGGTTGCATCTACTGCATCTACGCTGGTGGTCGGTTTAGAAGGGATGAATTCTACTTTTTTCAAGTACCAATCCTTAGTGTAACCATCAGTAGCGCTGTCTTGCATATCTAAAGTGTACTTATTCCAATACAAGGATCCTTCCTTATCGTTGGCAAAGAAGTTGCCCTGCTCGTCCTTTACACTTACAAGAACCGTACCGGCAGCGCCGTCAGTATTGCCATCTGCATTAACGTTGTTGAGCGTAATGTAATGGTTGCCGGTGTGGGTGCCTGCGATGTACAGAACGCGAAGGATTCAGGTTTGTGGTGCGGGTTGATGGTGCGGTACATTTCATTTTTTCGCAACAATCACCACCAAAAAAGCAGGAAGAAACTTTATTTCCTCCTGCTTTTTCCATTTACTTCAGAATAAAATTCTCTGGTGTCAATTTCTTTGTAAAGTAGGTATTACAACATTTGTTAAAAGCACGTTCCATGCTAGAGCTGCCAGCTGCGTTTTCCTTGACCGACTGCTGCCCGAAATACACATACTGGTCACGATCGGCGGAATAAACAATCGTTGTAAAAAGCATAGTTACTTCATATTTATCACCCGTCCAAGAAATCCATGCAGTTTTTACTTTTTCGTCAGTAATTCTAGCATTGCAGAATACCACATAATTTACGCCAAGCTGATTAGCAAACGCCTGCATGTCCCCTTTTTTAGGCAAGAATCCAACGCTAGTCTTATTATCGTCAGGAACAACTCCATTTTCAATCATGTACTGTTGCATCATAATCTGTGCATCTACGGAATTTGCAAACTGGAACTGATAGTTTTTCAGAGCCCCCTGTAAGCCTTCATTCAGTTTCTTTTCTGCCGCAGAAACATCACTTACCGCATTGGGATTTACCCACACCAATGTCGCCGCAGTTTCTCCTGCAGCGTAAGAAGTCACTGTACCATACAATGCAAGCATCAACATACATAAAAGTAGCCATACCTTTTTCATGATTTTACCCCCTCTAAAAGTAAATTCTGAACAAAGAAGCAGAGATTGCGGCTTAATCTTATCTCAGCTCCTATAACCTTATTCTTAATATAACATACCCATCTTTTGGCGTTCAAGCCCCTATTACTCGACAATCTGTTCAATCATTCCCAGGCTGTAGTGCTTTCTGAACTCAAAGCCCATTTTGCAGTCCAGGGGATAGAAGCTCTTCCCTTCTTTCTGCAGAAGTCTTCGGGTATAGGTCAGCTCTCCATAGCGGCAGCAAATTGTCCTGGAGCCTCGGCGTGCCACACGCCACCCCTGTACTTTGTAAATCTGATACAGCTCAGTGTCAATACGCGCCAGAGCCATAGCTATAAGCTGACAGTTCATTTCAGTGAGCCAATGAGTTAGCTTCCTTTCAGCCTCGATAGAGTCATCAGATTCCTTACTGAGAGAAATGACTGCACCAATTGCATTTCCACTCAAAGGGAGGCTTTCCTCTTTTATTGTTTCTGGAAAAATTTCCCTACCGAGTAAAATTTCACACTATGTTTTGCCTGACAGAATTGGGGGGGATATAGGATAAAACGTGTTGTTCCATAATTAAATAATAATCTTCAATCAAGGTCCGCAAACCTTTGATTTCCTTCAGACTAAAAAGACAGGTGGGAGGTAAGAGGCAGGCAGATTGGCTTCGCGCATCTGCCTCTTACCTCCAGCCTATGCGCCCTGGCTCATACCGACCTGCGAATCTTCTGATTCTCACAGACAGCAAACAACGTTTGCATCCTTCCCCCCTTACTTCCTTATGGGTTCTATATTATAATAAAATGATATTAAGAACTATACTATAATATGACTACATGCGAAGGAGTATATATGAATCAACTGCATGCGCTAGCCGATACGCTTCAGGATTTATCCCGTTGGAATGCGTTCCGGTTGCGCTTATTTTTTGAAGGTATTGTTGTAGGTATTGCCGGAGGCTTTACCATCGGTTCCTTTATCTGGGCATTGGATGAGTCATCGGAAATCCGGAGACATATTTTTTCCACATATATTGAACCAGCCCTATCTAATGGCGATGTCATTCCATTCTGTGCATGGCTCATCTTTGCAGTATTCCTGGCATATATTGTGTATCGCCTGTGTATCCATGAGACCTTGGCCATGGGTGGAGGCATTCCTCAGGTAAAAGGGGAACTTCTGGGATATTTTCATATGCGATGGATTCCGGTCCTCTACGTCAAGTTTTCTGCCGTGGTACTCGGTATTCTGGGCGGTCTCTCCATTGGCAGGGAAGCACCATCCGTACAGATTGGGGCGGCCGTGGCCAAGGGTATCAGCCGGATACTTAAACGCGTACCGCTGGAAGAAAAATATCTTATCACCAGTGGTTCCAGTGCCGGGCTGGCTGCCGCATTCAGTGCCCCCCTGGCCGGCACGGTATTCGCACTGGAAGAAATGAATCAGAGTTTCTCCTCTGCTCTTCTTCTTCCCTCCATGGCTTCTGCCGTATCTGCCACTATAGTGACCAGATATGTATTCGGACAGGAAGGCATTTTCATCTTCCCGTCTATGCCGGCCACCACCCATTTGCTGATTCTCCCACTGATTCTGGCAGGAGCCATCTGCGGACCTCTGGGCGTCTTTTATAATTACGGCCTTACCCATGTAGGCCGCTTCTATAACGCCATCCATCTGAAAGGCGTATTTCCCCGCCTGATTTTCGCCTTTATCCTGGGGGCCTTTGTCTGTCTGGCTCTTCCTGAGATCACGGAAGGCGGCGATGGCCTGGTCAATTCTATCGTAGGAAAACACCCCACGCTGTCCATGCTCCTTATCCTGTGTGCAGGAAAGTACCTGTTTACCGTACTGTCTACAGGAAGCGGTATCCCTGGCGGGTTCCTGGTGCCGATGTTCTCTATCGGTGCCCTGGTGGGAGCCATTGAGTCCAATATCTTTATTTCCCTGGGCATCATTGATCCCATGTACGGTACAAATATCATCACGGCAGCCATGGCCGCCTTTGTTACCGCCAGCATGCGTTCCCCCATTACATCGGTACTCCTGATTCTGGAACTGACCGGAGACTTTTCCCACCTCACTGCCCTGGTTCTGACAGCGGCCATTGCCTATGTTACCAGCGCCCTGGTGGATGGCAAGCCGATTTACGGTCAGCTGCTGGCCATTTCCCTTAAGAACAGGAAGCAGTCGGCAAAAGAAACACGCACCATACTGGAAATTCCTATATGTTCCGGTTCTTATCTGTCTGGCAAAAAAATCGAGGACATTCACTGGCCGGCATGCTGCACGCTCATCGATGTACGGCAAAATGATCAGGCTCACATTCCTCAGCCGGATCTGGTTCTTAAACCTGGCATGCATCTTTACGTTTATGCCCTTCCTAAAGATGGCACAAAACTTCTACATTTAGGGCGTAGTTAATTACGAGGTATCCATTATGACGGAAACTATCTGGCATCAGCAAACTATCGATTCCTACCTTCAGGCTCTGGGCGAAGCCAACACTGACCCGGCAGGCGGTGCCCAGGCGGCTCTTCTGGGGGCGCAGGCCTGCGCCATGGCTTCCATGGTCGTTCGGTTCACTTTATCCAACAAAAAATATGCTCCGCTTCATGAACGGGCCCGGGTATGGCTGGATGGCCTCGCCGCATCACAGAAAACTCTGCTTAATCTGATGCAGGAAGATGTACGTGCCCTGAACGCTATGTCCCACACCTGGAGCATCCCAAAAGATGATCCCACACGTCCGGCCAAAATCCAGGAAGCCCTTATACGGGGTGCCGAAGTGCCGCGTCAGATGGCTGAAGCTATTATCACCGTCATCCCTATCTTTGAAGAACTCATGCAGAGCGGAAATCAGAATCTGCTCTCTGACTCCATGATGGCCGCTGACATGGCCGCCTCCTCCGCTTCCTGCGCGCTCTATAATATTAAAATCAACTCCAAATATATGAAGAACGAACAAATGAAAAAAGCGTTCAACTCCCTGGCCGGAGACTGGATGAAACAGGTTGACTCCCTGCGCCATTTCATTGCCCACATTGTAAGAGAAAGACTGGAATGATTTCATGAAAACCTTTTATATAGAAATCACCGAAACCCGGAAGACCGTGGTTCCCGTAGAAGCAGAAACAGAAAAGGAAGCTGTCCTCAAAACCCTGGCCCGATACAAAAAAGGAGAAATCACCCTGGATAAAACCGCACCCGGTCCATTCACCATGGAAGCGGTAAAAAAAGACGGGGTTGAGAATTGAGAAAGGCTATAGGTAACATCAAAAGACAGGTTGGAGGTAAGAGGCAGGAGGCTTGCTGTCTCGAATCCCATAGAGCTTTGGCGACCCGAAAATGGCGTCGCCTTTTTTGCTGACAGCAAACAACGTTTGTGGCTTTTATTATCTTCCAAGAGGAAAACGTACTGCATGCTTTCCTTTCGTACAACTTTTAGCTACTTACCTTTATACAAGACATAACAAAACGAGATTTCCCATAAAAACGGGAAATCTCGTTTATGTTATATAGAAGCTATTCGCAGAATCCACCTGCAGATAAGCCAAGTGAATCTGCCTCTCTAACCTCTTATCTCTTACCTGTCTTTTCCTATCCTTTGGTTTTATCTGAAGAAAATCCAGTAGCTTTTCTATCTCATGTCTGACTATCTGCCAGTCGGTTAATAAAGCGCCTTCGAGCTTTATTGACTCACTTCCTCAATGCTCTTTTCAGAATCTTGCCTGTGGAGTTCTTGGGCAGTTCGTCCATAGGGATGAACCGTCTTGGTACCTTGTACGCTGCCAGGTTTTTCAGCAGGTAGTGACGGATAGAATCTTCATCGAATGGGCATCCATCTTTCATGACAATGTAGGCCCATACCGCCTGACCGCGAAGAGGATCGGAGTGGCCAACTACAGCGCATTCGGAAATTTCCGGAATTTCGTAGAGGCAGTCTTCCACTTCGCCGGGATAGATGTTTTCCCCGTTTACGATAATGAGATCCTTTATTCTATCTACGATGTAAATATATCCATCCTTATCCATGTACACCAGATCACCGGTATGGAGCCAGCCGTCCGGAGTGATGACTTTAGCGGTTTCTTCTTCCTTATGCCAGTACCCCTTCATGACATTGTCACCGCGTACCATGAGTTCCCCTACTTCGCCCGGCTTGTACGGCCCTCCGCTCTTTGTACATACTTTTACTTCTACGTCCGAAATGGCCGGACCTACGGTGAGGTACTTCGGCGGCTGATCCGGATGCATAACGCTTACTACCGGAGAAGCTTCCGTGAGGCCATAGCCTTCCAGTACTGGATGTCCGTATTTTTCATAGAATCCCTGAGAAACCGGCTGAGGAATCGGCGCACCGCCGGAAATGAACATGCGCACGGAATCCATGGCCGAAGTATCTCCCCGGCGCACGAGAAGATGATACATAGGCGGAACCATGGCTGCTACAGTAATCTTGTACTTCTCAATAGTATGAATCATTTCCTTTGGATTCTTGCTGTTCAGAACGACCACAGAAGCTCCCACATAGAGAGGCGCCATGGCGGAAACGGTCCAGCCGTAGCAATGGAACATAGGAAGTACGCAGAGGCAGATATCCCGATCATTAAACTGCACTACGTCATTGAACTGCTGAATATTGCGGACAATATTCTTGTGGGAAAGCATAGCCCCCTTCGGGCTTCCGGTGGTTCCGGAGGTATATACAAGGCTGCACACATCGTCCTCTGTAATGCCTTCCGGGAAGGCCGGTGCTTCCCCTGCCTTGCCAAATCGGGACAGATCATCCAGCTTGTCGAGTCCCATGACCGGGCAGACCGCTTTCATGGGACGATCGGTAAGCAGGAGGGAAATTCCCGCATCCTTTACAATATAGTCCACTTCTCTTTCCACCAGGGAGAAATTGACAGGAACCACAATGGCCCCCAGGCTGACTATAGCCATATAGGCAAGCACAAACTGGATACAGTTGCCTGAGTAAATGGCCACCCTGTCTCCCTGACGAATGCCCTTCTTATACAGCACATTGCGATACCGGGAAATCTGCTGATCCATTTCGCCGTATGTAAGCGTACGATTTCCTACCAGCGCAATATGATCCGGATTGGCATTCTTATAAATTTCAAAAATAAACATGGGTTCCTCCATATATTTCATAAAAAAACACCTGCCGGGCAGGTATTTTTATCAGAGCATATCCTTTTTCCAAAGATAAAAAGTAACAAGTCCCGTAAGCGCCAGACCACCTAAAAGCAGGGCCCAGAATCCATAGGGAGTATTTTCCATGGGCATGGGCACATTGGCTCCCCATAAACTGTAAAGTACGGTGGGTACTGCCAGAATAATGGTTACGGAAGTCAGGAACTTCATAATCTGCGACAGGCTGTTGGAAATAATAGAGGAATAGGAATCCATCATGGAGATAAGAATGTTGGAATATACACCGCACATTTCCAGTGCCTGCTTATTTTCAATAATCACATCTTCCAGCAGATCTTCATCTTCCTCATACATCTTCAAAAGCGACGGCGAAGACAGGGAATTATTGCGCAGCCGCATGAGACGTTCCATCACGCTTTCATTGGCATGCAGCGCAAAGTTGAAGTAGGTCAGAGACTTCTGCAGTTCCAGCATGCGGAAAATTTCCTTATTCTGCAGGGACTTACGCACCCTTATGCCGATAACATCCGTCTGCCGGTAAATTTCCTGCAGGTAATGAAGGAAGGAAGAAGAAGCTGAGGACAGAATCTGAAACAGAAATCTTGTCTTTTTATATGTCTGGAAAGAGTATCTCTTATTAGCGAGAAATGAGGAAACAACTGCATTTTCTTCCAGGCACACCGTTACGAAGTACATGCGGGTAATAAAGATACCCAGAGGCAGTGCATCGTAAGAGTCTTCACATAAGAGGACCGGCGTATTGACTACGACAAAAATGTATTCATCTTCCAGTTCTACATGGGAACGTTCTTCACGGTCCAGTACAGTCTGCAGGGAATTGACAGGGATACCCGTTAATTTATGAATGTGTATAAGTTCCTCCTCCGTAGGTGCAGAGCAGTTGATCCACGAACCCTTTTCCGCAGAGTCAATGTCTACAGGAACTAATTCATGATTGGCATTGTGCTTGTACGCATTCAACATGTTGGGTTCTTCCCCCTTTTCTCTTGTTTCTTTCTGGTTATTTCATTCTTTAACTATAAGACGGAAACAAGCTATGTGTCAAGCCAGCCGATAGGCCATTACAGGCCTCCCACTGCCAGAAGAGGCGACAGCACAGAAAGCATGGTGAATGCCGTGACACCACCGGACAGGAGAAGCAGAACCGGGGAGGCCATAGCCTGCATGCGGCGCACTCTTTCCTGCCTCTCCCGGTCAAGAAAAGAACCGCTCCGTTCCAGGAATTCAGGCAGCTGCCCGCTTTCCATTCCGGTAGATACCATCTGCACCACTACAGGAAAACCAAAGGGAGAGGCATCCAGCCGTTCAGCAAATGATTCTCCATTCTCCACTTCCTTTGCCAGATGCTCCATTTTTCTTTCTGCAGCATCATTCCCCATAACCGCTGCCGAAAGGCGTATAGCCAGAGGAAGGGGCATACCGCCCTGAACCAGATGAGACAGGGCGTGGCACCACCTGGCCGTATATACCTTCCGCAGAAACAACAGGGAAAAGAGATGCTTTTCCTTCCACAGCCTGCCTTTCTCACTCCGCCAGATGCAGGTAAGCAGAAAAGCAAGAGCGGCTGCTCCTCCTGCCAGCACCGGCCAATGTGCCACCACCCAGGTGCCCAGAGCGAGCAGATACCGGGTAGAAGAAGGCAAAGGGATAGACAACGACGAAAAGAGTGCAGCAAATGACGGCAGGATATACGCTACCGCTGCCACAAAGAAGCACAGCGCTGCCAGGAGAACTATGAGCGGATAACTGACTATTTCCTTCCATTTCCTCCGCTCTTCTTCCTGCCTCTGCAGCCACGAAGCCAGTACATCCAGCTCGTCAGCCAGCCGTCCGCTTTCCTCCCCCGTATGGATTAAGGCAATAGCCAGTGGAGAAAAGCTCCCCTCCTCTTCCATAGCCTCTGACAGGGTCAGTCCGGACAGTACGGCCTCTTCCAGAAAGCGACACATCACTTGGCGTCTCTTTCCTCCATGCCGGGCCAGCAGACGAAAGACTTCATCCATAGGAAGACCCGCCGACAACAGGGCCGACCACTCCTGAAAAAGCAGTATCTGTTCCCGCCGCCTCCCGTTTTTCCTCGCTACCTTCCTTGCCTCCTCTATATGTACAGGCAAAAGCCCCTGCCGTCGAAGACACTCCGCTGCCTCCACCCGGCTTGCTGCTGAAATCTTTCCTTTACACATCCCCTGCTTTCCATACGCTTTATACGCATAGTGTCCCATAGGTTATCCCCCTTACCGAACGATTACTGTACAACGGCCAGGAGCTCATTTTGTTCCTCTTCCGGCCACAGCCTCGACAGGTTAAGTGCCCTCTTATCCATAGGCGCCATAACTCCATCGCTCTGATGCATATACGAACGGATCTGTTCATACTTTCCATCCCGTACCAGATGAGAAATGGCAGATGTCACCATAAGTATTTCCCGGACAGCCACTGTCTCCTCCTGCCGGTGAAACAGAACCTGCGAGGATACCGAGCGAAGCACAGAGGACAGAATAGTCCGTATCTCCATCTGCTCCCCTTCCGGAAAAGCATGAACCATGCGGGCCACTGCCTCCCAGCACCGCCGACTGTGCAAAGTGGCCAGCACCAGATGCCCGGTCTCTGCGGCCATAAGCGCTGACCGCACCGTTTCCCGGTCCCTGAGTTCTCCGATGACCAGCACATCCGGATCCTCACGGAGCGACTCCCGTATACCCTGAGGAAATGTGGAAAAATCAGTCATTTTTTCCCGCTGATGCACCATAGCGCATAGAGAGGGAATAATATACTCCACCGGATCTTCCAGCGTAAGGATATGCACAGGGCGCCTTTTACTGATTTCCAGCTCCATACGCGCCAGAAGCGTCGTTTTCCCGGAACCGGTAGGCCCGGTGACCAGCACCAGCCCGTTTGGCAGAGACGCCATATCCTGAATCCATTCGCTGTCTCCATCTTCCGGAAGGTCAGCCAGCGAAGGAAGTATCCGGATGGAGGCTGCCCTATGGCCTCTTACCCGGTACAGGTGAAGACGAAGCCGCTGTTTCCCTTCTGAACACGCCCGGTCCAGTGCCTCATGCCCTGATAAAATTCCCTGCTGCAGATCCGGCACATACGGAGCAAGAAAGGCATAGAATGTCTCAGTGTCCATCTTTTCCGTAATACGCTCCAGACGTCCTTCTCTCCGTATCTGTACCGCTTCCCCCTCCATCACATGGATATCCGTCATCTTCGGATACTTTTCCAACAACCTGGCAATCGACAGCATACTGATTCCTCCCCTTCATAATCCCCTGCCGGCGCATAGACAGCACATCCCCCATATCCGGCTGTCCCTGCCTTTTCATCCCACTGGCCAGTGATTTCCAGTCCTGGTCATGAATAGCCCTCCGCTCGGCCTCCTCAATGGAAAGCATTTCAAAAATCCCTGTCCGCCCATTTACCGCCGGTACCAGGCGCTGGGAAATCACCAGGCAAAGACAGGCGGCCAGCAAATAGGACGGCACACCCATATCTACCAGACGAAGCGGCGCCTCTGCCGCATTTCCTGTATGGAGCGTTGACAGCACCAGATGACCGCTCAATGCGGCATGCACGGCAATGTGCGCTGTTTCCTCATCCCGTATCTCGCCTACCATGATGATATCCGGATCCTGACGCATAAGCGCACGGAGCCCGCGGGCAAAGGTGAGTCCAGCCTTCTCGTTTACTTCCATCTGCACTACCCCATCCATGTGATACTCCACCGGATCCTCGATGGAAAAGGCGCTGATTTTCCCGGACGTAAGACGACGCATGGCTGCATACATAGTGGACGTCTTCCCGGAACCGGTAGGTCCTGTAACCAGTATCAGGCCATGATGTGCTTTCAGCTTACGGATAAACAGATCCTTCTGACAGGGCAACATGCCAAGGTGCATGCCATCCACAAATGGCAGATGCGGCGGCAGCACACGCATAACCGCCGCTTCCCCGTAAAGGGATGGAATCACCGAGAAGCGAAAACTTACCTCTTCACCGGCCACCCGGCGTCGGCAGCTCCCATCCTGCGGTATACGGTTCTCTTCCAGATGCATATGGGCCATCACCTTGAAACAGTTAATAAGCGACGAAAATCGGCGACCGCTGAGGTACCCAAGATTTTCCATCACCCCATGACGCCTCAGGCGGATGCGCCCACCCTCTGCCAGCGGCTCTGCATGCACATCACTGGCCTTCCTCTCTACAGCCAGTTCACACAGCCTGTCCACCATCCCCTGGGCAGACACACCAGAAAACAATTCCCCTTCCATAGATTCCCCTCCCCATCAGTTTTTCTTATAACTATTATTTATAATCATATCATAAAAGGCAGGTGATAGGTGAGAAGGAGGTAAGAGGCAGGCGGATTCACGTCGTTTATCCGCAAATGGATATGGGGGTTCACAAGTTGACAAAGCTCAATGGGCTTCTGGACAGCAAGAAAACTGAACGGATTCTCGGGGCGGTGCAATCCGTTCAGTTGGCAGGAGTGAAAAGGAAAGCATGCAAATGTTCTGCGATTTTTTAGTCTGAAAGGAGGCCCCACAGGCTTCCGGTCGGTTGTCTGAATCATCTGATTGTCTGCAGACGGCTACAGTGGTTTGTCTGATGGAAAGTTAATTCTTGTATATTGGCGCGAAGGAAAGCATGCAAAACGTTTCCCTCTCTGGAGAGAGAGGGTAAAGGTCGCAAACTTTATCTTCTGTCGGCAAATTCCTATGGGATTCGGGACGGTGTGAAGCGGAATGTTTTCTTCTTGCAAAGCGTAAGAATGCAAAAGCTGATTAACGGAAGCATGCAGCACGTTTTCCTCTCTGGAGAGAGAGGAGGGCCATCGTAGATGGCGGAGAGTTGATTCCTGTATGTGCATCGTAAGGAATTATAGGTAAAGCTCCTGACTCTGGCTGCTCCTAAGTTCTTTCAACCTCTGCTTAACCACATAATCAATGTACTCACATACCCCTGACAGGTTCGTTAATATCTCTTTATTCATAAATCGTAATACAAGAATACCAAATTGTTTCATAAAAACCGTTCTTCGGTAATCATGAGCTGCCCCATCTTTCATAAAATGCTGCGAATCATCAATTTCTATAACCAGTTTAGCTTTTCTACAATAAAAATCCGCAATATATCTTCCAATA
>NZ_FMXA01000026.1 GCF_900103425.1 Dialister histaminiformans | reverse complement strand
AACCGTGAGATGTTGGACAAACGACAGCATTTCCCATTTAGGGAAATTGAGGCTAGTTTGTCTCAGATATGGCTGAAGCCGGATAACTCCGGTGTTAGCCTGTAGGCAGCTACGGCTGGCGACCGTGAAATATTAGAAAACGTAAAACGTACCCATTTGAGGAAATCGGAGTGAGTTTAGTCTGCATGCGCTGAACGCTGGTAAATCCGGTGACGGGCTGTAAAAGGTTACGCCTGGCATCGGATTTACCAGCAGTGAAGCAGCAGGCAGGCTGAAATCGTCTCAATTTACCAAATGGGGCCGAAAGTACTTGCTAGGAAGTCCTGGGAGGGTACAGCTTCCCGAGGTTTTCACCCTCCGGAAGCTGTACGTTTTCAGACCGTAAAACAGGAAATTGCGGCTGGCAGATAAATGTCCATATTCTGTGTCTCTGAAAATAGACTTCTTATTGCAAGCCGGATTTCTTTGGGTTCAGATAAAGACACCTGAAAGAGTGAAGGAATGAAGTAAACAGGTGGCTCTTCGTCCTTTTTATAAAGAAGCTATTCGCAGAATCCACCCTTTGTGTTCCCTATGGATCACACCGACCCATTTATAGTACGTTAAGACGCCGACTTATGAGCGCTGTTCATTTTTATCTTGCTTTTGTAAGCGAGTACGGATTATACTTTATATAGAAGTTCTTCTTACCATGTGAGGTAAATGATTCAGCTCATAGGAGGGGATTGTTATGAAAAAGGAAAACCGTTGTTTACTTTCTGCTGCTTTGGTAGTTCTTTCCTGCGTCAATCTCGTACTTACCCTGTACAGAATTCACCTTCTGTTAGAAGAAAGGGAAAGACGCCGTAACAGGGTTCTTGAAAAATTTAACGCATATGTTGAAAAGCTGAAAGCAAGAGCATAATTTTTACAGGCAGATTAGAAGATACGACTGCAGATAAAATACCGTATTGTCTGGTCCGAAATTTGGCAGGCCAGACAAGCGGTATTTTTATTTATTTCACAGGGAACAGTGTGCTGCAGATAAAATCATTCATTATAAATGTAAGCGGATATAAAGTTGAAATTTATTGCGGTATACTGGAATTTAAGGTATACTAATCATCTGATTATAGGAGGTTAGTATGGAAAAAGATTCTCTTTGGTCCCCTGAATTTTTGTGTATGTCAGGGAGTAATCTCATTTTTTTTATGTCTCAGTATGTCCTTGTAGCCTCTTTGCCTATCTTTATCATGGATTATCTGGGCGGAAATGAGGTCCAGGCCGGACTGGCCATGACTGCATTTCAGATAGGTACGGTATTTTGCAGACCGTTTGCCGGGCGATTGATTGATACATTAAATAAAAAGTCAATTATGATTTTTTCAACCCTTGCCTTTTCCTGGTAATGGTTGCGTTTGGATTTGTACATTCGCTTAATTCGATTCTGGCCTTGCGCCTGGTTCATGGTATTCTTTTCGCTTTGGGAACTACTGCATCAGCTACGCTGGCGGTTCTTGTTCTTCCACGAAATCGTAAAGGGGAGGGCATTGGTTATTTTTCTGTAACCAATAATATTGCCATGGTCATCGGGCCGTTGGTTGGGCTTTTGCTTATTCAGTATATGGGAGCACGAGGACTGTTTATTTTTACCTCGCTTATGGGGTTGCTGGCAGTGCTTGTGGGGAATATACGGAAATTGCCACAGGATATTGTCCTTCCGGCTAAAAAGAAACAGGCAGGAATTCACTGGAGTGATTTTGTTGAAGCATCAGCACTTCCTTATGCTTTATTAGGCGGACTGGTATTTTTTGCTTATGGCGGAGTTCTTACCTACATCCCCATGTATATGAAGTCACTGCATCTTGGTTCCTATACCAGTATTTTCTTTATGACGTTTGCTTCCGTTATTGTACTGACCCGGCCGTTGATCGGTTATCTTTTTGATCATCATGGTGCCGACTGGACAGTATATCCCGGTTTCTTCTTTTTTATTTCCGGTTTCTTCTTTTTCAGCGGAGTTCATGGCGTTATCAGTCTGATTATTTCAGCGGCTGTACTGGGGGTCGGCTTTGGTGCACTGAGTCCTGCTTTTCAGACACTGGCGGTGCGTGAGGCGCCGGCATCCAGAGCGGGGGTGGCTACATCCACATATTTCTGGTCTCTGGATATCAGTGTGGGACTGGCGGCAGTTTTGCTGGGTATGGTGGTGCAGTCCGTGGGATATTCTGTTACCTTCGGCATTATATGCACAGGTGTTGTCTGCCTGGCCGTTGCCTATTATATATATCGTACCCGTTTCCTTAAAAAGAAATGACAGCCATAGTAAAAGCCCGAATGGATGTATGACAAAGTCATACTATCTATTCGGGCTTTTTATTGTGGAATTTTATATGGTGCGTGGACCAAATACGGGATGGGATACCAGGCGGAGGCTTCTCTTTTCAATAATCTGCAGCGCAGCTGAGAGAGAAACGTCTTCCCTGGTGTCATCGTGCTCATAAACTGCTACAGGAGGATGGGAATCTATTTCACTGCCTGGCAGATAGATATATTCTCCGGTGTGGTTATCTCCATAGATATAACCGGACAGGAGTTTACTTTCAGCTAGTTTATGTATCATTGGTTACCACTCCTGAATTAATAATGGCTTAAAATCCAGATAATCAGAAGAAGTCAGGTGAAGTTTTACGCCGCCTAATTCTTCTGGAAGATTATGGAAATTCTGCTGCCCATGAATATGCCCATAGATTACGTCACTTACTCCATACGATGCAATAAGCTGCATCATGTGGGTAGGTTGTCTGTTTTCATCAAATGGCGGGTAGTGAAGGACAGCAATTATTTTGCTGCAGTTTAGCTTTTTTGCTTCCTGCAGACTCCGTTCCATACGGCCTTCTTCACGAAGGACAATCTTCTGATCGTCTTCTGTAAATTTCCGGGATGTTTCCGGAATCCAGCCTCTGGTTCCAGCCAGGGCGATATCATTGACCTGTAATGCATTGTTATGAAGAAATTCAAAGGCATTATTGGTCATTCGTTTCATTTTGGTTACAGTATCCCACCAGTAATCATGGTTTCCACGGACAATAATCTTTCGGCCGGGAAGTGAACCTAACATTTTCAGGTCATTTAGTGCATCGGGAAGATGGGTGGCCCAGGAAAGGTCTCCGGCCATAATGACCGTATCTTCCGGCTGAATGGTACTTGTCCAGGACTCGATTATTTTTTCACGGTGATTTTTCCAGTTATCTCCAAAAATATCCATCGGTTTAGTTGGTGGATCTCCGGAGAGATGGAAGTCACTGAATGCATATAATTTCATGTTAATCTCCAAAATAAAGTGGTGAACGCAAGGTTGTAAGTATGCTGTTTATATAGGAATCTTCCAGTACCGGCGTAATTTTGTAGCCAAGACATAATGGACTGGAGGTAAAACGAGGGAAAACCTTGGCATAAATATGATCCATTTCATAGAAAAAGATGTTGTAACTATCCACAGGCATTAAAAAGTCATTCTTAAGATATTGGGCCAGCTTCTGCAGACAGTCAGCAAAGGCAGACAGGTGGCCGTCTTTTTTCAGCATGACATTAAATTCTGTAATATTCCCAATCGGCAGGGATGAAATAGAACACTGGCAGTCCGCCTGTTCAAAGAATACCGGGCCTTTGAAATTAGAAGGGGTCAGGTTGTCTCTGTAATCCAGATTATATAATCCCATAATCTGAGAATGAGGGTGGGCAAGGGAGCCGCCGGAATGCGGGCCGTGGTTTCTGAAGTAAATGACAGACTTAAATCGTCCGCTGTGAGATAAATCCAGCCAGTGATTCATGCCAAACGTAATAACAGAATGCAATTTTTCAGCAGAGTAATCTGTTAAATCCAGGTCATGCTGCAGCGATTCAATAATTACTGTTGGCCATGTACCGGTGAGAATAGGATATTTGTTCATAAGCCAGATCAGGTCCGGCTCTTTTTCCAGAATATGGGTGAGCTTATCAGGTGAACAGAATGGGCAGGTATCCTTTTTACTGGTGAAGGGCTTATTCTTGCCTGCTTTCAGATTCAGCTGTATTGGATATGTCATAACTATCACCTCAGATTAGACTTATTTCATTATAACAGATATACATAGGGGGATATAAATCAGTGATTAAAGAATGGTAAGAGAAAATAAAAAAGAAGGGCCTATTGACAAAAGCAAAGATGTACGGTATTATTTCTACATACTAATTATTTAACTAAGTAAAGAAATAAAGAAATAGACGACAGAGGCAATGATTATGAACTGGAAGAAAACGGCAATTATCGGAACTGCTGCAATTGGAGCAGCTTTATTATTTGCAGGTTGTGGTGGGTCAGGCAATGAACAGGCAGCTTCAGACGGGAAACCGACTAAGATTATTGCCGGGCTGGATGATACCTTTGCCCCGATGGGGTTCAGAGATGACAAGGGACAACTGGTAGGATTTGATATTGATATGGCTAAAGCCATCAGCAAGGAGACCGGTGTTGATATTGAATTTAAGCCAATCGACTGGAGCAGTAAGGAAACGGAACTGAACTCCGGGCGTATTGATTGCATCTGGAATGGTCTGACTATGACTCCGGAAAGAAAACAGAAGATGGATTTTACCAATCCATATATGAATAACGATCAGGTATATGTAGTGCTTAAGGATTCCCCAATCCAGTCAGCAGAACAGCTCAAGGGCAAGAATCTCTGCGGACAGGAAGGTTCTACTGGTGAAGCAGCGATTGAAGCCAATGCCAATCTGAAGAATTCCTTTAAGGATTTCAAGCTGTATCCGGACTTTACTTCCTGCTACATGGATCTGGATGCAAAGCGTATGGATGCTATCATTATCGACAGTGTTCTGGCTAATTACTATCAGGAAAAGGCACCAGGTAAGTATCGTATTCTTCCAGGCGTTGTAGTGCGTGAACAGTTTGGTGTCGGTGTGAAGAAGGGAAATACACAGCTGGTTAATATGCTCAATGAAGGCATGAAGAAGGTCATTGCAAGCGGCGAGGCAGCAAAGATCAGTCAGAAGTGGTTTGGAACAAATGTTATTGTAGGGCAGTAATCAAACGTAGGGCAGCGCTTTTTATCAGGCGCTGCCTTATTCATGAGGCAGGATCTCCGGTTGACAAAAAAGAGCTTCCTGATTACTATTGATAATAATCACGCTTTAAACTGTTAAAGCTATAACTCAGAGTGTTTAATCACAGAAAGAGGAATACATGACAGACTATATTATTCAGATTCTCCCGAGCATGATTGAAGGGCTTGGTGTATCGGCAGAAATTTTTGCTCTGACTCTGGTACTGTCCCTTCCCCTGGGAATGCTTCTGGCGCTGGTCAGAATTTCGAAAATAGGAATCTTCAGAAAAATTGCTGCGGCATACATTTATCTGATGCGTGGTACGCCATTGATGCTTCAGATTCTCTTTATTTACTATGGATTACCTTTAATCCCTGGAATGGAAGTGCAGCTTGGCGATTTTTCTTCCGCTATCATTGCCTTTGTTGCCAATTATGCCGCTTATTTTGCGGAAATATTCCGTGGCGGTATACAGTCAATCAACCGTGGCCAGTATGAAGGGGCTAAGGTACTGGGCTTTACCTATAAGCAGACCATGTGGCACATTATTCTCCCACAGGTGGTAAAGCGGGTGATTCCGCCGCTGGGCAATGAAGTCATTACTTTGCTGAAGGATACTTCACTGGTATATGTTCTGGCCATGAATGATCTGATGCGCGTGACCCGTGCTCTGGTACAGAGAGATGTAGATACTACTCCGTTCATAGTGGCAGCGGTATTTTATCTGGTCTGCACCTTCGTTCTTACCAAGATCCTGGATCGCATAGAAAAACACTATGCTGTATATGAAGAATAAGGAGAAAATATCATGGCATTTATAGAGATGAAAGATATTGTCAAGACATATGGCTCCTCTGTGGTTCTTCATGGGGTCAGTCTGTCAATGGAAAAAGGGCAGGTCGTTTCCATCATAGGGCCATCGGGGGCAGGGAAGAGTACATTTCTCCGCTGCCTGAATCATCTGGAAATTATTCAGAAGGGCTCTATCTGTATTAATGGTCAGTATCTGGCACGGATGGACGCGGAAGGCAATTCCGTATACGCGCCGGAAAAAGAAATGCGGAAAATATGCCTTAATATGGGCATGGTATTCCAGTCATTCAATCTTTTCCCGCATATGACGGTGTTAGAGAACATTATGGCGGCCCCGGTATATGTAAAGGGGATGACCAGGGAAGAAATTCTTCCGGTGGCTCAGCGGCTGCTGGAAAAGGTGGGACTCTGGAATAAGAGGGATTTTTACCCGGGAAATCTTTCCGGTGGACAGAAGCAGCGTGTGGCTATTGCCAGAGCGCTGGCAATGAATCCGGAAATCATGCTTTTTGACGAACCGACATCCGCATTGGATCCGGAGCTGACCGGCGAAGTCCTTAAGACCATAAAACAGCTGGCAGATGAGGACATGACCATGATTATAGTTACTCATGAAATGGCCTTTGCCCGTTCGGTATCAGACAAAGTTCTTTTCATGGTCGATGGACGTATTGACGAAGAAGGAACCAGTGAACAAATCTTTGATCATCCAAAGAATGAAAGGACAAAAACCTTTCTGCAGCACATCTTGTAATCACATAAGGTTGGAAGTAAAACAGGGATGGTGTTAACCGCCCCTGTTTTTTATTTCTGCATGTGCAGATTACCGGAAAACGCGACTTGTGGTATACTTTTGAGTAAACGAGGGAAAAACAATAGAAAAGTTCTTTCCATGATATAGCTGTGGAGAATTGTATATTTTCCGCAGCTTCATCTTTTGCAACAGGAAGGGAGACTATGAAAATACAAATGACAAGGGCTGTCAGGCTTATGTGCATGATGGCGGTTACTGCGGTAGTCCTGGGAGTATCTGGTTGTGGGAAACCATCTGTTTCCGTTGAACCGGCATCGCTTTCTGAAGTGCCTCTTACTATTGAACAGACAGTTACACCGGAAGCGGCCCATTCTGCGCCGGTTATTCCTATGGTTACCGGGAAGATTCAATCGGGAATACCGGATGTAGGAACCAAGGTTAAGGCGGGACAGGTTCTGTTTCAGGTTGATTCATCCAAGTATCAGGCACAGGCTGCCGGGCTGCGCGCTCAGATTGCCGCATCGGCCAAACGCACGGTTACTGTACAGTCTGCAGGGGGCGGTGCACCTATTGACAACAGTATGGAAGCTTCCCTGCTTAAACAGGGGATTATAACCCGGGCAGAATACAATCGCATTAAGGGACGTAATGCTTCCACCGCTTCATCGCAGACCGTAACCACTACCGGAGGAGTCGCTCCGGCTGGTCTGACAGCTTCTCTGCAGTCTCTGGAAAAAGCCATTGCTGACTGCAGTATCCGAGCTCCTATTGATGGTGTGGTTTCTGCCGTTTATGCAGCCAATGATAAGATGGCGGTGGCAGGAAAACCAGCATTGATTATTCGACAGGATTCTCCTGTGGCAGCCAATCTGGAACTTCCGGCAAGACTGGATAAAGTGATGGACAAGGCCAAGGACACCAAGACATTGACGGTTACACTGACAGATGGCAAAAACATCTGGTATGCGGAACTTACCCGGCAGGAAGGTCAGGGGGATAAGGAAATCAGTGCTTACCGTGTACAGGCAGATAACCCGGACGGGCAGATTGTCATTGGAAAGAATTACAAACTGCGCATTGAAACCGGACAGGATGCCCCCTGTTTCATTGTTCCTTCCAAAGCTATTTTGCCAAACAGTCAGGTGGCTATAGTTACGGCAGATAATCTCATTGATTTCAGAACTGTGGTTACCGCTGGCAAGGTAGGAAATAATGTGCTGATTCTGAGTGGCCTTAAAGAAGGAGAACAGGTAGTGACCAATCCACCGGAAGGGCTGGAGATAGGTACTCCTGTGGATGTACAATGAGGTGGCAGCGAAAGGACTATATAGGGAATGCTCCTGAAACGGCCAGAAAACTCATTGGATCCATCCTGGTCCATGAAACACCGGAAGGTATTCTGAAAGGGAGAATCACTGAATGTGAAGCCTATGGTGGATTTCTCGATGGGAAACCTGATGATGCTGCTCATTGCTATAAAGGTATGACGGAAAGAACCAGGGCGATGTTTGATATTGGCGGGCACGTGTATATTTACCTCATTTATGGCATGTACCTGTGCATGAATGTTGTATGCGGCCCTGCGGGAACCGGCAGCGGTGTGCTTCTACGTGCTATACAGCCGCTGGAAGGAATAGAGATTATGAAAAAGAACCGGCCCCGTGCAAAAGGTCGGCTTCTTACGGCCGGTCCGGCCAGACTGACTATGGCGATGGGAATAGATAAAACGATGTATGGCATGGATTTGACATCAGGACCTTTGTATATTGAGTCAGGTAATGAGCCGGTGGAGGTGGAATGTACACCCCGGATTAATATTGATTATGCAGAAAACGGCAGGACATTTCCCTGGCGCTTTGTACTTAAAGGAAGCCCCTGGGTTTCCAGATAATTTACGCTTTACAGGAAATGGCAGATAACCACATTGTGATCGGAACATCCGGTCATGATGTGGTTATTCTGTTCTGTCATGCCAGCACCAGCAGCAAGGAATACCTGGTTCTTTACGGTCAGGAAAAATAATGTATGGTAAAATAAAATGAGTGTTTTGTAAAGTGAAAATACAGAGGAGGAACACCTTCCTTTCTATATGACGAATAAAGGGGAAAAGGAGCAGGAATGAAATTAATACGCCTTATTTTGCAGGGATTTAAATCTTTTGCGGACAGGACGACCATTGATTTCGCAGAGGGAATGACGGTCATTGTCGGGCCAAATGGCTGCGGCAAAAGCAATATTTCTGATGCAGTGAGATGGGTTCTGGGAGAGCAGAACGTCAGAAACATACGGGGACAGAAAGCGGAAGATATCATTTTTTCTGGATCAGAAAAGAGAAAGGCTAAAAATGCAGCCATGGTCAGTTTGATTCTGGATAATTCCGGACATGAACTGCCTCTGGATACGGCAGAAGTTTCTATTACCCGCAAAATATTCAGAAATGGGGACAGTGAATTCTATATTAACAAGAGGTCCTGCCGGTTAAAGGATATACAGGAACTGCTGGCTAATACAGGAATCGGTAAGGGCTCCATGGTGATTATCGGGCAGAATCAGGTGGATCGGATTCTGTCAGCCCGACCGGAAGAACGTCGTGTCATTTTTGAAGAAGTGGCCGGAATCAGTAAATACAGAATGAAAAAGGTAGATGGCCTCAGAAAACTGGAAAAGGCATCGGCCAATACAGAGCGTGTACTGGACCTGAAGGCGGTAATGGAAGAGCAGAGCGAGCCGCTCCGCGTGGAAGCGGAAAAGGCACGGAAGTACTGTGCCCTGCAGAAGGAAAAAAAGACAGGTGCAGTGACGGCCGCACTGTTAAAACTGAGTGCAGCCCGCCGTATGATGGCACGCTATGAAAATGATCAGATTCGGCTGGAAGAAAAGAAACAGGAAGCCATGGCCAGACTGGAAGAAGTGGGACGTCTGCAGAAACAGCTGGAAAATGAAATGGGGGGACATCAGAAGGCATTAAGTGCGGCCTCAGGTGAGCTGGCAGATAAAAAGGCACAGGCAGAGCAGCTTCGTGGAGATTGCAGAGTACAGGAAGAAAATCTGAAACATGCCTCTGAAGAGCTGAACCGCCTGACAGAGCAGAGAGAAGACGAACAGCAGGCCCGGTTGGAATGCCGGGAAGATCATGAGGCCTGCCGGGAGGAATTGGAAGCCGTTCAGGCAGAACTCCAAAGCGGCAGGGAACACTTGGAAGCGATTAAACAGCAGAAAGAGCTTCTGGAGGAAAAACTTCTTGCGTCTAAGGCTGAATATGCACGGCAGCTGCAGGCAACGCAGGAATCCATAGCACAGCATGAACGCCTTGTTCAGGAAAAGAATCATAGGGAGGAAGATAAGAACCGTCTGGATGGAGAAGCACAGGCTCATGAAATGCGGTGGAAGGTGCTGGAAGAAGAATGCAGTAAACTAAAGAAAGAAAAAGCAGAACTTACCCGGAAACATCTGGAACTGGAGGCTAAACTTAGTCAACTGACTGAAAAAGGAAAAGAAGATGCAGCGGCCCGGGACAAGGCGGAGAACATACGGTACGAAATGCTTCGCCGGTTAAATGAACGGCAGGCAGAGGAAAAACAGGTTCAGCTGAGACGGAAGGACCTGGAAAAACAGATGGAAGAGCATGTTAATTTCTCCCATACGACCAGGACGGTACTGCAGGCCTCTGAGGCGTGGAGTCAGCATATTATCGGGCCACTGGGAGAACTGATCCGTGTTCCTGAAAAATATACGGCAGCTGCAGAAATTGCACTGGGAAGTATGATTTCCAATCTGGTGGTGGACACATCGGAAACGGCTCAGACAATTATCAGCTGGCTGAAAAACCGGCATGCCGGAAGGACTACGTTCTACCCGCTGGATTCTATGTCCGGATATCCGGTACGGGAGATTTTACAGGCAGCCAGGGAGCCTGGAATATGTGGCATTGCAGCCAGTTTGTTCGAGCATGATGAAAAGATTTCCGGCATTATGCAATCCATACTTGGGCGAATTCTCATTGCGGAAGATATGGATGCTGCCAGACGTACAGCGAAAAAATACCGATACCGGTTCAGAATTGTGACACTGGACGGTCAGGTAGTCAATGCCGGCGGTTCTATGACCGGCGGGTCTATGCGGAAGAAGGACAATACATATTTTGGACGTAAATCGGAAATAAAGAAGCTGGCGGCGAAAGAGAAGGCGTTACACGAAGAAATCGGGCAGCAGCGAGCAGCGAAAGAAAAGCAGGATGCTTTATGTGAATCTCTGCTGGCAGCGATCACCAGGGAAAGGGAAGAATGGCAGAACCGGTCCATTGAAGCGGCATCCATGAAAACCCGGCTGGAAGGAATGGAAAAAGAACTGGCAGGGAAAGAAGAAACCGCACAGATGGAAAAGAACTCTCTGGAGATGGCCAGAAGCCAATGGGAGCAGGCTGACCAGGCCTGCAGGCAGCTTTGTGAACAGCTGGAACACGCGCAGAAACCGGGAAAACAGCCGGAAAAAGATGAAAAGAGTGCGCAGCTTCAGGATAAGGTCAATGCACTGAATGAACAGATAACTGATGCCCGGGTACAGCTGACCCGTGTTGAATCCAATGTGGCGCAGAAACAGGAAGAGATAAATAAACTTGTGGAGGCAGACGAAGAATCCGGCCGGACGCTGGAACGGCTGCAGGAAGCCATAGAAAAGAAAAAGCAGGCGGTCTCCGACATCAACGTACGTCTGAAGGAACAGAAGAAACAATGCGAAGAAGCGGATCAGCACTGGAAAGTTATGGAACAGAAACGGCAGATTCTGGAACAGCAGGCCGGCGATTTTTCCAGGAGGCGTATAGCGCTCGATGAAGACTGGAAAAAAGTGCAGGCCCAGTATGCTGAGGCGGACAGCCGTATGTCCGGGCTGGATGCACGGTTGGAATCTTTCAGGAATGATGAGTCACGCGAACTGGATACGCTTACATCCATGGGCCTTACGGAAAAGACTGCAGAATCTTTCCGCATAAAAGGCTCCGGAGAGGACATAAAGAAAATGCTGGCTTCTGTGGAGAAGCGTATAGCAGAACTGGGGAATGTAAACCCTCAGGGAGAAGCTGAGTATGAAGAACATATGGAGAAGCTGGCATTTTACGATAAACAGCTTGAAGATCTCAGAAAATCAGAAGAAGGTCTGCAGAAGATTGTCCATGAAATTGATGACGCTATGACAGCTCAGTTTAGGCAGGCATTTGCGAAGATAAATGTTGAATTTGGGCGTATAATGAAAGTAATGTTCCGGGGAGGAAAAGGGCACCTGGATCTGACAGATAAGGTGAATCCGCTTAATGGAGGTATTGAATTATACCTCCAGCTTCCAGGAAAGAAGACCCAGTCACTGACTCTCATGAGCGGCGGCGAACGGGCACTTACCGTATGTGCCCTGCTTCTGTCCTTTATGGCTTATAGTCCGGCTCCATTCTGTTTCCTTGATGAAATTGATGCAGCGCTGGATGATGCTAACGTAGAAAGATATGGCCGTATGATTGAGGACTATAAGAAGAAAACACAGTTTATTATCATATCGCACCGGAAGAAAACAATGGAATTTGCAGACACATTACAGGGCGTTACCATGGCAGAAAAAGGGGTATCGTCACTGATTACTGTACGTGTGAGCGATTATATCAAGGAGGAATAATGGGATTTTTTGATAAGATAAAAAAAGGACTTTCCAGAACCAAAAAGAATCTGATTCAGAATATTGAATCCGTGATTGTTGGATATCCTAAGCTGGATGATGAATTTCTGGATGATATGGAAGCGGTGCTTCTCAGTGGCGATTTAGGACTGGCCACCACAGAAAAGGTTATGGGTAAAATCCGGCAGGGGATGCATGAAGGCAAGATTAAGGAAACCGGAGATGTACTTCCTTACATGAAGGATGCGGTAGCAGAAATGCTGACAGCAGATAATGAAGGAAGCGAAGAAGTGATGCATCATCCCGAAGTTATCCTGGTCGTAGGGGTTAACGGAGTTGGCAAAACCACTACAATTGGTAAACTGGCAGCTTATTACAGAAACCAGGGGAAGAAAGTCCTTCTGGCGGCAGCGGATACCTTCCGTGCAGCAGCATCTGAACAGCTGACCGTATGGGCAGAACGCACCGGCTCTGATATAGTAAAACACTCGGAAGGAGCCGATCCGGCAGCGGTTGCATATGATGCGGTCTCTGCAGCAAAGGCCAGAGATGTCGATGTGGTCTTAATTGATACGGCAGGACGTCTGCAGACCAAGGTAAATCTGATGTCCGAATTAAGCAAAATCAGCCGTGTGGTAAAGAAGATTATCCCAGATGCGCCGCACCAGACTTTACTGGTGCTGGATGCCACTACAGGCCAGAATGCCATCAGCCAGGCGAAAAAATTCAGTGAAGTGGCACCGGTTACCGGTGTAGTACTGACTAAGCTGGATGGAACAGCAAAAGGCGGCGTAGTACTTTCTGTTCATGAGGAACTCCACGTTCCGGTAAAATGGGTAGGTGTAGGAGAAGCCGTAGAAGATCTGCAGCCGTTTAATGCCAGGGAATTTGCGGAAGCGCTTTTTGAAACAGAAGGGGATATTCTGGAAAAGGATTCAGAAGCCGGAAAGAACTAATCTGTCGAAAGCGGTAGAAAAGAAGATTCGGGCGCTGAATGATGGGGATTTCAGAGAGTGACAACGGGAATGCAGATTACTTTTAAAAGAAAACGGGTAAAGAACCTTACCATCCGGGTAAAACCCGAGGGGGTCTTTGTGACCATACCCTGGGGGATGCGGGAGGCTCAGGTACAGGATTTTATACGGCAGAAAAAAAGCTGGATAGAATCCAGCTGGGCTAAGGTTTCTACCAGACAAAGGGCATATACCTATACAGAAGGCGAAAAACATTGGCTGCTGGGGAGGGAAGTAACCCTTCGTGTAATTCAGGGAAGCAGTAGTTCATGCAGAATTCAGGGGGATGAGGTCGTATTGACCGTTACACCGGAAACGGACAGAAAGCGGATGCTGGAACAGGCATGGGGAGAACAGCTTCGCCCCATTCTGGTATGGCTGGTGCAGAAATGGGCAGCGGTTATGCAGGTTCATCCATCAGAATTGACAATCAAAAACATGACCAGCCGCTGGGGCAGCTGCAACTTCAGGAATGGGAAGCTGTCATTTGCTCTGGATCTGGCGGCCAAACCGGAAGATCTGATTGAATCGGTGGTAATTCATGAACTTACACATCTGCTTGAACCCAGTCATAATCAGAGATTTCAGCAGCTGATGGCTTCCTGGGATAAAGAGTATCGCAGCAAAAGAAAACGATTGAATCATTTTCCCAGGGAATTTTATGGATAACAAAAAGAGTGATGATCTGATGGTCATCACTCTTTTTTGCGGATTGCGTTAGCCGCGAAGTTCAGGATCTTCTTCCTGATTCTGATCTACATGGAAAAAATATTTAATGAAGTCAATGAATGCAGCTACTGTGCTGGAACCAAGCATAGCTGATTTACAGATCAGATGGCTTGAACGGGTTATCGGATTCCCTGAACGGTCATAAATCATCTGCCTGTAGATTTCAGGCTTGCACTTTTTCAGAATATCTCCGGTTACAATGGCATGGCCCAGACCGGCGTTTACGATTTCTACCGTAGTCAGGCAATCGTTTACGGCCAGTACGAACTGGGGGTCTTTATCAAAGTTTTGTTTCCACCAGCGGACCCGAAGCTCTTCCAGTGTAGGATCTGAGTTGTAGCGGATGGCTGGCTGCTGAGGCAGGGTTTCCTTATCAATAGGGGCCGCGCTGATAAGGTATAAAGGCTGACGTTCCAGCAGAATATTATAGTCATACCATTCCTGCGTGCCACGGATAATGGCCAGCTGGATTTCTTCCTTCTTAATAAGCTTTACCAGATGGTCGCTCGTATCATTGGTAAGCGATATGTCGATATCTCTGTATTTGTCAGCAAATCCTTTGAGAATTTCCGGCATATGTGACTGAGTAAAGGACTGACTGGCACCAATACGGAGTACCCCGGATACATCATTAGGGTCATGGATAACATAATTTTTCATATCCTGATACTGCTGCAGTTCTTTTTCGGCAAAGGAATAAAGCCTGTCTCCGGCATCAGTAAAATGGACGCCCTTGTTTGTACGGATGAACAAGGGAACACCGATTTCTTTTTCCATCTGGCCCAAACGATATGTCAGAGATGGCTGTGTCATAAAAAGGCGTTTAGCTACTTTATTGATACTGCGTTCTTCTTTGAGGTAAATAAGGATTTTCCAGTCTGTATTATTCATAGAAATATCTCCCTGCCATATAAAACTCTTTTATATAGTATACCACATATATAACACTTATATAATGAAGGTTGCAGAGAGAAATGCATTATGGGATAAAATGATTGCCCAAAAGTTATGAGATAAAGGTACAGCATGGAGTGAGGCTGACAGGAAAAACGTCTGGATATATTGAGTTTATTCATTCAATGGATTTATAATCTAATAAATAGAATGGTAAAGGGGGCAAAGTATGAAGAAATTCTGTCTGACTTTTTTATGTATACTCAGCGTGATACTGGGAATTCAGATTTCCTTTGCTGAAGAGGGAGTCAAATCCGGAAGTTTTGAAAACACAAGGCAGGTGCTTCTTTTGCCGACAGCATATTCCGGAAGCGGCCGGGAAGGGGCGGACTACCTGACGTCAGAAATGCATCGCATTTTCCGTTATCCTTATTATGAGCTTATGGACAACAGCGCCTATGAGTCCGGAGTATTGCCGGAAGATTTGCAGACCGTGGGAGAAACATCCGGGGCAGATATTGTAGTGCTGCCGGTTGTAAGCACATGGAGACAATATACATTTTATCGTCCATTCCTTTTTGATGATGATCCATGGACCGTTTTGTATGTCACAGTGGATGTCTATTCCTGGAAGCAAGGGGAAAATGGGATTCGGGATGACCGGGTAAGCATTCGGAAGGAAGACGAACTGACTCTGCTTCGTGTACGGACTGTAATGCAGGAACTTATTGGACGGCTCAGGAAGAAATTCCCATATACACGGGTTCCAGGGGATATTTCATCGAATCTGAGTGGTCCGGTAGTGACGAAGGAAACACAGGGCACAGATAAGCTGCCCTATTGATTGTCAGCAAGGGAAAAGCTGCAGCGTGATATCCGCATTGTATCTGTAACAAGGCGGGGGACAGAGCGATTTTTCAGAATTAGAAAAAAAGATAAAAAACGCAAAAAAACTACTTGCAAAACACAACGCGAACATATATAATGGTTTACGTTGTAGTCCTGAATAGCTCAGTGGTAGAGCAATCGGCTGTTAACCGATCGGTCGTAGGTTCGAGCCCTACTTCAGGAGCCAGTGGCCCGTTCGTCAAGTGGTTAAGACACCGCCCTTTCACGGCGGGTTCGCGAGTTCGAATCTCGCACGGGTCACCATGGGCGATTAGCTCAGCTGGGAGAGCGTCTGCCTTACAAGCAGAATGTCGGCAGTTCGATCCTGTCATCGCCCACCATGAAAAACGCACCGAATTTCGGTGCGTTTTTTGTTATGCAATCATACCTAAACATCATAAAAGAACAGCTCAAACAAGGGGCCCATGCCATGAAATCGGCTAGGGCCCTTTATGATGGGTACAATACTACGGATAACGTGGTAAGAAAGCAGATGCTTCCTAAGTATTTGCAGGATGTGGTGAACTTCTCCCAGCGTTCTGATTTGACGAAAAATGAAGTTATCGCCTTGCAGAAGCTTGTGAGGAAGGCGAGATGTAGTTGACCGTCTCGCACAGAACGGAGCGCCTGACAGGGCATTAAAAACATCCTATAAGGAATTGCTGGATGCGGTAGAGTCGTGTTCTGATAAGGCACTGAAAAGAGCCATACGAACGGCAGTAGAAGAGAAATCAAGATACGTAGCTGAGCGCATAGCCAGAACAGAATCTGTCCGTGCCTGGTATCAGGGGTTCCTGAAAGATACTATGGATGATTCTGATGTAGTGGCTTATCGATGGGTAGAGAGCACCCTGCAGAAGATATCTGCGATGAATATGCTAAGGTAGATGATTACGGACTGGGCCCTGGGATATTCCCAAAGGATAACGCACCGGAACTTCCGGCACACCCTCATTGCTTATGTCATTATGAGAAGGTGTATGCTAGTGAACTGAACGGGATTCACGGCCTTGCCAGCGGAGAATCACGATACAGTAATGATAAGAAAAAGGTGAAAGTAGTCAGAGACCCCGATATAGCATATAATGATACTAAAGCAATAGAAGCGCGGTTTTGGAGGTTCTGCGAAGAACATAGGGATTCTGATATCGAATATGCATTAGTTATTACTACAGATGGGGAGGTTTATCATATTACTGGAGATTCTGATTCTGTAGATCTCTCGGCTATTGGGGAAAAACTGAATGGAGCCAAGATGATTCATAATCATCCAGATAACGAAGATGGCCCCGGCGATTGCTTTAGCAAAGAGGATTTTTCCGCATATTTCGCATGGTCGATGGGGCAATTAGATGTAACAAGCGGCTTAGGTCGTTACACCATGAGATATAATGGTGGTACTATTATTACTGCTGCACAAGCAGAAAAGTTATATGATGAAATGTATAATAAGGTAATAAATGAGGCACTTTTGGGAGGTAAAATAATTGAACATGTACAACAAAGTGTAATGGAGGCACTGGATACTAACCTTGATGGTTTCGAATGTAGGCGGTGCAAGAGATGTCGTATGAAGAAGAATTAAAACAATTTATTGCTAAAGCAACGTCTGAACGCAATGTACTTCTAAAGCAGTTTGACAGTGAAAATCCATACTCCAGCGAAAATGGGAAGTTGTCTCGCAAATTAAGGTTATTAAATAGAAGACATAATGAAGAGTTTAGAAAACTTAGGGAGAAATATCATTTGCCCCCACCAGAAGTAATATAATCTATTTATAGCAATGATATAAATAATTAGTGCAAAATAACAGAACGATATTAAGCACTCACAAACGTGGGTGCTTTTGTATTGGCATGAACAGTTTTGAGTTGTTTATACGTCTTTTGAGAATCGCAGACGTTAAAGAACGGTTCTTTTCTATTGGATAAAGCAGGAAGACCCTGTTTTATAGATTGGCGGTAGACCCGCAGAAAGGACCATTCAGACAATGGAACTTGCACAGATTTATGAAATGCTTAACGGTGTGGAAGGCGGAGCGGATGCCGTAGCTTCCCTGAAAAAGGAATTCGCCGTTCTCTGCAATAAAGCCAAAAACTTCTGATACGCAGGATATCAGAAGTTTTCAGACTTGTTCAAAATATTATTCTGTTTTGTAAGGTGTCATACAACCGCTTTCCTCCATACGCCCTGTTTCCAGCGGATGAGGAAAAGGATGGCCCGTGTGCATTCATCACACATCATGGCAATCCATATACCTACCAGACCCCATCCCCAGTGGACACCTAACAGCCAGGATCCAAAGGTGGCTACGGACCACATAAAAATGATACCGATGGTGATTGGAAATTTTACATCCCCGGCTGCATTGAGGGCCATGACCATGCTCATATTGACTGCCCGGCCGATTTCCAGGAAAATTTCAATGAAGAGAATCTGTCGGCCCAATGCATGAATCTCCGGAGAACTGGTAAATATAGATAATATGGAATCTGAGTTTAGATATAGTAGCAGCGCGATACTTCCGGAAATAAGTGTAGCTACAGAAATAGTAAATTTCACTCTCTTATCGACTTCCTGGTTGGCTCCGGCTCCTTTAAAGAAACCAACCAGAATCTGAGTAGCCATGGCCAGAGACTGAGAATATACATAGCTGACCATAGCCAGTATATAGCAGTATACTTTGGTATTTATGACAATGACACCAAAAATATTTACAAACTTCATAATGATAGTCTGGGACATTTGATACGAAAAAGTTTCTCCGCCGGTAGGAATTCCCAGATTAAGAATCTGTCGGAGAGTATGCCATGGAAATGGTTTCATGTAAGAGAGAGATAATCTGGCCGAAGTGTATTTATGAAAGAAGTAAATGATGAGAAGGAACCCGAGTATCTTGGATAAATTGGTGGAAATGCATACACCGGCCACTCCAAGCGAAGGAATAGGTCCCAGGCCATGAATCAGAATCATATTTCCTGCAATGTTTATTATATTCATAGCCAGAGAGCAGAACATGGTCAGACGAAGCTGTGAAAAGCCTCGCAGAAAGGAAATGAAAGCCATATACATGCTCTGGATGAATACAAACAGGCCAATCCATCGCATGTAAAGAATGGCGTCACCCCATATGTGAGGAGGAATTTCCAGAAGAGTAAGTACCCAGTCTCCCCGGATGAAAAGAATCAGACTTATCACCAGGCCAAGCACCAGATTGGTAAAGAGAGCAATTGTACAAATTTCACTGATTTTTGTAAGATTTCGTGCACCGCGATAATGCGAAATCATAATCGTAGCAGCCTGTGAAAGCACCGCCAGTGATAAAATAACCAGATTGAAAATAACATTATCATTGCCAACTGCGGCAACAGAATTTTGAGAATACCGGCTCAGCATAAACTGATCGATGTTAGGAACCATCATCTGCAGGGCGGTTTCAATGAAGATAGGGACGGACATGGAGAAAACTGCCCATTTACTTTGATATCCTTTGGTAGCCAAAATATGCCTCCTGTATCGTTATATATTTTAGATAATCTATAATAACGCATTGCGTAACTGTAAACAATACTATGAATACCATTTCAGGGGAGAGCGAATCATGGGGAACCAGGGGATTTACTGCAGCAGGGGTTCAGCGGTCGAAAGGCTTTAAAATCATGATTTGTGAACATCTTTCTGATGCAGAATACGAGCTATTAGAATTACCTATTGAATATCGGGAAGAAATGGAGTATAATACTCATATGTTGAAAGACATGGGCGATTAGCTCAGCTGGGAGAGCGTCTGCCTTACAAGCAGAATGTCGGCAGTTCGATCCTGTCATCGCCCACCACATGAAGCACATCAGAATGGATGTGCTTTTTTTATTGCCTTCCGTCTGTTTTTACAGAAGAATGTAAAGATTGTGAAAATACAAACCTGCTAACAAAAATCAAGTGTTTTTTGTTAACAGGAGAAGTTGTCCTTCATCCAATTTGGGGCGCACTTAATAAGCCATCCTTAAGGATAGTAAAAAATGAAATATTCATCTTTAACATTTGCCTTTACTGGTATACTTCCATTACCCGGACATAGTAGATTCGTAAAAATTTATTTAACCCTGCAATCTTTGACAGCTTTTTGTTTTTCCCTTCGGCCTCCTTCTTCAGGATATAGTTGTATACGGCATTATCTTCTGGTTCCTTATGGCTTTTAAGCATACGCATTACTTCAAATCCTATC
>NZ_FMXA01000025.1 GCF_900103425.1 Dialister histaminiformans | reverse complement strand
GTGCAATCCTTGCAGATTACAGGAATGAAGCAGAATGTTCTCTTCTTGCAAAGGGCAAGCATGCGAAAGCTGATTAAAGGAAAGCATGAGAAACGATGCTCCTTTCTTGAAAGAAAGGGGGACCGACGAAGTCGGTGGATAGTTGATTCCACTTTGTTTGAATAAAGGAAAGTAGAAGGATATCACATATTTCCCTCTCTGGAGAGAAAGGGTGGAATGACGACAAGGGCTTGTCGTCATTGGCTGTAAGTCCATAGAATTATGAAATCTTTGATTTCCATACTATTGACAGCCCGGTCTTTGCTGGCGGCTGGTGGAAAGTAGAATGCTGTATGTTAGAGTGAAGGAATGAAGTAAACAGGCGGCTCATCGTCTTTTTTTCCATATCATTCCCTTGAGAAAGTCTCGGACTTTCTCACCGTCTTTTCTTTTGATATTAAGGCGCCGATCTTGAGCCGCAGGCTCATCCCCCCTCACCTTGCTTTTACCAGATACACACATTACAATTAATATAAGTGATATTCATAGACTTGAATGTTTTTTAATGACTAACAGGAAAGAACGGACTCCGGCAGATGGTTTTGTGCTATGACTGGAGACAGGAAGGCAATCGAAGAGATTGCTTTTTCTGCAGGTGGGTTTTCCGGTGCCGTCGTTTCCAGGGGAGGTTTCTATGACATGGTTTTCAGAGCATAAGAAGATACTGAGTGGGGCAGCGATTCTCTGCCTTGTCTGCGGAATCGGATGGGGTGTGTATGAGCATTATGCCAACGTGAAAAAACCATTGGTTCTGTATGGAAACGTGGATATTCGGCAGGTATCTCTGGCATTCAACAGCAGTGAACGTATTGATGAGATGACGAAAAATGAAGGGGATACGGTGAAAAAAGGGGAAGTGCTGGCCAAGCTGAATACCCGTCCTCTGGAACTGGCCATTGAACGGCAGAAAGCGGCTATTTCCGCACAGGAAGCACAGGTAGAGAAGCTGCACAATGGAAGCCGCAGCGAAGATATTGCTGCAGCTGAGGCACAGGTCAATGCGCTTAGCGCTACCGAAGCCAATGCGCGGGTGTACTATAACCGTATGCTCAAATTAAGAAGCACTGGGGCTATAAGCAAGCAGACGGCAGATAATGCGGAAGCGCAGTGGAAGAGTGCAGATGCTAATTTAAACAATGCCCAGGCTGTGCTGGACAAGGCAGTCAACGGGGCTCGTAAGGAAGATGTGTCGGCAGCGGAAGCCCAGCTGGCAGAATTGAAGGCGCAGCTGAAGACTTATGAATATAATCTGAGCCAGGCTACGCTGGTGGCACCGGAAGACGGCGTTATCCGTTCCCGCCTGCTGGAACCAGGCGATATGGCATCGCCAAGTGTTCCTGTCTATATGATCGGCATTACCAGTCCTAAGTGGGTCAGAGCTTATGTGGCAGAAGACCGCCTGGGGGATATTCATGAAGGTATGAAGGCAAAGGTATATACGGACAGCGATCCAAACCATCCGATAGAAGGACAGGTGGGATATATTTCCAATACCGCTGAATTTACACCTAAGACGGTACAGACGGAAGAGCTGCGCACAGCTCTGGTATATGAAGTCCGCATTTATGTTCAGGATCCGGGCAATAAGCTTCGCATGGGGATGCCGGCCACGGTTAAGTTTTAAAGGATAGAAAGGTCGGAAAACGATGACACATATAGTGGAAGCGATGCATGTCTCTAAAGTGTTCCACCATACGGCGTCCGGCCATCCGGAAACGGCTCTGCAGGATGTGTCTCTTACGGTGGAGCAGGGGAAGATTACCGCGCTTATTGGGCCAGACAGTGCCGGGAAAACCACCTTTATCCGCATGCTCTGTGGGCTCATGTTTCCCAGTGAAGGACAGCTTAACGTCCTGGGAGAAGACATTACGAAAAAGGCGGAAGAAGTGCAGGACCGTCTGGGCTACATGCCACAGAAATTCGGTTTGTATGAAGATCTGACTTGCATGGAAAATATGAATCTCTATGCGGATCTGCATGGTATTCCTGAGGAAAAGAGAACGGAACGGTTTAATAAACTGTTCATTATGACCGGACTGGCTCCGTTTACCGGGCGTCTGGCAGGTAAACTGTCAGGTGGGATGAAACAGAAGCTGGGACTGGCCTGCACGCTGGTGCGCAGCCCGGATCTTCTGCTTCTCGATGAACCGACGGTAGGGGTAGACCCCATGTCACGCCGGGAACTCTGGGAAATCATCAAAAGTCTGGTAAAGGAAGAACATATTTCTGTTCTTGTTTCCACCGCCTATATGGAGGAAGCGGAACTTTGTGATGATGTATATATCCTGAACAAAGGGCGTATTCTGGCCCATGGGACACCGGAAGAGATACGGAACCGGTCACAGGGGCTTTCCTACTGGATGCCTGTACCCCAAGGCATTCCGGCCAGGGTAGTGCAGTCGGCCCTGCTGGATGAAGAAGAGCATATTGAAGATGCTGTTCCGGAAAGAGGAGGGGTTCGTTTTGTTATAAAAAGAGGAGAAACGCTGGCGGATATTCAGGCGCTTTCCCTGTACCCCTCCTGTAAGGCCGTGGCTATTCCCTGCCGCCTGGAAGACAGCTTTATGATGATTCTCCGGGAAGCACAGAAACGAGAACGCCTCATGGAAGGGTTTGAACTGGATTATACGGCCAAACGACATATTTCCAGCCATGTGGATATTCATGTCCACAATCTCCTTCGCACATTCGGGGATTTCGTGGCGGTGGACCATACGTCTTTTGATGTGCATAAGGGAGAAATATTCGGACTCCTTGGGCCGAATGGCGCCGGAAAGTCTACTACCTTCAAAATGCTCTGCGGGCTTTTGCCGGCTTCCGGCGGGGAACTATCCGTAGCGGGAGTCAATCTCCGCACCGCCAGAGCGCAGGCCCGGGCCAACATCGGTTATGTGGCTCAGAAATTTTCGCTATACGGAACACTTACGGTGAAAGAAAATCTCCGGTTTTTTGGCGGTGCCTACGGTATGTCGAAGAAGAAAATCTTTGAACGTATGCGCGTAGTACTCCGCATGTTTAATCTGGAAGGCAGGGAAGAAGATATTGCCGGACAGCTGCCGGGCGGATATAAGCAGCGACTGGCCATGGCGGCCGGACTTCTGCACGAACCGAAGATACTGTTCCTCGATGAACCGACCAGCGGTATTGATCCACTGGCAAGGCGCACCTTTTGGAGGCAGATTACTGCACTGGCCGCAAAAGGCACGACCATCATTATTACGACACATTTCATGGATGAAGCGGAATACTGTGACCGCATGATGATTCAGGATCAGGGAAAGACCATTGCTTTGGGAACACCGGACGAAGTGCGTAAGCGCGGCGGGGACAACCTCACCATGAATGAAGCGTTCATTGCCATTGTCGAGGACAACCGGAAGAAGGAGGCAGAGGAAAATGGATGATTTCCTGCGAAGACTCACCGCATTGATTAAAAAGGAATATAAGCAGATTGTGCGGGATCAGAGCAGTTTCATTATCGGGGTAGTCATTCCGATTATGATGATTCTTCTGGTAGGCTATGGTATGTCCCTGGATGTAAAGGATGTACCGGTAGCCGTCGTTATGCAGGATCCATCGCCGACTGTGCAGGATATGTTTTCCTTTATGGACGGTTCTTCTTATTTTAATCCCCGATATGTGACTACGTACCATGAAGGGGTATCCCTTATGGATGACCGGAAAGTGGATGACCGGAAAGTGGATGCCCTGGTAGTAGTACCTCCGGATTTTACCGAGTCTCTCCGCAAGGGAGGCGGCCATGTACAGATTATTCTCTGGGGTGTGGATCCGACTACGGCTAAGACGGCCCAGGGGTATATGGAAGCCGGACTGGCGGCATGGCAGCAGGCGCATATGCGGGAGTATATGACCAGTTACGGTACAAGGCTGGGGATGATCAGCGTGTCGGCCCGCCAGTGGTACAATGATGCCAATACCAGTACCTGGTTCTTTGTGCCGGGACTGATTGTGCTGATTATGACCATGGTAGGCGTATTCCTTACCACCATGGTCATGGCCAGAGAGTGGGAACGGGGGACGCTGGAGTCGCTGTTTGTCACTCCGGTAAAGCCGCTGGAAATTGTCCTTTCTAAATGGATACCTTATTTCTTTGTGTCCATGGGCGGGTTTGCCCTGTGTATGATAGCGGCGCGCTATCTGTTTTATGTGCCTATCCGGGGGTCTGTTCTCATAATCATCCTGGCATCCATGATTTATCTTCTTACAACGCTGGGGCTGGGCCTTACCATTTCATCGTTGCTGAAAGACCAGTTCATTGCCTGTCAGATCGCCCTTCTGGTATCTCTTCTGCCGACGGTTATGCTCAGTGGATTTATTTTTGATCTGAAGAGTACCCCGGAGTTTATCAATGCCGTAGGGCACATTATGCCGGCCACCTATTATATGGAACTCCTTAAGACGTTGTTCCTGGTGGGCAATAACTGGGGAATGATTGTTAAAAACTGTACGATTCTCATCGTTTACGGTCTGTTTTTCTTCGGATTATCCGTTGTGGTTACGAAAAAGAGGCTTGAATAATGGACAACATTCTTTTTTATCTCCGCCGGATTCTGTTTATCATACGTAAGGAATTCCTGGCCACGGTAAACGACCCGAAGAGCCGGGTCATCCTCGTCGTGCCGGCTATTATACAAACCCTGCTTTTCGGCTATGTGGCGTCATTTAATCTGGATCGGGTGGATTATGCGCTGCTGGATATGAGCCACAGTCATTATTCGGAAGAGCTGGCAGCTCATCTGGATGGAAGCGGTATTTTCCGCCGGGTGGCCACTCTGGGAAATACGGGACAGATGGCGCAGTTCATAGAAAATGGCGAAGTCTCCGGCGTTATCGTGATCCCTGCTGATTTTGCGGATAAGCTGGTGCAGGGACAGACGGCACCGGTCCAGGTCATTACCGATGGACGGAATACGGTCATTTCCAGTCTGGTCTATAATTATGTGGCAACTATCGCCGCTTCATACAACCAGGATCTGCATCTGGGAAAACATCTTCTTACCGTGGATTCCATCACCTGGTATAATCCGAACCAGATTACCCGGTGGAATTTCCTGCCGTCCCTTCTGCCTATGATCAGTCTGATTCAGGTTATGCTTCTCTCCGGACTTTCTGTAGCCAGAGAAAGAGAGCAGGGGACGTTTGACCAGCTCATGGTGACGCCGCTTACTTCTTCGGAAATTCTGGCAGGAAAAGCGGTACCGCCTCTGGTCATCGGCCTGCTGCAGGCACTGATTGTACTGCTGCTTGCCGTATTCTGGTTTCATGTAAAGGTTATAGGGAATCTGATTACTCTTTTTATAGTCATGTTTACCTTTCTTCTGTCCTGCGTAGGCCTGGGGCTGGCTATTTCTGCCAATTCCAAAAATATGCAGCAGGTCATGGTATATAACTTTGTGGTGCTGGTACCGATTATCCTGCTCTCCGGACTGGCTACACCGGTGCGGAATATGCCGCAGGCGCTTCAGTACTTCACCTATATCAACCCTATGCGATTTGCTATCGATGCGGTACGGCGCGTTTATATCGAAGGGGCGTCCCTGGCAGCGGTATCCCCGGATTTACTGCCTATGGTGGTGATTACCCTGGTAACTATGCCGTTTGCCGCCTGGATGTTCAGAAATAAACTGGGATGAAAGGGCACGGCCCACACGTTCATTAAACGACAGTTCTTCAATGGTATGTTTCATAAGACTTTCTCTGATAAAGAGAAAGTCTTTTTTGTAGAGAAGGATGTCTTCAGGCAGTATATCGGGGGAGATAAGAATATACATATAAAAATAATTTAAAAGGAAGAAAAGTTACGGGTATAATAGAGTGAAAATCACCAGAATTGAAAAGGTGCATAAAAACTGGCTAAACAGCAATTATCAGAGGAAAGAGAGCGCAACAATGAAGAAGGGGTACACACGAAATCTCATCATACTGGCGATGATGGGGGTGGGAGTATTACCGGGAATGTCTGCCTATGCGGCGCCTCCGGCTATTTCAGCAGGAGATGCGGCTGTTCTTGCCGATGGTGGCAATCAGGCGAATGTGATAATGAGAAAAAATCAGTGGCAGGACAGACAATGGATGCAGAAACAGGTGGCTGCCGGCGAAAAAATGAAGAGTTAGCCGCAGGAGACAGAAGAGAAAAATCAGGCTTTTGCTGCTTCAGAAAAAATTAAAGTCAGTGGTTTCCACATTATTGGACAGGATATCTATCCGGAGGAAAACCTTAGAGCGCTGTTGTCAGACTATCAGGGAAAGGACATGTCCTTTTCTGATTTGCAGAAGGGAGCAGACCGGATTACATCCTTTTTCCGAAGCCATGGATATATTGTGGCAAGGGCGGTAATTCCGCAGCAGGATGTTACCAATGGTACGGTGATTTACCAGGTGGAAGTGGGGCGGTTTGATACGCCGGAAATCATCAACCACACAAAGATTAAGGATACGGCGGTTCAGCATCAGGCCCAGGCCATCCGGGAAGGGGAATATGTGACTCGGGAACGGCTGGAACGAGCCGTATGGCTTGTTTCCGATATGGCAGATGCCGATGCCAGGGTGGCGCTTTCCCCGGGAAAAGATCCGGGGACGGTGCATGTAAGGCTTACCGTAGAGCCCTATGAGACTAAGCACGGCCTGGTGACGGCAGATAACTACGGGAGCCGGGCTATGGGATATAACGAATATGGAATCAACTATGATTTCACCAACCCCAATCTGTATGGCGACCATTTCATGACAGGGATTTCCACGTCGGGCAGACATATGTTCAAATGGGGCGTAAATTACAGGACTCCGTTATTCAGAGATGGATTAAACCTGCTGGCCTGATATAATGTGTTCAGCTATGACATGGGCGATGAATGGGAAATATACGATGGCGTAGGCACTTCCCGCACCGCATCCATTGGCCTGGGATATGCGCTTCGCCGGAGCCGTCTCCACAACCTGTATACAGGATTACGACTGGAGCACAGCCGTATTAAGGATGAATACCGGGCCTTTGATGCTACCTATGGGGATAAGAATGGAAATGCCATGGTGCTGTCACTCCGGGGCGATGATCAGGACACAGAAGGCATGACCGACTGGACGCTGGAATGGAAACTGGGGCATATCTCCAATGCAGCCTTTACCTCTGACAATATATATTCCCGATGGCTGGCCGGAGATTACTCCAGGATACGGGGCGGCTATTTCGGTAAACGGTACCTCCTATCCTCTGGCTAGAGGAACAAAGAGTGGGGTTAATTATCTGGGCTATAAGAATGGCAACAATGTGATTCAGCTGACTATGCAGCAGCTTCAGGAACTGGCTCGGGATGCAGCAGGAAGGGCACTGAACCAGAATGATACCACGACCATGAAAAATGGCTTTTCCGCTTATACCAATCTGGTGGATAATATCCGTCGCCTTCTGGCTACCACGAGAGGAAATAACGATGGTCATAATGCAGTATATGCGATAAACGTCGACCTGAAGCAGGCTGTGGCGAAAAACGGATATGCTCTGGATAAGGCTGACGGTACGCTGGAACTCGTAAAGAGAAGCGCATCCATTTCCGGAATCGGAAGTCTTACCTATGGTGATACCGATGGAACCATCAAGACCTGGGATGGCCAGGTACAGGGACTGGCCGATGGCAGCCAGATTACTTATAACACATCCATTAAGGATGGCAGTGCATATACCCGGGACCGGGGCAGTAGAAATACAGCCAATCATGGGACATATGCTGATTCCGTGGACTTTAATGACATTACCATCACGGATGCGGAAGGACATGTCATTTCTGCAGATGCCAACTATGACTTGTCAACGACAGGGACCATTCAGGTTAATAAGGCAAAACTGATTATTGATACCGCTGGAAATACTCGGGAATATGGGCAAGCAGCAGAAGTGGCTTCGGATATTGTCGGGGCAGCCAGCATCCGCCATGCGGATACCGCGGTGGTCAATGGCGATACGGCAGCGGATATTCTGGCAGAAATGGGGCTTTACACTACATCGGATGCTCTGGTTACTACAGCGGGCGGGCAGCGGACCAACCATGTGGGATCCTATGACCTGACTGCACACTTTACGGATACATCCAATTATGAAGTATCTGCCGGAGTCACCGGCAAGGAAATACTTACGCCGAAGACTATCTATGCAGAAGTAACTGGCAGCGGCAGCGATTTTGACCATATTGCGTGGCAGGTTGTCAGGAATCCGGAATCCCAGCTGGTCAATGGTGACCAGGGGGTATTCCAGTATGGCCTGGGACCGGTCATTTCCCGTAAGGACCAGCTGTTTGGCGTAGATATGACTATGAATGGGAGATACCCTCCATAATGGAAAGGGCGTTCCTGCCTATGAAAATGACTACGTATTCCGGACTTCCGGAGCGGTGACCCTTACGTTCAATCCGCTGGTTAAGCCGGATGTGTGGGAACATGGCGGATATCGTCCAAGGGATAATCATGAAGTAAATCAGTACGGAACGTATGGCGCTGAACTGACTGCGTCGGAGAATCGGGTCATTCTGTCCCCTACTGGCATGCGACTCCCGGAACCGACACAGACGCCTGGTGAGGAAAGAACGTATACAACGATTCTTTCCACCCGGGATGGAAGCGGGGAATTCCAGCTGGTTTACAACGGAGTATCTCTGTCTGTAAATCCGGTGGATGAGAAGGCCAGAGAACTGGTGCGCAAGGGAGATGCCACAAAGAATGTGGCATTGACCGAAGCAGCTATCCATATAGGATTTACCCAGCTGGGACTCGACCTGATAGACCTCAAGGGGGTATATATTCACTTGAACTGAGAAGACCAGGATGGAGTGAGAATTGAACCATGAGGAGAATCAACAGATAGTGGGAAGCTGAGCTTGTGCAGTTATAAGTCGGTGTGACACTTTCCTGGACTGATGTCAGACTGGGAATCAGAACGGTTTCCTGTCTGACAAAAACAAAAAACAGACCTTCAGATGAGGTCTGTTTTTTTCGTATATAAAGAGAAGGATTTGGAAACTATGAGAAGGGAAATGGATGAACTGAAGCTTAGGATTCGATGTTCCCTGGCTTTAGGGGCCGGTCCAGTGGAGAGTGCAGGGAGAAAAGGAAAGCCTTTTTCCTCAACTTTCGTACCTTCCATTTTTTACAGTATCACCACCAGATAGGCGGCATAGGAAGCGAGCAGGAGAAGTCCCTGTATTCTTCCTGCTTTTTCACGGATGAGAAGAGGCAGTATACCGATGAGGGTGATCAGCAGGCAGGCGGGAAGGTCAAAGGTGACGGCGGAAGGTGCCGCCGGGAGGGGGTTTCCGGAGGCCAGAGAGCAAAGAGGGAGAATCAGGGTCAGGTCCAGAATGTTGGCGCCGATGATATTACCTGCTGAAAGATCATGTTCATTTTTTCGGATAGCGGCCAGGGTGGTTACCAGTTCAGGAATGGATGTGCCTACGGCTACCACGGTGATGCCGATGATTCGTTCAGGGATACCCAGCAGCTGAGCCAGGGATGTGCCTCCAAATACCATAAGGCGGGAGCCTATCAGGATAGCGGCTGCACCAAAGAAGAAGCCCAACATATTTCTGATGATGTTTCGCCTTGAGGTATCCATGTGTTCTCTGGTTTCGCGGGTGTGCTGCCTGTGCTGCCTGCCGGCAGAAAGGTTGCGGTATACGAAGATGAAAAAGAAAAGCATCAGCAGGAGGGTGGCCGGAGTGGACAGGAATCCATTCTGACAGCCCCACCAAATGACGGCAGCAGAAAAGATAAGGAGGAGGCTCTGCACCAGATAGTCGCTGCGGCGGATAGTGACGTTCATAAAGAAAAAGGCAATGCCCAGAATGAGCCCCGTGTTGGAAATTACCGTACCTACCGCATTGCCCGCAGCCAGTTCAGTGGATCCTTGCATAGCAGCCATAACGGAAACGGTTATTTCCGGCAACGTGGTGGCGATGCTGACAATGGTAGCGCCAATAATGAAAGCAGGGATTCCTGCAGCTCTGGCAATCCAGCTGGCGGAATCTACAAACCGGTCTCCTCCCTTAGCAACCAGAAATATACCGGCAACGAGCAGAACAGCAGCGGATAAGATGTGGTGCATTTCATTTCCTCCAATAAAAAAACGGCATGCCTGTGCATACCGGAATGGGATTAGCGGCAATCCGAGCCCGTGTATGGTATTCATACATGAGTCTCGCTCTTTCAGTCATGCCAGATCGCAGGATCAGTATGTTGACATGACGCCTGATTACCAGGTGTGCTACTCCCTCAACCGCTTTATTCTATCGAAGAAAAATATCTTTGTCAAACCCAAAAAGTGGCTATGAAAAAAGAGGAAAATCATTTTTTTATAGCCACAGGCTGCAAGAATGACAAGGTCAGGTCGGTAAGCCTTCAGCTCAGGGCTGTGCAATCCCATGGGAATTGCAGGGGAAAGCGGAATATTTCCTATAAAAGCTAAGAATGCAAAACGTTTCCCGTTCTGGAGAGAAAGGGCGGACCGCCAGCCTTTGGCTGGTGGGGGAAAGTAGAATCCACTATGTTGGGATAAGGGAAAGCATGCAAATGTTCTGAGTTCTTTCAGTCTGAATCATCTGATTGTCTGCAGACGGCTACAGTGGTTTGTCGGTGGAAAGTAGAATACTGTATGTGAATCCATGGGATATGTTGCTCCTCACTTTTTTATAAAAGAAGCTATTCGCAGAATCCACCCCCTGTGCCTCTGCAGGAGGCACACCGACCTGCCATGATGAAGTTAAGGCACCGACCTACATCCGTTCAGGATGTACCGACCTGCGAGCTGTGGGCTCGCACCGACCATGAGCCGAAGGCTTATCTTATCCGGATAGCAGAATCGGTCAACAGGGATAATATATCTTTTCCGGACAGCAGGGTCTGTCCTCCCAGAAGACGGAGGAGAAAGCCTTTCTTATGTTCTATCTGCCAGAATTCTACGTGCTTATCGTTATCTTCACCCATGAGATGAAGCAGATGGTCATAGGCATCATAATATCCGCCGAACTCGTCAATCAATCCATTTTCCCGTGCCTGAACAGCACCTACCGGACGACCATCAAACATTTCGTCCTGATTTTTAATGTCCGGGCGGTGGGAAGTACGAGATTTCTGAAAATGTCGTGTGTTTCTCTGGCAAACCCGTTGAGGTATTCTTTTTCTTCTTCGGTCATTTCCCGGGACGGATTTCCAATATCCTTCATTTTTCCGGCTTTGATGGTTACGTAGGTGACACCCAGCTTTTTGGACAGGCCTTCAAAATTAGGGATCTGCATGATGCATCCGATGGAGCCGGTCATGGTTCCACGGGTAGCAAATAGGGTATCTGCTACGCAGGCAATCATGTATCCGCCGCTGCAGCATACATCCGCCATGGTCACTACCACGGGAATCTTGCGTTCTTTCTTTACCCGATTCAAAAGAAAAAAACTCCGCCGCTACCAGAAGGTACAGACGAAGTCTTTCAGAATTTATGCGATTAAGGTTGCTTTCACTACGCAGAAATTATGCGTGGGAAAGACCCATTTTGCTGGTTTCCTTGCAGATGTTTTCCAGTCCCTGAGTCAGAGAAAGGCTCTGGGTATAGAAATATTCACCTGCCGGGGTGAGGCTGAAGTGGCGGTTTTCACGGCTGAGCAGAGAAACGCCAAGTTCCTTTTCCAGAGAACGAACCTGCTGGGAAATAGCGGACTGGGAAACGAAACATTCGGCAGCAGCTTCTGTGAAGCTATGGCAACGAACTACTGCCTGGAAATACTTGATGCGACGAAGCATGCGATGACCTCCCTTTTTCATCTAAAATTCTTATACTCTTTAAAATAGGCACGATATCCATTATACCGCAAAGGATGAGCCATTTCCATATAATGAAATCATATAAGTTTATTTTTTCTTATAAATACTTTGTGGAAAAGGCAGGTACGATTAATGGGAGGAACGTATTCCTGTCTGAAGCCGGACCGCATGAACCATTTGATGGGTTAAGGCCTGTGGTTTTGAGCTGCAGCGCATCCGGAAAGTTTGTCAAAATGGTTTCTCTGTGCATAAAATAAAGGAATGTTTCTTACAGGAGGTTATTATGAACTACGGAAAGAACAGGTGCCCATGGGCTGGCACATCGGCCCTCATGCAGGTATATCACGACAGAGAATGGGGAAAACCATGTCATGATGATCAGTACCTTTTTGAAATGCTGACACTGGAAGGAGCGCAGGCCGGACTGTCCTGGCAATCTATCTTGCAGCGAAGGGAAGGGTACAGACAGGCATTCCACCGCTTTCAGATACATAAGGTGGTAGAAATGACGGATGAAGAACTGGAAGCACTGCGGGAGAATCCTGGAATTATCCGGAACCGGCTCAAAATCTATTCGGTCAGAAAAAATGCCAGGGTGGTGCAGGAGCTGGCTCGGGAGTGGGGCAGCTTCGATGCCTGGCTCTGGCATTTTACAGAAGGAAAGCCCATCGTGGGGCACTGGAAGACCATGGAGGAGGTACCGGCAGAGTCCGATTTGTCACGGCAGCTCAGCCGGGAACTGAAGAAACGGGGAGCCTCCTTTGCAGGCCCTGTTATCATCTATTCCTTTCTCCAGGCGGTAGGCATAGTGAACGACCATCTGGAAGGATGCTTATGCAGAAAAGATAGATAAGAGAATTGAGGAGAAAAGACAGGTTTGAGCAATGAGGCTGGAGGGGCAGATTGGCAAAGCCAATCTGCAGGTGGATTCTGCGGACCATGAGCGAAGCTCATAAATGTATTCTCCCTCATATCTCCAATCTGCTTTTTCCGTCTGATTTCCAGGCAAAAGAAAAAAGGGAGTCATAACCAAACGTTGTCATGACTCCCTTTTACTTTTTTCGTGAACTCTAATCTCTGTTTATCTTTACTTTAATACCTGGCGGAGCATCCAGTTGTGCTTGGACAGGCTGGCGATATAATCATCCATCTGGTTAGATACCAGAATCTGGTTTTCTTCGTCTGCGGCTGCCTTCACTGCGTATACTTCATCAAGAAGGTATTCAAAGTCAGCCAGTACATGGCTATAGGCTTCGGCAGAAGATACTTCTCCGCCTGCGGCTTCTTCAATTCCGCTCAGGCTGAGGAACCCCTTCATGGTGGATGCCGGGCTCATGTGAAGCTGAAGCATCAGTTCAGCCACTGCATCCGCATTCTCATTCATTTCATCATAGTAACGTTCCAGCTGAGCATGGTCATCAAAGAAGTGTGCTCCCTTGAGGTACCAGTGATAGCTCTGCAGCTTGTGGGATACAACTACCATATCCGCCAGTAAAGTATTCAGTCTGTTTTCCATAATTATCTCATCCTTTCTTTTATCTCACTCCGGTGATTCCGGAGCATCTATTGTTTGTTTCTGTTATAATTATAGTGTGCATTGAATATAATAGATATAAGGATTTACCGCAAAATTATAAGAATAGTACAAATATAATTATAAAAAATCGTACAGAGGTGAATTATGAAAAATATGAACCCATCGACCACAGGGAATTCGGCTGCTGTGTCGTTTTCCGAGCTCCGTATGGTCCTCGATTCTCCGAAAACCCAGAGCCATATGCATGAAATGGCACACTGGCATGATGAGCTGGAGGGGATTTATGTGCTGACAGGCAGCATGGATTTTTATCTGGATGACAGGAAACTGACCCTTTCTTCCGGTGATTTCCTCCTTATTACCTCATCCGCCATGCACTACAGCAAAGCTCATGATGAAAAGGACAGCCTTTTTCTCCGCCTGTTCATCCATCCATCCCTGTTTTCTGCCAGTGAATCTCTGCATCCACTGCTTCTTCCCTTTCTGGAAGACAGAGAATCAGAATTCCTGCTGCTGCGTGCGGAGAAGAATTCGGAAAACCTGAAAGATCTGCTGCTCCGCATGCACAAGCTGCTGGAAACACGGCCGGCGGGATTCCCACTGGAATGTACCGGTCTGGTGCATATCCTTCTCGCCAGGTTGTATCCCCTTATCCATCAGTCTGATGTGATTATGGGCACGCACATGGGGCCGGATGTGGAGGCGCAGCGTCGCATGATCGCCTATATCCGGAAAAACTATCCGGAAAAGATAACCCTGGCTGACATAGCCGAAGCCGGACTCATGTCCCGGTCCAAGTGCTGCCAGCTGTTCAAGAAATACGTAAACAGGACTCCCGTGGATTTCCTGAACACCTACCGTCTGGAAATGAGCCTTCGCCTGCTGAAAGAAACCGAGCGCCCGATATCCGACGTCTCCCTCTCCTGCGGATTTACCAGCCAGAGCTACTTCACCAAACTCTTCACGGAAAGGTACCACATGACCCCGAGTGGCTGCAGAAAGAAATGAAGAAAAATGGGCCTGCAGCCTTTGAGCCGCCGGCCCATCTCTGCCCATCCTTGCCCGTTTTCTGATTTCCTTATACACTATAGATAGCATCATACATTGTATGGTACAGATAGTATATTGGAAATGGAGGAATGGGTATGAGAAAGAGTTTTGAACCGAGAGCTTGGTTGTATCCGGAACCGGTGCTGGTCATTGGTACATATAATGAAGACGGTACAGCTAACGCTATGGTGGCCGCGTGGGGGGCTATGAGTGATTATAAGCAGATTTTTATTGCTCTGGATCTGAGCCATAAGACAGCGGACAATATTCGAAGCCGTCAGGCCTTTACGGTAAGCATTACCGATGCGGCTCACATTCCGCAGGCAGATTATGTAGGCATTGTGTCCGGCCACGATGTACCAGACAAGGTGGAGGTTGCAGGGCTCCATGTATGCCGCGCTGAAAAGGTGGATGCGCCATATTTTGAAGAATTCCCGCTTACTTTTGAATGCAGTCTGGCTGAGCTGGATGAAAACAAGGAAAGAGTGTTCGGAAACATTGAGAACATTACGGCCGATGAACGCATTCTCGACGGCAGAGGCCGCATTGATGTGGAAAAACTGGCACCCATAGCCTTTGATCCGGTAAGCCATACCTATCTGCATGTATCCGGCAAGGCAGGACAGGCTTTCCACGATGGTCTGGTCTATAAAAAATAAAGAATATGGGACAGCGACTGGTGTATCCGTGATATAATAAATCCATATGTGTCTTTTTCTCTTAGGAAAAGGTTGATTATAAGGAGTGAACGAATAGATTGGCCACTGTCATATTTGACTGGGATGGAACGATTGCTGAATCCGGGGAAGGTATTACCCGATCAGTGCAATATGCATTGGATACGGTAGGTATCAAGGTGCCGGATCTGAGTGATTTGACGCATTTTATCGGACCGCCGCTTCGCGTGGAATTCAAAAAGACATACGGGATGTCTGATGAAGATATTGAAAAGGCGATTACCGCTTTCCGTGCCCGGTATGAAAGCGAGGGCATTTTCGAGTGCCGGCTGTATCCTGGGATTGAAGATGTGATCAGGGATTGTGTAGACCGTTTTGGTATGTCCATTGCCGTAGCATCCAGTAAGACGGATTATCAGCTGCACCGCCTGGTAAAACATTTCGGGCTGGACAGCCTGTTTGATGTGGTGCGGGGGGCGACACCGGATGCGGAGAGGCCAGGACATGGTGTTCCGGGGAAATCCAATAAAGCCGTAGTAATTGAAGAGACCCTGTCTCATCTGGAAATGAAGTATGGAGAACTTATCCGGATTGAAGACACCTACATGATTGGTGATACCGCCTATGATATGGAAGGGGCAGAAATGCAGGGAATTCACGGCGTAGGTGTAACCTATGGTTATGGCAGCCGGAATGCACTGGAAGAATACGGAGCAGAAAACATAGTGAACTCTGTGGATGAACTGTACAGCTACCTGTCTTCCCTCACATAATAAAAAGGGTTGTGAAAAAATAAGAAATTATTTTTTCACAACCCTTTTTGCATCTTCAAATCGTACGGTGGAAGATAAATGGGAAAAGACTGCGAATGCAGCGGTCTTTTCCCTGGTTTTGCAGGCTCAGGTTATGCAATTTTCTCAAACAAACGGTTGAGGTGAGCCTTGAAGACCAGAAGTGGTCCGAAAACTATGCCCAGGGAGGCCTGAAGGATTTCAAACGGAAGCTTGATGATGGCGTATTCCGGAGTGGCGTATACATATGCGCGGCCCAGTGAATAGCCAATGACCATGATGATGCCGCCCAGAATGGCGCCGACCATGGCAGCGGCCGCCTTGTGGTCCTTCATCAGGTGGTGTGCACACCAGGAGATGACCAGTGCCTGCAGGCCATGAGTTACCAGAGAGACAAACATCGGCGCCGGATAAAAGAAAAAGTCACCAAGGAATGCGCCAACGCCGCCTACCAGGAAAGCATAGAACGGATCCAGCAGGATGGCGGATGCTACGATAACCGTATCATTGAAATACAGATGCCCTCCTGGTACAGGAACTCCAATCGAAGAGAGGATAATGTTGCAGGACATAAGTACGGCGGCAAGACATAGCTTGCGGGTATGAACAGAAATATTATTGTGGTTATTCATAATGACACTCTCCTTAATGCAGGTACTGCGGATATGCTGTTGACCTTTCAGACCCTATGTGCGGGTATTGGCACACATGAAGGCGGCATTTCCAGGGAAAGACCGGGGGATGTATGGAATCCATCGTCCGTAGTTGCGTAAATTTCAATCTGTATATTATTATAAGAAGTAACTGAACTTATATAAATAACCAGAATGAGAAAGGATGATATGACCAGATGAAATATAAACTCAATGACCAGTCGAGCCGGCCTGCATATATGCAGCTTTATGCATTAATTCGGGATGATATTATTGACGGGGTGTACAAACTGGGAGACAAACTGCCATCCAAACGGATTATGGCCGATGATACCGGAGTCAGTGTCATTACGGTGGAACATGCCTATTCCCTTCTGGATGAAGAAGGGTATATTGAAGCCAGGGAGCGGAGTGGGTATTTTGTCAGCTACCATGAAGAGGATACGGTGCATATGGAAATACGGCCGGTTCATCAGCCTGTCCGTATGGAGGTGGATAAGGAGGCGCTGGATTTCCCATTTGCCAAATATGCAGGCACTATGCGCAGGGTAATAACCAGGTATGGCACACAAATTCTGTCCCGCTCGCCGGCCCGCGGAGTGGCGGAGCTTCAGGAAGCGATTACCGTATATTTGCGACAGGTCAGAGGTATCGAGGCGGAGCCAGAGCAGATTGTTATTGGGGCCGGGGCAGAATATCTGTATTCACTCATTGTACAGATGCTGGGACGCGACCTCCGGTATGCGCTGGAAGATCCGTCTTATGACAAGATACGGAAGGTCTATGAAGCCAATGGTGCATCCTGCGATAGCTTGATTATGGGAGAAAACGGAATTCTGACCAGAGAACTGGAACGAACCCGGGCTACCATCCTGCATGTTACACCATTTCACAGCTTCCCAAGCGGAATTACCGCATCGGCTTCCAAACGGGCGGAATATATCCGCTGGGCGGTGAAGAGAAATGGCATTATCGTAGAAGATGACTATGACTCAGAATTTACGCTGTCCACCAAGGTAGAAGACACTATATTCAATATGGCACCGGAAGGCCATGTCATTTACATCAACAGTTTTGCCAGGACCATCGCGCCATCCATCCGTATTGCCTATATGATTATCCCGCATCAGCTCATGGGGCTCTATCGCCAGCGTATCAGCTTCTACTCCTGCGCGGTGCCGGTATATGAACAGCTGGTACTGGCAGAATTTATACGGAGCGGCGATTTTGAACGGCGTATAAATAAAGTAAGGAGAAAATTGAGAAAACAGATGGAAGGAAAAAAATGAATTTTACCTTTATAGTGCCGGAAGACCATGACGGGCAGCGGCTGTCCGATTTTATCCGTGGACGGGGCGTTTCAGCCCGCCTCTGGAAGAAGGTCAAGTGGCAGGGCACCGTATGCATCAACGGAGAACCGTGCCATCACGCCAAAACCAGACTGCATGCCGGGGATAAAGTGACGGCGAGCTGGGAAGAGGAAAACGACATTGTGCCGGCCCATATCCCGATTTCCGTAATATATGAAGATGAATGGCTTCTTCTGGTAAACAAGGGGCCGCATATGATTATCCACCCTACATCGAAGGAACACTACGATACGCTGGTCAATGCAGTGGCTGGCTATCTGGAGGCAAAGGGCGAGGCGGCAGGAGTGCATCCCATCTACCGGCTGGACCGAAATACTACAGGACTGGTACTGGTGGCAAAATCTTCCAAAGTGCAGCACGATCTGTCCAAAAGTCATGACCGGATTTACCGGGAATATGTGGCGCTGGCATCGGGGGTGTTTCCTATGAAGGAAGGTACGGTGGAGGCTCCGATTGGAAGGAAAGACGGCAGTATAATCGAATGGACTGTACGGCCGGAGGGCAAACCGGCGCGGACGGATTACCGGGTATTGCAGCAGATGGAGGACTTCGCCCTTCTGAGGCTCCATCTCCACACGGGAAGGACTCATCAGATAAGAGTACATATGGCATATATCCATCACCCCCTTCTGGGCGATGATTTATATGGAACAGCGGATTCGCGGATTGACCGGCAGGCTCTGCATGCAGAGATGATACGGTTTATCCATCCGGAAACGGGGGAGGAAATGGAATTTCATGCGCCCATTCCTGCGGACATGCTGTTCTGGAAAGGAGATAAGACATGATACGGACTGAAAAAAATGGAGTTTCCTGGTATGAATTTTCAATCTTTGGACCGGACGTACGAGGTGTGGTGACTACGTGCTGCGGCGGGGTCAGCCAGGGAATATATGAAAGTCTCAACATGAGTTTTTTCCTGGGAGATGATGAGGCACATGTGAAGGAAAACCGCATCCGGGTCATGCAGGCCCTGGGCGCCCGGGCGGAAAGGGCAGTGGGCGCAGTGCAGGTACATGGTACCCATATTGCCATAGTCGATGAATCCATGGCCGGCCGGGGAGGACTTTCCGCAAAGGGAGCCATACCGGATACCGATGGACTTATCACCAATGTGCCAGGGATTCCGCTTACCTTGCTGTTTGCTGACTGTACGCCCCTTCTTTTCAGCGATCCGGTACGGGGCGTCATTGGGCTGGCCCATGGTGGATGGCGGGGCAGCGCCGGGAACATTGTGGGAAAAATGACAGAGAAAATGAAGGCAGGGTATGGATGCCGTCCGGAAGATATCCGGCTGGGGATAGGCCCCTGTATCTGTCTGGAATCCTTTGAAGTGGGCGAGGAGGTCGTGCAGGCTTTTGCACCGTTCTTTTCCGATAATCAGCTGGGGCAGCTTTCCTCTTCGTCTTCTCATGGGAAATATCTGTTCAACCTGCCACTTGCCAATGCCTGGCTGGCCATGCGGTCAGGCATTACAGAAGAGCATATTGAAATGTCAGGCATAAATACAATGGCCAGTGACCTCTTCTTTTCCTATCGCCGAAGTCACGGAAAATGCGGACGACATGCAGCGGTGATAGTGAGATAGAGATGAGCTTCTCTCCTGGTCGGTGCGAGACAAAGGGGCATAGATCCGCAAGAATCCCAAAGCTTACAAAAAATAGCCTCCCATACGAAGCTCCCTTCTGAAATGATGACAATGTCTTGCCGTCAATGATATGTACCCATTATCCTGGACACATAAATCTAAATATTAAGCTGAACGCAGGGATGCTTTCCTATATTCTACGGGAGACATCCATTTCGTTTTTGCCTGAATCCGTTCGTTATTATAATAGTCAATATATTTCTTTACGGCCTGTGAAAATTCATCAAAGGAAGCAAAGTCATCTTCGCAGTCATAATACATCTCATTCTTCATCCTTCCAAAAAAGCTTTCCATAATGCTATTGTCATAGCAATTTCCTTTACGTGACATAGATTGAGTGATTCCGTGTTCTTTCAGCGCGTTCTGGTAGTAATCATGCTGGTATTGCCACCCTTGATCAGAATGGAAAATCAGACCTTCCAGGTGCGGGTATCGTTCGAACGCCTTATTAAGCATACGCTTGATCTGTTCCAGATTC
>NZ_FMXA01000027.1 GCF_900103425.1 Dialister histaminiformans | reverse complement strand
AGAATGGCATAACCATTCTTGCGGCCTTATGATCTGCTTTAAAGATGAATAAGAGTCAAACGTACAACAGCACGCTTTCCTATATCCCAACATACAGCATTCTACTTTCCACCATCCGCCTGAGGCGGATGGTCCCCCTCTCTCTCCAGAGAGGAAAACGTGCTGCATGCTTTCCTTTGCTACATAGACAGATTAGAGGTATGCGGTTGGTGGGAGGATGCGGCTTAACAGTTATGCATAATAAAAAACCTTCAGAACTTTTTGTTCTGAAGGTTTTTGTTGTGGCGGAGTGGAAGGGATTCGAACCCTTGCGCGGGTATAAGCCCACCTAACGATTTAGCAAACCGTCCTCTTCGGCCTCTTGAGTACCACTCCACAAATTAGCTGACTATGACAGAATACTATATATTCTTCCATATGTCAAGTAATTTTTAATCAGAGGGTCTCAAAAAATTTTCTTTACGCTTCCTGTTGTTTGCCAGATGGGGTTTCTGTTTTCTTCAACCGGGCAAAAGGTATAAAGATGGAAAGGAGACCAAACAGGCCGAGAAGCCAGCAGTACCACATATGAGGAATAATCTCTATGGAACTGAGCGTAGCCCCATTCTGGGATGCCAGGGCTGAGGCGGTAAGGAGCTGGGCGCCGTAGGGAATAATTCCCTGAAATACACAGGAAAAGATATCCAGCAAGGATGCAGAAATGCGGGAATCCACATGATATTCATCGGCAATATTTTTGGCCACGCCGCCGGTGATGATAATGGCTACGGTATTATTGGCTGTAGCACAATCCACAATGGATACCAGGGCCGCAATACAGAGCTGTGCCGACCGGCTGCCACGAATCATATGGTTAAATTTATTTATCAGCCAGTCGATGCCCCCGTAAAAGGAAATCAATTCAGAAATACCTCCACAGAACAGTGCCAGGAAAAAGGCTTCATTCATGGAAGTAAATCCTTCCCATATATTCTGAGCAAATGAAATAACCGTCATCTCGGAACTGGCAATTCCTATAAACCCGGCCAGAAAGATTCCTGAAGTGAGCACCAGAAATACATTGGCTCCCAGGAGTGCCAGTCCAAAGACCGTTACATAGGGAATAACCGCAAGAAGGTTATAATTAAGATTCTGAATATCCGGTACGGAATCCGGACGGCCGGTGAAAAGGAATATTCCTATGGTGATAAGGGCTGCAGGAAGAGCAATTCTGAAGTTGACCCTGAATTTATCCTTAAGTTCACAGCCCTGTGTACGTGTGGCGGCAATGGTAGTATCGGATATCATAGACAGATTATCGCCAAACATAGCCCCACCTACGCAGGCCGCCACCATGAGCGGTTCTGATATTCCACTTTTTACTGCTACTCCGGCTGCAATAGGAACAATGGACGCCACGGTCCCCATAGAAGTGCCGGTAGCTGTTCCCATAAGGGCCGATATAATAAACATGCCCACCGTCAGGAACTGCACTGGTATCAGGCTGATTCCCAGGTTAACTACAGAGTCCCGGCCACCCATTGCGGCCGCTACGGCAGAAAATGCGCCAGCCAGGATATAAATCATAAGCATGGTCATGACATTTTCATTACCTGCCCCACGAGCAAAAATCCCAAACTTAAAAGTGAGATTTTCATCCCCCATGCAAAAAGCAGCTATGACCGCAAGAAACATGGCCGTTACGGATGGAAATTGGTAAAACGCCATCTCCACGCCCATGTGCTGAAAGTAAATACCAGCGCCCAGGTAAATGACAATGAATATGATAAAGGGAAGTAATGCCAGTCCCCCTTTGTCTCTCTGTTTATAAATCATAGGTTTCCTCATTTCATCTGTTTTATTATATTTTTTAATTATATCACAGACAACCGCCCTTCTTCTTGTAAACACAAAAAACTTCCATGCACAAAAACATGGAAGTTTTTTCTGTATAGATATTTCGTTTTTATTTGCGTCCACCGAGATAGGCTGCCATGACATTTGGATCACTTGCGATTTCCGCTGCCGGTCCCTGCATGACGATTTTACCGGTTTCCATTACATAGGCATAATCGGCAATGCGAAGTGCCTTTCTTGCATTCTGTTCTACCAGGAATACGGTAGTTCCTGCTTTATTGATTTCCTCAATAACATCAAATATTTCCTGAATAAACAGTGGAGCCAGCCCCATGGATGGTTCATCGAGAAGAAGCATTTCCGGTCTGGCCATCATGGCACGGCCAATGGCCAGCATCTGCTGTTCACCGCCTGAAAGTGTGCCGCCATACTGATTCTGGCGTTCTTTCAGTCTTGGAAAACGTTCAAATATATGCTTCATGTCCTTGGCCATTTCTGCCTTGTCCCTGCGCTGATAAGCTCCCATCTGCAGATTTTCCAGAACGGTCATGTTCTGAAGAATCTGACGGCCTTCCGGTACCAGTACCATACCATGGGAAACAATTTCGTTTGGATACATTCCCACGATGGATTTTCCCTTGAAGAGTACATCGCCTTCTTTCGGTTTCATGAGCCCCATAATGGTTCTCATGGTTGTGGATTTACCTGCACCGTTGGCACCAATCAATGTGACTATCTTTCCCTCGGGAACAGAAAGACTGATTCCTTTCAATGCATTGATATTGCCGTAGCTTGCCACTACATTTTTCAATTCAAGTAATGCCATTAGTCTTCCTCCTTTCCGAGATATGCTTCAATTACTGCAGGATTCGACTGAATTTCTGCCGGAACACCTTCTGCCAGTTTCTTACCGAAATTGACTACGATCAGGTGATCGCACAGACTCATAACCAGGTTCATATCGTGTTCAATGAGAATTATGCTGATATTATATTTTTCCCGAATATCACGGATTAACCGGGTCAGGGCTGCTGTTTCGCTGTCATTCATCCCCGCTGCCGGTTCATCCAGAAGAATCAGCTTTGGTTCTGAAGCCATAGCTCTGGCAATTTCCAGCTTTCTCTGCTTACCATAAGGAAGTTCCGTAGCCGGTTTATCCGCATCTTCTGCAAGCCCTACAAACCGGAGAAGGTCCATAGCCTTTTCTCTGGCTTCCCTTTCCTCTTTTCTCTGCGCTCCGGTGTGGAACACGCTGGAAAGGAGGCCTGACTTCATCTTATCATTATGCCCAACCAGTACGTTTTCAAGAGCTGTCATCCCGGAAAACAGTCGAATATTCTGGAATGTTCTGGCAATACCACTCTGTACAATCTGGTAGGTTTTCTTGCCTTTCAGGGAGCTCCCATTAAACACAATATCCCCGGAAGTTACCTGGTAAACGCCTGTAATCAGGTTGAATATAGTAGTCTTCCCTGCACCATTTGGTCCGATGATGCCGAAAATTTCCCCCTCTTCGACCTGAAAAGACATATGAGACAGCGCGGTAATACCGCCAAACTGCTTTACCGCATCTTTCATTTCAAGCAGCATCATCTGCCTCCCTTCTCCGCAGCTGCGGACTTACGATGAAAACGTCTTGCCAGATTCTTAACTGTCTGCACAGTGAGTATGCCATCGGGACGGAAGTCCATAAGAACTACCAGCATAACGCCATAAATAATATCTCTGTATTCTGCCAGAGCACGAAGTGATTCCGGAACGATGGTAAGGATAGATGCCCCCAGCACAGATCCCCACAGAACATTGCTTCCGCCAAACACGGTGTAAAGCAGTGCATCAACGACCTTGTGCCATGTAAAGTCGGTTGGACTGATGAAGAATGTGGCATGAGCATAAAGGGCGCCGGCCACTCCGGCAAAAAAGGCACTGAACAGGAAAGCCATCATCTTGTAGTACACTACATGAATTCCTGAAAGGGAAGCCGCATATTCATCCGCCTTAATCGCCTTAAATGCACGGCCAATTCTTGAGTGTTCCAGTGCATTCCAGAAGCATACGATGACAGCGGTAAGAATAATCAGAACAATACACATAAGCAGAGATCCCATAGTTTGTGAATCCATGGATAATGCATCGGTGATTCCCATGTTGCCTGCCAGATCAGAAAGGCTGTTGGCCATGGAAGGAATTCCGGAGAATCCCAGTGCCCCGTGGGTAATATCAAGATTCAAGGCAATAACTCTTACTACTTCCCCAAACCCCAGGGTGGCTATGGCCAGATACAGACCGCGCAGGCGGGTTGTAGGAAGACCAATGATAAGCCCTACGATCATAGCTACCACGCCGCCAGCCAGAATACCCAACGGCATCGGCAGATTATACTGTACCGTAAGGATTGCAGAAGTGTAGGCACCAAGGCTCATGAACCCTGCATTGCCCAGAGACAGCAATCCTGTACACAATGTCATATATATAGTCATTGCAAGAATAATATTAATGCAGACAAATATTACTACCTGCAGGACATACCCGTTTAAAATATCTTCCATTATGGTCTTCCTCCCTTTCCAGCCTTTGCAAACAGCCCCTGTGGACGAATAAAGAGAATCAGGATGATCAGGCCAAACGCTACCGCATCACGGAATGAGGATGCTCCATAGGCCACACTGAATACTTCGGCTACACCAAGAATAAAGCCACCGGCCATAGCGCCGCCTACATTACCCAGGCCGCCCATAATAAGAACTGCCAGCCCCTTAAATCCCATAGATGTACCCATGGTTGGTTCAATGGCGTTGAATGACAGGGCAATCAGCACCCCGGCTGCTGCACCCAGTGCAGACGCCAGCATAACGGTAAAAGTGATGATACGACGTGTATGAATCCCCAGCAGACTTGCTGTTTCAATATTTTCCGCCGTTGCACGCACTGCCTTACCAATTCGTGTCTTATTCAACAACAGAGTCAGCAGCACCATCAGAACGACAGCTGTCCCCATGCTGATAATCTGAATCTCTGAAATCTTGAACAGACCAAAATCCATCAGCTGATTGTAATCTGTTGGAAATGCACGGGTCTGTGGTCCAAAGACCAGAAGTGCCGCACTTTCCAGAAAAATGGATACGCCGATAGTGCTGATCAATGGTGCCAGGTGGGTAACCTTCTTCCCACGCAGTGGCCGCAGAGCCAGAACTTCAAGCAGATACCCCAGAATGGCTCCGCCGACCATAGCACCAATAAGGGCGGGGAACAATCCCCAGCCTGCCACGGTAACCAGCAGTAAACCAATATAGGCTCCCATCATAATAATTCCGCCATGTGCCATATTTACAATATTAAGCACTCCGAATACCAATGTATATCCGATGGCAATGACGGCATATACACTTCCGAGAGTCAAACCGTTAACTAACTGTTGAAAAAACACGATTCATGCTCCTTTCCTTTTACGAAGACCTTTAGCCGTCTCAATTACACACTTCCGTCGTATGCTTACGAAAGAACCGTCTGAAAGCGAGAAATAAAAACGCCCCTGTGCAGCTTTTATATCACTGCACAGGGGCGAGAATTCGCGGTACCACCCTGTTTTATCACTTATTCAGTATACGATAATTCAATTACAGATTCCCTGTAACCACAGGTGAGAAGAATTAAAAGTTATGCCGTTTTCCACCAGCCAACGGCTCTCTGTAAATAATCTGTTTAACCCGTTTTATCCTGTTTATATCATATATCCAATAACGCCGGATGCGCCTGAGACTTATCCTCTCAGTGACTCCCGGGTGATAAAAACCTGCGGATTTACTGATTCCCACCTTATATCAGCTCTCTGCAAAATCACATCAGATTTCTGCCCCGTTCTCAGTCTTTCTCTCTTTCGGTTATTGATATTATATTGCATTTTTTGTATTTGTCAATGTTTCTATGTGAGCCTTTTCTAATTCTTTATATTTATTATTTATCGCTCTGATGAATGACCAGCTGAGGAAACGGAATATCAATGCCTGCACGGTCCAGCGCTTCCTTGACCGAAATGATGATTTCGGTTCTTGCCGTGTAATAATCTGTGGCCTTAACCTGACAGCGGGTATACACACGGATGCTGGAATCTGCCATTTCAGAAATATACACGGTCACGTTCTCTTTGTCCTGTATATACGCACTCTTCAGAATCTCTTCACGGATTAAATGCAGACAGCTCCTCAAATCCGAGTCATAACCCACATCAAAAGTCAGTTCAAGGTTCCTTAATTCATAATGAGAGTAATTCTTTATGATGCTGCTTGTCATGGTGTTGTTAGGCACCGCAATCATCTGATTTCCCAGTGTACGGATTTTGGTGTATATAATGGCAATTTCTGCCACTGTACCCTCTACCCCGTTAGACACTATGTAATCCCCTACACTGAATGGCCGGAAGATAAGAATAAATATCCCGGAAGCCACATTACTGAAGTTATCCTTTAACGCGAGGCCGATGGCCAGACCAATGCCGCCCAGAGCCGCAATCAGCGAAGACGTGGAAATTCCCACCATGCCAAATACAATGGTCATCACAAACAGAAGGCAAATAAAATAAACAATCTCCGTTATAAAACCTATGGCATTGGGGTCCACGTTGCTTCTTTTCAGTATATTTCGGGTCCAGACCTTAATTTCACGGCTGATAACATATCCAATCACCAGGACAATAATAGCCATGACAATATCGATTCCTTTGGTCTCAGCAAAATGCTGCACCTTGTCGAAAATCCGCTCAGTTATGGTCAGCTGATGAACCACTGTCTTATCTACGGTAGTCGCCGCATGAGATACATCTGAGGCTGTGGACGACACAGCGGATGCAGTCTGTGCGGCTGCATTCTGCGCACCGGTAACATCTGTTGTCATAAGTTCTCCTTATTTAACCAAATCATGCATTCATCCATCGGATATATTCCGGATCACCATGTAAATCCGGAATACAAATCATGTACAGACACATGATAACACATCCCGGCCAGTCTGCCAGTCACTTCCTGATACAGTCATATTATAAAAAAGCGTGTCCAGCCACAAGTGTACTGAACACGCTCTCTTTTATTTCATCCTTTTTTCCGCTTCACTGACAATGGCATCCACTACCATGGTGGTAGTTACTGACCCTACGCCTCCCGGCACAGGAGTAAGTGCTCCTGCCACCGTGGATACATCCGCAAAGTCCACATCGCCAACTGTCTTACCATTGACGCGGTTGATTCCTACGTCGATAACCACAGCGCCTGGTTTAACCATGGAGGAAGTAACTTTTTCAGGCCGTCCCATGGCAGCAACCAGAATATCTGCCTCACCAGCCAGGGTTTCCATATCCGCTGTATGGGAATGGCATACTGTTACTGTAGCATTCTGCGCCTCCAGCAAAAGGGAAACCGGCCGTCCTACCACCTTACTTCTTCCCAGGACCACAGCCCGCTTTCCATCCAGCGGGATATGGTAATAATCCAGAATAGCCATTACTGCCCGGGGAGTACACGGGAAATGCCCCTCTTCTCCCGCTGCCAGCCTCCCCAGATTCACTGAGGTCAATCCATCAATATCCTTATCCGGATCCATGCAGGCAATAACACGGCTGGAATCAATACCGCGTGGAAGCGGCATCATCATCAGGATGCCATGAACAGCATCATCCTCATTCAGCTGATGAATAAGGTCCTCCATATCCTGCTGTGTTACCTCTTCCCCCCGCCGGTAGATTTCGGCCTTAAATCCATAGCTGTCAGCCACTTTTTCCATAAAACGAGCATACATAAGCGACGGTTTGCTGTCTCCTGCCAGGACAATAGCCAGTCCCGGAACACAGTTCTTCTGCTTAAGTTCTGTAATTTTTCTGAGCAGCCGCTCACGCCATGCGGCGGCTACCGCCTTTCCATCCAGTATCTTCATATCAGAACAGTCCTGTAATGTTGCCGTCTTCATCCACATCAATGCGTTCTGCTGCCGGATGCTTCGGAAGGCCAGGCATGGTCATAACCTTACCGGTGAGGACTACAATGAATCCTGCCCCTGCGGAAATACGCATATCTCTTACATGAAGGGTAAATCCGGACGGTGCTCCCAGCTGTTTTGGATCATCGGTAAAGGAAGCCGGTGTTTTCGCAATGCATACCGGGAAGTTTTCCATTCCCAGTTTCTGAATTTCCTTTAATGCTTTTTCGGCAGCGGTATCATACTGAACATTAGCTGCACCATAAATATTTCTGGCAATGGTTTCAATCTTTTCCTTGATAGACAGATTCAGGTCATACAGAGGAGCATAGTGATTTTCTGATTCGGTTGCCTTCAGTACCTTGCGGGCCAGATCAATACCGCCCTTGCCGCCGTTCATAAATACATCGGAATCTGCCACAGCAACACCGGCCTTTTCGCAGGCATCATAAATAATCTGCTTTTCTTCCGCTGTATCTGTCGGGAAAAGGTTAAGTGCCACTACGATAGGTAAGCCAAATTTCTTCAGGTTGGCAATATGTCTTTCCAGATTCGGCAGGCCTCTTCTTACTGCTTCCGGATCGGATTCTTTCAGTTCTGTCTTTGCCTTGCCGCCATTCATCTTCAATGCCCGGACTGTAGCTACCAGAACGGCTGCGTCAGGATGCAAATTGGCAAATCTGCACTTAAGGTCCAGGAATTTTTCGGCTCCAAGATCTGCGCCGAATCCGGCTTCTGTTACCACATAATCAGCCAGGTGAAGTGCTGTGGTAGTCGCCAGTACGCTGTTGCAGCCATGAGCGATGTTGGCAAATGGTCCGCCATGAATAAATGCCGGAACATGTTCCAGAGTCTGTACCAGATTTGGCTTAATGGCATCCTTGAGCAGAGCGGTCATGGCACCTTCTGCATGGATATCCGATGCTGTTACCGGTTCGCCATCATAAGTATAGGCTACAATAATGCGGCCAAGCCTTTCCTTCAGATCGGTTATGCTTGTAGCCAGACAGAATATGGCCATAATTTCAGAGGCTACCGTAATATCAAAGCTGCTTTCTCTGGGAACCCCGTTAGCCTTTCCACCAAGGCCTACAACAATGTGACGAAGTGTACGGTCATTCATATCCATGACATGATTCCATACCACCTGACGCGGATCAATGTTCAGCACATTTCCCTGTTTGATATGATTATCCACCATAGCTGACAGAAGATTGTGCGCACTGGTAATCGCATGGAAATCCCCTGTAAAATGCAGGTTGATATCTTCCATTGGTACCACCTGAGAATAGCCGCCGCCGGCTGCGCCGCCCTTAATGCCCATGCATGGGCCAAGAGACGGTTCTCTGAGGCAGATCATTACTTTCTTATCCAGCTGTGCCAGTGCCTGACCTAATCCTACGGTAGTAGTTGTTTTCCCTTCACCTGCCGGGGTAGGAGAAATAGCGGTAACCAGAATCAGTTTTCCCTGCGGTCTGTTCTTAACTTCTTTTGTGAATTTAAGAGAAACCTTGGCCTTGTAATGACCATAGCATTCCAGGTCATCAGAATCGATTCCTATTTTTTCTGCAATTTCTTCAATAGGTTTAAGTTTTGCGCGATGAGCAATTTCAATGTCTGTCAGCATCCAAACATCCTCCCATTTCTCTGTAACAATACAACCTCATGCCTTTAAAGGTATGATTATATATAAACAGTATAGCAGAAATAGGACTTTCTATATATAAAGATTTACTAAATTACCATATATTCTTCCTCTGTGCAGCCAGATGCCATAGAATATTTCACATAAAAAGACCCTGCTCCGGAATATCCATATTCCGGGCAGAGCCCTTTACTTTCTCTCAGTGTCCTTTAAATGTCACAGTGACCGTTTCACCACGTTTTACTGTACTGCCAGGTCCAGGTGACTGACTGATACCAAAACCGGACCCTTCCGGCCGGAACCGCAGACCTGCCTTATTCAGCCATTCCCCGGTATCACGGATGGACCATCCGTAGAAACCTGGAAGAACGACCGTGTCTGCATTTGGTGATGGCAGCTCAGGCATTTCTCTGGCCGGTTCCGTCACAGGAACCGCATGAATTGCCTTATCCTCATAGGTAGGCACACCAAGATAGCGCATAATCTGTCCCATCGCTTCTGAGAACACAGGAGCCGCAATCTGACCACCATAATAAGTTCCCCGCGGGCTGTCCAGTACAACCAGACAGATGGCCTTCGGATCTTCTACCGGTCCGAATCCACAGAAAGAGGCGATATACTGATTCGGCAGATATCCACCGTGAACAGTATCCAGTTTCTGTGCCGTCCCTGTCTTGCCGCCCATATGATATCCGGGAACCTGCGCTTTGAGACCACCGCCTTCGGAAATTTCCTTTTCCATCATGTCCTTGACCTGGTCGGCCACTTTCTTATCCACCGGATTCGACACAATCTGTGGTTTAGCTACATAATAATCCGTTCCATCGGCATTCTTTATGGAACTGATTAAATGTGGCTTTACCATCTTGCCATCATTAGCCAGTGCGCTATAGGCCTGAACCATCTGCAGCGGGGTTACCGCGATACTCTGTCCGATAGACATAGTGGCCACATCCAGAGGGCGCATCTTCTTCGGGTTAAACAGAATACCTGCCCCTTCCCCTGGCAGCTCAATGCCTGTAGGTTTGCCAAATCCAAAGGCTTTCGCGTAGGACGTGAGCGTTTCGCCTCCTGTAAGAAGGCCAATGTGTGCAAAACCGGTATTGATGGAAAACTTAAGGATATCCACCAGCCGTACATCCCCATAGGACTGCTTATCCCAGTTTCTGACCGCATGTCCATTGGCCCAGATAGCCCCGGGATCGTGCCATACCCGGGTCGTATCATACGTACCTGCCGACAAGGCGGTAGCCGCTACAATCGGCTTAAACGTAGAACCCGGTTCATAAATGTCTACTACGGCCTTATTTCTGAACTGGGCTGGCTCTGCCTTGTTGAAATTATTCGGATCATAGGTCGGGCGGCTGGCCATAGCCAGAATCGCTCCGGTCTTAGGATCCATCACAATAATCAGTCCGCTCTGTGCCTGTGTCGTTCCCATGGCCCTATCCAGAGCACGCTCAGCGAAATACTGAATATTCTGATCAATAGTCAGATATACAGATTTCCCCTTAGGCGCCATATACGGCGCCATAGAGGAACGAAGGATAGGAACTCCACGGATATCCGTTATCAGAATCTGTTTATCCTTGCTGCCACGGATTTCCTTATCAAGGGACATTTCCAGTCCATCCAGCCCTTTATCATCCCTTCCTACAAAGCCCAGTACATTGGCCAGCATCTCATCATTGGGGTAATACCTCCGGCTTTCATCTATAAACCCGAATCCCTTCAGATGATGCTGGTCTATAAGCTGTTCTGCCGCTTTACAGTCTTCCGGATCCATAACGCGCTCAAGCCAGACAAAATGCGTATCCTTTGAGAATTTTTTTACAAGATCCGCTTCCGGAACTTTGAGGACCGGCGCAAAAAGCTTTGCTGCCTGTTTGGGAGAAATTTCCATCATTTTCGGATCTGCATACAGTGACTTCAGCTGCACGGAAAAAGCCAGTTTGTTTCCATTGCGGTCGTAAATGGTTCCTCTTGGAGAATAAAGTATCTGCGTTTCCTCAATCTGATCCTTTCCCATTTCCATATACCGATTATGACTGACTCCCTGCACGTAGGTCAGACGGAGCGCCAGAATGCCGCCTGTAATAAGAAAGACAGACATAAGGACAGACAGCCGGCTGCGGATGATTCGTTTCCCCCGGATTCTGCACCTGGCCAGCATCTTCTTATCAATGATTCTGCGCATCTCTCCTCCTTCTGTATCGGATGGCCGCATCATATAAAGTCCCTTCCTGGTTCTTCAGGTTCCCGTTCTGCACGCGGAGAAGTAAATTCTTCATTCCATCTGCCACATATGGTTTCAGTGTTTCCACTGTTTTTTGTGTATAATTCAGTTCTTTTGTTGTCACGGGCATATGTTCTGCCAGTTGAATCACATACTGTCCATAGGATTCATGTCCTGAAACATCCGCGGTGTCATACCCGCAGCCAATAATGTCCGCTTCAGACAGGTCAGTCATCTCCCGAAATGCTTCTGCCATCTCATGGGATGATGAAAACTCCTTATCCCTCGCCATCTTCCGAATCCATTTTTCGGGGTTGGCCTCCGGATTATTAGCAAAGTAATGAAAACGCATATGTTCTTTTACCAGCCACACCACATGATGGATAAACTTTTCAGGCATTTCCCAGCGCCGGAGAATCTGTTCCGCCATCTGGGCTCCCACATGATCATGCCCATGGTCCGTAATCCGGTTTCCTTCCACCCGGCGAACTCCTGGCATGCCTTTACCTACGTCATGCAAAAGGGCTGCCCACCGTATCATCAGCTGCAATGGAGCCGCATCCACTACGGCCAGCGTGTGATACCATCCATCAAACCGATGATATTCCTTCATCTGCGGAAGCCCAACCAGATGTGTTAATTCCGGAAGTATGGGAACAGGGAAATATTCACCGTTTCGTTTTACCTGACAGGACTGAGCGGCCAGCCCCGTCCGTACCAGCAAATCAAGCCCCCGGGCAGCATGCGGGGTTATCAGCAGTCTATTTACTTCATTGCGTACTCTTTCCAGAGACAGCCCTCTCACTCTGGGAAAGGCCTGCCCCATCCCATCAACCAGGGATGAATCAGCCATAAAGTCAAGCTGCCCAAGGAAACGACAGGCACGGAACAGACGAAGTGCATCCTCTGAAAACCGGTCGGCAGCCTTTCCCACCGTCTTCAATATCTTATTTTTCAGATCTCTTTCCCCATCAAAGAAATCGTACAATGTGCCACGGCAATCCATAGCCATAGCATTTACGGTGAAATCCCGGCGCTGCAAATCCTCCTTCAGCGAGTCAGCATGTTCTACACAGGCCGGACGATGGCTATCCTTTCCATAGGTTTCTGTCCGGAAAGTGGCCACCTCATAGACTGTGCCCTGCACCTTAATGAGCATGACCCCAAAGCTTTCTCCTACATTGCCAATGACCTTCCAGCCGGCTTTTCCGGCCACTGCACGAATATCATCCGGTCTGGCCTTTGTTGTGATATCCCAGTCGTGGGGAATCCGGCTCAGCAGCAGATCGCGTACACAGCCTCCGACAATATAAGTCGGATATCCTGCTTTCTCCATGGTTCTCATGATTTCCATGGCACCGGAATCAATTACCCCTGGCAAACAGGGTTTCTGCAGGTTATCCGCCTTATTCTCTCTCATGCTTTGTTCCATATCCCGGGTATCCTCTTTTCTCATCCCACTCGAGTCTAAAAATAAATCCATCCCTATGATAAATCATAGAGGGCAACTCATGCAATCAGTGACTACTTTATCCCGTTTTACGGGAGGTGATTTCCGCGAACAAAAAAACTGTGCCAATTATGATAATTGACACAGTTTCTCTTTTCTGTCAGAAAGAATCAGTCTCTGTACTGTTCCGGCAGTTCTGTAGCTCTCGCAACACCGCTTTCAATAGCTGCCTTAGCTACGGCCTTAGCTACCGCCTTTGGAACGCGCGGGTCGAAGACGTCTACTACTACGTGATCCGGATCGGCATCGCCTGCCAGTGCGAAGTCAGCCAGTGCATAAGCTGCAGCCAGCTTCATTTCTTCGTTAATCTGGCGTGCACGTACATCCAGTGCACCGCGGAAAAGTCCTGGGAATACGGAGGAATTATTTACCTGGTTCGGCATATCGCTACGGCCGGATCCGTAAATAAATACACCCTTTTCCTTTGCTTCTTCATACATGATTTCCGGAACCGGGTTAGCCATAGCAAATACAATGCTCTTGTCTGCCATTTCTTTGATAGCATCATTATTAAATACGCCAGGAGCAGAGCAGCCAATCAGCACATCCGCGCCCTTAACAGCTTCTGCAAAGGTTCCCTGTCTGTTTTCCGGATTAACCTTCTTAATCAGTTCCAGCTGTACACGGTCACGCTTACCATTATCGTAAAGAATGCCGCGGGAATTCAGGATGGTCATCTTAGCCGGGTCAGCACCTGCTTCGAGAATCAGGCGGGCAATAGCGGTTCCTGCTGCACCAGCACCATTCATAACGATCTTAACATCTTCAATCTTCTTGCCTGCTACCTTCAGTGCGCCAAGCAATGCAGCCAGAGCCGCAATGGCTGTACCATGCTGATCATCATGGAATACCGGAATATTCATGGTGCGCTTAAGTTCATCTTCAATGTCATAGCACTTCGGGGAAGAGATGTCTTCCAGATTGATTCCTGCAAAGGATTTTTCCAGAAGCTGTACGGTGTGGATGAATTCATCCTTGTCTTTGGTATTGATTACGATCGGGATGGCATCAATATTGCCAAATCTCTTGTACAGTGCGGACTTGCCTTCCATAACCGGCATAGCGGCTGCAGCGCCGATATCGCCAAGTCCAAGGACACGTGTCCCATCAGAAATAACAGCTACTACATTACCTCTCCAGGTAAGGGTAAGGGACAGATCTTCATCCTTCTTGATTTCCAGACATGGTGCGGAAACACCTGGTGTATACACGGTAGCCAGATCATGGGCATTTTCCATATTGGCATTCAAGGCGGTTTTGATAACCTGATGTTTTGCATGTCTCAGTTCAAGGGCTTCTTTTTTAAGCTGGTCGGTATTCATATTTTCCTCCTAAAAAACAAAAATTACTCTTCTAACTCCGGCAGATTTCTGCCATGAAATATTTCATTCATTTCCTGCTTCAGCAGACGATAGACGGTTTTCTTTTCTTTATCATCCATTTCTTCTGCCGTCCTTCCAAAAAGATATTCATTGAGATTCGTCTGATTCTCTTTGAGCATCATTTTGGTATGGAAAATATTTTCCTGGTATACATTCACATCAATCATGTCATATCGATTCTTAATCGATGCATCAATATAGTTCTGAATGGAACTGATTTTGTGATCGATGAAAATCTTTTTCCCGGAAATATCCCGTGTAAATCCACGAACCCGATAATCAAGAATCACGATTTCGGCCTTAAAATCATCAAGAAGATAGTTCAGTGCGTTTAACGGAGAAATTTCTCCACAGGTAGAAACATCGATATCGGCTCTGAATGTACAGATACCATCCTGCGGATGCATTTCAGGATAGGTGTGCACCGTAATATGGCTTTTATCCATATGGGCAACCACATCCTGCCGTTCATTATGCTGAAGTTCTTCTTCTGCAATAAGAATGGTGACACTGGCTCCCTGCGGCTCGTAGTCCTGCTGGGCAATATTCAGTATCTTTGCACCAATCATAGAGGCTACGTTCTGCAGTATCTTGGTAAGGTTGGCAGCACTGTATTTTTCATCAATATAGGCCAGATACCTTTTCCTTTCCTCTTCTGTCGCCGCATAGCAGATATCATACATATTGAAACTTAAGGTCTTCGTCAGGTTGTTAAATCCATAAAGCTTTAATTTATTGTTATTCATTTACTGGCTTTTGTCCTCGCACTACAATTGATTCCAGTCTTTAATTATAGTGTAAGAATGAAATCTAATCAAACCGTAACGATGCAAGTTTACTTACGAGTGCCCGCAGTGCTTTGCCTCTGTGGCTGATTTTGTTCTTTTCCTCCATTGTCAGTTCGGCCATGGTTTTGCCAAGTGACGGAATATAAAACAGCGGATCATAGCCAAATCCATTATTTCCTTTATAGAAGTCACGGATGATGCCTTCGCAGCGGCCTTCTACCGTAATATTTCTGCCATCAGGCCAGGCGAGTGCAATCGCACATGCATAATGTCCCTTTCGATCCTCTCCGGTAAATCCCCGAAGTTCCTCGATAAGTTTACGATTATTCGCTTCGTCATTCCCATGCTGTCCGGCAAATCTTGCCGAATAAATTCCCGGTCTATCGCCCAGAGCATGAGCAATAATACCAGAATCATCCGATAACACGGGCATATGTATCTTCCCCGCATAGTAACGGGCCTTCTGCAATGCATTTTCCTCAAATGTATGTCCTGTTTCTTCAGGTTCAGGAATATCTGCGATTTCAGAAATCGGAACTGCTTCTACTCCCATGTCAGAAAATATCTTTCTGAATTCTCTGATTTTCCCCTGATTATGCGTTGCCAGAACAATCTTCATACCATCCCTCCCTTCTTCAAAGTTAACTAGATTATATACCAAGTCAGAAGAGATTGCACTATTATTTTTTATTTACGCCAACAAATGTACACTTTTTGAACAATTTCATTCATTAATTTTAAGGAAGGCTTTATGATAACTGCTTAAAATCCCGGCAGCAAAAGGTACAAGTTTATCCGTTATCCGCCGTTTTTCTCCACGGAAGCAAAAAAAAGAGAGCACACAGAGTGTACTCTCTTTCCAACCAGAACCAACGATTAACGCTTGGAGAACTGGCTTGCCTTTCTTGCCTTCTTGAGACCGTACTTCTTACGTTCAACCATACGTGGGTCGCGGGTAAGAAGACCAGCGCTCTTCAGAACCTTTCTGTAGTCGCCATCCACTTCGAGGAGTGCGCGGCTGATGCCGTGACGGATAGCGCCTGCCTGACCTGTACGGCCGCCGCCCTTAACGTTAGCAATAACGTCATAAGCATTGGTTGTGCCAGTCAGTTCGAGAGGCTGCTTAATAATCAATTCCAGGGTCTTCAGATCAAAGTAATCTTTCAGTTCACGACCATTGATTACGATATTTCCCTGTCCCGGTACCAGACGGACTCTGGCTACGGATGTTTTTCTGCGGCCTGTGCCGTAGTATGTTGCTTCTGCCATCTTATTATTCCTTCCCTTCTGGTATCAGCTATTAGCGAATATCAAACTTAATTTCTTCCGGCTGCTGAGCTGCATGCGGATGTTCAGCGCCTGCATATACGTGAAGCTTGCGGAACATCTGGTCACCCAGCTTGTTCTTCGGAAGCATGCCGCGGATTGCATGTTCTACAACCCAAACCGGCTTCTGCTGAAGAGCATCTCCAGCCTTCATGTATCTGTCTCCACCAACATATCCAGTATAGTGGAAGTATACCTTGGTCTGTTCCTTCTTGCCTGTCAGAACTACCTTGTCAGCGTTGATAACGATGACATAATCACCGGTGTCAACGTGTGGTGTAAATGTTACTTTATTCTTTCCCCGAAGGATTTCTGCAACTCCTGCAGCCAGACGGCCAAGCGTCTTACCTTCAGCATCAACGACATACCATTTTCTGGTAATGTTGCCAGAATTGGCCATAAATGTGGTTCTCATTCTTGAATCCTCCTGTTTTATACTGACCGCAAGATTATCCTTCCTCCGGGGCTAGTGGTTTCCGGATAAATCTCACAAGGAGTATTATATTAAGATTTCGTGCAAAAGTCAAGCGCCGGAAATCTTTTTTATGTCCTCCCAATGCAGTCGTTATCTGTCTTGTTCCAGTTAAAAGGAGAATCGGATTTCCGACTCTCCTTTTTCCGGTTAATGTTCTTCCGGTTCGCTGTGTTCAACCGTTTCAGCCGGAGTTTCCTGAACTGTAGTTTCAGGTTCCGGTGCATTCAGCTGATGATATGCAAACAGATTCATAATCTGTTCATGATTAATGGTTTCCACTTCCATGAGGGCCTTAGCCATGGCATGAAGGACTTCAATGTTTTCCTGAAGGATTCTCAATGTATCCTTATATGCCTCATCCAGATATTTATGAATTTCTTCATCAATAATGGTAGCTACCGTTTCCCCATAATTTCTTTCTGATCCCAGTTGCTTGCCAAGGAATATCTGTTCCTGATGTTCACCAAAGACCATCGGTCCCAGACGGTCACTCATCCCCCATTCCATAACCATCTTACGGAGAATGTTGGTTACCTGCTGCAGATCATTGGAAGCCCCGCTGGAAATTTCATTGAATATAATCTTTTCAGCACAACGGCCGCCCAATGCTACACGAACCTGAGCAAGAAGCTGTGCCTTGGTGATGAAATTAATTTCTTCCCGCGGCAGCATCATGGTATACCCGCCGGCCTGTCCTCTTGGAATGATGGTTACCTTGTGTACATCATCTGCATCCTTGAGAACCGTAGCCATAATGGCATGTCCTGATTCATGATAAGCGGTAAGCTTCTTTTCCTGCTCGCTTACCTTATGGCTCTTGCGTTCCGGACCATAAGCCACCTTTTCACTGGCTTCTTCCAGATCGGCCATGGTAATGACTCTTCTGTTGGCACGTGCCGCCAGTAAAGCTGCTTCATTCAGCAGGTTTGCCAGATCAGCCCCGGTAAACCCAGGCACCTTCTTGGCAATGGTTTTGAAGTTAACGTTCGGATCTATCGGTTTATTTCTTGCATGTACCCTGAGGATGGCTTCACGGCCAGCCAGATCAGGTCTGCCTACAACTACACGACGGTCAAAACGTCCTGGGCGGAGCAATGCCGGATCGAGAATATCCGGTCGGTTGGTTGCCGCCAGGGTAATGATTCCTTCATTGGCACTGAATCCATCCATTTCTACCAGCAGCTGATTCAATGTCTGTTCACGTTCATCATGGCCTCCGCCAAGACCGGATCCACGCTGACGGCCTACCGCATCAATTTCATCGATAAACACAATACATGGAGCGTTCTTCTTAGCCTGCGCAAACAGGTCTCTTACACGAGATGCCCCTACGCCGACAAACATTTCCACAAAATCAGAACCGGAAATGGAGAAGAATGGTACTCTGGCTTCCCCGGCAACGGCCTTGGCAAGCAGGGTCTTACCTGTACCTGGCGGCCCTACCAGCAGGATACCCTTCGGTATCTTAGCTCCCAGAGCAGTATACCGGCTCGGATTTTTAAGGAAGTCCACCACTTCTGTCAGTTCTTCCTTAGCTTCATCTTCTCCGGCTACATCCTTAAAAGAAACATTGACATGGCCCTCCCCGGTCATCTTGGCACGGGATTTGCCAAAGTTCATAACTCTTCCGCCGCCTCCCTGTGTCTGGTTCATGATCCAGAACCATACACCAACGAGGATGATGATTGGAAGCACAGAAGAAAGCAGACCCATCCACCAGGACGGCTGTTCCGGCGGTCTTACTGTAACAGACACATTGTTGTCTGTCATCTTGTTGATCAGCGCTTCATTGTCATTAGGAAGATAAGAAGAAAATTCCGTCCCATCTTTTAATTTGCCTGTTACTGCATTTTCAGACATAACGACAGACTGTACATTCTTATTATCTACCTGGGTAACAAAATCACTGTAAGTGATTTCAGAACGCTGCTGCTGCGGTGCCATAAAGGTATTGAACATCGATACCACTATAACAATCAGCAGGACATAAAGTGCCACGTTCTTGATAAACTTATTCAAGTTTTTCCTCCTTTTCTGTCAATAAACAGATGCTTTATGAAACCCCTCATACATACAGTACAGTTAAACAATTTTGTTTAACTGTTTGGTTTTTGAATTACTTACAGAAGTTAAAATCTATTCTATCATAGGAATATCAGTCAATCAATGGCACCATCATTCCCTGAAGCCCTGTAATGTAGGATTACAATACATGTGTTACACATTGAAAACATAAAAAGCGAGA
>NZ_FMXA01000030.1 GCF_900103425.1 Dialister histaminiformans | reverse complement strand
AATCGGATAGAAGGTGGAGTTAATGCCCAACTACGTGCAATGCTTCGACAGCACAGAGGATTATCCGTTGAAAAAAGAATAAAAGCGGTTTTCTGGTGGTGCTACATGCACTCACCGAAACCGCTTTCACCCGCAGAAATACTAAAGGTTATGCCGACCAATAAAAGTATTTCCGATATATATAATACCATGAATGAACGAAGTAGATTAGAGGATTCAATCCCCACATGGGGAGACGCTATTGTCTGGGGAGAGCTTCATAAAACTGACCTTGATATTAGCTTTTACTGGGACTAAAAACCAACACGTTTTGTCCTATAACCCGCCTTTTTTTATTGCACTCTGTTACATTTCAGCCGCGCCGCGAAGACGGTCATCACATTTGGCGATAACATCGTCCGCATTGACTCCGGCCTTGCTGCACATTTCACCGATGGTGGTCTTCATGTCTGAAGGCATATCCAGGGCGAAGGACTGGAGTACAGCGAGAAGCTGCGGATATAAAGTCAGGATATCTTCGATAGGGGTGTCTTCAGAGATTACCTTCTTGTGATATTTATCAGCAATGTATTCATTCATTTCGCCAATGATCTCGAATACATCCAGTCCGTGGCTCTGTGCGCCCTGCCAGATGGTTTCATCATAGGAAACGAAACAGCCGACACAGGACATGCCGTATTCCATAAGGAAAGGAGCCATATCCGGATATACCTCAATAACCTGCATGATGTTGTGTTCTGGACGGACAAAATCCCCTTCCTTCAGAGGAAGTGAATTTCCATAGGAATCGTCTGCCATAGTATTGGCAGGGGAAGAATTGCCGGTATCCATGGCGTTGCCCAGTACAGCATCACGGAATGCATCAAATCCCATTTCATGAATAAAATCCTCAAGAGGCTGGAACTGTTCATGGTTGAGATAGTAGGTGCAGGCTTTGACCATAATCTGCAAAGCATCTCCCGGGAACTGAGCAAAGGCAAAAAATGTCTTTTTGCCTACATACACATCCCAGCCGTCAGACATGCCGATACTGTGAATCGGCAGAGGAGCCTGGATGGTGCAGGTAAGGATACAGGATGGCCAGGAACCGAATGCAGAAAGACCTAAGGTCGGGAGCAGTTTGGGAATATCTTCCGCTGTGAGTCCACCTATGGTTGGGCGGTGTTTCTGATCCAGAGAAAAGGAGCCATGGTAAAGTGCAGCCGTCTCCTTCATCTTCTGTGTAAAGTCCTGACGCCCTTCATCAATGTCAGGAATAAAATCAATAACTATGGAAAAACTCAGATTATCAGCAGTCATTGCAATCTCCTTACTCAAATAAAGATGACTAATATAGTGTAGATTAAATGTACAATTCATTATAGCAAATGGACAGCTGTCGATAAAGCGGAATTTATAAAGAATTTCAGGAGATGAGGATATAGAAGGGAATTTTAGAAAAGGAGCGTGGGAACATTCGCCTGGAATTCTCGAAATGGAACAAAGGTGATAAAATAAGATTAAAGTAATTGGATATAATGCATTCACAGAAAGAAGAGATACTATGCATCGATTCAGAAGGATAGCGGGAAGTGCAGTGCTTGCGGCTGCATTGATTACCGGAGGTATGGCGGTAGCAACACCAGTCGAAGTAGCTGCGGCCAGCACTACGGAAAAGCTCATTTATGGGGCGGCGGCGCTTTTGCTGGTATCCCAGTACTATTCTAAGCTGGATGATCAGGGACAGGCGCAGTTTTATGAACAATGCAGGCGGCAGACCGGGGTGGACGAGAATCCAGCGGATAATAACCGGGTGCAGCGTATTTATCAGAGCCTGCGGGATACGGGAAGTGTTAAGCGTAATTACAAGGTTTATGTATCTCCTGATAAGGATTTTAATGCCTTCATGTCTCTTGGCGGGGTCATGTGCGTCAATAAGGGGGCACTGGATGTCCTGGACGATGATGAACTGGCCTATGTTATGGCACATGAACTGACACACGGGGAAAAGCGTCATTCTGTAGCCGGGGTAAAGAAACAGGTAGGGCTGGTGACAGCTGTGAATATATATTTGTCAGACAATCCTTCACTGGGTTCGCTCATTCTTGGCAATATAGCCGCTAATTACGTATCCAATGCGGTTTTTACAAAAGATCAGGAAAAACAGGCGGATGATATCGGATTCGACTATCTTGTAGATGCCGGTTATAATCCCGGGGCAGCGGCTGCTTCCATGCAGGTGCTTTATAACAAGTATGGCAACTCTGCACCTTCCGGTATAAAGGCGGTTATAGCACCGGGAAATCATCCGGCAACATCCGACCGAATTAACAAGAATGTAAAACGCATGTATGATTATTCCAACCGGCATGTCAATGTTAAGGACGGATGGATTATAGTTAACGGAGATAAAACGTTCCAGCCGACCGCCAGAGGCAGATATACAAAGGAAGAACGGACCTATCTATCAGCCGGCAAACTGGCCCGGCTGTTCCATGAACATAAGGCAGGAGATATGGTTCTCTCGGGAAATGAAATCTCCTGTGGAGACACTACAGTGTACACCGTGTCCAGAACAGAAGATGGAAACAGCATAGTGGACTCCCTTAATAAGGCCATTGCAAAAAATCCGGGAACCGATGATAAGGATGTATGGAAGGATTCCCTGAAGAAGGCGGATACATCCAGTCAGAATAAAACAGCAAAAACCACAGTGACCAGCAGAAAACAGCAGAAAGCTGATTGACCAGAACACAGCCGGTTTGTATCATAAGGGATGTGTATTTACACACTGACTTGGAAGGGGATATAAACAGGAAATGAAAAGACTGATGACATATGTTGCGGTGGTGGTTCTGCTGATACTGGTATCAATTGGCGTGCTGGAGTATATCACTCCGCCGCCGCCTCAGCCACCCAGATTTCCGGCTCCTCCGCCTGTGCATGGTACTTCAGCATCTTTGTTCTGGGCTAATCAGGATATAACACTGGCAGACAAAAACGGAGATCTGAAAATCTATCCGGCAAGCACAACGAAGATGCTTACCTGCATTATTGCGCTGGAGGAAGGGCATGATAAACTGGAGCAGGAGGCAGTGATTACTCCTTTTGCGATGCATCAGGATGGAACCCTGGTAGGCATTACTCCGGCTAAGCCGATTACGCTGCATCAGTTGCTGTATGGCATGATGCTGGTTTCCGGAAATGATGCGGCGGTAGCGGCAGCGGAAACGACGGGCGGCAGTTACAGCCGGTTTATACAGATGATGAATGAAAAGGCGGAATCTATTGGTGCCCGTCATTCCCATTTTAATAATGCGAATGGACTCACCGATCCGAATCATTATTCTACAGCTAATGATATGGCCAGGATTGGGGCCTATGCCATGAGAAACCCGCAGTTCAGGGAAATCGTGGGCATGAAGACCTATCCGATGCGGTTTAAGGATGGCTCGACACGAATCATCCGGAATCGAAATGAATTCCTTGAAAGTGGATTTTCCGGCGCCAATGGCATAAAGACCGGGATGACGGATGCTGCGGGCAAATGTCTGGTGGCATCCGCTATACGGAATGGGAATCTTATGGTGGTCAGTGTATACAACGATAATGCGCGCTGGCAGGATGTACAAAGCTGGCTTACCTATGGTTTTACCTGTGCGGAAGCATGGGAGCGCTATCAGAAGGAACTGAAGGCAGAACCAATAGTATTCAAATGGGTTAACCAGGTAATGGGCAGGGAACCAAATGAGGAGCAGACGAAGAAAGTCCAGAAGACCGAAGTATTCGGCCTATAAAGTGAGTATTGCCATTGTCATACTCCTGTTTATTCTGATACTTGCTCCAAGGGTGTATCAGGTCTATGAATTACATGAGCAGATTACACAGGCGGAGCTGAGGAAGGAACAGCTGGTAAAGGAGAAACAGGAGCTGGACATGAAGAAAAAGGAATTGAATGATTCCCGTGTCATAGAGGATAAGGCCAGACATGAACTGGGACTGGTAAAGCCTTCGGAAGTTCCCTATGTGCCGTAAGGCAGGGGCAGATTATCTTAAACCCGGTGATTTGCGAATACTCATGAAGTTTCGTATAATGATATAAATTATTTATTTTCAAGGAGGATATATTTTTTCTCATGGCTTTAGAGGTCGGCAGCATCGTAGAAGGACAGGTTACAGGAATTGCTAAGTTTGGTGCTTTTGTGGAACTTCCTGAAAAAAAGACGGGCTTGGTCCACATATCTGAAATCGCAAATGAATTTGTAAGTGACATCAATGATTTTGTGAAAGTTAACGATAAAGTAAAGGTTAAGGTTCTTTCTGTTGATTCGAACGGCAAAATTGCACTTTCCATCAAACAGGCAATGAAAGACGAAAAAGGTACTGCTGCGAAGGGTCATGCCCATGAGCAGGACAATAAGGTACAGGCCCGGGGCCACAATCATCATGAACGGTTTTCACGCCATGGTGAATCAAAAGGTCAGAAATTCCATGGAGGATTCCAGGCGAGACACCGCAATGATTCCGGCTCATTCGAAGACAAGCTGAATCGATTCCTGAAAGACAGCGATGAACGTCTGCTGGACTTAAAACGCAATGTGGAATCTAAGCGTGGCGGACGTGGTTCCCGGTGGTCTGACTGATTATAAAATTCAGAGAACGGAAATATATCTGTTTATATTGCATATAAGGGGCTTACAGGGAAATGTTTATTCATTTTTCAGAGCCCCTTATTTACATCAGAAGTAAAGGTAGTGTGTTCTCCTGGTAAGGAGGAGTTATGAAACGCGCAATTATTGATATTGGAACCAATTCAGTTCGTTTGCTGGTGGCAGAAAGGCCAGATGGGGGCGAATGGAAAACGGTAACAAAGAAAGTCAACTCGACACGCCTTGGGGAAGGGATGGCCAATAATAAAGCACTGTCACTTGCAGCCAAGGAACGTACGCTGGTAGCTGTGAAGACTTTTGCCGATGAAGCCAGAAGCGCAGGGATTTCCGACCTTACTGCGTATGGCACAGCTATTTTCCGGGACTCTCCGGAAGGTCCTGAATTCGCGAAAGCCATCAGTGAGACCATTAAGGCACCCATGCACATTCTGACTGGAAAGGAAGAGGCTTTTTACAGCTATATTGGAGCGGCCGGGACATCCGGTGCACTGACTGCTGTAGTGGATATTGGCGGGGGATCTACCGAAATCTGCATGGGCTTTGGTACCGACATAGGATTCCGAATCAGCTTTCCCCTGGGGTGTGTAAGATGCACAGGACAGTTTGATGTAGTAGGAGCCAGAGGCATCGGGGAACTGAAGAAACACTGTTTTGAACTTTTCCCTCAGGCCGATGAGGTGGCCAGTGTTAAACGCTGGATTTTTGTGGGTGGTACGGCTACGTCCATTGCCGCTATGCTTCAGAAGCTGGATGTATATGATGCTTCCCGGGTTCAGGGATTTGTCCTTAAGCCGGAAGAAGTATCCGATTTGCTGAAGCAGCTTTTCAGTATGTCATATGAAGAAAGATGTCATATTCCGGGGCTCCGTCCGGAACGTGCCGATATTATTGTCGCCGGGGTAGCCATTCTGGATGCACTGATGGAATATTTTGCTATCCCTGAAGCAACGGTCAGTGACAGAGATCTGCAGGAAGGACTTCTGGATGCCGATCTGGTCAAGCCGGAATAAAGATTATGGAAAAAGAAGAATTTATCAGAAAAACCCTCCATTTTGCCCATGAACAGCACATGTGGCAAAAAGGGGATCATATCCTCATTGCTGAGTCAGGCGGCCCGGACTCACTGGCGCTGTTACTGTTTCTGAAAAGCGTAGCCAGGGAAGAACAGCTTACACTGGGAGCCTGTTGTGTAAATCATCATCTGCGGCCGGAAGCGGAAGCGGAAACTGAATTTGTGGCGAAGGTATGTGCAGAACAGGGGATTGCCTGTTATATTCGACAGGCTTATGTAACAGAAGTTTCAGAGCAAACCGGGGAATCTATGGAAACGGCCGGGCGGCGCCTGCGTTATGAAGCCTTTGAAGAAATCTGCAGGAATGAAGGCTATAATCTGGTAGCGACGGCGCATCATGCCAACGATCAGGCGGAAACCGTCCTGTATCATCTGATTCGCGGTGCCGGACTGATGGGGCTGACAGGAATTCATCCCAGAAGGGGAACACGTATCCGCCCGTTTCTCTGGGCAACAAAGAAGCAGATTGGAGAATTTGTATCCCATTTTCCGTATGAACCCTGTCATGATATAACCAATGATATGGCCATTACGGCAAGAAATCATATCCGGCTGGAACTGCTTCCTGAGCTTGCTGGATATAATCCGTCAATTGTACAGGCTCTTTCCCGGACAGCGGAAATCTTACGGGAAGATGAGGAAGCTATGGAGCAGATGGCGGAAAAAATGGCAGAGGGCTGCGTAACTTCTGATGCAGCGGGTATGCCGGCTATCCTTGTTCCACAGTTCCGGAACTGTCATCTGGCTTTTCGAAGAAGAATAGTCAGGCTGGTCATGCAGAAGGTGCTGGATTGGCATGATCAGGGGGGCAGGACTATAGGGTATGATGGCATCGAAAAAGTACGGAAACTTATAGAAAACGGGCACACAGGACAAAGTACATCTTCAGCAGGTGTACTGGTAACGCTGGAACGTAATCAGGCCCGTTTTTCCTCTGGAGATACGCATTATCAGAAGGACGATGCTCCGGATACCTATGTCCTGGAGCAGCAGATTCTGCATAAACGGCCGGAAAACCTGAGAAAGAATCAGTTCCTGTTGGATAAGGATAAGGTGGGAACTGTGGTACTGCGTCATGGAACCCGGGATGAACTGTTTTATCCACGGGGGATGCAGGGCAGTAAAAAGTTATTTAAGTGTATGCAGGATTTAAAGATTCCTGCGGTAAAGAGGAAATACTGGCCACTCGCGGCAGACGCGGAGCATATTTATTGGATTGGTGGTATGCGGGGAAGCCGATTCGGACTGCCCGATGAACATACAGAAACATTTTTATTATTGACGCTGAGGAGAAAATCAAGATGATGGACAATCTTATGAAAGATATTCGCAAAGTGCTCATTACCAGAGAACAGCTGCAGAAAAGAGTAGCGGAAATGGGACAGGAAATTACCAGGGACTATCAGGGCAAGGATGTCGTGCTGGTTGGTATTCTTAAGGGGGCTATGCCATTTCTCTGTGACTTAATGCGTTGCATCGACCTTCCGGTGACACTGGATACCATGGTCGTTTCCAGTTACGGAGATAATACCGTTTCTTCCGGAAGCATCAATATCAAGAAGGATTTGGACAAGGATATCCGGGGGAAGCATGTCATTGTCGTGGAAGACATTATTGATACAGGTATTACCATGGATTCGCTGGTACCGCTTCTGAAAAAGAGAGGGGCGGCTTCTGTTGAACTGGCCATCTGCCTCAACAAAAAGGAAAGACGCGAACGAGACGTTTTCGTAAAATACATTGGTTTTGATATCCCGGATGAATTTATTGTGGGATATGGTTGTGATTACGCGGAAAAATACAGAAATCTTCCGGAAGTCGGAGTACTTAAGCCGGAAGTATATGTTCGTGGATAAATAATAAAATTCAGAAGAGAAGACACATCAGAACTGTTCAGGGGCTGATGTGTTTTCTATCGTATGGCTGTAACTACCTGCTTATTCTGATTTATGGCAAGTCAGGGGGAAAAATGAATATTCTGCGTACTGGTGGAGGCACTGGGGCAGAGAACCGTCTGTCGTTTTATATCCTAAAGGAAAAGAAACCGCTGGCTCTGCTTACAATAACCGGTCTCATTTATAATCTGGGACTGACCGCCGGGCCATATTTTGAAGGGCAGCTTGTTCAGTGCCTGAAAAATATTTATGAAGGGAAGCAGACACTGTATGATATGCTGCGCCTGGCCGGCCTGTATGTTGCGGTTATCTTAATGGTTCAGGCAGCGAGGGCGGCTAAACGTTTTTTTGTGCGTCGCTTTGCCAATGATATGAGCCGCAGCATGCGGCTGGTGCTTTATCACAGTCTTCTTGGGAAAACGGGAGAAGATTGCCTTGCGGAAAACACAGGGGAACTGATGACTAAGGCAATCAGCGATATAGATATCTGTACAGAAGGGGTCAGAAAATTCGCTACGGAATTATTTGATACCGGAGTGGTACTGATTGCCTACATAGCCTTTCTCATGGCCTATGATATACGTCTTACTTTTATTTCCTGTGCGTTTATTCCACTGGCTTTCTTCGCGGCCAATCGGGTAAAACGATGGGTTTCCCTGGCCAGCCTCTCCGCCCGTCAGAGTGAAGGCCGCCTGACTTCGCAGGTGATGGATCGAATCAGTCATATGGACCTGTGGCGGCTGTGCGGCTATGAGGAAAGGCGCAATGTCGTTCTCGAACAGTATCTGAAGGACTATGAACGGACATCGGTTAAGTCCGGACTGTGGGAAAATTCAATGCAGCCGCTTTACCGGATTATTGCCATTACCGGGGTACTTCCTGTATTTATTATCGGCAGCGGCTATGTCCATCAGAATATATGGGATGTAGCTGCATTTACAGCATTTATGGCCTGCTTTTTCAGGCTGGCAGAGAAATCATCTCATGCAGCCAAACTGTTTAATGCCGTGCAGAAAGCACGGGTTTCCTGGCAGAGAGTAAAACCGCTGCTGAAGGCAGGTACAGAAGACAGGCAGTGCAGGGCAGTGACAAAGGTACATGAGATTACAGCCGAAAATGTGGCACTTTACCGCGGAGATCGGAAGTTATTTTCCCATTTGTCATTCCAGGCGAATCCAGGCGATATAATCGCCATAGCCGGTCCGGTAGCCTCAGGAAAGAGCAGTATGGGGCAGATGATTGCCGGATGGCTTCCCTACCAGGGAAGTCTGAAAATTGATGGCCGTGAAATACGGGATATGGGCATGGGAACAACGAGAAATTATGTCAGTGTTATGGAACAGAAACCGGCATTTTTCTCCGGAACGATCAGAGATAATATTGCGGTCGGAGAGCCAGTGGATATCACTCCGTTTGTGCATATAGCCTGCCTGGAGGAAGATATTGCCGGTCTGCCGGATGGACTGGATACACGGATTCTCGGAGATGGAACGCCTCTGTCAGGGGGACAGCAGCAGCGGGTAGCGCTGGCGCGTACCCTGGCGCAGGGAAGCCGGATCCTTGTGCTGGACGATCCGTTTGCTTCACTGGATGAAAAAACGGCGATTCAGGTATTTGCCGGCATAAAGGAAATTTCCGGAAACCGGATTATATTCCTCATATCCCACCGGCTGACCTTTTTCCCGGAATGTACGTCTGTGATATATCTGAAAGGGGAGACAGCTGTTCAGGGAACATTCACAGAAGTGTGCAGGCAATGTCCGGAACTGGAAGAACAGTATCAGATGCAGGAAGGAGGAAAGAGTTCCAATGAAACAGGCAGATAAGGAAAATAACCACATAAACTGGAAACTGTTTGCACAGTTCTTATCAGCACATAAATGGGTCTGCGGATTGATGGCAGTCCTTATTCTGCTTGCTTCCACCACCGTACTGATTCCACCCTGGGTTCTGGGACGATTTGTGGATCAGCTCTACATGCCGGGGCAGGCGTGGATGTGGGGAGCGGCCTGGCTGGCGGCGGGAATTCTGGCAGGTGTGGCAGAAAGCGGACAGAACAGTGTCATCATTGTCCTTGGGCAGAAGCTGATGCACTTTCTCAGAAGCCGTATGGCGGCTAAACTCTCCCGACTGCCTTTTTCGTATTACACCGCCCACTCTTCCGGCGAGATAAGTTCCCATTTCCTCAATGATGTGGATGCGATTAATGTGCTGTTCACTGAAGGCATAGTAGCCTTGTCGGCCAATGCGTTAAAACTGCTGGCTATAATTCTGGTGATAGGGAGAACCAATGTATATCTGGCGCTGCTGCTCTGCGTAATACTTCCTTTCCTCTGGAAATTTACCAGAATCTGTCAGCAGAGCGTAAGAAAGGCACAGCTGAAACAGAGAAGTGCCATTGCGGATGTGTTTTCCTGTCTGCCGGAAACGATGGCCATGCTTCCTGTCATTCAGAATCTGGGCATGGAATCGTTTATGGAAAACCGGTATGGACAGATGATTGGCCGCAGTTTCCGGGCCATAGAAAGAACGAATTTCTTTGATTCGGTATATTCTCCGATAATCAAGATGGTTACGGCCTGCACCATTGCGGTGATGATGGTACTGGCAGCAGGGAATGTAACCGGGAATTATTTTCATCTGTCAGCTGGTAAGGCGGTATCCATGATTGCCTACATTCTGGCATTATTTTCACCGCTGGAAGCTCTGGGGATGGAAATCCAGTCCATACAGACTGCGGCAGCCGCATTGGAACGGGTAACACAGTTTCTTGAACTCCCAGAGGAAAAACATATGCCGATTCCCGGAGGAAGTACGAAAGAAGTTCCGGAGGATGTGGCAGCCTGTGAATTCAGGCACGTATCTTTTGCATATGAAAAAGGAAAAACCATATTCAGGGATCTGAACTTTACCGTCCGGCAGGGTGATTATCTCATGATTCAGGGAAGAACCGGCTCAGGGAAAACGACGCTGTTCAGACTGCTGACCGGACTTATCCAGCCAGACTCTGGGGAAATTCTTATGTATGGGCAATCTCTTGACTGTATGGACAGACAGAAGCGGAGAGCTCTGTTTGGTATTGTTGAGCAGAAATTTGAAAAAGTAGAAGGGACGCTTCGGGATCAGATTACGCTGCATCAGGGGGAGCCATCCGGAGAGGATGATACCTGGATATGGCATATACTTGAACAGGTGGGGCTGGATTCAACGGTCCGGCAGATTCCGGGGGGTCTTGAGGCAGAGGCGGAAAGCGCCGGGTTGTCCGATGGACAGTGGCAGCTTATGGGGCTGGCACGGGCATTGTATGGAAATCCGCGGATACTTCTGCTGGATGAATTTACGGCTCACGTGGATACAAAGACAGAATGGATGCTGTATCAGACCCTTGCGAAGATGAAGGGGCAGTACACCTGTATTGTAATTTCCCACAGACATATGAATATGGACAATATACATGTTCTTGAACTCTGATTTCATACACTTTACAGGGCTTCAGGGAATGATGGTTGTTGGTTTGTCAAACATATGTTACACCGTACTTGATGAAATCATGGAGTGTATCTTTTGGAGATTTCCATCCAAGTGGCCGCATTGGGAAGCAGTTATAATCTCTATAATTATATCTTTTGAGTTGTCTGCTGAAATCTTCAAAAGAGAAGAAACAATGCGTGGCATAAAAGCGTTCGTTATCCTTGCGATGACTGCGTTCTACTTTCCCATTGTGTCTTGGGGTAAAGGGACGAATCTTTTTGTGCTTGATGCCCAGCTCCTTTAATTTACGCTCAAAAAGAGTAAAATCTTCGTCAAGACTT
>NZ_FMXA01000031.1 GCF_900103425.1 Dialister histaminiformans | reverse complement strand
GAAGTTAAGGCACCGACCTACATCCGTTCAGGATGTACCGACCTGCGAGCCTCTAGCTCGCACCGACCATGAGCCGAAGGCTCATCTTTGTATGTTGGGATAAGGGAAAGCATGCAAATGTTCTGACTGAAAGAACCATCAGACCGTCTGCAGACTGCCACAACGGTCTGCCTGCCTCTTACCCCAACCTGTCTTTATTATCCCTGCAGCTTGGCCATTTCCATGAGCCAGTGACGAATATATTCTTCTGACTTCCCCTGGTCCCGCATGACCTTTACTTCACGGACGGTCATTGGATCCTGAAGCATTTCACGCACTGCCTGCTCAAGTTTGATTTCATCATTTATGTTTTTCATCATTGGCCTCCCTGAAAAAAAGATTATATTTTTATTATAAACGTTCCTTTCCATTCAGAAAAGAAACGGAGACCATAGTATTTGTGATATACTAAGGCAATAGATTTATTAATCTTTTTCTATGCTAAGGAGGTTACCCTTATGACAATTCGTATTGGAATTATGGGATATGGCAATTTAGGTCGAGGAATCGAAAATGCAATTCATGACAATCCGGATATGCAGCTTCAGGCGGTATTTACCAGAAGAAACCCGGACAATGTGAAGATTCGCACAGCAGGTGTACCGGTGGTAGAGGCAAAAGATATAGAAAAATGGACAGATAAGATCGATGTGCTCGTACTGGCTGGTGGCTCCGCTACCGATTTGCCGAAGCAGACTCCGCGATATGCAGAAATGTTTAATGTCATTGATACCTTTGATACCCATGCAAACATTCCGCAGCATTTTGCAGAAGTGGATGAAGCGGCCCGCGCCAATGGAAAGGCTGCTATGATTTCTGTCGGCTGGGATCCGGGCCTGTTCTCCCTGGCCAGACTGTTTGGAAATTGCATACTCCCTAACGGCAGTGACTATACCTTCTGGGGAAAGGGTGTATCTCAGGGACACTCAGATGCGATTCGGCGCATTAATGGTGTTAAGAATGCAAAGCAGTATACCTGTCCTGTGGAAAGTGCTATTACCGCAGTCAGAAATGGAGAAAATCCAGTACTGACTACCCGGCAGAAGCACACCCGTGAATGCTACGTAGTACTCGAAGAAGGGGCAGATGCCGCTTACGTGGAAAACCAGATTAAGACCATGCCAAACTACTTTGATGAATATGACACCACGGTTCACTTTATTTCCGAAGAAGAATTCAACCGCAATCATCAGGGACTGGCCCATGGTGGATTCGTATTCCGTAGCGGCACCACCGGTGTGAACGGAGAACATAATCACGTTATGGAATTCAACCTGAAACTCGATTCCAATCCGGAATTTACAGCCCATGTAGTACTGGCGTATGCACGTGCTGTGGCAAGACTGGCAGCAGAAAAGAGCTTCGGCTGCAAGACCGTATTCGACATCGCACCGGCCTACCTCAGCCCACTCTCTGGAGAAGAGTTAAGAAAGAAGATGCTGTAAAGAGCAAGACCTCAAAACCTTCCAGTGTAAAGTTTCGAGGGCTAAGCAAAAGGATGTAGCAAAAAGACTTTCCAATTTTTCATGGAAAGTCTTTTTGTCATGCCACTTTTATAAAAAAATTATGTAGAGCACAGCATTTTTGATTCCGCTTTTATTCAACTTTTGTACCGCTTATATGGTCTGGTAATAGCGGCCAGTTGTCTTTCTTCAGGATTTACCTCTATAATGATAGTAAGTAGTATTAAAAAGAAGTATTAACAGGCAGTAGAATTTTTGCGGATTTACATACGCTAAGCATATATAAGTAATGAAATGGAACGGGATGACCTATGGAAACAAACTTTCAGTTTTTAACTAAAAATGAGGATACTGGTAAATACTATCAATCGTGCAAGGAAGTAGAATCGTTATATGCAGACGGACACTATCAGTCGGAAGTGGTGACCATCCGTACTATCTGTGAAAATCTGGTCAAAGATATTATGGATCAGGAATATATGGACGTTGAGGAACGTGCAACCTTTAATGACAATTTGCGTCGACTGAAACATGGGAATTATATTAAGAATGAGGATGTGCTTGAGGATTTATATGAAATAAAAGGAGATGGCAATAGCGGTGCCCATGAGATAACATCAGTAGGTAAGGTGACAGGTCTTGATAATCTGAAGAAACTTTTACATATCATGTCCTACTTTGCCAGACATTATTATGAGATTAAGACAGATATTACCAGCTTTATTGAGCCGATACGGACTACGTATGCCACCAGTGAAAGAAAATTAATTTATATCCAGACAGTAGATCAGAAAAAGAGACCGATTCCATATTATCGTGGACTGGAAAAAATCGGAGATGCCAGTATTGCTGATATGGAAGCGGATTTAAAGAAAAATAGTCCGGATTTGAATGCAGCGGCCAATGCAAGAATCAAACAATACATGAAAACCGCTAATCTTCCGTATGTTCTGCAATGGACGGAACTGGCTTATCGCCAGAGTGATAGATCCTGGTTCAGGGATAAGGATGTCCATGCGATTTTAGAGCGCTCCAATATCAAGCGCCGGGATATGGATGTAGGGCAGGAATGGTTTCCAGTGACGCTCGAAACGGCTAAACGGGCGATACAGGCATACAAGGACGGAAAGACCGCCTTAGAACAGGAAGAAGTAGTTCCACAGGATCAGAGACAGAAAAAAGAAAAAATCGTACTCCGCAAGGAACAGCAGGATGCGGTAGATCAGACGATTAAGGCATTTAAAGATTATGATGAAATGTTGTGGAACGCCAAGATGCGCTTTGGGAAGACCCTGACAGCCCTGGCACTGATTAAGAAAAAGAAATTTAAAAAAGTCCTGATTATGACCCATCGGCCGGTAGTCAATGAGGGCTGGTTTGAAGACTTTAATAAATGCGGGATGAATGAAGCCGGCTATTTATATGGTTCCAAACGAAATGGTCATAAGAGTGTAAAAGAATTGGAAGATTCCGGTAAAAAGTATGTCTATTTTGCTAGTATTCAGGATTTGAGAGGGTCAACATGTGTAGGCGGCAAAGTCGGAGATAAAAACGAGGACCTATTCCACACTAAATGGGACTTAGTCATTATTGATGAAGCCCATGAAGGTACGCAGACTGATCTGGCGCAGAATGTGATTGATGTGGTAAGAAAGAATAAGAAACACTGTAAACTGCTTGAATTATCAGGCACTCCGTTTAACCTGCTCAATGATTATGAGGACGATCAGGTATTTACCTGGGACTATACCATGGAGCAGGAAGCCAAAGCCAGGTTCAGCGAAGAACATCCGGATGAGAAGAACCCTTATCAGGGATTGCCGAAAGTATCCATGTATACGTTTGAAATGAACAGGCAATTTACAAATACGGATTTTTCTCTGGATTCGTATGATAAACGCAGTTTTAATTTCAAGGAGTTCTTCAGAACTGACGAACAGGGAACATTTGCACATGAAGATTCCGTACGCAGTTTTCTGAAGAATATCACTACTCCAGGGAATACCAATTATCCATTTTCTACCCCACAATTCAGAAATAACCTGCGCCATACCCTGTGGATTCTTCCGGGAATTAAAGAATGCAATGCTCTGGAAGATTTACTGAATGAAGAAGATTCCGTATTCCATAAGGAAGGCTATAAGATTATCAATGTAGTACGTGGCGACACCAGTGATGAGCTGGAAGCCAGTGATTCCGATGTGCAACGGGTCAAAAATGCTATGGATCCGGATCCGGCGAAGACAAAAACTATTACCCTTACGGTGCGGAAATTGACCACAGGGGTAACCATCCGGCCATGGACAGGGGTGCTATTCCTTTCCAACATGACCTCCGCTATGCAGTATCTCCAGGCGGCTTTCCGGGCGCAGACCCCATACTCCAGTGAAACGTTTGGGGAAAAGACGAACTGCTATATCTTCGACTTTGCTCCGGATCGGGCGTTAACCGTTATGGCCGAAGCATCCAGTCTGTCTACTGGTGTGGGCAGAGTGAATAAGAAGGGGCAACGGGAAAAGATGTCAAAACTTCTGAATTTCCTGCCTATTATTGGAGAACAGGGGCATCGCATGCAGCCGTTTAATGTAGATTCCCTGCTGGCCAAGGTGAAACGTGTGTATGCAGAGAAAGCTGTCCGCAGTGGTTTTGATGATGATTCTATTTATTCTGATAAACTCCTCATGCTGAAAGAGGGGGATTTGTCTGCTTTTAATCAACTGAAGGCTATTGTGGGGCAGACTAAGCAGGAAAAGCGACCGGTAACCATTGATGTCAATCATCAGGGACTGACAAACGAAGAGTATGAGACCTATGGGAAGGGGAAGCGAAAACCAAAAAAGCAGCGGACAAAAGAAGAACAGGAAGCTATCGAAAAGGTTAAAGAGTTGAGAAAACAGCGTAGGACCATGATTTCTATCCTGCGCGGCATTTCCATACGAATCCCTATGATGATTTATGGCATGGATATTCAGTTTGATAAGGAGGTATCCATCCGGAACTTTGTGAATTCCATTGATGAGGTATCCTGGGTAGAATTCATGCCCAAAGGCGTCACTAAAGAACTTTTCAAACAGTTTATCCCCTACTATGATGCAGATGTATTTATCGAAGCCGGGAAGATTATCCGTCAGCGAGTCAAAGAACTGGATAAGGCGGATCCACTGGACCGAGTGGAAAAGATGGCAGCTATCTTTGGAACCTTCAAGAATCCGGACAAGGAAACCGTGCTGACGCCGTGGCGTGTGGTCAATATGCATATAGGGAAAACCCTGGGCGGACTGGTTTATTACGATAAGGAGTTTAAGAATACAACGCAGGATGGAGTCAGTGCGCAGAACTGGATCACTACCGAATACACAGACCGGGTATACTCAGAACGGACACATATTCTGGAAATCAATGCCAAAACAGGCTTATACCCCTTATTTGTGGCGGCATCCCTGTACTATAAAGAATTTATGGCGATGAACGATCGGACCGGAGGGCGTTTCAGTATACTGGATGAACAGCAGATCTGGAAACGGATTTTACGGGAAAATATATTTATCATTGCCAAAACCCCTATGGCCAGAATCATCGCCATGAGAACCCTGCGGGGATATCATACCGACTGGCCGATGAATGCAGAGTATGTGGAAAATATCGTAGACGATACAAAACTGGATGTAGAAAAAGAAGCAGAAAAGATAGAGAGGTTATTTGGATATATGAAATTTGATGTGGTGATTGGGAATCCTCCGTATCAGGAATTAACTACACAGAAGATGGGAAGTGGCCAAGCACCTGTGCAAAATATTTTTCAATACTTCCAAGAATTAGCAGATGTTTTAAGCACGGATTATACAACATTAATTTATCCGGGGAAACGATGGATTCATCAATCGGGGAAAGGAATGGCTAAGTTTGGGTATAATCAGATAAATGATAGACATTTAGCTAAATTGATTTATTTTGAAGATGCTAATGAAGTGTTCAGTGCTGTATCAATTCCAGATGGTATTTCAATAGTCGTAAAAGATTATCACAAAGCGTCAGATAGTTTTATTTATGAATTCTATGGCAAGGATGGAAGGCATAAAATTTTAAAAGAGGCAAAATATCCTGGTGCTAACATTTTTGTGATGGATCCCGATGATTTGCCTATTGCAACTAAGATTGATGAAGTAGTTCAGAAAAATCAGTTTAAGTATATTCATGATAGTCCTGCTATTAACAGACAATTATTTAAAATAGAGAGTAATTTTGTTGAAAAGAATCCAGACAAGGTTACTGACTATATTTCTGACGAAAAGATAGACTTTTCCAGACAAATAAAATTATTTACAAATGATAAGGCAGGGAAAATGGGGAGGGCTACTTGGTTTGTTGCTGATAAAGATGTTATAACTTATCATAAAAATCTTATAGGTAAATGGAAAGTAGTTGTTTCTAGTGCTAATGCAGGCGGGCAAAAGCGTGATAATCAGATTCAAATAATTGACAACCATTCAGCATTTGGTCGTTCAAGAGTTGCGTTAAAAATTTTTGATTCTAGGGAAGAAGCGGAAAATTTTATGAAATTTGCCACTAGCTATTTAATAAGATTTGCATTTTTGCTGACCGATGAGAATTTGTCTTCTTTAGGGAAGAGAGTTCCTGATATTTTGAATTACAGAAATGATAATCCTTTCATTAATTTTTCTGAAGATATAGATGTGCAATTGTTCAAACTCTTCAAATTAAATGATTCTGAAATAAAACATATAAAATTGTGTGTAGATAATTTAAGACAAAAATGAGTGAAATGAAACTGATAAAATCATCGGAGCGAGTTCGTACCTTAGGCGAAGTCTTTACCCCCAGGCGGATAGTGGAACTTATGCTGGATCAGCCGGAGATTACTGCTAAAATTAATGACCTGTCTGCCACGTTTCTGGAACCGTCGGCGGGCGAAGGCGCTTTTCTGGTGGAAATTCTCAGAAGAAAGATGGACGTGGCTCTTCACAGAAGCCACTCGGTGCAGGAATATGGGGATAATGCGCTTATTGCCCTGTCCTCCCTGTATGGCATAGAGTTTATGGAAGATAATGTGGAAATGCTGGTAATGAACATGAATGAGCAGTTTCTCCGTTCCTATTACCAGGGACTGCATCAGCTGCAATCGGAAGAAGAGGTATCCCATCTGACGGATGAAAATGTCCTGAAAAGTGCTAAAACTCTGATTCAGGCCAACATGGCTCAAGGAAATGCACTGACACAGCTCAACAGCGATGGAAAACCCATTATGTTCAGTGAATGGAAATTGCTGGGAAAACAGCATGGCTATCAGTATGTACAGCGGTTGGAATATACCTTTACCGCCATTATTGAACATGCGCAGGAGCCAGTACCAGAGACTCCATATGAAGAAGTGAGTCTGTTTGCACCACCGGCAGAAAAAAAGTCTTCCGTGACCAGAGAATATACTCCCTGCAGGCTGGTAGATGTATACAAAACTCAGTCCCAGAATCTGTAACCCTATGGTAGCGGAGGCTTATCCAACAAGGATGAGAACTGCATACTCTCTGAAGAATCAGAAAAGAAAAACCGACAGGAAACATCCTGTCGGTTTTTCTGTATTTAAAATCAGGAAACATGCAAATTATTACTTCGCTTGTAGAATTTTGTAAAACACTAAAATTGCTGTGCTTTAGAATATGGTAAAGATGAAGAATCCCAAAGTGGGGGGAACGCCTCTGTGAGCAAAGATGCTTGGGATTGATACAATTTAAAGAAAGGTACGCATAGCCTAAAGGTCCATATATAGCGAGGTTTTAACGTATTCCGGCAAAAGGCCGTTATTTTATGCTGGATCCATTTATGCTGGAATTTTTGATTTTTATATCATACATGGTTTACTTCCCTCCAAAAACAAATTTATTCATTTGCTGTACAGTAGCTTGGATAATTGGGCCTGATATCAAAACTGTAATAATCGTACAAATACCGAAGCTACCTCCCAACAAAACCCCGATAACGACCATCGCCAGATCCAATATCATACGGACAATTTTGACATGCCATCCATTTTTCCCTGCCAGAGAAAATGTCACTGCCTCATAAGAACCACGCCCAAGATTTGCTGATGCATAGATGCCAGTTCCTACTGCAAAGAGAATAATACCGATGCACATCAGCAGGAAATTTATCCAGACAATATCGCTGTATCTTTGTATCCTACTGAATATCTCTACAAACCCACTGTATACCACCTGATACAGAACAGTTCCAATATGGATCTGTGAACGATCATAAAACCATACAAATACGATCATGACCACTGCAATCACAAAAGAAGTCATTCCGATACTCATCCCAGTAACTTTGGAGACTCCCTGCCATAATACGGCCAAAGTTGCACTGCCAAATCCGGCATACATAGCAAGCGTAATTCCATAAGCAGAAATAATTGAACCAACAAAAATTACTATAATTTTAGTAAGCCAGTTTTTTTCTCTCATAATGCCCCTCCTGTAGATTCCTGTACAGACGAAATGATTTCTTCTTGAAGGGAGGGAAAGTGCTTAGAAGCCCTCTGAAGTAATTCATGACCAATCTCATCAGCATATGCACTTTTCTGCCATTCGTCAATGCGTAGCAATCACCCCTTTTCAACAACAATCTCTCCGTTGACAATAACAGTATCCACCATACGGGCATCACCACTAAGTACGATACAGTCAGCAGGATCATTTCGGCCTCCTGCATAGGAAAGTGAAGTCCAGTCAAGCAGCGTCAAATCTGCTGCTTGACCTGGCACTAAGGTACCTATATCATTCCTTCCCAACGTTTTTGCTCCACCAGATGTAGCCATGTATAAAATATCCTCAGATGTACAGGCATTTTCTTCATGGGTTAATCGATTCAATAAATAAGCAACCCGCATTCCTCCATCATATTAGATGAATTGCTACTGGCAGCTCCATCAACCCCAAGGCCAATGCGCTCAACACCCGCGTCCATCATGTTACGAACTTGGCAGGAGCCGGAACTGAGATACATATTTGAAATGGGACAGCTTACAACGCCGGTTCCAGTCTCTGCTAATACTTTTATATCCTGTTCATCCAAATGAATACAATGGGCATAATAAAACCGATCTCCAAGCAGATTATTCCTCCAGAACCATTCTACCGGTGAACACCCAAATTGTTCTATCGTAAAGTCATACTCACTCTTACTCTCCGCAAGATGCTCATGTACCATTACATCATATTTTTTTGCAAATTCAATCGTTGAGCGTAACACTTCTTCTGCGTCATATTGTGCAATACTAGGCCCCTAAAAGCATGCAAATGTTCAGAGTTCTTTTAGTCTGAGAGGAAGCCCCGCAGGCTTCTGGTCTGACTTCTGATTGTCTGCCATACGGGTGCCATTAAACTTTCTAATATTGCTTGCACAGCGCATGGCTTAGTGATATTATCATATTCACCTCTGATGAGGCGGCCACTTCCGGAAAGCGGTTCAACCGTTTTCCGGAAGACATCGCAAAAAAGCACTTGACATTATAAAGCATTACGTGCTAACATAATGGAGTCGCTTAGAGCGATTGGTTCTTTGAAAACTGAACAGTACAGCGAACAATAAAGCCGATGTGCGGATAAGAAATTATCCCGCAATTTAAAGAGTAAATAGGCAAGAAATAATCGAGCCAAACAAACAATCTATCATGGAGAGTTTGATCCTGGCTCAGGACGAACGCTGGCGGCGTGCTTAACACATGCAAGTCGAACGGGAAGAAAAGAAAGAGCTTGCTCTTTTTTGGATTCCAGTGGCAAACGGGTGAGTAACACGTAAACAACCTGCCTTCAGGATGGGGACAACAGACGGAAACGACTGCTAATACCG
>NZ_FMXA01000035.1 GCF_900103425.1 Dialister histaminiformans | reverse complement strand
ACATCAATACCTACGCTAATCATAGCGCACCTCCTGATAATTTAAATAAAAGTAATTGTTCCAGCCACACTTATTATCATTCAGTTTAGTTCGTTACACGGGAGCAAATCCCAACCTGCTTAATCGAATATTTATAACAAGGGGCGGGTTGACAGTTTGTCGTACGGATGCGAAATCCAATGGCTTTTCGTCAGACCAATTACTCCCCTAATTATAAATAAATAAGTGCAGCTGATGAAGATGATCATTCTCCAACAACTACACTTTTATGGTACTAATGGCTTGTCGTCATTGGACACAAGTCTTCTGTTCCAGAAATTCGCAGAATTTCATTAAGAATGGTATCCAGGTCTTTATGAAAGCTGGAGATTGGAATTCATAAACAATGTCGCACTCCCATTCTTGCGAACAATGAGCATCAGCTCATCTGTGTCTGCAGAATGATTCTGCGAATAGCCTCTTCTTATATAACGTATCCCAAAAGACTTCCATTTGAATTGGAAGTCTTTTTTGATGCCTTGGAGGAAATGAATATTAAAATGCAAAATATTAGAATTATGATATGATGGTATTGAGATAAGTACAGATTATAGAATTAGGGGTTCTGAATTTGTATTTGTTTACTTAGGGAATTTTTTTGAGTAAGGGGGATTTAGGGATGAGGGATTACAAGGAATTGATTGTATGGCAGAAGTCTATGGCGTTGGCAAGTTTCATCTATACGTTAACACGTGGATTTCCCAGGGAAGAGTTATTTGGATTAACAAATCAGATAAGGCGAGCCGTTGTTTCAATTCCATCAAATATCGCAGAGGGGCATAGCCGGGGGACTGATAAAGAGTTTGTCTTTTTTCTCAGGATTGCAAAGGGGTCAGCAGCCGAAGTAGAAACTCAGCTTCTCCTTTCGAAAAAGCTCGGCTATATAAACGACAGAGAAATAAAACAGGCATTAACCCTGTACAACGAAATCGTCCGAATGCTTGGCACTCTGATTTTTAAGATAGGTAAGAGCGTTGAGGTTAGAGATTAGCGAAAAATCGTATAAAATCGGAAAAAGACAGAAAGAATCTGAAGAAATCTGATTCTTTCTGTCTTTTACACTTTTTATAAAAGAGGCAATTCGCAGAATCCACTTGCAGATAAGCGGAGCGAATCTGCCAAAGCTCTTTGCTTTAAGCTCTAAGCTCTGAGCTCCCATCACGTATGATAGAATTATGTTGAATGAATCAGGTTCTGTGTGGTAATTAAGGTAACGGGTTGGTGATTGAAATGTTGTATGCGATTATGGATATTGGGTCCACCTCTATTCGTCTGGCGGTATATCATCTGGAGAAGGATTCCATGGATTTACTTCTGAAGAAGAAGCATGCTATTGGACTGGCTGGTTTTATTGATAATGGCTGTATGTCGCAGGCAGGTATTGATAAGACGGTTGAAATTGTGAAGGATTTTAAGAATTTCCTTGCTAATTTTCCGATAGCGGCCATGGATGCAATTACTACGGCGGCTCTCAGGAACTGCAGAAACAGTAAAGCGGCAGTCTGTGAAATTGAAAAGCGCACTGGAATTTCACTCCGTGTTATTTCCGGGGATGAGGAAGCAACTTTTGACTTCATTGGAGCGACACATAATAGAAAAGACGGGAGCGGGCTTCTAGTGGATATCGGCGGTGGATCTACGGAAATTGTTTCGTATGAACATAGGGAAATCCGATTTAAAATCAGTGTACCTATGGGAGCTCTCTCGCTTCGCACAGATTTGGTACATGGTTTTCTTCCTTCTGCCGCAGAATGTCAGGCAATGAAAGCGGAAGCGGAAAGGATGTTTGACCAGGTACGGGGACTTCAGCAGCACTGCGCGCCGGCCATTATCGGTATGGGTGGTACATTCAAGAGTGCCTGTGCATTGTATAATAGGCTCTATCATTGTGACCGCTATAATACCCGTATGGATGTACTGAAAATAGAACAGATGATTTCTGAATTTCAGCGGGATATACCCCTCACAGAGGAGAAGACTATTGTGCTGATGAAAGCGGTGCCGGATCGTATGCACACCATTATTTCCGGCCTCATTATTGCCGATGTCCTGGCCAGTCGCCTGGGAAGCAGCCGTATTTCCTACAGTGATACCGGAGTTCGGGAAGGGGTTATCTGCGCAGAAATACTGCCTTTGCTAAAATAGAAATTACATAAATTTTACGGAATCATGATATAACTAAAATAGAGATTATTCAGGCAGGGAGGTCTTCGTATGAAAAGTATTCTGTTTGTAACTTATGGCGATTCATTCCGCCCGCCCATGGCATTGTATATTCTGGGCCATCTGGCAAAAGATGAAGGGATAGAACTTGCTGTCGATTCAGCTCATGTCAAAGATGGGGTGGGAGAGCCTGTTACGGAAAAGGCTATTACCACACTGGCACGCTACGGGATAGAGGGGGGCACTGAATACTGCAGTCAGATGGAATGGAACATGTATGATATCTATGACTTCATCGTTTATATGGATGATGCTGCCCGCTGGCCTCTGTTCAAGATTATAGGCGGAGATCCGGATGATAAAGTACATTGCTTCTCTGAGTTCATGGGGATGAAGGGAACAATTATTAATCCGGAATTAACCAGAGATTATGATTTGAGCTTTAAGATTCAGAAAGCGGCATGTGAAAAGATTCTGGAATTAATAAGAGGAACGAGAAACGAGTAGCGAGAAGCGAGTGAAAGATAGGAGCGAGAAGCCAGAAACGAGGTGCTAGGAAAGATAGAGAGGGGAATTAAGATAAAAAGGGAATTAGGGGGTATGATGAATGAAGGATCATAAGGACTTAATAGTATGGCAGAAATCGATGGAATTAACTCGTATTATCTATACTTTGACTAAGCGGTTTCCTCAGGGGGAAATATTTGGTCTGACAAACCAGATTAGACGAGCTGTTGTTTCTATTCCTTCTAATATAGCAGAAGGGTTTGGCAGAAATTCCGATAAGCAGTTTATTCATTTCCTGAAAATTGCGAAGGGATCTGCTGCTGAATTAGAGACACAACTTCTTATTTCAAGGGATTTAAGTTATTTAACGGCCAAGGATGCAAAATCTACCTTGGCTCTGTACGATGAAATCGCCCGTATGCTAGGCGCCCTTATCAGAAATATAGAAAAGAGAGTGGAAAAAAGATAGGGCGAGGAACGAGAAGCAAGGGAGGAAAAGATAGACTTGAGAATTGAGGAGTCACGATAATACTGTGAATCCGCAATACTCAAATCTCCATCTTCACTGCTTAAAACTCGCTTCTGGCTTCTAGCTTCTCTGTTTTTTTGGTTTCTGACTTTTCTGTTTTTTTATTACTGTAAATAACTCATTGAATTATTGGGGTAATTTAATGGAACATAGAAAAAAACTGCTCCTTACAGGAGTATATGGCTTTATTGGAGCTAATTTTGCTATATACTGGAATAATCACTATCCAGATGACCGAATTATCGGCATAGACAAGATGACGTATGCAGCCAATCCGGCTAACCTGGATTCAATTGCCAGGCATGCGAACATGACCTGCTATCGCGGGGATATTGCAGACGCAGCTTTTGTACAGTCAGTTTTTGAAAAAGAAAGGCCGCAGTGGGTAGTCAATTTTGCGGCAGAAAGTCATGTGGACCGCTCGATTAACAATCCGGAACTGTTTATTCACTCCAATGTCCTTGGGGTTTCTGTGCTAATGGATGCCTGTCTGCGCTTTGGGGTAAACAGGTTTCATCAGGTGTCTACCGATGAAGTTTATGGCGATTTACCATTGGAAAGTACCAGTGCTTTCACAGAAGAGTCAGCTCTTCACCCCTCCAGTCCCTATGCCGCATCCAAAGCATCGGCAGATTTGCTGGTGCTTTCTTATGCCAGAACCTATGGACTTCCGATTACTATTTCCCGATGCAGCAATAACTATGGACGGTTTCAGCACAGAGAAAAACTTATTCCCAAAGTGGTCGATTGTGCACACCGTGATATTTCCATTCCTGTATATGGTCGGGGAGATAACCGAAGAGATTGGATTCATGTGGATGATCACTGTACGGCTATTGATTATATTCTTCACAAAGGAAAAGAAAATCACATATACAATGTGTCTGCTCATGAGGAAATCAATAATTTGGAGTTAATTCGCAAGATATTAGCTATATTAGGTAAATCTGATGATTTAATAACCTTCGTAAACGACAGACCTGGCCACGATCGCCGCTATGCCATGGATACATCAAGCCTCGAAAAACTGGGATGGAAAGCTACACGAACCCTGGATGACTTCCTGAACACACTGAAGTGACTGTTGAGCTAAAACTCAAAGATTTAAAAAAGGCAGCTTTGTTCTCGAGACCGTGAAAAACATTTTGTTTCACAGGGGGAATATGGATTGTTTTCTTATGAAAATATAAGAAGGTAAAAGCTAAGAGGGGGAAGCCTGCAGCACATTTCCCGTTCTGGAGAGAAAGGGCGAACCGCCAGCTTTAGCTGGTGGGGGAAAGTAGACTGCTCAATGGTTGAGTAAGGGAAAGTATCTGTATGTTTGATAGGCTTTAAGCCTCAGCTAATCTTTATATGTTTGAATATAGGAGAATATTGCTGAAGCCTTGAGTATTATTTACTTATCATAATCCTCCTTCTAACCTCAATTCTTTAACCTTTGCTTTTCCCCTCAAACCTGTCTTTTTTGTCGGATTGTTGATTCCACAATGTTGGAGTATAGGGAAGTATGGTTGATGATTTAAGGGACAAAGACCGTAAGAATGCAAAAGCTTCACAAATGGGAGGAGTTCAGTACGTTTCCCGTTCTGGAGAGAAAGGGCGGACCATCCGCCAAGGCGGATGGGGGAAAGTAGACTGCTGTATGTTAGAACAAAGGGGAAATATGGTTAAAGCTTTGAGTATTATTTATTTATATACAGGTTATATAGGTTATATACAGGACAGGGGAAATGGGGAAAAGGGGAATTTATTTGTCAAAGTATATTTATGGAAAGCCCAAGGCGAAAAATCATGCTCGACATCTTCGTAAGACAATGACAAAGGAAGAGGGAATCTTATGGAGATGTTACCTTCGAAAATATCCAGTCCGTTTTTATCGGCAGTATGCTATAGGACAGTATATTGCGGATTTTTATTGCAGACAGGCCAAATTGGTTATAGAAATTGATGGTTCGCAGCATTTTATGAAAGATGGGGCAGCTCATGATTACCGAAGAACGGTTTTTATGAAACAATTTGGTATTCTTGTATTACGATTTATGAATAAAGAGATATTAACGAACCTGTCAGGGGTATGTGAGTACATTGATTATGTGGTTAAGCAGAGGTTGAAAGAACTTAGGAGCAGACAGAGCCAGGAGCTTTACCTATAATTCCTTACGATGCACATACAGGAATCAACTCTCCGCCATCTACGATGGCCCTCCTCTCTCTCCAGAGAGGAAAACGTGCTGCATGCTTTCCTTTGCTACATAGACAGGTTGGAGGT
>NZ_FMXA01000037.1 GCF_900103425.1 Dialister histaminiformans | reverse complement strand
CCAAAAGATACACTCCATGATTTCATCAAGTACGGTGTAACATATGTTTGACAAACCAACATAAAGGGGAACTTCCCTTTATCCCTTATCGGATCCGTCCGGACTATCTTCCCTATCCTGCGATCCGTTATAAGGCTTCGCTTCTCTTTTTCAGATTTTCAGTTTTCTGAATACATCTCCCGTATACATATGAGAATCAGCGTAGAGCCACACAGAGCACCCAATATGATGATTCCCAGTCCATCAATAAAGCTGGACCATGGCAATGTACTTACAAACATTCCCACACTTCCCAGAAGAGTCGGAACAAAGTTGATTAGTGCGGAGGCGGTTCCTATCTCTGTCCTAACCATTTTAAGAAGCACATCCATGGTAAAGGGACGCACTATGGATTCGATAATCGTGAACGGCAGAAAGCTCAGCATGAAACACAGAGCACTGGATTGGCCAATAGTAAGAAGTGCTACACCACTGATTGCGGTAACAAGGAAACAGGCATTGGTGATACGGCGATTGGAAACCCTGCCGGCAATATGCAGATAGAGGAACGGGCCGACTACAGCACACGCGGAATTGAAAGAGAAATAAAGTCCATACAACTGCGGTGACAGGTGAAATGTATTCATGTATACGAAGGATGATACACTGACATAGGCCATATATGGAGCCGCCAGGAGGGAAAACATAATAAGTATCAGCATGAAATACGCATGTCTGGTGAATTTGACAAGCAATCCCATAGACTGTACTACCGTCCCGGTATATCGTTTTTCCGGAAGAAGAGGCTCCGTGAGAAGAAGTGCAATGATAATATTGATACTTCCAAGAAAGGCCAGCAGAACAAAGGCGCCCCGCCAGGACGTATACATAAGCAGCAGACTTCCGATAATAGGTGCTGCCATCGGCGCAATGACATTCAGAGCCTGTGTGATTGACAGAATGCGTGTCAGCTTCTCTCCGGAAAAGCAGTCTTTAATCAGTGCCGTAGAAATGGTAACTATGCAGCCCGCTCCCAATGCCTGCAGAATACGCCCTCCTATGAGCACATAGACAGACCCTTACGTCGCACAGATCAGAGAAGCCAGGGTATATACCAAAGCCCCTCCCAGAAGAGAAAACTTCCTGCCATATTTATCCGATATGGGCCCAAAAAGAACAATCCCTACGGAAAAAATAAAAAGAAAGCAATCAGCGTCATATTGACAAGCATTTCACTGGCCTGAAAATATTCCCGCATCTGGGGCAGTGCCGGCAGATACAAATCTATGGACAGCGGAACGAACGTATTCATAAAAATAATGCTGGCCAGAATCATAACCGGACTAAGATGTTTCTGTTCAACCATATTATTCTCCTTTGCTGTATTTTCTTCATCCACAAAAAAAGCTGGATAAGACTGCGGAAAATCCGCCATCTTATCCAGCATAATTCTCAGGAATCATACCCTCCGATGAACATCTAAATTATACAGATTATAATAAATCATTTCAACCGTTGGAATGATTTATTACCAGTGAAAATTCCATAATATCCATCTGCTGTGCCTTTTGCATTCTCAGCTAGCCTTGAAATTATAAACCGGTTTCATAACTTCCAACACGTCTGCCGTGTCCCCGATAACCACCAGAATATCATCGAGAGATTTATAAGCCATGGGCGCTTCATCCAGAGTTCCCTTATTGACTGACGTGGTATATATTCCGGCCATTTCCTTTCGGTATTCCTCCATGGACAACTGGTTTCTGGCCTCCATTCTGGACATAATCCGCCCGGCACCATGAGGAGCTGAATAGTTCCATTCCGGATTTCCCTTCCCTATAGCCAGAATGCTGCCATCACGCATATTGATTGGAATAAGTACCTTTTCGCCTTTATGCGCGGCAATTGCGCCCTTCCGCAGAATCATTTCCTCTACATCAATATAATTATGAATCGTATGAAAGGCTTCTCCCGCTTTGAGTCCGGTCTGTTCCAGCAGAACCCTGGCAATATGTTCCCGGTTCAGACGGGCAAACTGCTGACAGAGAACCACATCATGCAGGTACTGTTTCAGGTATTTCCCAGAAACATAGCAAAGATCATCCGGTATCTGTTTCTGATGATACCTGCGTTTGATTTCCTTTACCGATTTCTCAATTTCTTCCTGCCGGCCAGCCATCTGATATTCCCTTATAATCCGGTTAATCTGTTCCGGCTGCGTTTCCTCCTGGCCCTGCAGTTCAATCGCTATCTGCTGATAGATATCTGCCACCTGTTTACCAAGATTACGGCTGCCTGTATGAATAATAAGGTAATGCCTGCCATCGTGAGTCTCATCCACTTCAATAAAATGATTGCCTCCGCCCAGGGTTCCGATGCTGCATGCAATTCTGGATAAATTTTTAAGTCTGTCATAACAGTAAAGTGGATGAACATCAAAGCTCAACTGAGGTTCATTCCAGACATTCGCACCAGACGGTACCCTGTGCGCCGCTTTATCCAGCCGAAAAAAATCGATTGGCTGTCTGCCCAGATCTATGGTATACATGCCGCATCCAATATCCACATCCACTCCCACGACATTAGGTACGGCCTTATCTACAATTGTCATTGTGGTACCAATCGTACACCCCTTTCCGGCATGCACGTCCGGCATAATCCTTACCCGGCTTCCTTCCGTCAGTTCATAACTACACATACGCCGTATTTGTTCTCTCGCGGTTTCTTCCATCACTCTGGCATAAGAAATCGCTGTAGTCACCGTTCCTTCAATTCGTTCCAATCTCAGATTCACCTTCTTTCTTTTTCCCTGAATTCCTGTTATTTGCAGATATGATCAAAGATATACTGCAGTGCTTCTTTTGCCTGCTCATATCTTTCTTCCGTACCACTTAAAATCACACTGTTTTCACTTCTTCGTTCCGCATGATCACTGCCTACGCTAAGCGGACTGTTTGCTGTTTCAAATTCAATATAGCCAGTAAGCAGAGTGGACTTCAGCTTAGCCTGTACTGCAACAATGGATTTAAAAGGAATAACCTTGAAATTGTTATCCCCCAGATTCCATAATCCTCCGCCCGTCTTATCTATAACTACTGCATTTTCATGAACATACAGATTGGCCCCGCGGCAGTCCACCACAAACAGTTCCTGACCCAGAAATTCCCGTACCGGACTTGGTCGCACTTCCTCTTTACCGGAAGAATTTCCACTGCCTTTCATTGCATCAAAAAAGCCCATACAATAACTCCTTTCATTTACTGTCTCCGCTACTACGGATTCATAAAATTCTTTTTACTATTCCGATTCTTCACTCACAGCCCAGCCTGCCTGGCTTATTTACCCAACCCCATATACAGTGTCCAGGTTATCAGCCTATTCCGTATTTTCATCGAAACAGTACTTATTTTCACCATTATACCGCAAAAAACAGCCCTGTTATCTCCCACCCCAAAATTACATGAAATCCTGTATTCAGGCCTTATTCTACAGACATCATCTATGACTTCAGCTCGGATAACTCCGCCGTCAGCCGTAGCTGCCTACAGGCTGACACCGGA
>NZ_FMXA01000040.1 GCF_900103425.1 Dialister histaminiformans | reverse complement strand
TTTCCCTTTTGGAGAAACTTTAGCATTCTTAGCTTTTATAAGAAATATTCCGCTTCCCTTTGTAAAACAACATGTTTTACACCGTCTCGAATCCCAAAGGGATGTGCCAGCAGCAAACAAAGTTTACGACCTTTCCACTCCCTCTCATATCCTGCCATTATTTCTTTCTGTCTTTTCCAGGGGATCGGGGCCGTAGGCATTGGGGCCTTCTGTGCCTTTTTTGAACCAGAGTATGAGGCCTACTACGAGGAAGAACAGGCAGCCTGAAATCTGAAGGAGCCCCCAGATTCCCAGGGGATTAGCTTCTGCGCCTGCAGAAAGCAAGGGGTCTATAAAGGCCCAGGCAATGGATGCAGCCACGTAGCCATATACGGCACCAGGCGCCCAACCCAGATCCTGCATGCGGCGTATCTGGAGGGAAATGCCGGAAATCAATGAGCCAATCCACAGGGCAGCCAAACCAAGAATGACCGGAATCATCAGGAACTCCATCCCCTCGCCCATGGCCTCAACCATGCCAAAGAAAATGACAGCCCCTACGATACCGGCCAGAATCAGCCCGAAAATCGTCACGGAGCGCCAGAAATATCTCTTCCGATTCAGACGGCCGTGGAAGGAGAAAAACATGCCGCGGAAGGATGGATCAGAAAAACCGTCATCCTTGTTATGCTTATACGCCGATGTATAAGGGATTTCCGGCTGCGGCAGCGGGCCGGTATGCTCCTTCATCACCGGAGCTGGATCCGGTGACTCTGTCCCTTCCGGTGCAATATCCGGAAACGTGCTGACCTTCTTCGGTTCCGTCGGCACAACCGGCTGCGTTTCTTTCTCTGCCCGGGCTTCCGGCTTTTCTACCGCTGCCGCTGCCGCTTCCTTTACAGGCGTGGCAGGAGCCGGAGCCGGTGTCGCCTTTATTTCCGGATCTGGTTTTCCTTCTACGGACGCTTTGTTTTCTTTCGGTTTCATCTGAGAAACTGGATTCATTCCTGCCGGAAGCGCCCGGCCGCAGTTGCCACAGAAATGAGCATTCGGATCCATTATCGGAGCCCCGCAATTCGGGCAATGCATCTGAGCCATACTTACTACCTCCCTGTTACTATCCTCTTTATCACAACGTTATGCTGTCTTCATAAATTATGTAAGAACTTATCAGACACGTCTGGAGTTTTTATACGCTTCATCCAGCGGGTCCGGACCATACTGGTTGGGTCCTGTAGTTCCCTTCTTACACACGATAATCACATTTATGACCGCGAAAAACAGGCCGGAAAATAAGACAAAAAACCCCGCAGTCATCCCCCAATCCGTTCCCTCCACAACATCCTGATCCAGAAGAAAGTTCAGAATGTTCCAGATAATCGATACCGCTGCGTAGCCATACACCACGCCACGGCTCCATCCCAGATCCTGCATACGGCGGATCATAAGCGAAACTCCGGATACCATAGAGGCAATGCCTACTATGATCAGGGCGAGACACGCCGGAATAACCAGAAATCCCATATCTTCTACGGCCGTGCCGATGCCCAAAACAAAACCAGCTCCGATCATGCATCCAATACAGATAGCTGCGATAACCACCGAGCGCCAGAAATATCGTTTACGGTTCAGTCGACCGTGGAATGAAAAATACATACCTTTGAAGGACGGGTCAGAAAAGCCATCGTCCTTATTGTGCTTGAAGGCCGGTGTATAAGGGATTTCCGGCTGCGGCAACGGACCGGTATGTTCTTTAATTACCGGATTGGATGCCGGCTGCTGTGGTTCCGCCCCTTCCGGTGCAATATCCGGAAAATGGCTTTCCGTATGCGCTTCCGCTGCCGGTTTTTTCTGTACTTCCGCGTTTTCCTGTACAGCCGGCTTAATTTCAGGTTCTGCTGGAATCCCCGGTGCACTTTCTGTTGCAGCAGATGCATCTTCCTTTACCAGAGAAGCGGGAGTCTCCTTCACTTCCGGAGAAAATTTATCCGCATCTTTCTTCATCTGAGGGATATCATTCATCCCTGCTGGAAGCGCCTTCCCGCAGTTCCCACAGAAATGAGCCTGTGGACTGGCTATGGGAGCACCACAATATGGACAAAAATTCTGAGATTTTGACTGAGTCATATAGTACCTCCTTAGATGAGCCTTCGGCTTATAGCCGGTGCGAGCCTCCAGCTCGCAAGTCGGTGTGCCTCCTGCAGAGGCACAGGGGGTGGATTCTGCGAATAGCCTCTTTTATAAAAAAGTGAGGAGCAACATATTATCGTTATTCCCATG